>NZ_AUEH01000042.1 GCF_000425885.1 Schleiferilactobacillus harbinensis DSM 16991
TGGCAATACCAGACCCGTGAATATCAGTCTCGGGTGCACGCTATGGGGATCGTTCCCAGCATGTCTCGTAAGGGTAACTGTCACGATAATGCGCCAATGGAAAGTTTCTTCAATCTGCTCAAGCGTGAACGGATCAATCGGCAACCCATCAAAGATCTTTCAGAGCTGAAACAAGTCGTGACTCACTACGTCACGTGGTTTAATCATGATCGCATCTCACTCAACAAAAACGGCCTGACTCCGATCGAATACCGGACTCAGGCCGCAGCGTAATTATTTTTCAAACTGTCTAACTTTTTTGTTGCACTTCACTTGCCGGGTGTTTGCCATTGTATTTCCCACCCCGCCGCTGCCGGAGCTGGTGCGCCGGGTGACCCATCGCGGTATTCATGATGTGCCGGCGGCGGGTCTTGCAGCGCAGTTGGCGGCATTTGAAGCGCCGGAACAGTTTGTGGATTGTGACTATGTGATTCACTTTTAGACCAATAATAAAAGCAGCGTTCTGACTGAATTCTTCCAGCAGAACACTGCTTTTCGTTACACGTTAAGCAATCTCATGCAGCGCCTGGGCCACTGCCCCAGGACCGGCAATCATTTGCTTAAAGTCGGTTTCGACCTTGTCGCCCAAACCAATGGCATACAAATCATGACCAAAAATCTGTTTGTTGCTCAGAATCGGTTGCAGTACCGCATGAACATCAGTCGTCTGGCCCACCTGCACGCCGCGCAGTTCTTTTTGCAAATCAGCCAGCAGCGGATCCGGACTCGGCGTAAATATCTCGCCCTTATCATCCACGCCTAACAAGTACCGGCACCAACCGGCAAGGATGAGTGGAATGGCCACCAGCTTTTGGACAGCGTCGCCGCCTTGATCCAGATAATGCTGAATGGTGACGCCGTAGCGAATCGACAGCATCTGGGATGCGTCGGTGGCCAACCGCTGGGGCGTGTCAGGAATGTACTTATTCGGCAGCCGCTGTTCGATCAGCGTATCCAAGAATTTCTTGGGATTAATGATCTTGGGATCTTTGACGACCGGCAAATCTTCCTGATAGCCCAGCCGCTTGACCAAAGCCGCCAAGTCTGGATTGTCCATTTCATCAGCCACGGCCGTGTAGCCCAGCAAACTGCCAAAGATACCCAAAGCGGTATGCAGCGGGTTCAGGCACGCCGTCACCTTCATCTGGTCGGCATCATTCACAGTATCCCGGTCAGTCAGGATCACGCCGGCTTTCTCCAGCGGCGGCCGGCCATTGGGGAAGCTGTCCTCAATCACTAAATAATGAGTCTGCTCCGTGTTACCGAAGGGCGCGATGGTCTTCGTAATGGTGGTGTCTTCAAAACCATCCCGGGCCAGCTGGTCAGCGACACTTTGCGCCGGCGCTGGCGTGATCCGGTCAATCATTGTCCAAGGGAAGCTGACCTGCTTAGGATCTTTCAGATAATCAACAAAGCCTTGGGGTACAAAGCCGTTGTCCAACCAGCCCTGAGCAATGGTCAGAATGGCATTCTCAAAGTACTGACCGTTTTCAGAAAAGTTGTCCGTCGTGACCATTGCAATCGGCAAAGCCCCGCTTTGGTAGCGGGCAAACAGCAGCCGCGCAATGGCTCCCATCGCCGTGTTCGCCACTTCCGGGCCATGGGTAATATCGTATTGGGCATCTGCGGTCAACTCACCATTCATGTCTCGCAGCGCATAGCCCTTTTCCGTAATTGTCATGGTGACCAGTTACAGTGACGGCTGTTCAAAAATGGCCCGAAGCACGAACCAGCCGAACGGATCGGCTCGATTGTAGTACAGAGCATGGGCGACACTAGCAATCAGATTCTTCTCCATGCTGCCGTCGGGCGCCACGATCACTTGCAGCATCCGATTCTCATAGGGCGCATAAATTGTTTTGGGAATCGTGGCGCTGTGAGTAGTCGCCACAATAATGCCGCTTTGCAGGTCACCGCTGTCTAACAGATCTTGGGCAACTTTTGCGTGAAAACAACGGAATAAATTACCGCCGCCGAAGTGTACCCATACCGGATGAGCATCTGTGGCCGCCTTCATGGCAGCTTGGTCGTATTGCGGGACAGTGATGCCGGCATCCTTGAATAAGCGGGCATCGCGGCGATAGTCGTCGGTTAGTTTTACCATTCGAAATAACCCCCATTTGATGATCTTAATCCAATCGTTGTCATCTTTACCATAACACGCTTGCCGGGTTTCTGCGCAAATCCATTATCGCATGCAAAAATGGCACCTGTCCCAAGGCAAGTGCCATTTTCAGCCATCTCAATACTTTATTCTGCGTCGTACGCCGCTTGGAAAATATCAATAATATCCTGCTTCGTCCCTTTACGCGGGTTAGAGAACGCATTGCCATCCTTCAACGCATTTTCCGCCATCAACTCAAAGTCCTCTGGCTTCGCGCCAATATCCTTGATTGACTTCGGAATCCCAACGTCTTCAGACATCTGCTTCATGGCTTTGATGGCCAACTCGGCGGCATCGCGGGTGGATAACCCCGCCGTATTTTCACCCATAATGTCTGCCAATTCAGCGAACCGTTCCGGGCAGGCAATAATGTTGTATTGCTCCACATACGGCAGCAGCAAGGCACAGCACACACCGTGGGGCGCGTCGTACTGACCGCCCAGTTGATGGGCCATGGCGTGGACGTAGCCTAAGTTGGCGTTATTGAACGCCATCCCGGCCAGCATTTCGGCCTCTACCATCTTGGTCCGGGCATCCAGATTATGCCCATTGGCCACGGCTTCCCGCAAGGAGCCCTCAATCAGCTGAATGGCCTGGATACATTGGGCATCGGTGATCGGATTACGGTCCACTGACACATAGGGCTCAATGGCTTGATCAAAAGCATCCATCCCGGTGGCGGCGGTCAATGCCGGCGGTACGTCCAGCATCAGCGTCGGGTCGTTAAAAGAGACCAGCGGAATATTGCGCCACGATACGACGACGAACTTCAAGTGCGTCTGTTCGTTGGTGATCACGGCATGACGGGTCAGCTCGGACCCCGTACCGGCGGTCGTGTTTACGGCAATCAGCGGCGGCAGGGCATTGTCCAGCGTCTCGATCCCCGCCAGCTTGGTGATGTCGTCCCCATTGGTCAGGATGATGCCGGCACCCTTACCGGTATCATGGGCAGAACCGCCGCCAATCGTGATGATCGAGTCGGCGCCTGACTGTAAGTAAAGTTTCTTCACTTCTTGAATGTTGCGAATCTTCGGATTCGGTTCCACCCCGTTATAGATCACATAATCCACGCCCGCTTCAGTCAAGGACTGCAAAGCTTGCTGGACCGCCCCGTCCTTCATTGTTTCCAAGAACTTGTCGGTAACGATCACCGGCTTCTTCATGCCGAGAATCTTGGCGCGTTCCCCTACTTTATGAATGACACCGGGTCCAAAAAAGTTGACACTGGGCATCAAAAAATCATAACTGCGTTCTGCCATTATTAACCCCTCTTCCAAAAGTGATCAGCCCAATTAGCTCATCCTTACACAATTACCAGTCTATCTCTGTATCCGCTTTCTTGCAATGGGCAAATTACCGTGATTGTCCATTGAAAACGGCTGAATACAGCAAAGACGGCCTTCGGGCAGGAAAAGTTTTTCCCACCCGCGGGCCGTCTGCCAGCAAGATTAATCAATTATCGAAGAATCCAAAATACCGGCGCGCATTGTAGTAACTGATATTTTGCACCACTTGGCCAATGGTTGCCAGATCATCCGGCACCCGACCCTGTTCAATCAGCTGGCCGTAGAAATTGCACAGCACGCGGCGGAAGTATTCATGCCGCGGGTAGGACAGGAACGAGCGGGAATCTGTCAGCATTCCGACAAAGTGCGGCAGCAGGCTTTGCTCTGCATAGGTTCGCAACTGCTGAGTCATGCCCTCGGCGGTGTCGTTGAACCACCACGCCGCCCCCAGCTGCAAGTGCTGGACATCGCCCTGGCCGCCGAAGGATTGCATCATTGTGGCCGCTTCCAGCCAATCATTGGGGTTCAAGGAATAGAAAATTACCTTCGGCATTTCGCCAGTGTTATCCATTACGGTGAACAGCTTGGTGAACTCCGCCACGATATCCGGTTGCGTACCCATCGCATCGTAGCCGGTATCCGCGCCAGTGGCCTTAAATCCGGGCAGGCTCAGATTTCGCGCGGCATTCACGTGGAACTGCATCGTCCAGTTGAAGCGTTTGTTCAAGCGCATCAGTGTTTCAATCAGCATTGTTCGGTACTGATCCAGTTCTTTACTCGTCAGCGGCTGATTCTGCACGCCCTTCATCAAAATTCGATCCAGTTCGTCGGCACTGGCTTCGACAAAGCGGAACCGGTCCAAGCCATGGTCAGACAGCCGGCCGCCGACTTCTGCAAAGTACTGGAACCGCTGCTCCAGCACTGTCTGCAACGCGGCGAACGAGCCAATCTGAATCTGGGCCTGCTGGCCCAATTCGCGCAGATAATCACCAAACCCAGCGGCTTCAATGTGCACCAGCTTATCTGGCCGCATGGCGGGCAAAACTTTGAACCCATTAGCCGCCTCCTCTTGCTTGAGCAATTGGTGATAATGCAGATCAGAGGCCGGATCATCGGTGGTGCAGACGACTTGGACGTTGCTGTTCTTGATCAGCGCCCGGGGCTTGAAGGCCGGTGTCGCTAACAGCTTGTTGGCCTGCTCCCAAATCAGCGGTGCGGTGTGACGGTTCAAGACGTCATTAATCCCGAAGTACCGCTTCAACTCCAAGTGGGTCCATTCGAAGACCGGGTTGCCGAAAGCTTGGGCCATCGTGTCCGCCCAGGCCAAGAACTTGTCGTAGTCGTCGCCGTCCCCGGTGATCAGCTTCTCCGGCACCCCGTTGGCCCGCTCCAGGCGCCACTTATAGTGATCGCCGTAAGTACCCTCGTTGATCCAGATCCGGGTCATGTTCTTAAAGGGCTTGTTCTCGTAGATTTCCTGAGGATTCAAATGACAGTGGAAATCGATGATCGGCAGCCCGTCCGCATACTGATGGAACAGCGTCTTTGCTGGAGCGTTGGTCAGTAAGAAATCATCATCTAAAAAGGCCATGTTACTTATTTCCTTTCTCGATTGCTTCCCATAATCCGTTCAAATAGGTGATACCCAGCGCCCGGTCGTACAGACCATACCCGGGCCGGCCATTTTCACCCCAAATATTGCGCCCGTGATCCGGCCGGATATAGCCGTCGAAGTGGGTATCGTAAAGGGCCTTCATGATCTCGTACATGTCTAAGCTGCCCTCAGAGGATAGGTGGGCGGATTCGTGGAAGTCGCCTTGGGCGTTCATAAACTTAATATTCCGGGCATGGATAAACGGCGCGCGGTCTTTCTTCACGAACTCGCGAATGATCGCTGGGACGTCGTTCTTCGGATTCTCCCCCAGGCTGCCGGTGCAAATGGTGAAACCATTATATGGGGACTCGTGCATCCCTTCGATGATGCGCATGTCCTCAGCGTTCTTGTACACCCGCGGCAGGCCGAACAATTCCCGGGGCGGATCGTCCGGGTGCATGGCCATGCGCACGCCGTAACTCTCGCAGGTGGGGATAATTGCATCCAAGAAGTACTTCATATTCTCCCGCAGTTTGCGTTCGTCAACGCCGGCATAGGCTTTAAACAAGTGCGCAATCGTATCCAAGCGTTCTGGTTCCCAACCTGGCAAGACATAGCCTTCGGAGTCGTTGCGCACTGAGTCAATGATATCTTGGGGATTCGGCTTCAATTTGTCCTGTTGGAAGGCCATATCGTTACTGCCGTCGGGCAGCGGATAATGGAGATCGGTCCGCAGCCAGTCGAAGATCGGCATGAAATTGTAGCAGATCACCTTAATACCATAAGCGGCCAGGTTCTTGATGGTCTCTTTGTAATTCTCAATGTAGCGGTCCCGGGTGGGCAAACCGATCTTGATGTCATCGTGGATGTTAACGGACTCGATGACTTCCAGCTTCAACCCAGCGGCTTCAACTTGCTTCTTTAAAGCGGCGATCTCGCTCTTGGGCCACACTTCTCCCACCGGCACGTCGAATAGCGCGCCGACCACTTGGGTCGTACCCGGAATCTGGCGGATCTGCTTCAGGGTGATATTATCATCCTTTGATCCATACCAGCGGAATCCCATGTTCTGCATTTAATCTTCCTCCTCATTCAATGCGTGCAGCGCTTTGGCAACAGCGCCCGGGCCAGTGATCAGCTGTTTGAAGTTGGCTTCTACTTTATCCCCCAAGCCAATCGCATAGAGATCGTTGCCAAAGATCTGTTTGTTGCTCAAAATCGGCTGCAAGGCAGCATGCACGTCACCGGTGTACCCCAGCTTCAAGCTGCCCAGTTGGGCCTGGAGGTCCTTCAGCAATGGATCGCGGCTTGGCTCAAAAGCCTCACCTTGGTCATTAACAGCCAGCAGATAACGGCACCAGCCAGCCAAGATAAACGGAATGGCAACGAGTTGCTGTACGGCGTCCCCACCTTGATCGACATAGTGCTGAATCGTGACGCCATAACGGACCGGAATCTTCTGTGATGTATCGCTGGCGATCCGTTGGGGCGTATCCGGAATATTCTGATTCGGCAGCCGCTTGGTCAGCAAAGTATCCAGGAACTCCTTGGGATTGATGATCTTGGGATCCTTGACCACCGGCAGGTCCTCTTGATAGCCTAGCCGCTTGATCAGCGCGACCAGATCCTTGTTCTCCATTTCGGCCGCGATGGACGTATAGCCCAGCAGATTGCCGAAAATGGCCAGCGCCGTATGCAGCGGGTTCAAGCAGGCCGTGACCTTCATCTGGTCGGCGTCGTTGACTGTCTCCCGATCTGTCAGCATCACGCCGGCCTTTTCCAATGCTGGCCGGCCATTGGGAAAGCTGTCTTCAATGACCAGATAGTGGGTCTCCTCGGTGTTGCCGAAGGGGGCAATATTGGTGTGCTTGGCCGTATGCACGATGGTGGTATCTTCAAAGCCTTCCTGACGCAGTTTGTCGGCAACACTCTGGGCCGGGTTCGGCGTGATTCGGTCGATCATGCTCCAGGGGAAGCTGACCTGCTTAGGATCGCTCAAATAATCAACGAAGTCTTGGGGCACGTAATCGTTGTCGACCCAGCCCTTAGCGATGGTCAAAATGCCATCCTGGAAACGCTGGCCATTCTCCGAGAAATTGTCCGTGCTGACCATAGCAATCGGCAACGCCCCGCTCTGGTAGCGGGCAAAGAGCAGCCGGGCAATGGCCCCCATATTCGTCTGGGCCACTTCCGGACCGTGGGTGATGTCGTATTTGGCTTGTTCCGTCAGGTTGCCGTTCATGTCATGCAGGGCATACCCCTTTTCGGTGATCGACAGGGTTATCAGCTGCAGGGACGGTTGTTCAAAAACATCCTTCAGCGTCTGCCAGCCGAATTCGTCGTCGCGGTTATAGTAAATGGCATGGGCCACACTGGCAATCAGTGTCTTGTCCAAACTGCCATCGGGCGCCATGACCACCTGCAGCACCCGGTTCTTATAGGGCTTGTATATGTCCTTGGGCACGTCGCCGTCATAGGTTTCCGCCACGATCACCCCGCTCTGCAAGTCGCCGCTGTTCAGCAGATCTTGGGCAATCTTCGCATGGAAGCAGCGGAACAAATTGCCGCCGCCGAAGTGGACCCAGACAGGGTGTTGATCCGTTGCCGCCTTCATCGCCGTCTGATCGAATTGCGGGACCGCGATGCCGGCCGCTTTGAACGCCTGGGCGTTTTGTTGATAATCGTCGGTCAGTTTAACCACAATAGAAAACCTCCGTTAATTTGATTTTCCTTTTTACTGATATATCAGTTTAACAATAACACCTTTCAGCCCAATATGAAAGGTCTTTTGCACATTATTTGAAGCGATTACATTGATCGATTAACAACACTACTGCTGGCCTTATTTAAGCACGTAACAACACCAATGCTGCCCCAATGGACTGCATCACCTGCCTCTTTGATGGGTGTTACGCTTCATCGATCGCTTGTTCCTGCAGTTTTTTAGCAATATAGTCGTCTGTCAAGGTCATGTGGGTGGTCGCCAGCAGCATGACCCGAGCATCTGCCGGTTCCTGCCGCTCCCATTGATCTTCGTCCGGGCCATCGCGCAAAACCCGTAGGTAAGAGCGCAGCCTCCAAGCATCCAGTTTATGTTCGTGTAGGCGTCGTTTTATATAGAAATCGACCCATTCGGGGACGGATTGTCGTCCTGCCCGCGAAGAAAGAGGACCACGCCGTCATCACCGAGTACCTGCACATAGTGGATGACGACGTGCAAGTGGTGCGCGACGCCTATCCCGACTACTTCACCGAGAGCCGCTGATTGGCGGTTAGCCCTTGACGGGTGCCGGCCATTCGCGGTATTATAGTCAAGTGCTTTTGGGGCCTTAGCTCAGCTGGGAGAGCGCTTGCTTCGCATGTAAGAGGTCGACGGTTCAAGTCCGTTAGGCTCCACTCACTAAACCGGAACGCCATTGCTGGCTGTTCCGGTTTTTTATATCAGAAAGGATAGGTGACGGCATGGGCTGTCTAGGTAATATTCTATGGTTCATTTTCGGCGGTTTTCTCTCCGCCATCGGCTGGTTCCTGGTGGGCTGTGTCTGGTGCATCACGATCGTCGGCATTCCCATCGGTCTGCAGTGTTTCAAGATTGCCGGGCTGTCCCTGTGGCCGTTTGGCAAAGAAGTCGTGCCGTCCAACCGGACTGGCAGCCTGATCCTGAATATTCTGTGGCTGATCTTCGGCGGACTGGAACTGGCTTTGAACCACTTGCTGTGGGGCCTGCTGCTGTCGATCACGATTATTGGCATTCCCTTTGGTCAGCAGCATTTCAAACTGGCCAAGCTCGCCCTCGTCCCGTTTGGCGCAGAAATCATCTGACATAAATAAGCAGCGAATTGACCCTCGGCCGATTCGCTGCTTTTTGCATTACTGCGTCACTTCCGGTTGAGCCGCTGCTTGCGGCGCGAAATATTCCGGATACGCGGCGAGCACGATCTTCACGTCATCGTCCACCATGTGCAGGTGGTCAACGACTAAATCGGCGGCACCGGCGGCGTCTTGGGCCTTGATCCGGGCGACGATCTCTTTATGCTGATTCAAGATCTTATCCCACTCCAAACCGGGCAGTTCCAGGCGCAGGTAGCGGAAGCGGTCAAATTGGAGATTCAGCAGCCGCAGCCAGTGCCAGATGAACTCTTTATCCGTCACCTTGTAGAATAGTTCATGGAAATCTTCATCCGCTTGAAAGAACTTATCGTAATCGCCGGAACGCAGGTATAGCGACTGCATCTGCAATAGCCGTTCCAGCTCCGTAATATCATCGGCGGAGATAATTTTGACCGCATCGGCGGTCACACTGCGTTCAATATTCATCCGCGCGTACCGCCCTTGGGAAAGGGTATCCAGATCAATCTTGGCGACGTACGTACCGCTTTGGGCGATAACATTGAACAGCCCTTCCCGGCGCAAGCGAATAATGGCTTCTCGAATCGGTGTGATCCCAATACCAAGCTTGTCTTCCAAGCGATGCTTGTCGATTTTCTCCCCTGGTTTCAGCTGCATCGTTAACACCATCGTTTTCAGCCCTTCATAGGCCTCATCCTGCTGATTCATCATCGGCATAGCCGTCCACTCCTCGTGTGTGTACCCGTTTTCTTACTCACCACCATTGTAATATAGCAGTTACAAGAAAGGCAATCCTTCCGCTTGGAAAGATTGCCTGATTGGCTAATCAGTTCTGTTCCGCGCCCGCGGCGGACTCCAGATACGTATCCTGCTGGCTGACGGACCGGGCCGGCAAGCCGTTCACCGCGCGGTAAACCGCACGTTCGACGTTGACCACGGACAGCGTATTGGCCACGGCAAAGGGCCGTTCGTAACGCTTGGCTAAGGAAACGGCTGTCTGCGTGGAATGGTGCGAGGCGGCGGTGGGAATCAAAATAACGTAGTCCGCATGGCGGATCATGGTCGGCAGCTGGCTATAAGCGTTGCTCTTGGCATCAAAATGGGTCAGCTGACCGCCGTGCTGTTTGAGCATGGCAATGACGTTGCCGTCATGTTTCGGGGCGCCGACAATGAGGACGGTACCGCCATTGAGATCAAACTGCAGCGTTTCGCTTTCCGCGGCTTTCTCCGCCTCCGCTGGTTCTTCAACCGGCTTTTTGACGGCCTTTTTGACTGGCGTACTAACCGGCCGCGGCGCCAGCGGTGCGCTTTCTTCCAACGGATGGATCCAGTAGATCTTGCCGGCCCGCGGGTCCTGCCCTTCGTACCAGGCGAAATCCACGAGCTGACCGGCATGGAGCAGCGGATAGCGGTGGGGATCAACGATGAATTCGAAGGTCTCGCCGGTACCCGGATCCACCAGCGGTGCTTGGGTATAGGCGTGCTTCAATACCAGCTGGCCGTTCTCGTCCTCTTCGGCCGGGATGAACGTCAAGCGGTGGATCGGGGCATGATAGCTGCTATCAGCCGGTTTGAGAATCTTGAAATACGGCAGGTCGTCCCCTTCTTTGGGCACGATCTCCACTGTTTCACCACCGCTCAAGTGCAGCGTACGGACCAGCGATTCGCTGATGTAGCGGCCGCCCGCGGTGGCCCCAGCGAGTTTGCGTTCCACGAGGGCCCGGGGATTCGCCAGGGGTCTGCGCGGCGCCGGGGCCGGCCGGGTGATGCTGGTCATCTGCAGGGGCGTGGTTTCCACTGACCGCAGCGCCGATAACGGCGTGGACACGGCCGGTTGCGGCGCCGGTGTGCCCTGCTTTGCCGCCAGCGCGGTTTTCTCCTTGGCCGGTGCGTCGTCGCTGCCGTCGTCCCGATCATTGGCATGGGCGGCATAAGTCAGGGCGGCCTGCAGCTGCGGCCCAGTCATTGTGACGTCTTGCCCCGGATCATAATCGGACAGGATGTTGTTTTTAATATACGTGAATAACGGCAGATCGAAGTCTTTAGTGAAGAAAAGCGTTCGCTGTAAATCCCGGGGGAAGCGGTGGGCCGTGCGCTCTTCCACGATCGTCACGATCTGGCGGATGGTTTTCGCCATGAGCGGTACCTGCAGCAGTAACGCATTAAAAGATAAGTCGGTCGGAGCCGGCCGCGGTGCAGCGGGTGCGGCCGGTTTGTTCGGCGCTGGCGCCGCATCGCTCTCAACTGCCGGGGCAACCGGAGTCGCGGGCGCTGCCGGCGGCGTTTCTGATAGGGCTGGCGGGGTCGGTCCATGCGGTTCACCGAGTTTCTCCCGCAACTGGGTCAGGGTATAAATTCCTTGGCTGTGCAGATAAGCCGTCATCCGCTGGTCCGAGGCGGCTTGCAGCGACTCCAGTTTCTCCCGTAAGTCGTGTATTTGCTGATCTAAGTCATCTGGTCTCTCCATTTCTGGTCATCCCTTCTACTTCTGCATAAGCTAGATACGCAAAGGAGCCAAATTATTGTGATTAATTTTTGAACGAATGAATCGGCGCCGGAATGTGCCCGCCCCGAGCAATGAACTGGGCCGACGACGCCGAATTGACGGCCATCACAGGGGCCCGGCCAAAGATCCCGCCGAATTCCATCATATCCCCGACTTGGCTGCCGGGCACGGCAATCAGCCGTACCGCCGTAGTCTTGGCGTTGATCATCCCGATCGCTGCTTCGTCCGCAATCATGCCGCTGACACTGCTGGCTGGCGTGTCGCCGGGAATCGCGACCATGTCCAAGCCAACGGAACACACTGCGGTCATGGCTTCCAATTTTTCCACCGTGATCTGCCCCGCTGCCGCCGCTTCGATCATGCGGCCGTCTTCTGAAACAGGAATGAAGGCGCCAGATAACCCGCCGACCCGTTCGGCCGCCATGATGCCGCCTTTCTTCACGGCATCGTTGAGCAGAGCCAAAGCGGCGGTAGTCCCGGGGGCACCAACGGAACCCAGCCCCATGGTCTCCAGAATCTCAGCCACGGAGTCGCCAGGAGCCGGGGTCGGCGCCAGTGATAGATCCACAATATTAAACGGGACATGCAGCCGTTCGGCAGCAATTTTGCCGACAAACTGGCCCATCCGGGACACCTTGAAGGCCGTCTGTTTAATCGTTTCGCATACTTGGGCAAAATCGGCTTCAGGTACTTGGGCTAACGCCCGCTGCACGACACCGGGCCCAGAAACGCCGGTATTGATCGCCGTATCACCTTCGGAAACACCCCAGAATGCACCGGCCATGAACGGATTGTCCTCCACAGCGTTGCAGAAAACGACCAGCTTCATCGCATTGGTCGCGCCAGTGGCACTGAGGTCTTTGATTACTTGCCCCATAATCTTCACGGCATCCATGTTCATGCCGGCTTTGGTCGAACCGATGTTGACGGACCCGCAGACCCGGTCGGTCATGCTCAGCGCTTCCGGCATGGAGCGCATCAAGTTCTCTTCCGCCGGCGTGATGCCGGACTGAACCGTCGCCGAGTATCCGCCGATAAAGTCCACCCCCAGCGCCTTGGCGGCATCATCCAGCCGCCGGGCAATCAAGCGGAAGTCCGGATGCGGGTCGGCCCCGGCCAGCATGGCCACCGGGGTGATACTGATCCGCTTGTTAACGATGGGAATGCCGTATTCAGTCTCAATCTCATCCGCCACTTGCACGAGGTGAGCGGCCTTATGCATGATCTTTTCGTATATCCGTTCCGCCGTGGCCCGGGTATCGCCGGTAATACAATCCAGTAAAGAAATGCCCATCGTAATGGTGCGGATATCCAGCTTTTCTTCACTGATCATCTGAATGGTATCAATTATCTTCTGTTGTTCCATGGGCCGGCTCCTACAATGACGACATGGCGTCAAAAATCTCTTGACGCTGGATGCGAATGGTCAGATCCTGCTGGGTGCCAAAATCGGTAAGGGCTTGCTGGACCGCCTTGAAGTCGGCATCTTCCGGCAGGCCGCCCAGCAGCATCATCGTGAAACTGCCCTCCATAATGGTCTGGGAAATATCCAATATATTAATGTGCATGGCCGCCAGCTTGGAGCTGACGCCGGCCACGATGCCGACCTTATCCTGGCCGACGACGGTAATAATGGCTTGCATAACATCCACTCTTTTCTTTGCAGTGTGCGTTTTCTTGGAACTATCCACAGTATAGCAGAGAAAACTAAGAGAGATGACTTGCAACGGTTAGAAAGTTATGGACTGAGATCAGTGTGCCCCAGCGGTTTACGGCAAACCCGTGACATTTATGTCACTCATCGGAATCAATGCACTATTACCAGCTATGCTTGACTCATCAAATAGCTAGGGAGCGTGTTTTCGATGACAATCAATATCCGGTGGGTACTTAAAAACATACCAAAGCAAATTCTGATCCTGCTGCTGGGGACCATGGTCATCGGCAGCTTTGAAGGGCTGGTAAATGGGATCGTCTTGGGCGGTTTCCCCAGTCTGGTGAACGCAAATAGCGGCCAATTAACCCGTTTTCTCGTCATGGCCGCCGGCCTCTATTTCACCACGTATACGGGCCTTTATTTTGAACAAATGCTGGTCAATGCCGCCGTCAAGCACTTGAACATTCAGCTGAAGGCCGCGATGCTGATCACCAGCTTTCAAACCGGTGAACAGACCAGCAAAGGCTTGAACCACATCACGAATGATGCCGGGCAAATTGAGAACCGCTACTTCCGGGTCCTGTCGGGCATTACCGAAAGCAGCATTGCCGCGGTTATTTCCACCGTCTTCGTGCTCCGGGTGCACTGGCTCATGGGCCTCGTCTTTGTTGCTTTCTCCGTCTTGAACGCGATTCCCATGCTGCTAGGCAAAAATCGGCTGGCAGCGATCGGCAAGCAGTGGAGCCAAGCCAATGACCAGACCATGCAAGCGGGCACCGATTGGCTGACCGGCCGGCGGGACATCGTCCAAGCGGCCGCGCAAAAGACGATGTTCGCGCCAGTCCGGCACGCGTTGCAGCATAGCGAACGCACTTTCCAGCGGCAGGGCAATCTGCAATGGACCATCCAGTATGGTGCTTTGTTAACGGTGATCCTTTCTCTGGTCGGCCCCTGGGGCATCGGCTTTTGGCTCATGACCCACGGCGGGTATGGCATTACTTTGGGCATTTTGCTCACCCTGTCGCTGACCGCCAATAATGCCGTCCAGAACATTGAGGCGGTCATGCAGCAATGGGGGCAGCTGGCCAGTACCCGGGAATTGAGAAATTTACCGGCGCAGCCGCGGCCCTTTGCCGATACCACCACCGCTGTCCTCCCCGCCGATCAAGCCGCCTACGCTTTGCGGCAAGCCAGCTTGGACTATGGTCCCGACCATTCGATTTTGGTGCCGACCACACTCACCATTCCAGCCCGGGCAAAAATATTGATCACCGGTCCCTCCGGTATTGGGAAAACATCGGTGCTGAACCTCCTCGCCGGCTGGCAAGCACCAACCAGCGGCCAAGTGTTATTGGCCGGTCGGCCCGCTGCCCCAACGGCAGTGGCTTATGTCGCCCAAGAGCCGTGGCTCTTTGCCGGGACCGTGCGCGATAACCTCACGCTGCACGATGCCACCGTGCCCGACGCCGCTGTCCGCCAAGCCCTCGCCGACGTCCAACTGCTCACCGAACTCGGGCCGGATCCATTAAACCGCCAAATTAACCCGGACAGCAGCGATGTCTCCGGCGGCCAGAAGCAGCGCTTGGTGATTGCCCGAGCCTTGCTGCAGCACAAGTCAGTCCTGCTGTTGGATGAAATCACTGCCGGCCTGGACGATGAAAACAGTCGGGCGATTCGCGAATTGCTCTACGCGCTGCCGCTGACCATTATTGAGAGCGCGCACCATCTTGATTCAGACTTGCTGGCCAAGTATGGGTTCACTGAATATACGCTGCATGATCAGCGGTTAGAGAAAGTTAACGCAATACCGGCCGCTATCCAAGCCGTTGGGTAGCGAAAAAGGCCCGAACTGGTTCCCCAGTTGAGGCCTTTTCTGATACACATCTTATTCGTAATGCAGCGCATAATCCTCCGCCGTTTGATAATGCAGCACCTGGGTAAACACGAAATTGCTGGCAATCCCCAGCACCACCGGCAGCACCAAGAACAGCACGATAATCAGCAGAATGGTCATCGCATTGGGGGTGCCGTATCCTTCCAGCGCCGCCAAGGGCCCGACCAAACCAGAAAAACCGAAACCAGCGCTCATCGGTGTTCCTTTAACTTGCCACAGCGCGCCTAAACCGCCAAGGATGCCGGCATTCAAGACCAGCGGCAGCAGCAGCTTGGGCTTAGCCAGCAGGTTCGCCATCTGCATCTTGGGCGAACCCAAGAAATGGGCGATGGAAGTCCCCACGGAATTGGCGCGCCATCCGTAGATGGCCAGAGCAAAGCCAGCGGCAACGATGCCCAGATTCGCGGAGCCGGACGCAATCCCGCTGAGATTGATGGCCGTCGCGATGCCCACCGTACTAATAGGCGACACAATAAGGAGCGCAAATGCCATGCCCATCAAGATACCCATGAGGATGGGCTGCAGCGTCGTCAGCTGTTCAACCAATTGACCGATAAACTTGGTCACGCTGGTCACCGGCCCATACGTCAACAGTCCGATCCCGCCGCCCACGATCAAGACAATACTGGGAATCAGCAGAATCGTGTAGGCTTTGAGCCGCTGACCCAAGAGTAAGATCAGCAGGTAGCCGACAGCAATGGTCAGTGCGGTGTTAATGACATCGCCCGTGCCGGCAATGGCCATGCCGGCCTTGGTGGCGTGGATGTTGCCCGCGCCGACAATGGCGGCCAACGCCAATGACCCGGTTTGAATGGGTGAAAATTTAGCCATCATCCCCACACAGACCGCCGCCAACACCGGCAGCATCGTTTGCGCGATCCCCGTCATCTGGGTCACCACACTGAGCCATGGGGCCACCGGCAAGACTAATTTGACCAGGGCATTGAGCAGCGCCCCCGGCACCAGGGCTACAATGATGCCGACTGATAGGCCATTCAGGATGTTCATCGTGATGGCCTTGGGGCTCGTTTCCTGTTTCATGCTGATTCCTCTTTTCGCTTGTACGATAAGTTTTCCTAAAGATAGCATAAGCGTACAATAAGAACAATCTCAATGTACGAAAAAAGCCGCCCATCGCTGAGCGGCTCATCATTATACTAACCAGTAAATCGATACATACATCAACGTACTGGCAATGATCACCAAGAAATGCCAGATAAAATGGCCTTCCTTAAGTTTCTTAATACTATAGATCCCAGCCCCCAGGGTAAAGACTACCCCGCCAGAGACCAGGAACCAGAAGCCCACTGGACCCAACGTCCGCCACAGTGTCGGGGCGGCGGCGATGCAGAGCCAGCCCATAATAATGTAGAGTAGCGTCTCAATATTCTGGTGGGGATTGCCGCTGACCACGTGGATCACGATGCCGGCAATGGCGCAGAACCATTCGATGGCCAGCATGACCCAACCGGTGACGCCGCCAATCGCGACCAGTGTGTATGCCGTGTAAGTCCCGGCAATAAATAAGTAGATTCCCGAGTGGTCCAGGATCTGGAAGATCCGGGCTGCCTTGGTGAATGCCATGGCATGACACATCGTGGACGCCAGAAACAGGTTGAGCAAGGTCACCCCGTAGATCACTAAGGCAGTCATTTCCAGCGGTCCGGCGTGATGGGCCCCCGCCCGCAGCCAGAGGGCAGTAACCAGCCAAATACTGACTAGAAACCAGACCCCATGGGAGACGGCGTTCTTCACTTCATAGTGGATACGGTAACGGGATACGTGATGAGTTTCCAATTTGGCACCTCCAGCAGATTGTTGATCATCTAGATTTCAAATCTATGTCATCTATTATGATAGACGGTCCACTGAAAAAAGTCCACTACCGCATGAAAATGTTAAACAAGTTTCTGCTTGCGCAGGTCGGCGTAAAGGAACTTGGCCGCTTCGCGCCCGCCGGGAACAGAAAAGTGAATATGGTCTCCGCGATCGTACACGGCGTCCAGGACGCTGCTGTCAGCGGTACTCGCAACCTGACTGGCTAAATCAATGGCATACGGGAAACTGCGAATGTGGTCATTCACGGCTTGGCGAATCTTTTCTTTCTCCGGACTCCACGCCTCAATCCCGCTGAGCTGGCTCTGGCCGAAAGGCGTGATGGTCATGGGGATGAAAGTCACGTGACGATCCGCACATTTCGCCGCCACCGCGTCGATTCCCTGGTTCAATCCCGCCGCGCTGGGCAGTTCTCGGGCGGGACTCTCGGTGCCCGGATGCAGCAAATCGTTCAATCCTTCCATAAACAGCAGCATCGCCGGCGGTTCTGTGACCAACAGATGGTCGATCCGCCGAATCCCGGCTTCGCCAAAACTATGCACCCATGGGGATAAACCGTGCCCGGGATACAGCAGCCGGTTGCCGGAAATGCCATGGTTGGCGGTCACGATGCCCCGCTTCACCAGTTTCCGCGCCAGCGGCGCCGAGAACCGGCTCATGTTGGTCAGTGAGTCGCCAAAGAACACCAACCGCCGCACCGGCTGATCCACATCCACCGCCGCCTGCACCGCGTTGACGCCGAAAAACCGCTCGTCCGCCTCAGCTTGGCCGGGATCGATCAGGTTGGTGGCACTGACACTGCCCAGCGTACGAATCGTGTGGTTGGTGGCGTGGATATAAATTGTCAGCCACTCGCCGCCGGCCAAATTCAGATCCACCCAATCCGTCCAGCGGGTCAGCCGCGGCAGCACGTCGAACCGATCCCGACCGCCCACCGTCACCGGCAGGGGCATATCGTCGCCCCGGGACACGGACATCGCCCGCACATGGATCGGCACTTCATCGAACTCGGCAGTCAGTTGAAACCGTACCGAATGCCCTGGCCAGGGCATATAGATCCGGACGGTCTGTTCCTCCGTCGCATTGATGTTGTGGATGTGCCGGTAATCGGAGAATTCCTGTCGCCATACGGTGATGATCGCCATTGCTATCAGCTTCCTTTCTGCTATCCTTGTCCTTAATCATAGCCCTCAAGCGTCAGTTGAGAAAGCCCATTGATCAACTCAAGCACTGGTTGATAGGCAAGTGCTCCTGCCGGCGGTACAGTATAGCCAACAGCCAGCGAACACCGGCTGCACAACAATTCAGAAAGCAGGAATATCCCATGATTATCTTCGATGCCAACCGTATTGGTAAGAAAATTGCGGCGGCCCGCAAAGCCAAAAACATGACCCAAAATGACCTGGCCGACCAGCTCGGCGTCAGTTACCAGGCCGTCAGCAACTGGGAGCGCGGCCAGTCCGTCCCCGATATCGATAAGTACGCCGATCTCTCCCAGATCTTGGATCTGTCCCTGGACGACCTATTGAACACCGCGGATGCGGCCCATAAGGTCACGATCGTCCAAGACGACACAGCGAAGGTCGACGCGGATACGCTGAAAGACTTCGCCCCCGTGATGAAGCCCGCCCAAGTGGATGAAAAAGCCGACGACGTGGACCTGTCGCCGGACTACTTGAAAGACATCGCTCCGTTTCTTTCGGATGAGGCCCTCTTTAAGCAACTCATGAAACACCGTGACGCGCCGAGCTTCTTGCAACAGGTCGTGGCCGTAGCACCGTTCTTAGCCGATGACGATTTGAACAAGATCGTTGAGAAATATGTTCTGCCGAATTTCCCGGGAAATAGCCAGGTGCTTTCTAAGCTGCTGCCCTTCATGGACGAACGGGTGGCCAATGAAGTCCTGACAGCGCACTGGGCTGATCCGGACTTCGATCGCAAGGCCCGGCGCAAGTTCTACCCCTTTGTCGATCCAGCAGCGCTCCAGGCCTTGCTGGCCAAACATCCCGATGAGGTCAACGCCATTGTGGATGCGGCGCCCTTCCTGGATGACGAAGCCATTGCCTACTACTTCAAAACGTGGGCCGCTGATCCGGATCTGGCGCCCAGCTTAAGCAAGCTGGCACCCTTCGCCCCCAGCAGTGCCGTCGCCGATCACGTGCGCCATTTGATCAAAACCGGCGCCGACCGGAACGAATGGCATGCGTTCCTGCCATTTCTGGACGACGACGATCTCTTATCGTTAGGAAAATCCATGTAGTTGACCCACGCCAAAAAGTGCCCCGCCACCGAGATGCAACTCGGTACGCGGGGCACTTTCTTTGCTGTTTGACTTAATAACTGAAGTGATACTTCGTGTACACGTGCTTGATTTCGTTGGGACCAACGGTAATGTTGCCGTAATTCGGGTCAAACACGGCGTTGGGGGCCTGCTGGGATTCCAGGGCGACGCCGACATGGGGCTGGCCGGTCTTGCCGATATATGGTTCGTCCGCCTTGAAGCCGTTCGCCGTGAAGCAGACGATGGCGTTGCGTTCAGAGAAGATATCCACACTGATGCCGCTGTCCGGGTCGCTCAACGTCGCAACGGGTTCATCCGCTTTGTGGTCGTTCAGCACGTAAACGTCATCGATACCCTTTTCTGGAATGTCTTGCAGATTGGCAATGGCCTTGCCCAGCGAAGCCGTCTGACTGAAGTCAAACGGGGTCCCCTTCACCGGAGTCAATTCACCGGTCGGAATCTTATCATCGGCCAAGGTCAGTCGATCCGTACTATTGATGTACAGATCGTGGTTGCCCACCGTGACATCGCCGGGGTTCAAATTCCAGTACGCATGGTTCGTCGGGTTGAACAGCGTATCAGCGTCCGCGTTGGCAGAATAGTCGATAAGCACCTCGTCCTGTTCGGTCAGCGTATAGGTGATGGTCACGGCCATGTTGCCTGGGAAGCCATCCATATCACTGGTCACATTCTTCGTGAAGATAATATGGTTGTCTTCGATCCGGCCGTCCCAATTGTAGGAATTGAAGCCGTGGAAACCGCCGTGCAGGTCATTTTTACCCTCGTTTTGGTCGACTTGGTAATCCGCACCATTAATGGTGAACTGACCCTTGCCGATCCGGCCCGCGGTGCGGCCGATGGACATGCAGAGGTACGGGTTCTTCTCCGCATAATCCGCCACGTGGGGGAAATTCAGCAGCAGATTCTGCTTGCCTGCCGCGGTCGGAACCAGCAGCTCATACCAATTGGCGCCAAAGCTCAAGGTGCTCAGCGTCACCCCGTGCTTGTTGGTCAAAGAATACTCATAAACATCGTCCCCATTGTAATGATCAAAAACCTTCGTGTTCGCTGTCATGTCAGCCATGTACAACACTCCTTCTAAGTATGAAAGCACTCACACACTAGTATACCGCATGTTTTGGTACACGTCAGGGCAAATTTAGTGCTGGTACACCCAAACCATCATTTCACCCGGCGTCCGGTTGGCCCAGGCAAAATACGGGATAAAGACCAGCGGCTGGGCATGGGTCAAGACCGTTGCGCTGGCGCCGTATAAAGTGCCGGGGACAGTGGCGGCATCGGTATGGGTCCCCGTCGTGGTGAGCTGCACCGTGGGGACGGCAAACGTGCTGTTGTCTTCTGTTACAGTAAACTGAGCATCGGCGGCTACGCTGTTAGCCTGCAAGTGTTTGCCGTTGTCCGCCTCTTCCAGGGCATAGACCACCGGCCCGCGCTGAATGGCGACTTTGCCCACGTCATCTTTGATCCGGTGATCGGCATGGATTTCTTGCACACTCATGTCCAACGACACAGTGATCGTCGTCGTGCCTGACCAAGTCTGCTTGATTTTCAAGTACCCATGATCCAATACACCGGCATAGGGCTTACCAGCTACGGTCACCTGATAATTGTGTCGGCTCCACGCTGGGATCCGAATTGCCAGGATGGTGTCCACACTGCCCGCAGCACGCACTTGGAAGGTCACCTCACCGGACCAAGGGAAGTTGCCGGATTGGGCAATCGTCACGCCGTTATCGAAGGTCGTCTCGTTGCCGATGAACTGGTCCGCATAGATGGCATCGTCAGTCACCGTATAAATATACTGATCCACTGACGCCACCAGCCGGGCTAGGTTCGGCGGGCAGCAGGCACAGCCGAACCACGCCGCCCGCTGCACCTTGACGTGGGACTTCATCGGATCCTTGGCACTCGCCTCCGGATCCACCTCCAGCGGATTAACATAGAAGAAATGCTCCCCGTCCAGCGACATACCGGAAATCGTACCGTTGTATAGTTCCCGCTCCAACACATCGCCATAGTCCGCATCCTGGCGACCGTCCCGCATTTGTTTCGCGAAAAACGCCATGGCACAAGATGCACAGGTTTCAGCATAGGCCGTATCGTTGGGCAGGTCGTAATCAAACGTGAAGGCTTCGCCGTTGGGGGCAGACGACCCAATCCCGCCGGTCACGTACATCTGGCGCTGAGTGATATCTTCCCACAGCCGCTGGCAGGCCGCCATCAGGCTCTCGTCCCCGGTCTGCCGGGCCACATGGGCCATCCCGGTTAACAGATACGTCATCCGGACCGCATGGCCTTCAGCACTCTGCATGTCCCGCACGGGTACGTCATTTTGAAAATACGGTGCGTCCGGATCCGGCTGACTGGCATCACCAAAATACGGATCTTCAATTTTCTTAGTTTGGACATTTTTTAACTGTTCCTCAAAGAAATTGTTCGGGTGCGTCCCCCGCTGGTCAATCATGTACTTGGCTACTCGCGTATACTTCGCATCGCCCGTCTCGTCTGCCAATTTAGCCAAGGCGAGTTCGACTTCCGGGTGGCCCGGATAGCCGTGCATCTTGTTTTCTTCCGGCCCAAAGTTGGCGTCGATACAGTCGCCCATTTTCTTTGCGATAGCCAACGCCTTCTGATTACCAGTCGTCTGGTAATACGCCACGCCGGCTTCGATGTAATGGCCCATGACGTACAGCTCGTGACTCAATGACACGTGGGTCCACTTATGGGTCGGCGCCTCGATCTGGATGTAGGTATCCAAATACCCATCCGGCTCCTGGGCCTGGGCAATAATGTCGATCAAACTGTCGGCGATGCCCTCTAATTCCGCGTCCGGTGCGTACCGCAGCGCGTAAGCCACCGCCTCCAGCCATTTGTAGACGTCGGAATCTTGGAACCAGAAACCATAGAAGTGCCCTTTCACCAGCCCCGCCGCGATCTTCAAGTTCTCCACCGCGTGACTCTTCTCCACGGCATCGTATGCCCCGGCGTTTTCTTTCTCAATCGCGATGTCCTTATCGTCGTTGATCACTGACCACTGATATGGGATCAGCTTAGTCTTCACGATGTCCCGATACTTCGTCCAAAACGGATCCGTCACTTTGATATCCTTGAATTGCATGATGGCCCTCCAAAATCATTTTGATACTGTCAGTTTAAGGGCTTTCAAGCATCAGCGGAACTGCTATACTGATAGGAAAAGTGGACAAATCTGACTTATTGAGAAAGGGGGCGTGTTTCTCGTGGAACATTGTCATTTTAATTTATCTCGCCCGTTGGTTTATGTGCCCTGTGGCGAGTTCAGCGCCGAACTCGGCTGGCAGCACCACCGCTACCACCATGGCCAGGACACCGAAATATTAGTCGGCCTCAGCGGGCAAGTGTTTTTACAGGTGGCAGGCAAACCGTACACATTGGAAGCCGGCGACGTGCTCACGGTCTTTCCCCATGAAACCATTGTCGGGGCGCGCCAAACGGTGACCAAAAGCAGCTTTTTCTGGGGCCACGTGGTTGCGCCGGCGGTGGTGGACACCCAGCCCAGCGCACCCAATGGTCTGACACTGCCCCGTTTTTTTCATTTACAGGTCCAAGAAAAAGCCGTCGTCAACATCCACCAATTATTGGATGTCAGCCACAGCCAGTATCTCGTGCCCCACGCGGCGGATTATCAAGCCACCATGCTGTTCATTGAATTAGCCAACGATTACGCCCAGCAACGGACCGCCAACCCGCTGCATCAGGGTATTAGCAACCAGGTGCGGGAATGGATCCGCACGCATATGGCCGAGCAGCCCACCGTGGCGGCCATCGCCGACCAATTTCATTTGAACGCCAGCTATTTGACCCGGGTCTTCAAGCGGGACACCGGCCAAAACATCCAAGAGTACAGCAACGCCGTCCGCTTGGACTACGCCCGGTACTTGCTGCTGACGACCAACGATCCCGTCGCTTCCGTGAGTCAGCAGGCGTTTTTCAGCGATCCGAAGTATTTCAGTCGGCTATTCAAGAAGAAGCTGCAACTGACGCCTAGTCAGTACCGGCGGGCGTATACGCATACGTTCTTGAATAACCAGCAGGTGGACCCGGGGGTGGATGTGCGGGAGCAGGTTAGACAGTTGGAGAAAGAACGCCAGCTGCCCGCACAGCGCTAATGCTTGTAAGCATCAAAATGGGTATCGATTGCAGCACGGCGTATACAATTGGTACTCGAACTTGTACTCAGCGTAACGCTAATAATTCTGTCTTGTCACTCCAAGGCAGGAGTTCAATTGCATTCTGCCGTGCAATATTGCTTGTTGCCTGTGACACCTTTCTCTCACTGTCATTAAAAATGACAACAAACTGAATGTCAGAATTATGCAATGCTTGATTGCTGCGAATGTCAGCAAACGTTGCCCCCTCAGCAGCCACGCGTTGAAATCCTGGTTTGTTAATCACTTGCATAAGTCGCAACGGTTTTACTTTTGTCTCCCCAATGGCATAGTCAACCTTGTACTGATTTCCTGTTCCACCCTGCAACACGTAATTGGGCAATCCACCAAAGTCATTGTCTCGCAAAAATGAGGCAACTTCCTGTTGGTAGATACTTGTTACTGTCCCTCGGCGGGGGTCTGGGATAAATCGTCAATGCGCAGAATTGCCTGCAAGAGGCGCTGCTTCATGCTGGGAAAGTTGTTGACTTTGCCATGTACAACTAACTCGTCGTCACGAAGCTTGACAGTATACTGCTCAAGAATACCCATAATCACCTGCCTTCTCGTGGGATTATGAATGTTAATACCCATCATTTGCAAGTCATTAATCGTATTGCCGTCGTCCGTCAACTCAAGTGAACCATCGGGTTGGGCAACTGCAAAGATTTGAATATCATCGCCAATCGAATTGGTGAACGGCGTCGTAATTTCATCCGCGTCGTCCAACGCTGTTACCTGATATTGTTCTTGCAACCAGTTTGCATAATTGGCTGCCCAAGATGTTTTTATTGTCATCGTCATTGCCCTCCATTCAAACTGGGTTCCCATTAATCATCAACTTGGCAGTTTCTACATGATTAAACTGCAAAAATTTAAGCACAGCCGTAACGAGATAATCGGATGATGCGGCATCAATATTCAGGATTCCTAGCTCATCGCCGAATACAACATTTCTCCCGCTATTGTGCTTTGAATCGTAGATATGTCAACGCCGACGATAAAATGACATTTTTTGCCGATTAGAAAATGTTGTTTTTTGCCGGTTTAGTTGAGCTGCGTTTCTCCTTTCCAATTAGTGGTGATGCTTCAGTTAGGCCAGAGGCCTAACCAGTATCATTCGGTGCTTTGTCCGCTTTGGGCTCTGTGATATGGCCCTTCATGCGGTATGACCGGCCGTTGATCCGAATCACGCGGGAGTGGTGCACCAGTCGATCAAGAATGGCATTAGCCAGAGTCTTGTCGGCGAATGTATCGCCCCACTTGGAGAGGGCAATGTTGGTCGTGATGATCGTTGATTTCCGTTCATAACGGCGCTCGATAAGCT
>NZ_AUEH01000043.1 GCF_000425885.1 Schleiferilactobacillus harbinensis DSM 16991
AGAGCGTCAATGTCCTGGCGGACAAAGCGTACGGGACGCAGGCGCTACGAGACTTCATCACGTCTCAGGAGGGATACTACACAATCCCACCCAAAAGCAATGCAGTGAACCCCTGGCCGTGCGACTTCTATCTTTACAAGGAGCGACATCTAATCGAAGGCTTCTTCAACCAGATGAAGGAGTTCAGGCGTATAGCCACACGCTATGATAAGCTCGCGCATGTCTTTCTGGGCGCGGTTTACGTTGCAGCAATATGGGTATGGCTTAAGTAATTTTCAGACACACCCTAGCCAACTTTTTGATTAATTGGACAGCATCAATAAAAAGAGCAACATACCCGCTTAGATTGATCAACGCGGTGGAAGGTTGGCTATTGAGCAAGTTCATCGCCCGGTTGAGGAGATCTGGTCCGTTAGCTAAAATGAGATCGACAAGAAAAGAGCCATTATCGGATGCTTGAATGTCAAGCGAGAGATCCGGTTCTGTAGGGTTCTGAATATGTTGAATTTCCTGGAAGGCTTCCGATAGCGCGAGTAGAGAAGGGGCAAGGTCACGAACAGGAATACGATGGGCGTCTAATGCCTTGCCATAATAACGGACGGTAAAATTATACGTGGCCATGAATCTTCACTCCTTTCTTGGTGATTATACAACGGAGGCCCGTGGGAAAGCGATATATATTTTTTAAGGCCGTAAGCTTGAATTACCTATTTTGGCCGCCTTAGGGATATTTCGGAGACGTGCGTTTTACTGATCATCCTTCATTTTCTTACCGTTAACACTGATTGACTTAGGAACCAGTCCGGCACGCTTCAGCCCTTCAACGGATGCTCCGATTCGCTCATGAAAGTCATCGTTGTCGATCATCGCTAGGCCACAACCGCATAGATGCCAACCGTTGCAGCAACGAAAGCAAGCTTGAGCCAAATCATCGGCGCGATGATCGCCCCAATAAAAGCCAATATTGACGGCACACCGCTCAACATCAATTGCTTGAAATATCTCCGTTTCTCGTGCATTCCATTTCTCCCCTCATGAGTTAAAAAAGCCTTGGCCGCACTGTGAACAGTGCATCGGCCAAGGATTCCATGACATTCGAATGAATCAGTTGCCCAGGACCTCCATGGCGCCGTACTCTTTACTGATATATTGCTGACCGCCTAAGTCGAAATAAGTCTTGCCGTGGAGGAAGTAGCTGCCGTAAACCCGCCACCTGCTCTGGTCCGGCAGAATCCGGATCGGCTTGAACTGGCGGTTGTACACCGCAGTGCCCCAAGTGGGGTGGTTCAACACGGAGACGGTGTACACGCCGTTAAAGCGTTCCTTGACGGTGTAATAGTTGGCATCGGCCAACTTCACATACTGATTGCCGCCCAACCGGAAGCCGCGGCGATAACCGGTGTCGGTGGTCACGGCATCGGTGGCGACCCAGCGGGAGGCAAAGGCCAGCACTTTCCCCTGAATGGGCTTGGTCATGGCGATGTCAGAATAAACTTGGGCGCCTTTGGTATTGTTTACCACGACTTGAGCGTCAAGAAGCGGCGCCATTTTGAACCCGTCCTTGGTGACAGTGGCAGCTTGGACTGGGGCTGATGCCAGATCATTGGTAATGATCACGGCGCCGCCGGCCAAGAGTGACGCGGCGAGCAGGGTGACGATTGTTTTCTTCATATGTGATTTTCTCCCTCTATGTGCCATGAATTAATAGTGCGGTACGAAGGTGCCGTTACCGGCTTTCACATACTGATGGCCGCCCAAGTCGTAGTAAGTGATCCCACTAAAATTAGTCGTATCGTAGACTTGCCACTTGCTCTTGGCCTTCAAAATGCGTAATGGTTTGAGCTGGTCGTTATAAACCGCAGTTCCCCAGCTGGGATGATTGGGGACATTGACGGTAAAGACGCCACGGTTAGTCGGTGTAACGACGTCAGTGCTATCGATATATTGCTTGCCGCCGAGACGATAGGCGAAGTAATGGGGCGTGGCCACAGAGAAGACTTCGCGAGTTGTTTACCACCGGCTGCCCTTGGGCAAAACCTTACCCGTGATCGGTTTAGTGAGCGCTGGATCAGAATAGACTTGGCTGCCAGACGCCTTGGCGATGGCAACGATTTTATTGAGTGGATATTCCTGATAATAGCCGTTTGTTTCCACTGGTTGTTCGGCGTGGACCGCGACTGGGGCAATTGCGCTTGTGGCGACCAGGGCACCGCCAGCCAACATCACGGCGGCTAATAAAGCAAAGACTTTTTTCTTCAACAAGGTGAATGCGTATTTTTTCATAATCAATCAGCCCTCCTTTGGAATTGAACTCGTCACAAGTATATCAATCTGAGAGCGACGTTAACAGGTGCAGAACATAACAATTTCCAATATCTGTTCAGAGTGGCCGTCAACAGTAAAACAGCACCCGCAACTGTTTTGCCAAGCAGTCTGCGGGTGCTGATTGATTAACTATCATGAGGCAGCACTTGGAAAGGGTAATTGAACCGACTATTTGACAACTTCCAGACTGCTGACCCACTGGCCGCCACCGAGATCATATTTCACACTTTGGTATTTGCTTCGCGGATAGGCGATGTGGAAATATTGCCAAGTGGAGCCAACCTTGAATGGAACGAAACCGTACCATGCGGACTGATCACTGCGCGGATTTCCTTTGTCCATCGTCAAGTTGACGATGCTTCCTTTTGGCGATTCAGGAACCCGAACAACGCCGCGCCGGGAAACGATATGATACGAATTATCTTCACTGTCTAGAAAAGTCAGGCAATAGCCTTCAATCCATTGATTGCCGCCCAGATTATACCAGTAAGTGTCTGTGCCGGTGACGGCGACCTTGTAAAACCGCCATCTAGATTGATCTGGAAGAATTCGGCCAGCATATTTGCGGGTACTGCCCACACCGTTCCATAGGGCAATACCATAACCGGGTTTGTAGACGATCCGCAATGTACCCTTGAGCGGGGTGATGGCCGCATCAGCTTGCAGGGTGGCGGCTTCAACGGAGGTCGGTACCGTCGTATTCATGGGAGCAGCAATTGTCCCGCCGGTCAGCAGAGCAGCAGTAAGCAGAGCTAAAATTGTTTTCTTCATGAGTTATTCTCCTCCCAGATAATTTCTGGAATCTTGTCGATTTGACGGCATCGGCCATGTGCGGCGCAGGTTTGATAATGCGGCTAAGCACAATGCATCAAACAATGGGCCATCGATCCTCGGGTGATTCACTTATTTGAATGTCCCGTTAAATTGGCCAGAACTCAAATCATGCGTAGAGTAGGAAACAAATTTAACGTATTGCTGACCACCCAGATCATAATATTGATCAACGTACCGGCCGCCCTGACCATATACTTGATAGAGACCAAAAACCGTCCAGCGGCTTTGGGCCGGTAACGAGCGAATCGGCTTCAGGTTTCTATCGTAAAGCACCGTTGCCCACGCGGGATGATTTTGAACGTTGACGATAAAGGTTCCCTTGGTTGGCCAACCAGAAGTTAAAGTCTGCACATCAGCCCACTTCACATACTGTTTGCCACCTAAACCAAAGCCGGCATTTATCGGATTATCTGGATTTCCTTCACCAAAGGATTCAGAAAACCGCCAAGTGGAATTTTTAGCCAATATTTTGCCCTTAATGGGCTGGGTGAAACTGGTATCCAAGTAAACCTGTGCGCCGGCAGCCGCGGTCACGCGGACTGTTCCTTGCGTATGAGTCATTTGGACAGCTGCCATGACGGGAGTGGCAGCAGTTAGAACAGATGGTGCTAAAGCAGTCATACCCAGCGCGGCCGCGGTTAGCAATGTCAAAACTGTTTTCTTCATGGAAATCATCTCTCCTTAAATTGGTATTCCCTACTAGCTGACCAATATCAGCCTATCAGTTTTCCACTTGGCTATCAATGCACAATGCCCATCTGCATAGACCAAAACCGATTGGATGAAAAAACAGCTCCGTCCAAACCGATAATTTAGCGGCGAACGAAGCTGATTGGTTATAGATAACAAGACTCAATATCGTTCAGAGACGATTATTCAAACGCCGGCAATCCATTCGGACTCGTCGTATATTGTCCTTCGATCCACTGATTGCCGCCCAGGTTGTACCAGAACCCGCCATCGACATATTTTTCACCGAAGACCGCCCAACTCGTCGCATTCATCAGGGTTCGCCCCGCATACTGCCGGCTGGTTCCGTAACCGTTCCACAACGCGATTCCGTAATTCGGTACATACTTAATCGTGACGACTTTGGAATTGGACGCGCCGTTGCTATTGACGGCCGGTACCCCGATGGTCCCGGTATCAATATTCGTGTACTGGCCCTCGATCCACTGATTGCCGCCGAGATTGTACCAATACTCGCCAGCCGCATAAGTTTGGGCGAGCACCTTCCATTTCGTCCCGGTCAGCAAGGTCCGCCCAGCGTACGTTCGATTCGCGCCATAGCCGTTCCACAGAGCGATCCCGTAATTCGGGATGTAATTGATCGTCGCAATTCCTGACATGCTGGCTGGCGGCGTGGTGTTGGCCAGCGGGTCCGGATTCACCGGCGGCGTGGTCGTTGAACCGCCATCCGCATTATTGCTCGCTGGCGGGGATGTGATGGTGCTGCCGGTGGTAAAGATGCCAGAAAAATCATAGCTCATATCGACATGCTGGCCATTGAAGTTGTTGGTATATTGCCACGCGGCGGCATTATCTACACCTGGCTGATCGACACCGTAATTGGCGACCCAAATCGGATAATTGCGGGGCAGTTTGTTTTTCCAGAACCAGGAGGCCATGGAATAGGTAGCTTGATTAGAATAACCGAGGCTTGCCAGTTCTTTTTGGAACGTCACGGTGTCGTCATAGGGATTGGTCATGGCGCTATTTTCCACGTCATCTACCATCAGTGTATCCTTGCTCAAGCCCAGCTGGGCGGCTTGACTAGCAAAGAAGTCGGCTTCGCCCCGGGCTTCATCGGCACCGTTATACCAGGCATAGTGATATACGCTGACTTTCAACCCCGCCGCCTGGGCAGCCGCGATTTGGTTGGCCGCTTCGTCGTTTGCATAGCCGCCGTTGCCTTCGGTTAGTTTCACGACGACCCCGGCAACTTGATTAGTGGCCAGATTTTTGAAGAATACCACATCATCCGGTTGATGACTGGAGATATCCGCGAATATCCCATAAGTCGTGGCTTGAGCAACGGAATTGAAACCGAATAAAGCAATAAACAATGCGAGAAACGCTGCCAGTGTCCAGCGCTTCGATTTCTTCATAGACATATAAATTCCTCCTCAGATGCCACCACTCTGGTGAATCAGTTTTGGACAGCCAACCATTAATTACCAACAAGTATAGCGTATCACTAGGCAGAGCAAAATGAAGACGTCTTTTTATTTTTGAGCAAGCAAAAATCAGCACCGGCAGTAATTTGCCAGTGCTGATTGATTCAAACTCTTTAGTGTTGACTGATCCACTGACCAGTGCCGACTTGATACCAAACATCCTTACCATCATACAAATAGCCAAACGTCCGCCAACGGCTGTCTTCGCTGGCCGCCGATCCAGACTGGTTCGGCCTGCAGACGGCGTATTAAAGATCGTCGCCGCTCCATGCAGAATTTTCACGATGGCATTTTGATGGACGACTTGATTGCGCCGCGTCGGGTCCAGCAGGGCACCGCCCTTGGCTTGGACCCATTGATTGCCGCCTAATTCATACCAAGTAATACCGCGGTCGGTGATGCGATTATAAGCTGTCCAGGTGCTGCCCGCATTCAATGTCCACACATTGGCGGCGTGGGCGCCAGCGCCAGCGTAGAGCATGGTGCTGTCAGAAACCCGGAACTTAGTCCCCTTGGGCAGTGGTTCCTTACCGCGCAGCTGCCGGTATTTGAACGTCCAGTTGGTGATCACGCCATCGGTTCCTAGAGAAATAACGTCCTGGGCGGCATCGCCGGTCTCGGATGTATTGAACCACGGGTACACCTGCTTGCCGGCGGCATGAATTGCATTAACCCCGGCACCATCCAACGTATCCCAGTAAGTTCCAAAGCTGGTGATGTACGGATGCTGGCGATCCACTCCGGCGTGACGATATGCTTCGTATTCGTCAGCAGCATCGTCTTCGCGCTGGGATCAAGTTCACGAATCAATTGTAGCGACGGGGCCACGAAGGATTCGTAGTAGACCCGGTGCTGCATGCCGTATTTGGCCACCATCTGCAGCAGCTCTCGCTCCTGGGTGAGCTGTCCGTTGACCCGACGTGTTTCAATGACGAATTTGGCCCGCTGGTCGTTGCGGTAATGCTGGAACAGTTCTTCCAATGAATGAATCTTTTCGCCGCTATTCCCCAGCGGCAGCTGGCTCAATGTGGACCAGGGCGTCTGGCTGATGATGTGATTGACCCCAGACAGCCGGTTGGTGGTTGGGTCATGACTGATCACCAAGACCCCATCGGAAGACTGTTCCAAATCGATTTCCAACCAATCCGCGCCGTCCGTTAAGGCGTTGTCGTAGGAGCGGAAAGTGTGTTCCACAGTCCCGTAGCGATTGCTAAAATATTCTCCCCGATGGCCGATGACGGTGAACCCGCCAGCGAAGATCAGGGTCAGGGCGGCAATCACGGTGGATGCCGTCAGCAATAAGTAATGTGTATTGAGTTTTCTCATGATAATCCCCCCAGATTGAACATGCGTACCGCCTGTCCCTCACAAGCGGCGATGGTACGTACCATCTCTACATTCTATCGTAACGAAAAGGGTTGCAAATTTAAACCGATAACCCCTAGTGGGGGGCTAACGGTTTTGTAAGTTGATTGGGCGATGGTCTTCGCAGTCACGCCCATTTAGTCCACCGCTTGAAAGCGACAATCAGTTAACAATGTCGTGACAAACCTGCTTTTCAGTTGAGCGCTTCCCGGTGAACTGATAAAGTTATCTTGTACCGTGTATTTGTTCACGAATACGGAAGTTTACTTGAGGAGGAAACTAGCCCAATGAAGTTAAAGAAACTATTGGTCGCGGGCGCGTTAGCTGCTGTTGTGGGCACCACCGCCAGCGCTGTGCCGCAGGTCAAGGTCAATGCCGCAGTGGATACATCCGCGGCTGCCGGCCAGCCCGTGACGGCCGCGGCGACTTTAGCCACTGCGCAGCAGCGCCAATTCGTTTTGTCGATTGCCAACCAAGCGATGGCCACGGCCCAGCCCAATGGCCTGTACACGTCCGTGATGATGGCGCAGGCCATTCTTGAATCCGGTTACGGCTCGTCGCAGCTGTCACTGCCGCCGTATTACAATTTGTTCGGCATCAAGGGTGATTACAATGGGGCGTCGGTGACGTTCCCGACTTTGGAGTGGGATAAGAACGCGGGCAAGTACGTCACGGTGCAAGCTGCCTTTCGCCAGTACCCGAATTTCACGGCGTCCTTCCAAGACAATGCAGATAAGCTGCGCAATGGCGTTTCTTGGGATCCCGTACGTTATCAGGGCACCTGGATCGAAAATACGACCAGTTACCAAGATGCGACAGCCGCCCTCACCGGTACTTACGCCACGGCACCAGACTACGGTACCAAGCTGAATCGGGTAATCACCAACTGGAACTTGACGCAATATGATACCCAATACACTGCGATCAATGCCGCCATTTATGCTGGGCCTAATGGGGCCACTGTGTATGATGACTTTACCAGTAACGGCACCAGCACTGGGCGAGTCCTGCCAGCGGGCTCGGCCTGGAAGGCCATGCGCTCTGTTAATTTGAACGGCGTGCTCTGGTACAATCTGGGCGGTAATCAATGGGTCCAAGGCAATGATGTGACATTGACTCAGCCGGGATCGGTCACGAGCCTCCGCGGTGTAGGCCAAATCAACTATGTGCCGGGCTATGGTATCGCTATCTGGACTAATAACGGCCACGTCATTCCTGGCCGCTATCTGCAGCATGGCACCCGCTGGCAATTGTATCAACGGAAGATTTACAACGGCCGGGTGTGGTATAACCTTGGCGGCGACCAGTGGATCGACAGTCAGTACATTATTTTGCGCTAATCATCATTGTCATCGTAGAAATCCGTGTCGAGTTTACCGACACGGTATTTTTTTGCCCTTTTTCGAAAAAAATAGTTTCCTGCTAAAAATTGGACTAGACCAGTAATTGAAGTAGACCAAACTTCAAGTACACATGAGCAAAACTTGATAAAATAGGATTTTATGCCGAGAATACGATGCTGGTCCAATGATGAACACTTGCTATGCTAATGAAGCTCAAGCGCTTGGGCAATCCATTATCCGAGGAGGAAATGTATTGTCCACAACATCAGAAACCATCACCGACGCTGGTTTTCTTGCCGCCCTGGCGGCCATGCCGCTGATCAATGGGGCTATTAAACACACGACGTACCGCATCGGCATCGCCGAGCGGGAGGATTTGGTCCAGGACGCGATCCTGACGTATGCGGCGTTCTATGATACGCACACCGAATTATGGGGTGCCGACCCCGATGCCTTTCGGGCTCAGGTCTATCAGAAAATCCGCTGGCTGCTCTTGGATAAACTGCGCCGGGAGAAGTGGCTGACGGAACGGATCGAGCACGACGAAGCGGCTTTGGCCAACTTGCCTTTAGCCGGCGATACCGAACTGGCTGCTATTACTCAGGCCTTGCGGTCTTTGGCTGGTACGGACCGGGAACGGGCCGTGGTCGAGTACCACTGGCTGCGGGGTATCCCGCTAGCTCAGGTCGCCGCCGCCACCGGCGTGCCCGTTCGTTCATTACGCGCGGTGCGGACCACTTTACGAACTCGCTTGCGCCGCTTGGAAGCGATTTGACAGTTTGTTTACAGGTGCGCAATATCCATTGTGAGCCATCGGTGGACATGTTAAGCTTTTATTGCGGTGCTTTTGCAGCGCATTCATTTTGAGGAGGAGAATCCCCATGCACGTTCGCAAGACATTGGTCAGTTTGGCCTGTGCCGCTGCCCTAAGCGCGGCTGCTTTGCCGCTCATGACCCATACCACACCAGTAGTCGGGCTGCACCACGTTCATGCAGCCGTGAGCAATAGAGACATTAATGCCCAAAGTTTCGCCAATCCTCAAATTACGACCTATCCCACCACGTTTACCAAATACTTTGGTTACCGTAACGGGGTGGGCCGGCCGGAGGGGATCGTCATCCACGAAACGGCGAACAGCACCTCAACGATCGACAATGAAGTTGCCTATATGCAGCGGGCTTGGCCGACAACGTATGCCTATGTGCATGCCTTCGTGGACCATTCCCGGATCATCAATGTTCATCCCACTGATTACGGCGTCTGGGGCGCTGGACCGGCGGCCAATGCCCGGTTTATCCAGCTGGAGCTGGTGCGGGAGCACTCGGACGAAGACTTCGCGGCGTCAATCAATAATTATGCTTATTACGTTGCTTATCTATTGAAGCAATACGGGATGGGTGTTGATCTGGCCGACAATGATGGGGCGGGCACCATTTGGTCCCACAACGCTGTCAGCGATTGGCTGGGCGGGACAGATCATACGGATCCCATCGGTTATTTCAAGCAGTGGGGTTACGATATGAACCAGTTCGCCGCCTTAGTCCAGCAGAAATATGATGCCCTCAGCGATGATGGCGGCGGGAACAACAACGGTAATGGCGCTAACCCGGGCCAGCCGATTTTTGACACTGTGGCTAATCAGCAGTCGGTGGACTTGCTTGGTGTCATCAATGGTACCGCCACCAACGGCAAGTACTATCTGACCGACGCCGGGTTCACCCAAGCAGGGACGAGCGCCAGCGAGAACGGCAACGCGTACCGGATCACTCAGCAGGCGACGACCACTAATGGGACGTCAATGTATCTAATGGCCAACGCCAGCGGTACGGGGCAGTTCTGGGTCATTTCGTCCATTGTGTCGACGGAACCGCGGCCGGCTGCAGCCCCAGCAATCACGCGGAATCAGAATGTGACCGGGACGCTGCGCTTGACCAGCAGTGCGATTCTGCACAATCAGCCGGGCGACGGGACTTTCTTAAAAGGTCTCACCGCGGGCACCAGCTGGTCGGTTTACAAGCAAGCCACCCTGAGCGACGAATCGACTTGGTTTACCTTGGGCGGCAATCAATGGGTTGCCGGCAACAAGGGCACATTCAACCAGGCCAGCACCCCGCCGCCGGCCACCGGGGGCGGCAGTTCAGTCGGGGAGGGTGAAGTCACCGACTTCCGGGCTGTGGCCCAGATCAATTACGTGCCAAATTACGGCGTGGTTATGTGGACCGGTGCCGGGCGCGTGATTCCGGGCCGGGTATTAAAGCACGGCACCCGCTGGGCGGTGTTTAAGGCTAAGAAGATCAACGGTCAGACGTATTACAACCTGGGCGGCGATCAGTGGCTGCAAGGGAAATATGTGATCATCCAATAGCAGGCCAGGATAGACAAAAGGCGTCTCGCAAAAAATGCGAGGCGCCTTTTCGCAGACCGTTGGTTAACCGGCATCATCAATGCCAGCCACTTTAGTGCCTTCCAATGGTTCCGGTTCGATATTGACCACATGCCACCCCGGACCATATTTCTTTTCTTCCCAGGGGGTCGCGACTACTAAATCCGCGTAAGGACCCTTGGGCGCGCCATCGGTAATGATGCCGGCAATTTCGTGGCCGATGTATTGTTTCTTAGTGCCATCGAGAAGAATGAAGTAGACCCGGGTGACATTATCCATCAGGTCGCCGTCAGTGCCTTTATTGGTCATGACTTGCACGATATACATAGTTGACTCCCCCAGTGAAAAATTTCTTCTCATTCAGTGTACCAAAAATACATTGTGGGCAACAGTACAAATATAACGGTTTTGGTCGGTCAACTGCCCCAAACGAGCTTCTAACCGTCGGCCGGCGCTCTCTACAGAAAAAGCCGCGCACCGAAGCACGCGACTGAAAGGAAGTATTGGTATTCGGCCGATAATTAAAGTACGCGAACGCCGAAGGAAGGTTGGAAGTAGCTGGAAATCGAAGCAACTTGGACATCTTGACCCGGTTGTGGCGCGTGGATGTACTTACCGTTGCCGATGTACAGCCCAACATGGTAAGTGGCACCGCGAGAACCCCAGAAGATCAGATCGCCGGCCTGTAAGTTACCGATGGAAACTTGTTGCCCAGCGCTTTCCTGAGGAACAGTCCAGCCGCCGATGTTCGTGCCGGCTGCGTTCTTGAACAGGTAGTACATCAAGCCAGAGCAGTCAAAGCTGGAAGGACCCTTAGAACCCCAAACATAAGGTTTGCCTAATTGCTTGTAAGCTAAGTCAATGACGGATTGAACATCTTGGGAAGTCTGCTTGCCTTCAACTAATACGTCGTTAGCCTTCACCCAAGCATCGGTGCCTAACAGGTACCAAGTAACACCGTTGCTGTCAGTGGTCACACTGCAGATCGTCCAACGGGAACCATAGGCACCATATTGCGTCTTTTGACCGTTGACAGAATCCGGAGTCTTATAGAAGCCAGCCGCGGAGTGTACAGAGTTGCTGACGCAGACGATATCGCCTTTAACAGCGTTGACAGTGGCGGCTTGCACAATGGCATTGTCCGAATTGCCTTGGGCGGTGTAATGAGCAGTGGTAGTAATGGCGGTTCCGAGAAGTGCTGCGGCGATGACTGAAGTGACAACTGACTTTTTCATAGTAGTAGTTTTCCCCTTACGTTTTCTTGTATTCGTCCGACTGGACGTGGATGATTCCTCGTGAACGCATCGTTTAAGATTTGCTTAACAACAGTGTCGATACTACAGGTTTTTTATTGCAGGAGCGTTACAGAATCAACATCGGACCATTACAGTTAACGTTACTTGTATGAAATATGTCTAGACCGCCGTTGTAAACGTTATCGTAGCGGGGTTTAACGGTGTTTTGACGGATCAAAAATAATATTGGCTGGAAGCAGGAATTTAGTAAAAGTCGTTTGCCTAACGGTTGCCTGAGAAAAAATCGGCAAAAAAAAGGGCCCAGCACGTTCGCTGAGCACCAGATGGTGGTGTATATCACAAATTAATCAATACGGCGGCGGGGATTCCTGGCGACAATGAAGACCAGGCCAAGAAGCAGGAAACCGGTGAGGCTGATCCAGTGATCCTGATTGGCGGCTTCGCCGGTTTGGGGCAGAGTATTTTGACCGGCCGCGGCCGCGCCGTTGTAATTGTCATATTGGATCGAGGTGATCCGTTCATTGAGGACGACGACTTTCCGGTCGTCCTTGGTGGTTTTCACTGCTGGCGCCGCCTTAGCGGATACATCCTGGTCGTCCGTTTGCACCGTAAGTACGGCCCCGCCTTTGTCTTTTTCTTTGCTGGGCTTCTTATCATCGCTAATCGATGTCGGGGGAGTGGGCACGACCGGTGTTGTATCGGAACCGGCCGCGGTTGACCCGGATGTATCATGGCCATCACCAGTGGTCACGGTCAGTGTGGGATCGCTGGGATCCTTGTCTTGGCCATCGCCAGCGGTATCGTGTTTATCGCCGTCAACACCCTGTTCCGGCTTGTTGGCCGTCAAGAGACTTTGCCACGCCGTAAAGATTTGGCTGTAATCAGGGACAGTTTGACCGACAATGAACTGGGCTTTTGCATTAGCAGCGGTCAAGGCCGCACCAATCGTTTGGCCGCTGCCCTGGGCCGGTTCTTTGAGAAAGGCGGCGAGTTGCGCCGCAGCGCCATCCGGCAGCGTCTGGGGCTGCAAGCCGTCAGTGACTTGCAAGGCCATGCGCTGGGTCAATTGCTGCAAGACTTGCTGGACCCGGTTATTGAGATCCGCGGGGCTGCTGGCGGTCGCGACCAAGCTGCTTAAGGGCTAGCTGGTCACGGCAAAGTTAGCGTTGATGATGCCGAGATTGGCCCAGCCTTGCTGGCCGGCCGCGCTTTGCAAAGATTGCAGGGCAGGGGCTAAAACGATAGCGGTGCACTCCTCGTTGGCCTGGACCAGAACTGCCGCGTAGTCCGAATCGCCTTGACTGCTGAAAAGACTGGTCACCGGACTGGCATCATAGGCGAGCACCGCCGCGCTATCCGCCGGCAGCTGATCCGCTGTGACCCGGGTCATGGTCATGGCCAAGCGCCAACCGATCTGCTGGCCGATTTGCTGCCAGGCCTGCGTGAGCGCCGTACTGCTTTGTGCGTTTTTAACCAAACTCAATAAAGTGGTTTGCGTATCCACCGTTAATGTATTGCCAGTTTGCTGAATCACAGGGGTTTGCCAAGTGACGGGCACGACAGCATTTGGTAATAAATCAGTCGCTGCTAACCGCTCGGCAGCGGCTGACCACACCGTCGTCGTTTGTTCCGTTGTTGTCGCGGCTTGCACCGAACGACGCGGTACAGCGCTTACAGTCGCGCCCCCTAGCATGATCGCCGCGATCACGCCCGTTGACCAGAGCGCCACGTGTTTTTTCTTCTCTCCCATGGATCTGCCTCCGTTCCACCATCTACCTCTCTTATTATAGCCCGTTCAGCGGCTCACGGGCTACAGCCCGAGGCTGATTTTCGGCAAGAAAAAGGTTACTTTCGCAGCGTTCGTCTTACAATCAATATTTTTTGAATAGTACTGTGCCACAAAGAGTAATGTGTGGTATGATGTATCTAGACAGAGCAAAGGAGGTCGGAAAAAAATGGCCGAAGCGCACATTTCGAACGACATGATCCGCGGGTACACCAGCACGATCGTGTTGAATATCCTCGCTCAAGGGGATAGTTACGGCTACCAGATCAGCAAAGATGTCACGGCCCTGAGCGATGGGACGTATACGATCAACGAAGCAACCCTGTACACCGTTTTCCGCCGGCTGGTGAAAAACGGCAGCATCACCGGCTACTGGGGGGACGAGACCCAGGGCAGCCGGCGCAAGTATTACAGCATCACGTCTCAGGGCAAAGAAGAATTGACCGCGGCCCAGGAGAATTGGGCCACGGCGAAGCATGTGATGGATGATTTGATTCTTGGAAAGGTGGCAATCAATCATGAGTAATGCAGATCGTGATGTATTAATTATTCAAAAACTGAACAAGTCGTTCAACCAATATCCCCAGACGTCTGACAACAAGGACCTCTTTGCGGAGCTGTTCGGCAACTTGCGGGATTCGGCGGCGGAGAAGATGGCCGGCGGCAAGACGGCAGAGGAGGCCGTGACGGCCGCCTTCCAGGAATTCGGCGACGTGGACGAATTACTGAAGCAAGTTAATGAAGAAAATGGGACGACAAAGAAGCCGGCCCCCGCGCCGAAGCCGCTGCCGAATGCGGCGGGTCCGGTGCCGCCGGTAGCACCAATTGCTCCGGTACCGCCCATGCCTGTACCGCCGATGCCGGTCCACAAGCCGGACCAGCGGCTGACGGAAGTGCAGCGGTTAACGGTGCCGGGGGCGGATACCGGAGCGGTGACCATTAATTATCCGGATGACTTGGAGCTGCAGCCCACCGGCGCGGCGGATTTCACCCTAATCGAATACATGACCACCGATGAACCGGATCGCTATGCCCGGATGACCCGTGTCGGTGATGAAGTGGGCGTTCAAGCCGGTCGGCGCTCCCACTTCGGGTTCACCCTGCGGATCAACGAATTGAGCTGGGGCTTCCACGCCCGGGCCGTGTTGCGCGTCCCGACCAGCTTCACCGGAGACCTGACGATCAACGGCGACGACGGCAACATGGCACTGCATGAACTGGGGACGCTGGGGTCCGTGGCGGTGAAAATTGATGATGGCAACCTGCAAGTTACCCAAATTGCCGGCAGTGATCTGAACATCAACGGCGATGATGGCAATATCGGTTTGACCGATCTGAATTTCCCGAGTACGAATATTCATGTGGACGACGGCAACACGAAGGTGACTAATGTCCAGGCGGGCGATGATTTCAGCTTTGACGGCGGCGACGGCAATCTCCTGCTCGACACGGTCAATGCTGGCAGTTTGTCGATCTCCGGCGATGACGGCAACCAGAGCTGGTCGGTGATCCGGGCTCGCGATGCCGACGTGTCCTTCTCCGACGGCCGGTTGGAAGCCACCGATGTGATCTTGACTAATCTGGACCTCTCCTACGATGACGGCCGGGCGGCTTTCCACCAGACGACCGTGCAGAACCCAATTACAGCGTCATATGAAGACGGCAGCCTGACGCTGGAGCAGTTCACCGGTGCGGGCGACTTTACCTTAGAAGACGGCCGCTTTGCCGGGAGTTTCACCCAGGTCACCGGCGATATCACCGTGACCGGCGAAGACGGCAACGTCCGGGTGGATCTGCCCACCGCAGCTCAGTACAATTTCAATCTGCACCGGGAAGACGGCCATGCCAATGTGCCGGCGGAAGCGATCTTCACCAAGCAGGGCAAACACCGCTGGGTCGGCCAAGTCGGCGCTGCGCCGGAATTTACCGTCAAGGGATCTGTTGAGGACGGCAGTATCAGCATTCGCTAATGATTTTCGTTGTTTCTAAACATTATTTCTGCTTGCAGTAAGATAGAATAGTAGTAAGTAGAAAAAATGGAGGAAATCATATTGCGGCGAAAATGGGGATGGATTTTGGCGCTGTTGGGGATGGTACTGGTGTTGGCCAGTGCGTGCAGCCAGCCGGCGAGTATGGTGGGCCCGGTCTTGAAGCGGGCGGATACAACGTGGTATTTGTACCGCGGCCAGGGCAAGAGCAATGTCTTGCTGTTGCAGTTCAACAAAGCGGACGCGGTCGTCAAGGCCGTGGATGCAGTGGGCGAGACCGCGGGGGAGAACAAGCTGAACAGTGACTTTGCCAACCCCAAGTATACGGCCGATACCACCAAGAACACGGTGCACATCGCCGCCGCCCAGGCCATCAACCTGACCTTTCAAAGCGGCTACACCGGCACGGCCAACGGCTATGCCGTCTCCGGCTACACGGTACAGTATCAGGGCAAGCCGTACCGGTTTGTTCGCTTGAAGAACACGAAGCAGAAGAAGACCACTGCCAATACCGGCAGCAGCCAGAACGGCGGCCAAAGCGCCAATGGCGATACGTCCAGTCTGGCCAATCGCCTGATGGGCGCGCTGGTGGACGTCAATACGGGGGCTCAGCCGGTGGCAGATAAAGCCTTTGTCGGCACCTTTACTTACCGCATGTTCGTTGGTAAAAACGTCGGTGCCGGCCAGATCAGGGTGAATGCCAACGGCACGTACCAAAATGCCGTGACGGTGCTGAATACGACCAAGCCCGAGGATGCGGACAAGGCGGCGGTCATTTCTTACAGTCTGGCCACCGGTCAGCTGCAATCGTTATATGGTAAGGAATACTTGAACCCGAAGAATCTGCTCACGGTGGACTACACCGTCCACGGGCAGAATCAGGCACGGCGGCTGGCCCAGCGGGTGACGCTGTGGACCAACGGCAAGTCCGGGGATAATATCAATCTGGCCCGCGCGCGGATCGAGAACACCAACGCCCAGCTGATCTATTATTCCAAGGACTACACGCCGTGGCCCAAGGAAGGCTTGGGGCCGGTGCAGACTGGGATGGCAATGAGCAAGGCGGACGCCGCCGCACCGAGCATTCCGACCATTTACACCAACACCCTGGGCGCGTACCGGAGTATTCAGAAGGCGCCGGTACAAAGCAACGCGGACTTCATGCAGCTGATCGGCGCCATCAGCGACGCTCATCGGCAAAACGTCGGCCAAGTGGCGGTGGACTTCACCGACATGTACGGCGCCGGCGTCAAGCCGACGGATTACCAGGCCATCAATAAGGACGGCAGCAAGCAGGCGTTGATGCAATATGTCTTCGTCGTATCCCCGGCGAAAGTGGTCGAGGGCGCCAGCTACATCATCAGTACCCAGAGCGGCGATCTGCTGGTCTTCGGCCTGCTGGGCGGCAAGCTGTACCTGCTGCACCAGCCGGATCACGACTCGGCCACCGTCACTTGGATGATGATGCCGGACGTGGATCTGACGGTACCGCCGCTGCAGATCCGCTTGAATCCGGGAATTTAATCAATAAGAAAATGGGCTTCCCTGGCGGAGGCCCATTTTGATTGCACTAGATGATGTGCCGGCGGATCAGCACCGGCAGGCTGATTAACGTGATCAGCGATACTGCCGCGCTGGCCAGCATCAGCCGGTCGTAATGGTAGGTGAGGCGCACCACACTCTTGCCCGGCGGGATCAGGACGTCGGTGGTGCCAGACTTGTTCAGCACGCCGCGGCTGGCGTGGTGATTCACGGTGACCCGCTGGGCGGCGTAGTGATACACCGGGATGGTGAACACCGCCTGGGTGAGACTGGTGTTGGCGATGCGTATCGTATACGTATTCGGAGTGATCGTATTCCGCGGCCAGGCCCGCCGGTTGTAGAGTTTGAAGATGTTTTTATCAATAATTGACGGATGGTCCCGGTAGTGGGCATTACCGTAATCGTGGTGGTTGTAATAGTGCGTGAGGTACGCCAGCCGCTTATTTGTCAGAACGACCTGCCGATTAGCGGCACGGGCATAGGCGGTGGTGGTCATCGTCAGGTCTGTTCCGACCATTAACCCGGCGACGGCGAGGAGGGCGGCCCAGGGGAGCCACGGCCGGTGCGGTTGGGTGAGCGCCGGGTAGTTTTTAGCCGCCAAGTAGGCCAGCAGGAGAGAAATGTAGCAGTTCAACCGGAAAGCAAACTGGATCTTGATCAGCGGCGTCCAGGCCAGCCAGCCCCAGGGGAACAGGCTGGTGGTCCCCAGGAGGACGCGATCCGTTAAGTTGAGCCGGCGGCTGAAAACCAGCAGAATGATCATGATGACGAGAAAAATCAAACCAATATTATTGGTGAAGGCATCGGTCAGTCCGGTCGCCGTGAGCAATTGACCCAAGGGCGTGCTGTAGACCCGCTGGGCGGATGGGATAATTAGGGCATTGGCCCGGCTCCACTGGGCCATCGGCAGCAGACTGGGCAGGCACAGGAGCACTGATGCCGCCCCAGCTTTCAGCACGGCCAGCAGACGCACTTTTCTATCTGTCATCCGCGGCCAGGTGACCAGCAGAGCGACAAGGATCACCACGGCATTCATCAGCAGCGACAGATTGTGGGTGTAAGCCGTCAGGACCATGGCGATGGTTAGAATGTACCAGCGCCGCGGATCCCGGCGCAGGATCTGGCAGATACCGACCAGCAGAATGGGCAGAAAAGTCATGGCGATCACTTCGCCCAGCGCGCCCCGGGCAATAATATCGCTGATGCGGTAAGGGTTCAGCGCATACAGCAGCGCAAAAACAATCGCCCGTTCCCGCTTTGGCCAGAGGGTGTGGAATGCCCAATAACTGATCAGCATGGTGGCGAACGTGGTCAGCCAGCAGTAAACATGGTACGCCCAGACCAGATTGCGGCTGAGACTGTACAGCCAATAGGCCGGATACAGCGTGAGCCACGGGTAAAAGAGATTCATCGCCGTGCCGTGGTGGGCAAAAGTCGTGAAGTTCACGGGACTTTGCCAGACATTTTCTAACCCGACGATCCGGGTCAGATGGAAGATCGTATCCGTGGGATTATAGTAAATGATGCGGTTGCTGACGATGAACATGAGATGGAACGCCAGCGACACAATGAAGAAAAACACACAAATGATAGCGCCTGTACGGAGTTTGTTGGCCCGCACACTGAACCTTCCCCAGTCGGTCGGAAAATTGGTTGGTAGACCGACTTGCTCATGATAGCACGGCGAGGGATGAACGGGAATGGTGAAAGTGGGAAAGACACGAAGCGGTAATGTTCTCCGGAAGATTTGGTAGACTATAGTTGTCAGGAGGTGAGGAGCATGGCGGCAGATAAGTTCGCGATGAGTCGGGACGGGGAAGACATTTTAGTTGAGAAGAACTTTGCCCAACTGGTTTGTCTGGCTGGCAAAGTTGCAGGGTTGTCCACAACGCTGCTGGACACTCAGGCTATTTTGGCAGATCTGAGCGGCACTCAGGCTAAACCGAGTGAAATTCGTACGATCTTGAATTTGCGCGACGCGTATCACTATGCGATGTCCTTGCAATATATCAGCGAAGTGAGTTTTGCGGCGTTATTGAAGATCAATTTGCTCGTCATCGGGGCCGGCGCGTCTGGGGCGGGTCAAATTCGAGTACAACCGGTTGTCGTGCCGTTAACGGACATGATGTATCAACCGGCAATCCCTGATGAGACACAGGTGAAGCGTGAATTTTCAGATTTGGTGCAAAGCGAGGCAACGACCACGGATAAAGCCATTACCTTGCTGCTTTGGCTTTCCCGCGCACAGCTTTTCTTAGATGGTAATAAACGAACCGCGATGATTGCGGCGAATGCGTTGATGTTTGCGGATCAGCGAGGGCTGTTGGTCGTTCCGGAAAAGGAGTTGGCGGAATACATGCAACGACTTCAACAGTATGACAAAAACGGCGATGCCACCAACCTCAAACGCTGGTTGTATGATAACGCCGTCTTTGGATTTTAATGATTTGGTGCAATCAGCGCTGCAAGTCAGTTATGACTTCGACTTGCGATTGATACTTTTGAGGTCTCGGTAGAAGTTTTCATGCGGGCCAGCTAAAATCACCACAACGATTACATCCTCCGTGATAATGTAGGCAACTCGATAGGACGTGTCTGCGTATTTAAAACCGAGAACCCGGTAACCTGCTAGATCGCCGACCTTTTCTTCACCAATTTCGGGATCGTTGGCAATATCCTCGTAGATCGCGGTGGTGAACAATTTTTTGAGTTCTCGGTTTTTTATTTTCTTCACGTATTTGAGCACTCTGGGCTCGGGCTTAACATTATAGGCCAACTTCTTTTTCAAACTCCTCACGGGTCATAATATGCCCAGTAGTATGGGTACGCATTTCTTTGAATGCTTTAGGAATAGCTGATTTCCGCTTCTTAAACTCATCCAGCAGTGCAGTACCGGCATAGCCTTCGTCGAGCAAATCTTTTAGAATGTCGTTTGTAAAATCGAAGAAGTCGTCTTCTTTATCGACAAACCGATAAAAAATGCCCTTGTCCGTTAACTCGGGTTCCATGGTCTCGCCTTCGGGAATTTGAAACTCCTTTGGTACGGTCAGGGTTAATGAATTACCCTGTTTCCTAGTTTTTGTCAGCATAGAATTCCTCCTTACGTACTTATTTGATAAGTACATTATATCCGATAAAAACTGGTTTGTACAGTGTAATTACTCGATGAAGCATCTGTGGAACCTTACAAAACTGTTACCAGAAACCGACTAAAGCATGATGTTTCCTCAAGCCGCATGCTTTAGTATAAGAGAGTTGAAGCGGTATACTGACAGTAGAAAAGGCAGGGTGCTTGGAGAATGTACGATAAGTTTGTGGAGAATGTGCGGTTGCGGCGGTGGACGGTGTTCTTTATCATTGCGCTGCTGCTGTTCTTGATGCGGAGCCAAATGACGACGATTTTGCTCACGTTCATCTTCTCGTTCCTGGCCGTACGGTCGCTCCAGCATTTACGCCGGCACTTCCCCATTAAGCGGCCTTGGATGGTGGTCGGCCCGCTGTACCTGCTGGTGATCGGTCTGCTGTATCTAGTCTTGACCCATTACGTGCCGATTATTGCCCGGGAAAGCCACCACGTTATCAATGGGCTGATCCGGTTTTACAACAGTCCTGAGTTTGATCAAAACGCGACGTGGAGCTTTCTCTCCCGTTGGATCGATCGCTTAGGCTTGGCCAATCAGCTGCACAACGGCTTGAACGGTGTAGTGGCCACCATTACCAGCATTGGGCACGTTGGCTTTGCCATCGTCATTTCCTTCATCTTAAGCTTCTTCTTTGCAGTGGAGATCGACGATTTGAAGCGGTTCGGCCACAATTTTCTCACCAGCGACTTGGGCTGGTTCTTTCAGGATTTCAATTTTTTCGCCCAAAAATTCGTTAATACGTTCGGCGTTGTGATGGAGGTACAGCTGTTCATCGCGGTGGTGAACACGACGATCACAGCCATTACGCTGTTCATCATGCGCATGCCCAACCTGGCCAGTTTAACCGCTATGGTGTTCTTCTTCTCGCTGGTACCGGTGGCCGGGGTGATCATTTCCCTGATTCCGTTGTCTCTGGTGGCCTTTTCCGTCGGCGGCTGGCAGGATGTCATTTATATTCTGATCATGATTGCCGTGATCCACGTGCTGGAAGCCTATATTCTCAACCCGAAGTTCATGGCCAGCCGGACTCAGCTGCCGGTTTTCTTCACCTTCGTGGTGTTGATTTTTGCCCCGGAGATCATGGGACCGTGGGGGTTGATTGTGGGCATTCCGGTGTTTACTTTCCTATTGGATATTCTCGGGGTGAAGAGCATTCCGCGCCCCCAGCGGGTGAAGAGAGTTAGGAAAATAGTCAAGGAGGCTGTTCACGATGACGATTCAGATCACAGCAGTGACAAAAAGTAACGTCCGCCAAGTCGCGGATCTGCAGCATGATTTATGGCCGGAGCATCCATTACTGGACTTGATCGTTGCGGCCCAGACCGCGGTACGTCAGGCTAAGAGCCATTATTGGCTGGCGATGGATGGGACGCAGGCGGTCGGCTTTTGTGAAGTAACGCTCCGGCACGATTACGTGGAAGGGGCGGATACGTCGCCCACCGGTTATCTGGAAGGGATTTACGTCCTGCCGGATCGCCGCCAGCAGGGCATCGGCACGCAGCTGGTGAATGAAGCGGCCCGCTGGCTGCGCAGTCAGCGCGTCAGCAGCATGGGCAGCGATGTGGCCATGGACAACACGGTGTCCCAGGAATTCCATCAGGCCTTGGGCTTCAAGGAAGTCAACCGCCTAGTCCATTACCTGCGGAAGAACTAGGGGGTCAGCACCATGCGGAAGAAATGGTGGCCGCTTCTGGCCGGCGGGGTCATGCTGCTGCTAGCCGGAATCGGCGTGTGGCGGGCGGCGTTGGATCGGCCGGAAGCGGTCAGTGAAGAAAAGCTGAACGGGCCCGCACTGAATAAGGCGATCGACCGGGTCGTCGCGCCGACGCATTTTAAAGGAGCCATCGCGGCGATTAAGAATGGCCAGGTGGTTACGGTGCGGACTTACGGCTATGCCAATGCCCAGACAAAGCAGCCGATCACCGGGGACACGTTATTTCCGATTGCCTCCATGGAAAAGCCGATGACCACCGCGCTGATCGCGCAGCTGATTCGGGAGGGCAAACTGAACTACACCACCAAACTGAGCCGCTTTTATCCGGCCATCACCGGTGCCGATCAGGTGACGGTGCGCGAGCTGCTCAACCATACGTCTGGATTGGCGATGGATGAGGTGCCGCCAGCCAGCGAATTGACGACAGACAAGGCGGCATTAGCCTATACCGTTCATGAAGTGACTAATACTCAGGATAAGTCGTTCAATTACACGAACGCCAATTTTGTGTTGCTGGCCGGGATTGTGGATCAGCTGACCGGCGAATCGTTCAATCAGGCATTAAAAAAGCGCATTTTGGACCCGCTGCACCTGACCCATACCTACGATTATCGAGTCATTCCCAAGGGATCAGTGGTTGCTGAGGGGTACAAATATGACAACGGCCGAGATTATGTGCCGGAAGAATTGGATCACAAATTGTTATCCAGTTTGCTGGGTACCGGGTCGCTGTATATGTCCATCAAAGACATGGCGGCATTCCAATTGGCGTTGAGCGATGGCCGTTTGCTGACGCGGCCGCAGTTCAAAGAATTGACGGAACAGCCGGACCATGACGGCAATTACAGCGGCGGCTTTTTCAATCTCGATGAAGACACGCGGCTGGTGGTCGGGCAATATGATGACTTCCCAAACAGCTTCAACACGGTCTTTGAAGCATACAACACTAATTCTGCGGGGGTCTTGATGTTTGCCAATCAATTCACGGATGCTGATACTAAAAAGATGGCAGAAGAGATTTTGGGCCACTTATAACGGGCTTCGCCCTATTAATTTATGCCGTTTCCGTGTAAACTAAAGGAGTAAATTCAAAAGGCGAGGAGTTAATTTCAACAATGGCAAAACTTGTATTGATTCGTCACGGTCAATCTGCCTGGAACTTGTCCAACCAGTTCACAGGCTGGGTTGACGTGGACCTTTCTGAAAAAGGGGTTGAAGAAGCCCAACATGCTGGTGAATTACTGAAGCAAAGCGGCATCGAATTCGACCAAGCTTATACTTCTGTATTGACCCGGGCCATCAAGACCCTGCACTATGCATTGGAAGGCTGCGGCCAACTATGGATTCCGGAAATGAAGTCCTGGCGCTTAAACGAACGTCACTATGGCGCTCTGCAGGGCCTGAACAAGAAGGAAACTGCTGACAAGTACGGTGCTGACCAAGTCCACATCTGGCGTCGTTCTTACGACGTGCTGCCTCCTTTATTGAAGGCGACGGACGAAGGCTCAGCAGCCAAGGATCGGCGCTATGCTGATTTGGATCCCCGCATCATTCCTGGCGGCGAGAACCTGAAGGTCACTTTGGAACGGGTTATTCCTTTCTGGGAAGACCATATCGCTCCGGATCTGATTGCTGGCAAGAACGTCATCATCGCTGCCCATGGTAATTCGCTGCGGGCTCTGACCAAGTACATCGAGAACATCTCTGATGCCGACATCATGAACTTGGAAATGGCTACTGGCGAACCGGTCGTTTATGACTTCAACAAGCATTTGGAAGTACAATCTAAGACTAAGCTCGACTAATGAGTTTGTTTTTTGAGGGCGTCCCTGCGGGGGCGTCTTTTTTGTATTGAGCTATTCAGCTAACATAGTAGATTACACGAATTTGAGTTACATATGTTCAAGCTGATGTAAACGGTCGTTGACATAGGTATCGTGACCCGGTGCAGGCCTCCTTGTAAACTTGGTTTATCAAGTAAACAAGGAGGCCTTTCATGGTTCAAATCAAAGATATCGTGCCGATCCAGGTGACCGACCGGTCGCCGAAGCCGCTGGTCAAACCGCAGGTTGCGGCACGAGTGAAGCTCAAGGACGCCGAGGTCGTGTTTTACACCGGTGTTGACCGGGCAATTCTGCACGTGGTGCTCCAGGAGTTGACAGGCAATGTTCCCCAATATCCAAGAGCTTAACATCTATATCATTTGCGGAAAAACGGACCTGCGCAAAGGAATCGACGGTTTGGCCGCTTCCTTGCGGGAGCTGTACGGCGA
>NZ_AUEH01000044.1 GCF_000425885.1 Schleiferilactobacillus harbinensis DSM 16991
CGCTCCCGCCGCTGAGCGTGCAGATAAGCTGCCGTATCAGCAAAGTAAATCAACGCTACCTTATGCCCGGGAATTCGCTGTAGAACGGAGCCACGAGTGATCTCACGCGAAATAGTACTACGAGAGCGGTTGAGTTCGCGGGCAATCCGTGCTTGGGAGAATCCCTGATTGAGCAGAGTTTCAATGCGAACGCGATCAAAATTTGATAGTTGTTGGTAAGCCTTAGAGATGGTACGCTTGATGTTGGTCATGATGTGCCTTTCTTATGTGCTTGGTTGCTTATAAGAATAGGTCATCATGGCCTTTTTGGTCTATTTAATTATGTGTTGCACTTAGATTGTAAACGCGGGGAACAATTTCTTCGCAATTATCCGGTATAATCTGGGCACTTGAATGAAGGTATTCGATATGTACCGTAAAACAATCGGTTTTCTCCTTGCCCTCGCCGTGGCGTTGGCCATGGTGATTGATACGTATATTCTCTTCTTTAAGAAACCAGCGGCTGTAGAATCCGCCGCGGCCAGCAGTAACCAGCGCAGTGCGGCGTCATCGTCATCATCAACGACCGCCACGGCCAAACAAGCCTTGAAAGACGGCACGTACACCGGCAAATCAGTTGATACCCCACATGGTGCCGTGCAGTTGCAGATCGTCGTGCGCGCCGGCCGCATCAGTCAGGTCACCACCCTCGCTTATCCCAACGAAGAGCGGCGGTCCGAGCAGATCAATGCCCAAGCCTTGCCGATCCTGAAAGAAGAAGTCTTGAAGAGCCAAAGTGCCAGCATCCAACTGGTCTCCGGGGCTACGGAAACCAGTACCGGCTTCAAAGATTCCCTGCAAAACGCCATCAACCAAGCCAAAGAAAGTCAGGCGAGCGCATGAGTATTCCATTTATTATTCACCGCACACTGCAAGAAATGACGATTCCCTTCACCATCAGTCTGGCCGTCACTGACCGGGCCGCCGGGGCGCCTTTGCTGACTCAAGCGGCCGAGCAAGTGAGTACGGCGCTGGCCCGAATCAATCGGTTATATTCGCCGTTCCGAGAAGCCTCTCTGGTGCGCCGCTTTCAGGCCGGCGACCAAGGGCTGCTGCTCACCGAGCCGGAATTTCAAGAAATTTATGCAGCTACTTTGGCCGCGGCCCATTATACCCAAGGGGATTTCGATCCCTTCTTTAACGGCGCCTTTGATCCCACCGGCTACGTGAAGGGCTGGGCGGTGGAACAAATCACCACGGCGTTTCTGACCCCGCTGCTGGCCAATCTCCGGGTGATCGCCGTGAGCCTCAATGGCGGCGGCGACTTGCAGGCGGCCACCCGGCCGGACAGTGCCTTCACGTGGCACATCGGCATCGAAGACCCGGCCAATCCGCAGCGGATCATTGCCGCTTATGAGCTGGCCAATGGGGCGGTGGCCACATCGGCGGAAAATAAACGGGGCCATCATATTCGTCATACCGGCCCCGGGGATCTGGCCCAGGTCACCGTCTTGGCAGACCACTTAGCTGATGCGGATGTCTGGGCGACGGCCGGAATGGCTGGGGGTGAAGCCCGCTGGCAGACCCACCTCGCGGCCAATCAGCTTACCGGTCTTTACATCACCGCCGACCGTGTCCTGCATCCCTTTACGAAAGGGGCGATCCGTGATGTTCAAACGGCATAATTATGCGTTGGGGCTGGCCTGGTTAGGCATCCTCTTTCTGGTGCCGCTGCCGTTTGTGCAAACTGTAGACGCTGGCCTGCCCGCCATCTACAATGATGAACGCCAAGCCGTGCTGTTCGGCGTCATCGCCTATGTCTGGATGCTCACGGCGATTTATCTCAGCACCCGGCCCCGCTGGCTGGACCGCCTGATCGGCCTGCCGGAGATGTACCTGATCCACGGTCTATTAAGCATCGCCGCCCTTGGTCTGGCCTATCTGCACAAAACCAGCACGCAATCCCAGGGCTGGATCGAACGTACCGGGGACTGGGCCTTCAACCTTTTTCTGGCCGTCATGCTCTATTCTTTGATTTTCCTCGCCGGCTGGCTCACCAGCCGCGTCCCGCCCTTGGCCCAGCTCAAGACGTGGTTAGAAAAAATCTTCAAACACGAATTCAATGTCTGGGTCCACCGGTTGAATCTGGTCGCGACACTCTTGATTTTTATCCACGTCTTGCTGATTTCGTATATCCGGGCGATCACGCCCTTCTTGGCACTCTTCCTGGCGGCATCCCTCGGGGTAGCTGCCAGTTATGCCTGGGCGAAGCTTGGGCCCCGCGCCGCCGGCCGGCTGCTGGCCAATCGGCCGCTGACCCCCGGCGTGCAGGAACTGACCATCCGGCTGCCCCGAACCCAACAACCAGCGCTGCACGCCGGGGATTTTATCTTTCTCAGTTTTCCTACTCTCCCTGGTTTGCGGGAACCCCACCCGTTTTCCATCGTCAATGATCCAGCCAATGACCGGACCGTGATCCGCCTGGCAATTCGCGGGGACGGCGACTTCACACGCCAATTAGCCTCAGTCGCGCCGCCCCAGCCAGTCGTCCTGCAAGGGGGTTACGGCCGGTACCAGGCCTTTCTCCGCGAACAGCAGCCGGCCCACGTGATCATGATTGCTGGCGGGACCGGGGTCGTGCCGCTGCTGTCGGTCACGGCCGCGCAGCCGCAGCAGCCGACGACTTTCTTCTATTCGGCCCGGACGGCAGCGGGACTGCTCTACCCGGAGTTATTCCAGGCCTGGCAAAAACGACCGGCATTCACCGCGTTCCGGCAAGTCGGTCGTTTCTCTGATGATCTGGTTGTGCAGCAGCTGCCAGCGAATACCGCGCAGACAGCGGTACTGATCGGCGGGCCGGCGGCGCTGGCCCGGCACTGGATCAAAGTCTTGACCCAGCACGGTATTCCCCGGGGGCAAATCTATTACGAAGCCTTCACCTGGTGACGGTCAGGCCATGATGCTGAGCAGCACCCAGCCGATGGCCCCCATCACCACCAGCCCCAAGCCGTTCAGGGCAGCGAAGCCGGCGAAGAAGGTGCGGGTATTGCCGCTGCCCTCGGCGCAATACTGTTTGAATGTTAGCAAATTGGCCATGGACGCCACCAAACTCCCCAAGCCGCCCAGATTAGCCCCGTAAATCAAGGCCTGGGCGTGTCCCGTGAAGGGCGCCAATAATATCGTGGCCGGGACATTGCTGATGAACTGGCTGATGCCCAAGGCACTCAAATACACGGACAGGTGGTCGCCCTCTAAGGTACTCAAGGTGTGGGAGATCGCCTCAACTTGGGAGATGTCACTCACCACGACAAAGAACAGCACAAAAGTCAGGACCAGCGCGTAGTCCACATTACCCATAATTCTCGGGGCCACGCCCAGGGCGACCACGATCGCCGCGATCGTCCCGACCCAGGGCGGGATCAATTTAAAGACGCCGAGAAAAATCAGCGCGGCAACACCCAGCGCCACCAGAAACGGCCGGGGCGCGATCTGGACGTTGGCAATGCTAATGGGCGGTATCGGTCGCGGTTTCACGAAGAAACTTAGGGCAAACAAAAAAAGAACACTGCACACCGCCAACGGCAGCGACCAGCTGAAGAAGGTGGCTGGCGAAACGACAAAGTGGGAGACTAGGAAAATATTGTGGGGATTGCCAAAGGGCGTCGCGGCACTGCCCAGATTAGCGGTCATGCCAATCAGGGTGACTGGCAGAATTTGCGGTAAGGCATGTTTGCGGGCGATGCGCAGATACAGGGGGACCAGCGTTAAGACCGTGATATCGTTGGTCAAGAACATGCCGCTGCCAAACGCCAGCAGCATGAACTGCCAAGTTAACCAGCGGGCATTGGGCGCGTGACTCGTCAGATGATACGCGGCCACGTCCAGCACATGCAGGTATTCAAAGATCTGGATCAGCGTGAGCATCCCCAATACCGACCACAACGTCGCAAAGTGGATATCCGCTAACCGCGGGCGCGCCAAAAACAGACTCAGGCAGGCAATCACGGTGGTGATCTGCAATACCCGGTCGCTGGCAATTCTCTTTAATACAGCCATCAGTAACCTCTCTCAAGTTAGATGAAAAAAAACGAACGTTTCTATTTTGCACTATTTCTGGCTGCTTAACAAGACGCAACAAGCGCTTTCCGCCGCGAGTTAGCGGGCACTGCCGCTGCTGCTGGCCGCTGCCGGCACATTCAAGTTCAGGTCCGGCGCACTGCCGCCATAAGAACGAATTTCATTCATGATGGCAATGAGTTTCTGCCGCTGGGTCTCCTTATCGCTGGCGTTGTTGGCGTAAGCCTGACGAGTCGCCGCCAGCTGACTCTCGTACTGGGGCTGCAGTGCCGCCAGCTTAGCCTGGCGCTCCTGCTCCCGCTGACTCTCGATGGCTGCGCGCTGCTGGTTATACTTCGCCAATTTCGCGTTGCTCTCCTCTTCTTGGAGCAGGGCCTGCTGGAAATTCAGATCCTGGACCAGATGGTTCAGCTGATCGTCGAAGCTGCGCTTGGCCGATTGACGCCGAACCTTTTGATTCTTATACCGCATATCCTGGATCTGCTTCAGCCGAGTGTCGTATTTCTTCAATTCCGTTAGATCGCCCTGACTGTTGAACTGCGTGATCGCTTCACTGACCGCCTTCTCCCGCCGGTCTTCTTCCTTCTTCGACAAGTGATAAATGAGCCGGTAATCCAGATTGGCCAACCGCTTGGCATTGGCCTGCTTGCGGCTGCTGGCCAGGCTGGTCAACTCGCTGGTGATTCGGTCGCTGACCGTTTGGGTCTGTTTCTCCGGTAAGGCCGCCAGGTTGTTATTACCCACTTTCTTGATCGTGCTGGGCATCGGAAAGTCTGTCTTGGCTTCCTTTAACGTGGTCACCAAATACTGGCCCTCCGCTTTGAACAGCGCCATCGGCAGCATCTGCATCGCATCGGTCAGCTGGCCGTTGTTGCCGCTGTTGTTGGAATCGTAGCCGGTCCAGTTGGCGATCGTGAAGCGCGGGGTCATCCCGACGAAGCTGATATCCCGATAATTATCGGTCGTCCCGGTTTTCCCGGCGGTATAGGGATAATTATTCAGCGCCGCCGCCTTGCCCAGACCATTCTTCAAGACACCCTGCATCGTGTTCAGCATCATGTAACTGGCATTGGCGGAGAAGACATTTTTCTTTTCGTGACCATTTTGAAAGACCGTCCGCCGATTGTAGCTGTCATACAGCGTCGTCAGGTTGCTGGGCGCAATGAACTGGCCACTGCGGGCGAAGCTGCTGTAAGCCCCCGCCATTTCGGTGGTATTGGTGCGGAAACTGCCCAGGGCCATCGCCGCGCCGTTGGCCAAGTCCGCCGGCGTAATCGCAGAAAACTGCATTTGGCCCAATTTCTCGTAATAGGATTTCTGCGTGTCCTGAGCCGCCAGCTGGAAAGCCACGGTATTGACGGAATCTTCCAGGGCGTGGCGGATGGTCATGCTGCCATGGTAGCCGGCGTAATAGTTCTGCAGCGGCTGGCCGTTGACGTTGGTCACCGGCCGGTCGACCACGGTGCTCATCGGCGTGTAGCCCCGGCTGAACGCCTCCGCATAGGCGACGATCGGCTTGGCAGTGGATCCGAACGGCCGGGCACTGAGCGCCCGGTTCACTTGATCATTCTGGGTGGAGCGGCCGCCGATGATTGCCAGCACATCGCCGGTTTGATTGTCCACCACCGTGCTGGCCACTTGCGGCTGCAGGCGGCCTTGGCCGTCCTTCGCCGTATAGGGGGCATAGGTCGCGTTCGTGATTTTCTCAATCTGCTGCTGAATGCCCATGTCAATGGACGTGTTGATCACGTAGCCGCCGTTCAGTAATTGGGCGTAGTCCTGCTGATAGAGCTGATTATATTGGGCGTTATAGTTCTGCTGGGTCTTCGTATCCTTGAACGCATATTGGAACGTGAAACCGTTGGCTGACATCAGGGCTTCTGTCGCATTGGTCAAGGCGTAGGACACCGCGTAGTTGTCGGTGATGTTGGTGTTCTGATTGGCGTTGGTCACGTTCAGCCCCAGCGGCTTGGCGGATTCCCGATCGAAGACCTGGCTGTCGATCAGGCCCTGCTGCTCCCAGACATAGAGCACGGTGTTGCGCCGGTTGCGCGCGCCAGTGGGGTTATTCAATGGGTCGTAGAGGGTCGGATTATTGGGAATACCCACCAGCAGAGCGATCTGACTGGCCGTCAGTTTGTTTTGATCCGTGTTGAAATAGAATTTTGCCGCGCTGCCGATCCCGTACTGGCCATGGCCAAAGTAGGTATCGTTCAAATAAAACTCAAGAATATCGTGTTTACTGAACTTTTGCTCCAGCTCCTGGGCAATCACCATTTCCCGAATCTTACGCATCGGCGTTTGACTCTGGTCTTTCAAGATATCATTCTTCACCAGCTGCTGGGTCAGGGTCGACCCACCCTGGACCTGGCGCCGGCGAAGCATGCTGAACGTCGAACGGATCACCGCGTAGGGATCGACCCCGTGGTGTTCGAAAAAGCGGCGGTCCTCCACGGCGACTAATCCCTTGACGATGCCGGGATTGATTTGGTTGTAGCGCAAATAAAGCGGCTGGTTCGGTGATAGTGTCCGAATCACTTGCCCGTTGCGGTCTTTGACCACGGTGGGCTGTTTCGGGGCAAAATCCGCCCACTTCACCGTCGCCGCAATGGTGTAGCCGTCGGTAATCGCTTGTTTGGCCTGGCCGCCGTACTTGGCCCAGGCGACCCCCACCGCTGTGACCAGGATCACGACTAAGGTGAGGAGGACTTCGAAGAAAATCTTCCAGCCGCGGTGCTTCTTGGGCGACCGGGGGTGGCGCGCGGCCTTTTCGGCGTTGCGCCGGGCCGTGCGGGATAATACGGGTGGTTCTTGGTCAGCTGCCACGCGCGGGGTGCCTCCTTTCTTTTTCTGCATTAATAAACGTACACCACGGTACTGTCGGTGATCTGATTGGCAATGGTCGTGTAGCCGCTGCTGGTACTGATCATATTACCCAGGGTACTGGCTCCGGCGGCGATAAAACCAATGGTGGTCTGGCCCTTGAGCAGAATACTGTTTTGCAAGTCGGTATTGTTGCGCAGCCAGAAGACGGTACTTGCGTCATTGAAGTCGCTGGTGTCGTTGCTGTTGGCACTATCGGCCACCGGACTGGTACTGGGCGCTGCACTGGCCTGAGCGTAATACTGGCCGAAGTCGCTGGCACTGGGGGCGGTCACCACGGCGCCCTGAGCCCCGCCGCTGATCATGGCGCTCACACTGTACTGACCGCCGCTCAGACTCAGATTGTCCAGAGTGATCGCGTCGCCGGTAGTGCTGTAATGGCCGCTGCTGCGGTGCAGGAACTGGGCCGTCTTCGCGGACTGATCCACCAGCAGCACACTGGTCGCGGTGATATCGGCATTGCTCAGAATCGAATCGTAATTCGTGCCGCTGTTGCCGGCCAGGGTCTCACCGCCCTGACTGATCGTCACCTGGGCCGGCGTATAGCCCTGGGTCAGCGGGGCATTTTTCAACTCGTCCAGCGCCTTTTGCTCCGCCGCACTTTGCGCCGCATTGGTCGCTGACGTGTTCTTATCAAAGGCCGCCGCCAGGTTCTGCACCGGCTGGCGCCAGCGGTCGGCAATCGTCCGATTGCGGATCAGGCTGTAGTAGGCCCTGGTCTGGGCCACCTGCTGCAGTGTCGGAACGACCTTGGTGGCAGTGTAGTCGCTGTAGATTTTTTGAATAAACGTATTAGCATCCGTGGTTTGCTGGAACCAGACCTGGACTGTGTCCAGCCGGTTCTTCTGGTCCTGATACACCGTGCTGTTTTTCTCCTGGAGCAGGGTCTGGTCGATTGTATTCAACCGGGCACTGGTCACGCCGTCCTGATAATGGTCTTTGTCCGCGTACAAATCCGTGACCAGCTTGGCCCGCTCCTGGCGCTTGGCCCAGTCCGTGGTGAAGTGCTGCCACACCTGCCGACTGTGATCGGTGAAGGCCCACTGCCAGCGATCGTGGCTGGTCTGCAAGTCCTGCCGCGCCGCCGGGGATACCGTCGTCTTCAGCGCCCGCTGGGCCACGTTCGTGTATTGCGCTTCGACCTGGCCGTTGAAGTGGTGATTCAGGAACCACCAGCTGAACAGGAGCACCAGAAACAAAGCCATCACAATATTCGCAATGACCAAAATGACCCGCTTCGCATGCTGATACTGCGGTGAACGCCGCGTCCCCAAAGCCGCCCCATCGTCCTTTCTGATTGATGTCTTTCTCCATTGTACCCAATTGACGCGGGGAAGAAAAATCAACGTGGGCAATCATTCTTCTGCTTTTGCGCTCCCTCCCCCAATCGGGTATGCTGGAGAAAGATTATTGCGGGAAGGATCGAACGATGACAAAGGCAAAGAAATGGCGGCTATGGCGCTGGGGCATCGCCTTAGCCATTATCCTGATTTTAGGCACGGTAGGCTTTGTACGCCGCACGCAGATTGCGGCCGGCCTGTCTAACTGGCTGACCCAGCAGACCATCCCTTTCAATTGGGTCGTCAGCCCAGACGCCGCCGCGGCCCAGGAAACGGTCAAGGGCGTCTCGCTGGACGGCAATGACGCCAAACAGCGGGCCAGTGCCCTGGCTGCTTTTTCCGAAGCCCAGCAGCGCTTTATCGTTGCCGATCAGAATTACACGACTTTCCTGGCGCCGGCAGAGGCTAAGCGATTGAAGAAATGGGTAACGGATAAGCCTTATCAATACATCAGCGACTTGACCCTGCTGGGTTATGGCCGCGATACCCAGGGCGATTTTCTTTATCTCAGCGCCAATCGGTACCAGGACACACCGACGATTTGGTCCTACCGCTACCGGATCTACTACCAGGGCGACCGCCTGCTGTCCTCCTATTATGCCGGCCGCTTCGAAGATACGGTGCAGCCGCAGTTCATCGCCCCAAAAGTCGGGCTGGGCACTCCAGGCAACGCCACGGCGGTCAACTTTTTGACCCAGATCAAAAACGGTCTGAGCCGGGCAGATCTATATGAAAAAATCAACGACCGTTCCCTCTTCGTCGGCATCGCCCGCCAGTTAGGCCTGGACGACGCCAGTGCCGCCGGGTTGCAGGAATACCTGCGCCGCAGCAACGGCAAGTTCAACAACTCCGCGATTACAGGCTACACAATCACTGATGCCCCGCGGGTCACTCGCTTTTCGCTGGTGGTCAAAAAAGCCGGGACACGGTACCCGCTGACGCTGTCGTTTGATCGGAATAAGAGTAAATTCACCCAGCTGCGCATGGGTAACGTGAATCCAGGAAATCAGAAAAATGGGTAAATGAAAACGGGACTGCTGGTGGGCAATCCCGTTTTCGTTTGTAAAAATTATTCTTCGTTCCCTGGTTCAGACGCAATAATCTGCATATCGCCCTCAACAGTCCAGTCCTTGATCTGAGCCGGAATGATGAAGTGCATCCCCTTATGCAGTTCGTATGGGTCGCCGTCAACAGTGATTGTCCCGTCGCCAGCCAGCACGGACACCAGGGTGTATGGCGCTTGGACATGATGCAGCTGCTGCTTATCCTTGATCCGCCATTGCCAGACACTAAAGAACGGTGAAATCGGCGGCTTGACGTAGGTCGTGAACGTAGACGCACCGCGCTGCTCAGTTTGGATATCCAGCTGCGGGTCATGGTGGGGCACCGTGGTCACATCAATGGACTGCTTAAGGTGCAGGTCCCGCTTCTTCCCCGTCTTTTCATCCACCCGATCGTAGTCGTACAACCGGTAAGTCGTGTCGCTGGACTGCTGCGTCTCCAGCACCATGATGCCCTTGTTCAGGGCGTGGATCGTACCGCTAGGTACAAAGATGAAATCGCCGGTTTTCACCGGCACTTTGCGCAGCAGCTTGTCCCATTCCCCGGCGTGGATCATGTCCGCCAATTGCTGGCGGGTTTGGGCGTGGTGGCCATAAATCAAGTAAGAGCCGGGATCGGCCTGGATGACATACCAGCACTCCGTTTTGCCCAACTCGTGTTCATGTTCCTCGGCATACGCATCATCCGGGTGGACCTGTACCGACAAACTGGCTTCGGCGTCCAGAATCTTGGTCAGTAACGGGAAGACTTTCTCGCTGGGATTGCCGAAATATTCTGGATGCACTTGATACGCATCGTCCAAGGACAGCCCGGCCAGCGGGCCGTTGATCACCCGGCTGGGACCGTGGGGATGAGCCGAGATGGCCCAGCATTCCCCAATTTTACCCTTAGGGAGTTTGTAGCCGAACTCACTGGCCAGCTTGCGCCCGCCCCAGATCTTCGGTTGGAAATACGGATGGAGAAATAACGGTTCAATTGCCATTTTTGCGGCCTCCAAATTGTAGATTCACATTCATTATACCAAGGACCGGGCGATAGAAATCGGAGTTATCTGTTATATCAGTTTTTGGGCACGCAATGCGTCAACTACCGTTTTTACCTTCTCCGCCAGCGGCCGCATACCGTCAATTACTTGGTCGACATGCTGACTGACGATGGTGTCATGAACGACGAAAAGCGGCCGCGCCTGTGTCAAATAAGCCTTAGCCCAAGCGAGGATATCGGCTTTCGTCGTATCGGCTGCCGCGTAGTCCCGCCGCAAGGCCCGGGCAAACGCCACATCCAGCGGCGTCTGAACGTAAAAAGCCAGATCAATCAGCGGTGCGATCTGCCGATTGACCCGGCCGAAGGGATAATCCACGATGACGATCGCGTGGTTCTGCTGGGCAACCTGAATGGCGGCCGCTAAATCCGTCAAGTCGTACTGGTTGAAAGCCCGGATCGGATCCGTCACGGTGACGGCCGCCGCGGGCGCTTCCGGCCGCTGGTCAAAGCTGAAGTCATCAAAACGAACCACGCCGGCGCCAGGCAGATGATCCCGGACCGCCTGCACGAGGGTGGATTTGCCACCGCCGCTGATCCCGCTGATCGATAAGACCGGCGTCACTTCGGTTGCGCCCAGGTGTCGTATTTCTCTACTTTGGCATCCGGGAAGCGCTGTTCAATGGCCTCAATATAAGGCACAACGTTGCGCGACGCGATGATCAAATCGGGCTGGTCTTTGAAATCCAGCGTTTCGCTAAGTTTGAGCTCATGCCAGGTATAGTCCGGCAGTGCCTCTTGGATTGCGGCATACGCCTTCTTGTAATACCGGCCGTTCAGCGCGGCGTTGATAATCGCCCCGACCTGGTAATCCAACCGATCCATTTCGGTCACAAAAATACTAATCGCCGTGTTCCTCGTCTCCTTTTATGAGCCTTGTTAACTACTGAGCTGGTTTCAGTATACCAGAACCGGCCATTAATCCGGTCAGTCCTGCTTAAAAAAAACATCAATATGATTCCATACTCATCTGTCAAAACGCCAACTGCGGTATACTATTGAGAAAAGGAGGCAATGACGATGATCAAATGGATGCCTGCGGGGATCATGGGCTTGCTCTGGCTGGGCGGACTGCTCACAGTCCGGCCTTGGCGCACGGTCCGCAGTCGAGGTCAAGCGCTGGCGGTGCTCGCCCTGTGGGGTTATCTCGCCGGCCTGATTCCGCTTTGTTTTACGCCCTTCCCCGCCCATCGCGGGGTCTGGGACGGCATGGCGCCAATCATGGTCGGGACCGCACCGACCAACCCCATTCCCTTCCGCGGCGGGCTGACGCCGGATTTCTGGCTGAATATTTTGATGACCGTTCCCTTCGGCTTCCTGCTCCAGACCATTTACCACTGGCGCTGGCCGCGCATTCTGCTGGCGGGCTTGGCGCTGACCTGTTTGATCGAAGGCGGGCAGTTCATCGCCGGCCTGACGGTCCAGCTTAATCGCTGGAGTGATGTAAACGATATCATCACCAATGTGACCGGCACGGTACTGGGAAGTCTCATTCGTGGACTATGGGTACGTTTTTGGTTACAATGATGACATACCGAGGTATGTATTTTATCACAAAAATCAGAGGAGGTTCCTCATCATGAAAGTCACCCGGGCAGAACTGGCCGGCCGGGCCTTGGACATGTTCCGCAAACACGGCTTCGATGCCGTTTCGGTCAACGATATTGCCGGTTCATTCAACGTCACCAAGGGGTCGTTCTATCACTATTTCAAGAGCAAGGATGATATCCTGCTGGATTACTACAACAACCTGCTGCTCAATTCGAATGTCTTGCTTGACCAGATCCTGGCCGGGCCGGCAACGATCACCAACAAGGTCAAGACCTTGACGGATATTGCCGTGAATGCCACGATCACCCTCGGGCCGGATCTGCTCCAGCGCCTGCTGGTGCTGTACCTGACCCAAGAGAGCGACTTAACGATCCTGCAAGAAGGCGGCTATCTGGTCAACTATCTGGCCGCCCTGCGCACGCTCTTTGTTCAGGGCAAAGAACAGGGCCAGTGGGCCGGTGAGTTGTCCGGCGAAGACTTGTATTGGAACTACATCCACGATTTGCTGGGATTGCTCAGCGAATGGAGTGTCAAAAACGGCAGCTTCGATTTGAAGTCCGCCGCGAGCAAGATGATCGCGTTGTTGCCGGCTAAGGCGTGAACAGCGGTTTGACCTGCTGATAGACGGTCTTAGCGATCAGCGCATGGCCGGCATCGCTGGGATGAAAGCCGTCGCCATAACCTAAGAATGATGCGGCGCCCTTGGTTGAGAGGGCGCCGTTTTGTTGTGCATCCGCCCAGATCGGCTCCAGATTAGCGACCCGCAATCCATAGTGCTTGGCCACCGTCTGCACCCGGGCATCATAAGTCGCCGAACGCGGCTGATTCCACGTCGTCAGCAGCACGATCTGCGCATCCGTATGGACCTGCAAGTCCTTGATCAGCCGGGTCAAATTCTTCTGAAAACGAGCCGGCGTGGCTGAATGGGGCGGATCGTCATAGACCGACTCGTTGGTGCCGAACTCAATGGTCACCAAATCGGGCTTCGTCGCGTAGATGGCGGCCAGTTGGGGAAAGGCCACCGTGTTGATGCTGCCGCCATTTTCACTGAAATTATGGACTTTGACGGGCACTTGCTGCTGGGCGGTGATCGTCCGCGCCAGTTCAGGTACGTACCCTTTATCCTTTGCCGTCGCAAAATAGCCCACGGCCAGACTGTCGCCCAAGGCCGTGTACACCAAGGGACGGCGGGTCGAAAAGTCGGTCCAGGCCAGCGCTGGTTTATCAGTTGTGGCCGCCGGGGCGGCTTTTTTTGATGCCGACGCAGAAGCGGCCGAGGGGGCGGTCAGGCCCCACTCGTCCGTATGGGTGCGGACAGCAGAACACACTGCAATCACCCCAGCGAGGACAAAAAGGACCGCCGCAACGCCTACGAACCAATGAGTATGGTGATATTCCGGTCGTTTCATTGCTTTGCCGCCGCTTTAATTTGTTCTAAGTACGCATGACTCGCTCGCTGGGCGGTACTGTCCAGCTGATCTTTCAGCGTGATCTCATAGATATCTGTGGCCCGCGGATTCAATACCGGCCAGACCCGGGTCCAGTCGATCTTTCCCTGACCCAAAGGCAAACTGTCGTGCCGCTGACCCATGGAATCCACCAGATGGTAATGAACGATCGCTGGGGCCAACTGACGCAGCGACGCGACCAGCCCATCATTATCGCCCTGGGCGGCAATGAACGTATGGCTGGTGTCGTACGCCAGGCGATAATGATGGGCCAGAATCTCGGCATTATAGACTGGATCGCTGTAGGTATAGGTGGGCGAAATGGAATTTTCAAACATAATATGATTGCCGCCCAGATCCCGCCAATGATCCAGCTGGGCCAGCACCGCCGCCCGGGCGGCCGCGATCGAGCCGAATTCAGCAATTATTTTCGCCGGCGGTTCGCTGTAAGACCCATGGACCAGCAGCTGCACGTCCATTTCTTGCGCGACTTGCAGCAAGGCGGTGGTACTTTGGGTCACAAAAGCGCGCAAGCCGGTATTAGGGCTGGCAATCTCCACGTGGGTCCCGTGCCAGCTCATCGGATGGTGAATCACAATACGCCGCGTATCGTGCTGGACCCATTCGATCATGGTCCGCAAATGGGCCAATCCCGCCGGGGTCACGTCCGCGGGCGTCGTGAAGAACTCAAAAACCGCCGGACGGTAACGCAGCCGCTCAGCGATTTGGGCCGGATCAGTACTGGCTTTCAAGCCTAAATAGGGAAATTCTGTCTGTGTGTTCATACCCTTGATTGTAGCGATTTTTACCGGTCTTGTCAGCGGCCTTTACGGGCATCGCTGATCATTTCCGCCAATTCATCCCGATCGATCAGCCGGACGCCCACGCCGGCCGCCAGCTCCTTGGCACTGTTGGTATAGTACGCGTTAGAAATAACCACCGGGTGCGTCAGGTGATAAAACGCGCAGCCGGTGAAAACTTGCTGCACCGCGCTGTTGTCCACGGAATGGTTATACCGTTTGCACTGAATGCCGAAGCTCTCGCCATCGGCCTCGGCGATGATGTCCACCCCCTGATCCCGGCTGGCCGGGGTCACTTTGACTTTTGTGAAACCCAGATGCACCAGCAGCTGGGCCGTGTATTCCTCGAAGGCAATGCCGTCCATCCGGTCGATCCGGGCCATACCGGTCCGTAAATGGAGCAGGAAGCGAATGAGGACAATAAGCCACCCAACAACCAGCACGGCCACTCCGGTCCAGAAATACGGGGCATACTGCTGGGCGGTAAAAAGCGGCAGCGTGGGCTGAATCAGAAAGCGATACCCGGCCAGCCCGGCCGCCAGAATAATACTGAGAATGATGCCAAGACGCCGCATGGCGTTTCTCCTCCTTTGTGTCTTACGCTCCATTGTACGGGGCGTTCGCATCCCGACGCAATCGGCCGCGGGGCCGAACTTGCCCTTGTCAGGCTGGAAGAGAATGGGCACAATAATCAATGTAGAGAAAGGATGGAGAAATTTGGTACAGAAACGACCAGTATTGACCCGGGGCTTGATCTTCGTAATGGCTCTGACCTGCGGCGTTGTCGTCGCCAATAATTATTACTTGCAGCCGATTGAAACGGCCATTGCCCAAAGCTTCCGCGTCAGCAACGGCGCGGTCGGCGTAGCTGCGATGCTGACCCAATTCGGCTACGCTGTGGGCCTGCTGCTTTTGGTGCCCTTGGGGGATATCATCAATCGGCGCAAGCTGATCATCCGCATGTGTCTCTTGTCCGGGATCACCTTGCTGGGCGCTTATTTTGCCCCGACTTTGGCGCTATTCTCATTGGCGTCCTTTTTGATTGGGCTGGTCTCCATCGTGCCCCAGATCATCATCCCCTACGGTGCCGTGTTAGCCGGTCCGGCCAAGCGCGGTCGGGTGATGGGCACATTACTGGGCGGTTTACTGGTCGGGATTCTGCTCTCCCGGACGATTTCCGGAATCGTGGCCAGCATTTGGCCGTGGCGGACAATTTATCTGATTGCCGTCGTGGTCATCTTGGCCTTAGCCGGCGTGTTGGCCCTGACCCTGCCAGATCCCGGCCGACCACCCCATCATGCACTGAACTACTGGCAAACTCTGGCCACGATCCCCGGGTTGATCCGACAGCACCGGGTCTTGCAAGAGGCAGCCGTGAACGGCTTCTTCATGTTTGGCACATTTTCTATTTTCTGGTCCACTCTAATCTTTTATATTGCCAGCCCAGTCTACCGCTGGGGCACCCGGGAAGCGGGTTTACTGGCTATCTTTGGCCTCTTTGGCGCCCTGGCCGCGCCGCTCATCGGTCGGCTGGCGGACCGCTTTTCTGACCGGCATCTGGTCCTGATCGGTTTGCTGCTGGAAACCCTGGCCTTTCTGCTGCTGATGGCCGGCGGTCAATTCGTCGTCCTGCTGGTCTTGAGTATTATCCTGCTGGATGTCGGCAATCAGTTCGGTCAAGTCTCGAACCAGACCCGGGTGCAGAATCTCGGCGAACACATCAGTAACCGCACCAACACAGTCTTCATGTTCAGTTACTTTTTGGACGGCTCCTTGGGCAGTCTGCTGGGCACTACCATGTGGCAGCAGGCCGGTTGGCTGGGCGTCACCGCGGCCGGACTGGCCTTTCAGCTGCTGGCCTACATTGCCCATTTACTGATTTTTCGGCCGAAAAAAGCGCTGTGACCGAAGTCCCAGCGCTGGCGTATTACAATTTTATTCTGCCGTCTTGGTGGGCCGCCAAGTCCGGCCATCCTGCAAAATTTGCCGGGATGATAAATGCCGGGCCATGTAAGCCAATACTGTCTGGGCGTGGGCAACATTGAACTCCCACCGGTCACCATCCACCGTGGTTACTTGGAACCCGCGGGTCAAGCGGCCGCCGAAGAAGGTCTCGATCCAGACGTATTGGATCTGGGCCCAGGGCAGCCAGGTGAAGTTCTTGGCCTGGACTGCCCGGGTGATAAATTCAAGCCCGGCGTTGCCCAAAGCCAACATACCGGCGCGATAAGTGCCGGTCATATTCGTCCGGGCCCGGGTCGTCAGTTCGATTTCTTGATTTAGCGGTTGATCCATAGGGACCGCTCCTTTCCCACCGAAGGTTTTGTTTGGCCCCCGGGTGTCGCAACAGTGTGCGCTCTTACTTAAAGCCCTATTGTACTCAGTATCGTGCATTAATGCACTGCAGACGCTCGCACTATTGTCCTTATCTATTCGACCATACCACAGTGCCGTTAAGACGCCAAATAATATGACTAGTTCTTAGGGGATTGTTTCTTTTTACGCCGAAAGGCTCGGGTGATTACTTGCCAGAAGCTCAGGGACTTCACGATATGGTCGGGATCGACGTGTTCGCGAATCGCCCGCAAGACCCGTTTGGGATCCTTCGAAGCAAAGGAATAGGTGCCGGCCTTTTTGGTTTCTACGGCATAACGGGGAATCCATTTGCCGCCGAAGACCACGGAGACGATTACGAAGTTCACTTCGTCCCAGGGAATTTGGATGTAGTGCTTGAGGTTCTTTTCGTTATAGAACTCAAACCCCTTGTCCCCAATCATGATCTTGCCATATTCGGGCAGACCGAGATAAGACGTGGCATCCGTCACCAGCTCGACTTTCGTGTTTAATGATTCGACCATATCTGTGCCCACTTTCTCCATTCACTGTTTACATTATTAATTGTATCACGTCTGGAAATACAAAAGGCCCGGGCCGAAAGCACCCGAGCCAATGACTATTAATCTGAAATAATTACATCCAACCAATTACGTGCATGACAACACCAACGACGAAGAGGCCGAGGATGATGACGATGGGTGACACTTTCTTCTTCAGCAACCACATGCAGAGGAAGGTCAGACCCAACGCGGCCAAGCCAGGAATCAGCATGTCCAAGTTGTCTTGCAACGTGGTGACCTTAGTCGCTGTCAGTGCCCGACCTTCACCTTGCAGCTGCAGGGCTTTTTGAATCCCCTTAGCGCCAGCCGGTAATGTGTTCCAGTCAATGTAGGCACCCTTCTGTTGCGGGACAGAGGAAACAACCGGGGTGAACTTAACAGCTACCCACCGGTTGACCAGCGATCCCAGGATAAACATCCCGAGGATAGTGGCCCCCTTTGTAACTTCTTGCAGTAAACCGCCGGATAAGTCATCAGTAATCTTGGACCCGACTTTATAGCCGAATTCTTGGGTGTACCAAGTGAAGGCCATCCGGATAATGTTCCAAGCAAAGAAGTAGATCAACGGGCCCATAATATTCCCGCTCATCGCCAAAGATGCGGCTAAGGCCCCAATGATTGGCTTAATAGTGAACCAGAATACTGGATCCCCGATACCAGCCAACGGGCCCATCATCCCGACTTTTACACCTTGAATGGCAACATCGTCAACCGGTGCCCCATTGGCCCGGTCTTCTTCCAGCGCCAAAGTCACCCCAATGATCGGGGAGGCCAGATACGGGTGGGTGTTGAAGAATTCCAAGTGCCGCTTCAACGCAGCGGCCCGGTCTTCCTTGGTCTTGTACAGCTTCTTCAAGGCCGGAATCATCGAATAAGCAAAACCGCCGTTCTGCATCCGTTCGTAGTTCCATGACCCTTGAATGAACGTGGACCGCCACCAAACATGGAGCCGATCGCCTTTTGTTAATGTAATACGCTGCTTATCATCTGCCATTGTTTAGCCCCCCTTTCTCAATAATCATCTATGATCTTGCCGACTGGATCACCTGTATTATTATTGCTGGAGCCGCTGCCATTAGAGCTGCCGCCCATCTTGGACAACGCCAGGTAGATCAGCGCCAGGGAAATGCCGATGGCGCCCAAGCCGATCAAGGTGATTTCCTTCACCGTGGCTAAAACGAAGCCGATGGCGAAGAACGGCCAAACCTCTCGGGTCGCCATCATGTTGATGATCATGGCATACCCAACGGCCACGACCATGCCGCCGCCGATGCCCAAGCCATCAGTCAGCCATTGCGGCATCAAGGCCAGTAAGTCCCGCACGCGGGTAGTACCAACAGCCAGAATCAACCCGGCTGGAATCGCGATCCGCAGCCCTTGCATGATGATCGCGACGATTTGCCAGATATCGATCATTCGGAAATTACCATCGTCAGCCGCCCGGTCCATCAAGTGGACAATACCAGTTGCCAGGGTCCGCACAACAGTCGTCAGCAGCAGGCCGGCAACTGCCAGAGGAATCGCAATGGCAATGGCGGACTTAACGCCTGCTTGTCCTTGGCCACCAAGAACCAGAATAATGGCGGATGCAATAGAAGCCAAGGCGGCATCAGGCGCTACAGCCGCGCCAATGTTTGCCCAACCTAACGCGATCATTTCCAATTGACCGCCTAGGATCACACACGGGATCAGATTCCCCGTGACTAAGCCAATCAGCGTGCAGGCAATAACGGGCTGATGAAAGTGGAATTCATCCAAGATACCTTCCATCCCCGCTAGGAACGACACACCGATGACTAATATGATTTGAATAATGTTTAAATTCATCAGTATTAGCCTCTCTTTCTCTACAACGTAAAATGAATTATTTCTGCTGGTCCAGCATGGATTGAGCTTTCTTCAGAATGTTATCCATATTGTCTGCACCATCTGAAGGTACCTTCCGGACGTCGAACTTGACGCCCAACTGCTTCAGCTTGCCGAACGTATCAATATCTTCTTGATTGAAGGCCAACACCTTGTTGGGTTGTACCTTGCCGACGGAGTGGGCCATGGAACCGATATTCAGTTCCGTTAAGGGCACGCCGCCTTCAATGGCCTTCAATGCGTCCTCTGGATTTTCGAACAGCAGCAAGGCTTTTTGCCCGCCAAAGTGCTGATCATCTTTGGCCAGCTTGATCATTTGGGCGATCGGGACAACGTGGGCATGCACGCCAACCGGTGCGGCTTCCATGATCAATTTCTTTCGTAACTCATCGTGCGCAACAGCATCGGAAACAACGATGATGCGGTTTGCACCCGACGTCTTGGTCCAAGTCGTGGCGACCTGGCCGTGCAGCAGCCGGGAATCGATCCGGGCCAAAACATACTGCATACTGCCCGGGGCCCCAACTTTACCGTTGGTACTGGTCGGTGCTGCATCAGCGGCTGCCGGTGCGGCCGCCCCGGTACTCTTGGGTTCCAAATCTTCCGGTTTGATCTTCACGCCATCACGGCCCGCTTCAACAATGTGGGCTGCAATTTCGTGCGCTGAATTCATTGTCAGGCGGGAACCGTATGCTTCAATCAGCATCGGCAGATTCAACCCGGTGACAATTGCCCACTTATCCTTGTGGGCCTCATACAAGCCGTTGGACTGATTAAACGGAGAGCCGCCCCACAAGTCAATCAGGAAGAGCACATCATCATCCGGATCGAACTTGCTAATGGCTGCTTCCAAGTGGGCCTTCAAATCTTCAGGCCCTTCGTCGGGCATAAAAGTCACTGCTTCGACTTTCTCCTGCTCACCGAAAATCATTTGCCCGGATTGTTTGATACCCGCGGCAAATTGACCGTGACTTGCAAGAATGATGCCAACCATGTACTTCGCCTCCTACTAAACTCCTGTGTGGTACTGTTTCTAGAACCAGTACCAAAGTGGCATAACAGAATGGGGAGTGATGGCGGAAAAAGCACTCATGACGTGCCTTGACCGTTCTTCAATCCCATCTGTTAATATTGTAGCACTACCTGTTAGCAAAAGAACTTGCAAAATAAAAATAATAGCGGTACCGCAAGCGCTCTCAAACTGGTCTAGACAAGTACGCCGTTTTCTATTCTACCGGCTTCCACGGCACTTGTGAAGGCTTTTTTCACGAATTTCAACGATTACTGAAGTGTACAATCACAATAAGGACGCTGACACACGCTAGAGCGCCCAGCGTCGCCAGCATTGCCTGCCAGGAGATCCCCAGCAGCAAAAAGACGACGCCCAAGCCGGTACACCACCACAGCAGCCGGTAGCCGGCCGGTTTGACCCGATGAATCACGCCAACTTCGCGGCCTAAGATAATGACCACCACCAAGCCGAGCAAAAAAATTCCAATAATCGCTGCTGCCGTGCGCACGACCGCACCCCCTTATTCTGCTTTATTCCTATTATAGTACGCCGACACTTTCCTTTGCATCGTCGGCAGGGCCAACTCTTGCTGAGTCAGCGGCAGCCAGCGGGCATTGGCCGGGAGCGGCGGGACGTCTGCTAGGGTCAGCTGCACTACGGTGATCGTCCACCGTTGATGCGTGAACACGTGCACAACCCCGTTTTCGCCAACTGGTTGGACCCGCAGGACCAGTGCTGGATCCAGGATAATCCCATGCTCGTCGGCGAGTTGTTGGATCAATACCGGAGCCGAGGCACCCTGTTGATCCCCAGTCAGCAACGGCCAGGTCCAAAGATCAGCGAGCAAGCCCCGCGGCGGCCGCTGCTGCCACACGACTTGGCCGTCCGGCGCCAACAGTGCCAGCGCAGTGTAGGCTTTGGCCACCGGCTTTTTCTTCGGCGCTTTGACTGGATACTGATCGGTCACACCCTGCTGGTAAGCCGCGTCGAAGGCGGCCACTGGCGAGTGCGCACTGTCCGGATCCTTAGCCCGCATATAACTGGAACCCAGGTCCATCACCGCTTGATTGAAATCCCCTGGCCGATCCGCTGGAATCAGGGGGGTAATGGCGTCGTTGAACACTTTTTTAGCCGCACTGCTGCGGATATCCGTGTCGATCAGCAGCAGCCGTGAAAAGACCCGGTAGGCATTACCATCGATCGCCGGCACCGGCTGGCCAAAGGCAATGGATGCCACGGCCCCAGCCACATAGTCGCCGATCCCGGGTAGTTGCTTGAGCCCCGCTGCATCTTGGGGCCATTGTCCCCCGCGTTCGTTGGTAATCACGCGGGCGGTTTTCAACAAATTCCGAGCCCGGGAATAATATCCCAGCCCGGCCCACTCCTTGAGCACGGCATCCTCATCGGCCGCTGCCAGCTCAGCAATAGTCGGCCAGTGTGCCAGCCATTTTTCATAATAGGAAATGACCGTGCTCACCCCAGTCTGCTGCAGCATCACTTCCGAGAGCCAGACATGATACGGGTCGTGGTCCCGCCGCCAGGGCAAATCCCGCCCGTGAGCGTCGTACCATGTTAATAATGCCCTTTGAAACCGATCAATCGTAGCGTCATCCCAATGAATCATTCCGAGTTGCCCCTTTCGCTTTCTCTGCCTAACCATGTTACCATGAGAATAGAAAATACCCCGGTATTTTAATCTTCGCGGGTTGCATTCCCTGTTTATAATGATTATAATCTAGGGGTAGTTACAGAAAGGGGAGTTTCTGATGTCACATAAGACGAAATTGTTTACCACCATTGCCATTGGTGTCCTCGCCCTCGTTCTTCAATTTGTCTTCCACTTAAACATTGCCGCGCAAGTCATCGTGACCCTGATGGGTTCTGTGATCTCGCTGACCATGCTGATTGAAATGATTAAAACCCTGCGCGCCGGTAAATACGGTGTCGATATTCTAGCCATCACGGCGATCGTCGCCACCCTGGCCATCAGCGAGTATTGGGCCAGCTTGATGATCTTGGTCATGCTCACCGGCGGCGACGCGCTGGAGGATTATGCCCAGCACAAGGCCGGTTCTGAATTAAAGAGCCTGCTGGATAATACCCCGTCCACCGCGCACCGCTTCGACGGCGACAAACTGACTGATATCACCATTGAAGACGTCCACATTGATGACCACCTGCTGGTCAAGCCTGGTGAAGTGGTCCCGGTTGATGGGATCATCTTGAACGGCGAATCCACTTTGGATGAGTCTTCCTTGACCGGTGAATCCCGGCCGATCGACCGGCGCGCCGGTGACGACGTGATGTCCGGGGCCGTCAACGGCGACTCTGCGCTGACCATCCAGGCCACCAAGGCTGCCGCCGATAGTCAGTATCAGAAGATCGTTGCCCTGGTTAAGGAATCCGAAGCCCGGCCCGCCCACTTTGTCCGGTTGGCTGATCGCTACGCCGTTCCCTTTACCTTAGTCGCTTACTTAATTGCCGGGCTGGCTTGGACCATCAGCGGTGATCCCCACCGCTTCGCTGAAGTGCTGGTCGTTGCCTCGCCTTGTCCACTGATCTTGGCCGCCCCCGTAGCCCTGGTTTCCGGCATGAGCCGGGCCAGCCGGAACGGGATCATCGTGAAGACTGGGACCGTGATTGAGAAATTGGCCAATGCCAAGACGGTCGCCTTTGATAAAACCGGGACGATTACCCGGGGTGTCTTAGCCGTTGACCAAGTCACACCGGTAGCGGACATTTCCGCCGCGCACCTGCTGCGGGCCGCCGCCAGTGCTGAACAGCAATCCAACCACATTCTGGCCCGTTCCCTTGTGAAGAGTACCCGGCGGGATAAGCTCCTGCCCACGGATCACATCGTAGAAACCACCGGCGCCGGCGTTACCGCCCAGGTTGGCGGCGAAACGATCCGTGTCGGCAAAGCCGACTTCGCCGAGGCACCAGCCAGTGCCCAAGTGGACGGCACCGCGGTTTATATCAGTATCAACGGCACTTATGCCGGGATGATCACCTTCAACGACCAGCTGCGGCCGGAAGCGGCGGCGACCATCGCTGATCTGCACACCCTGGGTGTCAACCACGTGATGATGCTGACCGGGGATAAGAAAGAAACCGCCCAGGCCATCGCCGATGAAGTCGGCATTGATGACCTGCAAGCAGAATGCCTGCCCCAGGATAAGATCGATATGCTGAATGGTTTGCCGGACGATCAGCGGCCCAGCGTCATGGTCGGCGACGGCGTTAACGACGCCCCGTCTCTGGCGGTGGCTGATGTCGGTATCGCCATGGGTGCCCACGGCTCCACAGCGGCCAGTGAATCAGCCGACATGGTCATTTTGAAAGACGACCTCGGCCGAGTTACCCGCGCTGTCCGGATCTCCCGGGACACGATGAAGGTCGCTAAACAATCTGTTTTGTTAGGAATCTTCATTTGTACCGCGTTGATGCTGGTTGCCAGTGTCGGCGTGATCCCCGCCCTCTTCGGTGCGATGCTGCAAGAAGTGATCGATACAGTATCCATTCTCTGGGCACTGCGGGCACGTCACGGCAAGTCTCTGGCACCAAGCGATGCCAACCATCAGTCGCATCACCAGGCGTTGAGTAAAGCCGGTAATGCGCTGGGCGAATAGTTTTAACTAGACACGTCATCCTTGTCTAACACTCACGGGAGCGAGACAAAAACCTAACCCCTTTCATCAATAAAGAAAATCCAGAACACATGCTGAATACAGCAAATGTTCTGGATTTTTTCATGAAGAATAGCAACGATGTCTCCGTCTCTATTACCATGACTTGATTGTAAGCGGTCGTTGAAATAGGTGTGAAGACAAAAATGGTGCAATCCTCTATCATGAAGATTGCACCATTGCTTTACCCGCTGTTATTCGTGACAGAACGCCTGCACCTTCGGCGCCCACGGCAAATAGTCCTGCAAGGCGACCATGTCGCCGGGAGCCGGCAAATTAGGCACTGTGTCGAATAGATAGTTGAAATATTTACTCGGATCGAGGTGATTAGCCCGTGCTGTCGTGAGCAGACTAAGAATGACCCCCGCAGCCGTCGCGCCGCGTTTGCTCTGCGAAAACAGCCAATTTTTACGACCGATGACCAGTTCTTTGACGGCGCGTTCG
>NZ_AUEH01000045.1 GCF_000425885.1 Schleiferilactobacillus harbinensis DSM 16991
TGCTTAGTATCGAGATTTACTTCTTTGGCGAGCGCCTCCACGGTACGATATTTTTCTTCTGCTGGGCATCCATCCTTTCGATTTCCTGGAGTTTTTTTAATATGGCGGCCTCCGTTGAGACGTATTTAAGACGGGCCTTGAGCCGTTTGATCTCTAGGTCCTTCTTCTCCATTTCAGTCAGCTGTCCGTTGTCTTCCTTGTCTTTACCGCGGCGATCAAGCAGCGCGTCCGGTCCGCCTTGTACATATTTTTTGACCCACGAATAAACCTGACCATAAGAGACCTTGAAGCGTTTGGTGGCTTCAATGTAATTCTTATTGTTGGCAATCGTCCATTCGGCTATCTCAATACGTTCAGCTTGACTTGTGTCCCGACCGTCTTTCACGGGTGTACCCCTCCTGTTAGTGGTGGCTAAAGATTTACCACTAGTATACAGGGAAACCCACTGATAGATCACACCATGGTTAGGAATGCCGTACTGTCGTGCAAGAGCAGGGGATGAGACTTTTCTTTCGAGAAAGGCACCGATCACTTCTAGCTTGAACTCTTCTGTGTAGCGCGTATGAGAATCTCTGGGCTTTAGACCCGCTTCCCCCTCCGCTTCATACCTTTCAACCCACTGGGTGATCTGATTATGACCGATGCCATACTTCTTTTGGACTGCTCCAGCAGCCATCCCTCCCTCAACAAGACCAATGTAGAAGAGCTTCTCCTCCAGCGTGTAACGTGAACCTCTTCGGCCCATAAGAAAACTCCTTCCTAAGCAAACAGGCTTTAATTATTTACCTGTCTACCCTAGAAGGAGTATACCCCCGCCGATGTTGTTAGGCGATTTTGAGACCGCGCAGCGGGCTCAAAACGCCGTCATGGCTAGCTACGCCTTCGGCTTCGCACTTGCTGCGCGTCGCCAGCCCCATCCGCCGCAGCTTGCGGAGCATTGGCACGGCAGGAGGAGAAGAGCACCCCGTTTCGGACCTGCACAAAAAGAGCAGCGCCATCATTGAGATACGCTGCTCTTTCTTCACTTATTGGCCAGCATTACCCTGACCCTGGCCGCCGGTCTGCCCAGTGTTTCCACCAGTCGTCCCGCCGCCTTGGCCCGTATTGCCTTCATTTTGACCCGTATTGGTGCCACCCTGGCCCGTGTTCTCACCCTGACCGGTATTCGTACCGCCTTGACTGGTACCACCCTGACCAGTACCCTGATCCGGATTGGTCGTTGTCCCGCTGCCGGTATTGCCCTGGCCGGTCTGACCGGTTTGTCCGCTCTGACCCGTATTTTCACCCTGACCAGCATTCGTCCCGGCCTGACCAGTATTGGCGCCGGTGCCTTGGCCCGTGCTGCCCTGCCAGGCGCTGCCCGCATTACTGCTGGTTTCGCTCCCGCTTTCATCCGTGGCGTCGTAATCGCTGACGTCGCCGACTTTGTCATTGGGATCGCGGATCGTTTTACCTGTGTACTTCGTGACTGTGCCATAACCGTTCTTTGCCCCGAAGAAGTTTGCCCAGAAGAGATTGTAATTTTTAGTGGTCCCGCCGATACCGAATTCAAAGCGGGTACTGCTTGGGGTAAAGTCGTTGAATAGGCTGGTCGTACGGGTACCGGTGACGTCAGTAGATTTACCTTTATAGGTAATCGTGCCCGCTGGCAGGCCAGTTTTCTCCAACACACTGATTGATTTAACGGTGTCTGGCCGAGAGAAGGTCTTGTTCAACTGGAAGGCCTCGGGATCAACCTTGTAAACCTCATTGGCCACCCGGGCCCAGAGTGCCTGGTTGATATTCGTGCCGGCATCCGTCAGATTGTAAGCATGTCCCCAGAAGTTGTCATAACCAATCCAAGAAGCCATGGTGATGCCCGGGGTGGAACCGACAAACCACACATCTTTATTATCATTGGACGTTCCGGTTTTCCCGTAGAGCGAATCGGTGTCGAAGTTCAACTGATAACTGAGTGATGCGGCTGTGCCTTCCGTGATCACGTTCCGCAGCATGTCACGCATAATGTAAGCCGTTGCCGCGGAGAAGGGCTGCGTTTTTTCACTCTTATGCTGATAAATGACTTCGCCAGAAGGGGCTACGATTTTATCAATCACATAAGAATCAGTGTATTGGCCTTGGTTAGCAAAAGTCGAAAACGCACTGGCTTCTTGTTGAACACTGATCCCGTTATCGGTTCCGCCCAGGGCAATGCCGAGCCGGGAAAGTTCCGTGCTGCTCAGGGAAATGCCCATCTTGTCCATGTATGTCTTCGGATTGGTCTTCGTCCGCAGTTCCTTATACAGATTCACCGCCGGAATGTTGTAGGACTTGGCCAAAGCTTCCTTGGCGCTGATGAACCGGTTCTGGATCGTGGAACCATAGTCGGAAGGGGAATAGCCGTTATAATTGACCTCGAAGTCCGCAATTTGCGACTCGGTACCGATCAGCTTTTGATCCACTGCCGGTCCGTAGACCAGATAGGGCTTGATCGACGACCCCGGCGACCGGTATGTGTAAAACGCGTGGTTGCTTTGGTTCTGATCATAATCCCGGCCGCCAATGAAGCCGAGGACAGCGCCGGTTTGGTTGTTCAGCAGGATCATCCCATTTTGGACGGGTTCAGTGACTGTTTCTTCTTTACCAGTCTCTTGGTTCAGTACGGTATAGGTATGAGTCGTGCCCAAATAATCACCGTAGGATTGAATAGCATTCTGCATTGTTCCGTAAACTGACTTGTTGATCGTGGAGTGGATCTGATAGTTCTTGGTCGTCAGCAGGGTCAAGGCCCGTTGCCGGTATTCACCGTACAGTGCCTTGTTGGCCCGAACTTTCGTCCAGTTTTGATGGTCGCTCTTCGCCAAGTATTCGGCTAAATAGTAAGTGGCCTGATCAGAAAGCAAATCATACATATAGCCGAGCTTCTCATCTGTCCGTTCTGAAGTGCCCTGGGGGAGCAGTTCTTTTTTCAAATCCTCTTTGCGGGCCGTTTGATACTGCTGCTCAGTGAGCACGCCCGCCCGATACATCCGGAAAAGAACAGTGTTTTTACGGTCAAACCCATCACTTAAGTTTTTGCGCAGCGCCCCAGTTTGCGTATAGGGTGTGTAAATTGACGGACTCTGGGGCATTCCGGCAATGTAAGCCGCTTGAGCGATACTCAAGTTATTCGCATGCTTGCCAAACAAGCCCATGGCTGCTTCTTCAACGCCGGCAATATTTTCGCCTTTGTTATTACGCCCAAAGGTGGCCGCGTTCAAATAAGCTTGTAAAATTTGATCCTTACTGAAGAATTTGTCGATTCGGGTGGCCAGTAATATCTCGCTGGCCTTCCGCTTGAAGGTCGTTTCTGAGGAAAGCAGTTGCATTTTGACCAGCTGCTGGGTCAGAGTCGACCCCCCGGTTTGACCGCCGATGCCGGTGATATCACCGGCAGCTGCCCGAATCAAAGCCTTCGGGACCACACCGGAATGGACATAAAAGTTCTCGTCTTCGGTCGCCACGATGGCCTTTTTCAGCCAGGGGGAAATCTCGCTGGACTTAACCGGCGTTCGGCGCAGGTCTGTATTGAAGTTCATCATCTTCACGTTGTTCGCGTAGTAGAGCAGTGAAGATTGTTCAGTCGTATTGATTTGCTTGGCCAACGCTGTCTGGGTCGGCACTTTGACGGTCTGCACGAGCGCGCCAAAGTAACCCAGGCCAATGCCCAAAGCCAGACCCGCTGCGACCACGAGCACTGCGATTGCCCGGAGCAGAACCAGGCGCAGCGTAGCCATGACCACATTAAACCAGAAAGAAATGGTCTTCCAGGCCATCGCCCAGCGTGCTGACGTATGGGTGCGCAACCACGCGGCAAAGGGGGTATCGCGGCCGTCCACGACGGTCTCCTCAGCTGCCTGCCGGGTTTGCTGCCAAGTGTTAAACCGGCGACTCATACCGGAGCGTAGTTGGTCCCACCACTGTCGAATTCGATTCAAAAAATTGCACCACCTTAAAAAGTTACACGACAGCATTATACCGTAACCGTTTGGACAAGAAAAACACAACCACGTTACAAACGCGTTAAGACGCGCTTCAACTGCACGTGGTTGTGTCCAAAAATAGCTATTGGGCTAGGCGATAAATGGCATCTGCATAAATGGCCGTCGCCAACCATAATTCAGCTAAGGGCATGTACTCATTCGCCTGATGCATGACGCTCTCGGTATCGGGGAGCTCCGCCCCGAAAGCCACGCCCCGGGGAATGATGCGGCCATAAGTGCCGCCGCCGATAATTTGTTCATGTCCCGGCTGACCGGTATGGTCGGTATAGACCTGTAACAATGTCTGGACCAGCGGGTCGTCGCCGCTGACATAATGGGGTACTTCTGGATCGCCGACAATCGTGCTGGTGACGACATCAGCCCCAATCGTGTCGACAATCTGCTGATTCATTCGCTTGTCCGTGGTGCCCTGGGGATAGCGTACATTAACGGTGACCATTGCTTCCTGTTTGGCCGCGTCGAATAAAAACAAATCGGCACTGGCACTCAGGTCGCCCATCAATGTGTCATGGTGCGCGATGCCCAGCTTGGTCCCATCGAAATCGTTGGCCAGGTAATCGGCAATGACTTTGACATAAGCGGCCCCCCGGCCGGCCAAGGGTTGGCTGTTTAAGAATTGGGCCAAGTAGACCGCCGCATTGATGCCTTGATCGGGAGTCGAGGCGTGGGCGACTTTACCGGTTACGGTCAGCGTAAGCTGGTTATCGCCGGTGCCAGTAATGGTCCCGTCGACCGGGTGTGAGGCAAGGAAAGAATCGAAATGCTGCTGCAATTCACCTGGATTGGCGCCGCTGACGACAGCTTGGGCGCGGCCAGGAACCATATTCGTGCGCAGACCGGCTTGGAAGGATGTCAGCGTATAGTCGCCGTGTTGAGGCGTCTTAGGCGGCAGCACATTAATGGTGAAGTCTGCGATCCCTTTTTCACCATTAATGATGGGGAATTCAGCGTCGGGAGAGAAACCGAAGTCTGGTGCCGGTTCAGTTTCCATATACCGGTGAATACCGACCCATTCGCTTTCTTCGTCGGTACCAAAGATGTAGTGAATCTGTTTGTGCACCGGCAGGCCGAGTTCTTTGACGATTTTCAAACCGTAATACGCTGCAATGGCCGGCCCTTTATCGTCCGCGGTGCCTCGGGCGTAGATGCGGCCGTCTTTGATCACGGGTTGATACGGATCAGTAGCCCAGTCATCCCCAGCGGGGACGACGTCCAGATGGCCAAAGATGCCGAGGATCTCATTGCCGCTGCCGTAAGCGATGCGGCCGGCGACGTTATCCACATTTTTTGTCGTGAAACCGTCCCGTCGGCCAATCGTCAGCATCGCATCTAATGCTTTGGCCGGACCTGGACCCAGCGGCTTATCCGGTGTTTTATGGGCGGTGTCCCGCTCCGATTTAATCTTCAATAAAGTTTGCAAGTCGGCCAGAATAGCGTCTTGGCGCTTCGTAACCTCTGCTTGCCAATCAATTTTTGACATAGATTGCACTCCTCACATAATTGAATACAAATTAGTTTTTTTCAGACGCATGGGCCAGGATCTGGGAGAAAATCGTGATGACATGGTCATCGGCCAAAGAATAATACACTTCTTTGCCCTCTTTTCGGCTTTTAACCAGCTTAGCCTGTTTAAGTAAGCGTAATTGATGAGAAACAGAGGACTGGGACATCTCCAAAATATCCGCGATGTCGTAAACCCGCAATTCAGATTCATAGAGGGCAAAAAGAATCTTGGCCCGGGTCCCATCGGAAAACATTTTGAGCATCCCGGTCATGGCCGCAATCGTGTCCTCCGCCGGGAGCTTATCCTTGACTTCAGCGACAAGCCCAATGTGATCAATTTGACTTGGATCTTCCATAGACATCACAGTCACTCCTTTTTCGCCGTATTCCTGGCGGCGAGGTAAGTTAAATATTGGGGATTCCACGCGGCTAAGCGGCTCGCGGAGCTGGCGGGTTTAGCCGGCTTGATCATCTGACTGCCGGGGACCAGCGCGTTCAGATCCAGCAGGGCAATGCGATCTTTTGCCGGTTCCTGGAAAAACGTATCCAGCGGTCCGGCCAGTTGAGTGGGGGCGGCCGCCGGCAGATGCAGCAGCAGTTTTGCTGTATTCACCCAACCAGCCGCTGTTTTCACCCATGTGCTGCTGTTGACGACTTTAATGGCTTGGATTCGGTATTGCTTGTGCGGCTGCAAAGTACCGGTTACTGCCTGCGGATGGGTGGGCGACGTGTATGCGGAACTTGCGGCGACCGTGGCACGCAATTGGACCCGGGCACCAACATAGGGGACCAGGGTCGGACAGAGCGTCTCAGGATTCACGTAATCGGCATCAACGAATGTATTCGCGCCGATTTGGTAATAGGCGCGGCCTTCCATGGCCACGTATTGGCTGGCGTGGTAAGCCACACCAGGCTTCGCCAGTGTTTGATTTTGCACCCGCAGGTAGGGATTCTCATAGGTTGTGAGCGGTTTGTCGCTGACCACTGCCACGTCTTGATCCGTGCTGCGCACACTGGACTTGCCCTTGAGGACCTGATACTCATGGCCGACTTCCGGGTAGTTGGTGACGACGCCATCAATGGGCAGGTTGACGACGGAATTCCATTGCTGCTGTTTCTCTGTCATTTCATCCCAGACAAAGACTTTCTGGCCGATATAGTGGAGCTGTTTGACCAGATCTGGGGTAGTGATCTCAGACGAAATATTGACGCCTGTGGTTACGGTAAACCGTTCAAAATTTAACCGGCCCAATGATCCGGCAATGAAAATCCGGGGAATGCTGGGCATCAGCTTTTTCATTTCTTCTAGGCTTTCGAATGAAAAGCTGTGGACCATCACCCGATTTTCCATATGGTATTGCTTGATCAAAGCGACCAGCAGCGCCTCCATGTTTTTCGGATTGCCTTTAGCCGTCTTTTTGGTTTCTACCAGAAACTTGGCGTTAGGGTTGTTTTGGTAATGGGCAAACACTTCCCCTAAACTATGAATTGGTTCACCATTGGCTTGATGCAGTTTTTGCAAAGCGGCGAATGGCTGCTGCGAGACAATGGCGTGGGTATTGGTGACCCGGTAAAGATCCCGGTCATGACTGACGACCAGCACGTTGTCTTGACTGACATGGACATCCAATTCGACGTAATTGGCGCCGTGATTGAAGGCTGAGTCAAAACTTTGGAAGGTTTCTTCCGGGGCATTCAAGGGATCGCCTCGGTGGCCGACCACTAAAAAACCAGCGCTGATCAGGTAAATCCCCAATAACAGCGCCGCGATGGACATTTTTTTGACCATCCCGCTGTCTCCTTTCTTCGCGAATTGCTGTCATTTAGTGTATCATAAATTGACGAATAGGGCGGAACAGCGCGCCTAGAATGGAGTTGAAGGCATTGAATTACGATACATGGGTGTTCGCGGAAAGATTTGTCAACATCTGGCTGCCGGCGGGTCTGGTGGGCGGTCTGCTACTGTTTACCGGCGGCCTGCTGGCGTATTTCCACAAGGGGCGGGCCCGCCCGTGGGGCATCGGTGCCGCCATTTTGGGTCTGCTTACCGTGGGGGTATCCTTTATTTTTCTCTACCAGCCGTCAACCCAGGCTTATATGAAAGATTTTGGCCACGTGACGCCCCGCGCCCGAGTGGAGGATCCGACATTTTTTGGCTATCAGGCCACCAGCGGCGCATTGACCGGCATTTATGCGATGGTCCGCAACGACGATGATATGCGCCAACTGCCCATGTACAGCCGGCATGCGGTGACCCAGAAGGTGCGCTATGCAGGGGATGCCGATGGCAGTTATTATTTCTATGTCGGCGACATTTATTCACCCATCAATTATATTGGCCCGGTAGAAAAACGTAATGTGGCGGCGCCGTATTTGCGGGGGTATCGGTATACGCTGAAGGATGATCAGTACAAGACGATTGGCTTTATTAATCCGGTTAATGCCACGACCATGGCTATGGTAATTCCGAATTCATTGAAACACCGCCCGCCGACGAATGACGTGCTGCAAAATGCTAAGCGGTTAGCCAAACTCGACACGGGTTGGACAACGGAGGAAAAATGATGGATGTTTTTGACCCATTGCCGGACCAGTGGCACAGCGCGGATCAGCAACTGATGTTTGCACTCACTGTGCCGGTCGAGGCTGATTTGTTTTATCCCCAATGGCGGGACCCGGCCGTGGCGCATCAATTGGGCATGACCCCGCCGGCCAATGTGAACGATGTGCGGACCATGTTGGCGTACTATATCGGCAATGCCCAGACCGGCAGTGCTGCCCGGTATACGGTGCGGCACGGGCAGACCGTGATCGGCATTTGCGGCTTCAACGATATTGACCGGGCAGATTCCCGGGTTGAAATTGGCTACGAGATCTTGCCAGCCTATCAGCATCGCGGGTGGGGCAGTGCACTGGTGGCAGCGATGGTTGATCAAGCTTGGCAGGCCCTGGATTTGAACCGCGTCGGAGCGGGCGTGCTGCCGGCCAACACGGCTTCTTTAGCGGTCTTGCGGCATAATGGATTCACAACGGAGGGTACGCTGCGTCAGTTTACCCGCATCGGCGATACCGTGTATGATCTCGTCATGTGCAGCAAAGTGCGTGCACTGGATAAGTAGAAAGCAGGGATAATGTGCCAGATAAAGCAATGACCCGTTACCAAACCCTGGATCTGATTGAACAGATCACCCGGTTGGACGGGTCTCAGTATTTTGAAGTGAGTGATATGTTCATGAATGGCCGTGCGGAACTGGCCGCTATTCGCGGGATGATCAAAGAAGTGCGCATCGTCCAGTTGAATATCGCCCATACTAAGGCCGTGCAAGCCTATGAGAAATATATCAACGAGACGTACGAAATGCCGCCGGAAAACTTTACCAAATGGGTGGAGTGGGATAAACCGGCCGGGCCGATCCACGATGCCTACGAGGAAATTCTCAAGACCAACCACGTGGGCTGAGATTACGCGTTGTCATCCAGGGCAGTCAGCTTTTCTGCCCACTCATTTTCCGCGTGGTGCCGTTTAGTCTCCAATGCAGTGAGCTGTGCTTGCAGCTCCTGCATTTTTTTGTAGTCTTGCAAGACATCCGGGGCGGCCATGGCCTCTTGTACCTCGGTTTCCTGGTGGCTGAGATGGTCGATTTCTTTTTCCAGCTGGGCAACTTCTCGCTCCAGCCGTCGTTGTTCCCGTTGCGCCGCTTTGGTTTCTTCGAAGGATTGCTGCGTTTCGCTCTTGTCCGGGGCGGTCGGCTGATCCGTTTGTTGGGCGTTCTCCGCTGCCAAAGCATCTTCCTCCGCTTTTTTGGCCAGGTAATAGTCGTAATTACCGAGATAATGAGTCGATCCCGCGGGGGTGATGACATAAGTGTGGTTAGCCAATGCGTTAATGAAATACCGGTCATGGGAAACAAACAGAATCGTGCCGGCGAAGTCTTGCAAGGCGTTTTCCAACACTTCTTTGGATTCAATATCCAAGTGGTTGGTCGGCTCATCCAGGATCAGGAAATTGTCGTGGTCCAGCGCCAATTTGACCAAGCTGAGCCGGGCTTTTTCGCCCCCGGAAAGATCAGCGACATATTTCAATACATCGTCACCCCGAAAGAGAAAACTGCCCAGAATTGAGCGTACATCTTTTTCCGGCATGGTGGGGTGGTCGTCCCAGACCTCATTCAAGACGGTCTTCTCGGCATGCAGAATCATTTGCTCCTGATCGTAGTAGCCAACCGTCACACCGGCACCGAAGAGCACCTCGCCCTTCAGAAAGGGAATTTTTCCTAGAATACTTTTGAGCAGGGTAGACTTGCCGACACCGTTGGCCCCGATAATGCCCACTCGGTCGCCCTTGTCCACATTGACATTGATCGGGCCAGCCATGGGGTGGGCGGCGTCATAGCCCACTGTGGCGTCCTTGACGCGGAGGACATCATTGCCGCTGGTCCGGTCCGGGGTAAATTGGAAATGGATCGTTTTCTCTTCACCCACAGGTTTGGGCAGCCGCACCATTTTTTCTAATTTTTTTCGCCGCGACTGGGCCATTTTGGTCGTGGAGGCTCGGACGATGTTCTTTTGAATGTAGTCTTCCAACTTGGCAATCTCTGCCTGCTGGTGCTCATAGGCTTTCCAGGCCTGTTCCGACCGGGCTTCCCGTTCGACTAAGTATTTGGAATAGTTGCCGGTGTAGGTGGTGGTTCCGTCAGCGCGTAATTCGACGATTTGGGTAGTCAGTTTATCCAGGAAATACTGATCATGAGAGACCAGAAGCAGCGCGCCGGGATAGTTGCGCAAATATCCTTCCAGCCAAGTTAAGGTATCAATATCCAGATGGTTGGTCGGCTCGTCCAGAATCAACAGCTGACGCTTTTCCAGCAACAGTTTAGCTAGCGCCAATCGGGATTTTTCGCCCCCCGAAAGAGTGGCGATGGGCTTGTCCCAAACGTCGCTACCGAATTTGAAGCCGGTCAAGACCGAGCGGATTTCAGCTTCGTAACCGTAGCCATTCTTCTCAGTAAACGTGTGGCTCAACTGATCGTAAGCGGACAACAAGTCATGGTTGGTCGGATCAGCACCCATTTGATGTTCCAATGAATGGATTTGCGCCGCCATTTTTTGCAGGTCGCTGAACACCGTCAGCATTTCGGCATAAATCGTTCGGTTCGTATCGAGGCCGGAATCCTGCGCCAGATACCCCCAAGTCAAGTCATTGGCGAAGCTGATCTGCCCGCCGTCAGCGGCTTCGTCGCCGATGATTGTCTTGATTAAAGTGGACTTGCCGACACCATTGGGCCCGACTAAGCCGATTCGGTCGTGATCTTGAACGATCAGGTTGGCGTTGGTAAACACCGGTACGGCGTTAAATTCTTTAGTAATATGCTGCGCTTGTAAAAGGATCACGGGTTAAAAACACCTTTCTAAGTAACGTTCATTTTTAATTTGCGAGAACGGTTTATTTTCACTAACCATTTTACTGGATAACGATGGGCACAACAATGGACACTTTGTCTTGTGATTTGTTTGCTTTTTGTGCAAATTACAAGTATCATTAGCGTACGAAATGAAGGTTAGTCGTGGGAATTGCACTTTTCCCACCAAAACACGAACATTCATTATCCAATGACGATGTTTTTCGCCATTAGAACCGAGCGGCAGCATCTGTGAACAGGTGCGCACTCAATTATTAAGGAGGGCCTTTTATGGCAGATTTCAAAATTCCTAAGGCAACTGCCAAACGTCTACCGTTATACTATCGCTATCTCAACTTTTTACATAACGCCGGCAAAGAGAAAGTGAGTTCCACTGAATTGTCCGAAGCGGTGAAAGTTGACTCAGCGACCATTCGCCGAGATTTTTCCTATTTTGGCGCATTGGGCAAACGGGGCTACGGCTATGACGTCGATTCGTTGCTGGCATTCTTTGCTAAGACATTGAATCAGGATCATCTGACCAATGTCGCTTTGATTGGTGTGGGCAATTTAGGCCACGCTTTACTTAATTATAACTTCCGGCAGACTAATTCCGTGCGTATCTCCGCCGCTTTCGATGTCAATCCGGATATCACCGGTACGATTCAAAGCGGGGTACCGATTTATCCTATGGATGAACTTGAGACCCAGTTGAAAGATCAGCAGATCGACATCGTGATCTTGACCGTACCTACCCAGGCCGCCCAAGATATTACCGACCGCCTGACCAAAGCCGGTGTCCACGGCATCCTCAACTTCACCCCGTTGCGGATTTCCGTCCCTGACACCGTCCGCGTTCAAAACGTCGATTTGGTTAATGAATTACAAACCCTGATTTACTTTATTGACCACTATTCCAACCGGCCGAAAGAAGAAGCGAAGCAGTAATATTAAACGAGATTTTTAGCGTATAGAGATCGGGATCACACTGTCAGGCTTTGGTGTACTTAGGGCCAATGCGCAGCTTGCGGAGCATTGGCCTGGCAGCAGCACACTGAGGAATCAGCCGAGTCCCGGTCTTTTTTTTACCCATAAATTAGCACTCCACCCCTCAGTCTGCAAATTTTTACAGAAAAGTGGTTGCATTCCCCCTGGGAAATGATATTATAGAACATGTGATTAGCACTTGATGCAAGTGAGTGCTAAACCTGCACTAACAAGTGACAACAACTGTTTTTAGGAGGGATTCTTCGTGTTAAAACCATTAGGTGATCGGGTCATCGTTAAGGTCCAAGAAGAAGAAGAGCAAACCGTTGGCGGCATCGTGCTGGCCAGCAATGCTAAGGAAAAGCCGCAAACCGGTGAAATCGTCGCCGTCGGCGAAGGCGCCCTGAATGATAAGGGCGACCGCATCAAGCCTAGCGTCGCCAAGGGTGATAAGGTCCTGTTCGACAAGTACGCAGGATCCGAAGTACGTTACGACGATCAAAAGTATTTGGTTTTGCATGAAAAAGACATCATGGCAATCGTGGAATAACCTTCTGCATTGTTGTGATCAACGAACGTAAAAACACAATTCTATTTATGAGGTGAAAGTTCGAATGGCAAAAGAAATCAAGTTCTCTGAAGATGCACGCGCCGCAATGCTACGGGGTGTCGACAAATTAGCTGACACCGTCAAGACGACTCTTGGACCCAAGGGCCGCAATGTTGTTCTCGAAAAATCCTATGGTTCACCGGAAATCACTAATGATGGGGTGACCATCGCCAAGGATATTGAACTCCCAGACCATTATGAAAACATGGGGGCTAAGCTGGTTTCGGAAGTTGCTTCCAAGACTAACGATATCGCTGGTGACGGCACCACGACGGCCACGGTTTTGGCACAAGCCATTGTCCGTGAAGGGATGAAGAACGTGACCGCCGGTGCTAACCCGGTTGGTATCCGCACAGGGATCGAACAGGCGACGAAGGCTGCTGTTGATGCGTTGCATAAGAATTCCCACAAGGTCGAGACCAAAGAACAAATCGCATCTGTTGGGGCCGTTTCTTCCTCCAGTGAAGAAATTGGCAAGCTGATCGCTGACGCCATGGATAAAGTGGGTCACGATGGCACGATCACGATCGAAGAGTCCAAGGGTATTGAAACGGACTTAAAGGTCGTTGAAGGGATGCAGTTTGATCGCGGCTATCTGTCCCAATACATGGTAACCGATAACGACAAGATGGAAGCTGACTTGGATAATCCATATATTTTGATTACCGACAAGAAGATTTCCAACATTCAAGACATTCTGCCGTTATTGCAACAAATCGTTCAACAGGGCAAGGCGTTGCTGATCATTGCCGACGATGTTGAAGGTGAAGCATTACCGACCTTGGTATTGAACAAGATTCGGGGCACGTTCAATGTTGTTGCCGTTAAGGCTCCTGGCTTTGGCGATCGGCGCAAGGAACAATTACAAGATATTGCCGTATTGACTGGCGGCACTGTCATTTCTTCTGATCTGGGTCTGGAACTCAAGGACACGACCATTGACCAATTGGGTCAAGCAGGCAAGGTGACAGTTACCAAGGATGACACGACTATCGTTGAAGGTGCTGGCGACAAGGATGCAATCGAAGAACGGGTCGGCCAAATCAAGAAGCAAATTGACGATACGACATCTGACTTCGACCGCGAGAAGCTGCAAGAACGTCTGGCTAAGCTGGCTGGCGGGGTAGCTGTGATCAACGTTGGTGCTGCGACTGAAACTGAATTGAAGGAACGCAAGTACCGGATCGAAGATGCCTTGAACGCCACTCGCGCGGCCGTTGAAGAAGGCTACGTCGCTGGCGGCGGTACGGCACTGGTCAACGTTATTCCGGCCGTTGCTGCGCTGAAGGAAAAGGGCGACGTCCAAACCGGGATTAACATCGTTCTGCGCGCTCTGGAGGAACCGGTTCGCCAGATTGCCAAGAACGCCGGCAAGGAAGGCTCCGTCATTGTGGAACGCCTGAAGGGCGAGAAGCCTGAGTTCGGTTACAACGCACGTGACGACAAGTGGGAAAACATGGTCGAGGCTGGCATCATTGACCCGACTAAGGTCACTCGCTCTGCGTTGCAAAACGCCGCTTCTGTTGCCGCTTTGCTGTTGACGACTGAAGCTGTGGTCAGCGACATTCCGGAACCGAAGAGTGATAACCCGGCTGCTGGTGCCGGTGCTGGCGCACCTGGTATGGGCGGTATGATGTAATTAACCGCTTAGCGGATTAATACTTCAAACAACGGAGCAGAAAGCTGATTTGGTCAGTTTTCTGCTCCGTTTGCATTCAGTAATGGCTCGTTTTCAGAAACTATACCGTTCGGCGCAAATTCGACAACTTAAATTTGCAAATGTTGCCCGCTCGGCAAAAATAACCCATGCTATTCTGTCAATGTAGGGCTGGCGAGACTAGGATTTGCAACACGGGATATCTTTGCAGAGTTAACCATAGGACGCACCAAGGCACCATCAACATAGATCCAGCCCACGTGATGAACGGACGGACCAGGCAGCGGATTTTCACGGCCTGGTCCGTTTTGGTGTTTCTTTCGTAAACGGACAACTCTAGCGGCAACTGCCTCCGCTAAACGGGCTCCGGTCGACAGCGGCTAGGGCATAAGGACCAGGAAGCATAAAACCTAAGTGCGGGTTTTCTGCTTCCGGGTCCTTATGCCTACGCCGCTAACCGTCGGCCTGCGCCCTCTCTGGCACTTTTTTGTGCTATCATATACGGTACATTGTAACGAATCGGAGAAGCAAAAAAGGAGTTTTGTAATGGCTAATCATTCCAAAGAAACGCCGATGATGCAGCAATACTTCGCCATTAAGGATCAGTACCCCGATGCTTTCCTGTTTTATCGAATCGGGGATTTTTATGAACTGTTTTATGATGACGCCATCAAAGGATCGCAGATGCTGGAGCTGACGCTCACCTCACGTAATAAGAGCGTGACCGACCCGGTACCGATGTGCGGGGTGCCGCACCATGCGGTGCAAAGTTACATCGATATTCTGGTGGACAAGGGTTACAAGGTAGCTATTTGCGAGCAAATGGAAGATCCTCGGTTAGCCAAGGGCATGGTGAAACGCGCTGTGATTCAGCTGGTGACGCCGGGGACACAAATGCCGGATAGTCCCGGCAAACGCCAAGACAATAACTTTTTAACGGCCGTAGACGAACTGGGCGGGCAATATCACTTTGCCTATACCGACCTTTCTACCGGAGAAGTGTGGGTGACGACGCTGGCCAGCACCGATGATGTCCGCAACGAAATGCTGGCGTTACAAACCAAAGAAGTTGTGGTACCGCCGGACTTGCCGGATGATCTGGCTCAGGCGCTCAAGCCGCTGAATATTTTACAATCGGCTCAGGATTTGCCAGAAAACACTGCCGAAGTCAGTTATGTCCGGCAAGATGCCGCCAACGCGGGACAAAAACAGGTGCTGGCCCGGCTAGTAGGATATTTGCTGGCGACCCAGAAGCGGGCCTTGGCCCATTTACAGAAGGCTACTGTCTATGCCCCCAGTCAGTTCCTGCAAATGGATCATGATGCCCAAGTGAACTTGGAGCTCACTTCAGCGCGCCGAGACGGCAAGAAACGCGGCTCGCTGCTTTGGGTGATGGATGAGACCCGTACGGCCATGGGCGGCCGGTTGTTAAAGCAGTGGCTGGAACGGCCGCTGCTGTCGGCCAAGACGATCAAAGCCCGGCAAGATAAAGTTGCCGCTTTAGTGGATGATTACTTTCAGCGGAGCAGTTTGCAGGATCAGCTGACCAAGGTCTATGACTTGGAACGACTAGCCGGCCGGATCGCTTTAGGCAGCGCCAACGGCCGGGATCTGCTGCAACTGAAGGCGTCCTTGGAACAAGTGCCGGGAATCATGGCCACGTTGCAGCAGCTGCACAGTGACAGTTTTACCAGCTTTGTCAAAGCCATGGATCCCGTGCCGGAAGTTGCCGAGTTGATTGGCCGGGCCATTGTGGATGATCCGCCGATCTCTGTCACAGAGGGCAACGTTATTCGGGATGGCTACAACGATCAACTGGATCAATACCGGGATACGATGCACCATTCGAAGCGCTGGATCGCCAATTTGGAGGCTCAGGAACGCAAAGTCACCGGCATTCACAATCTGAAGATTGGCTATAACAAAGTCTTTGGTTACTATATCGAAATCACCCGAGCTAATCTGGATAAGGTGCCGGCTGGCCGGTACGAGCGGAAACAAACGCTGACCAACGCTGAGCGGTTCATTACCCCAGACTTGAAGGATCAGGAACGCCTGGTGTTAGAGGCCGAGGAGCACTCCACCGCCTTAGAGTACACCCTGTTCACAACGGTCCGGGGAGAAATTCAGAAAGAAATTCCGCGCATTCAGCAGCTGGCTGCGCAGTTGGCCGCGCTGGATGTGCTTCAGGGGTTCGCGGTGATTGCGGAACAGTACCATTATGTCCGGCCGGCGTTCGTCGAACATCAACAGGACCTGCACATCGTTAACGGCCGCCATCCCGTGGTTGAAAAGGTGCTCGGTCCGAACCAGTATGTACCGAACTCCGTGACGATGAACCAAGACACCGACGTGCTGTTGATCACCGGGCCGAACATGTCCGGTAAATCGACGTATATGCGCCAGTTAGCCCTGTCCGTGATCATGGCCCAAGTGGGCAGTTATGTGCCGGCTGAGCAGGCTCAGATGCCCTTATTCGACCATATTTTCACCCGGATTGGTGCCGCGGATGATTTGCTGTCGGGGAATAGTACCTTTATGGTGGAAATGATGGAGGCCAATGATGCCTTGATCCACGCGACGCCCCGGAGCCTGATCCTGTTCGACGAAATCGGCCGAGGCACGGCCACCTATGATGGCATGGCTTTGGCCCAAGCGATTATTGAATATATTCATAATCGGGTGCACGCCAAGACACTGTTTTCTACCCATTATCATGAATTGACCCAACTGGCCGATACGCTGCCCAAGCTGAAGAATGTCCATGTCGGGGCAGCGGAAGAAAATGGTCAGCTGGTGTTCCTGCACAAAGTTGAACCCGGGCCGGCGGACAAGTCGTATGGGATTCATGTCGCCAAATTAGCGGGACTGCCCAATGCTGTTTTGCAGCGCGCAGACGTGATCTTGCAGCAGCTGGAGGGCAAGAAGCGGGTCGTACCGACGCCGCCGGAGCCGGCCGCCGAAACTAAGCCGGCACCGGCGGCTGCACCAGCCGTCGCCGAAGCCGGCGGTGATCAGCAGCTCGCCTTGTTCCAGCCGCAAACCGTGGCCCTTACGGATTCGACAGAACAATTTATTGTGGATGCGCTGAAGGATCTCGACATTGGCCACCTCACCCCGATTCAGTTAATGAATCAGGTCGATGCTTGGCAGCAGAAATTGCGCCGAGAGGCGAAGAAGAAGGCCGCTGCCGCTGAAAAATAAGTCTTTATTGAAAGGAGAATCGCTTGATGGGAAAAATTCATGAATTGTCCGCTCAGGTCAGCAATCAAATTGCGGCCGGGGAAGTAATCGAACGCCCAGCCTCAGTCGTCAAGGAATTAGTGGAAAACGCCCTGGATGCCCATGCTACCCAGGTGCGGATTCGAGTCAAAGACGGCGGCATGAGCCTGATTACCGTCAGCGATAATGGCGACGGCATTGCCAGCGACGATATTCCGCTGGCCTTTGCCCGCCATGCCACTAGTAAGATCATGACCGGCACGGATTTGTTTAAAATCGGTACCCTGGGCTTCCGCGGTGAAGCTTTGGCCTCCATCGGTGCCGTCGCGAAGGTCACCATGACCACCAGCACCCAAAATGGGTTGGGGGACACTGCAGTCGTTGAAGGCGGCGATCTGGTCAAACAAGAGAAGTCCAGCCAGCCTAAGGGGACAACCCTGACCGTGCGGGACTTATTTTACAATACGCCAGCCCGGCTGAAGTACATGAAATCGGTCCAGACGGAACTGTCGCATATTGCGGATATCGTGGATCAGATTGCCCTGGGGCATCCCGATGTGGCCTTCACTCTGGTGAATGATACGAAGACGATGTTTGCCACTGTCGGCAACAAGGATTGGCGCCAGACCATTGCCTCGATTTACGGCAACTCGGTTGCCCAGGCGCTGCTGCCGATCAAGGGCGACACCCTGGACTATCGGGTCCAGGGCTACATTGCTAAACCGGAAGTGACCCGGGCGTCGCGAAATTTCATTTCACTCTTGATCAACGGCCGCTACATTAAGAACTATGCGCTGAATAAAGCCTTGATCGAAGGGTATGGCACGAAACTGATGGTGGGCCGCTATCCGGTCGCCGTCATTGCCGTGCACATGGATCCGCTGCTGGTGGACGTCAACGTTCATCCCACCAAGCAGGAAGTGCGGTTAAGCAAAGAAAACGAGCTGACCAGTCTGATTACCAAACTGGTCGGCGCCGAGCTGGGCCAGCAGCGGTTGGTACCCAATGCGCTGGATAATCTGTATTCCCACAGTCGGCCAGCCACGCCCCAGATGCAGCAGTGGGCAGATTTGGCCAGCCAGCTGGACACTATCAGCAGTCAAGATCAGCCCCAGACCAGTCAGCCAACGAATCAAGCGGCACAGCCCGCCGTCCCAGTGGTTGCCGAGGCAGCGGCCCATGTCGCCGCGAACGGACGCTTTATTGCGCCCAATGCCCTCCATCCCGAGGATGCCGGCACCGATGCTCAGGTATTGGCTGCTTGGGACGCCCGGGTGGCCACCGATGCACCTGCGTTAGCCTTTTCGGCCCAGTCCCAACCGCAAACCGTGGAACAAACTGCCCTGGTGGACGATACCAACACCCCAGCCAAGCGTTTTCCGCAGCTGCATTATCTCGCCCAAGTACATCGTACCTATCTGCTGGCCGAGGGGGAGGACGGCTTTTATATTCTGGACCAGCACGCCGCCCAGGAACGGGTCAACTATGAATACTATCGAGAAAAAGTCGGCCATCTTCAACCCGATCAGCAAACCCTGCTGGTTCCGCTGATTCTCGACTATTCTGCGGCTGATTATTTGGAGATCAGTCAGCACTTGCCGGAACTAGCCAAGGTAGGCATTGAACTGGAACCGTTCGGCGACAATTCGTTCATCGGTCATTCTCACCCCGCCTGGTTTGCCGACAAGGATGTCGAGGCCATGATCCGTGAAATGGTGGATTATTTCTTAACCGACCATACCCTCAGTGTTGCCAAATTCTTGAACAAGGCCACCGCCTTGATCGCCTGCAAGGCGTCGATCAAGGCTGGGATGGATATCAGTCGGCAAGAGGCTCAGCGGCTGCTGGATGATCTGCGGGAGTGCGAAAACCCCTTTAATTGCCCCCATGGCCGCCCGACGATGACCCATTACAGCGACCGGGACTTGGAGCGGATGTTCAAACGGATTCAAGATTCACATCAAGGGTGGACCGGCGCGTAACGCACACACGTTTGTGTTAGAATGAGATAATAAGAGAGAAAAGGGGCGACCAGCGTGTATGAATTTCTAACTGGGACCATCGACGCGGTCCACACCGATTACATCGTGGTGGCCGTCCAAGGTATCGGCTACAAAGTGATCGTGCCAAATCCCTATCGGTTCGCGGTGGGGGCGAAAGATGTCACTGTCTATGTGGATCAAATCATCCGAGATAACATCGGTATCACGTTGTACGGTTTTGCCGATCTGGATGAAAAGGTGATGTTCCAGCATTTGATCAGTGTCACTGGCATTGGCCCGAAGTCAGCCTTGGCCATCTTGGCCACCGGCGACGCGGCGGCGTTAGTCCAGGCCATTCAGGAAAATGACCTGAAGTATTTGACTAAATTTCCGGGAATCGGTAAGAAATCGGCGCAGCAGATCATTTTGCAACTGGCCGACCGTTTGACACCCACCGGCAAACCGGCGCTGACGGTGAAGACCGTGGCTGACCCGGACGCCGTTAATAACTCGCCCGCCTTGCGCGATGCCTTGGCCGCCTTGCGCACGCTGGGTTACAGCGATAAAGATGTGGTGCGTATCGCCAAAGCTTTGCGGCAGGAAGAAGCACACTCAACGGACGATTATATTCGGCTCGGTCTCAAATTATTGACCCAGCCCTAAACAAGCAGAGAGGAGAGCGGCAGCTTGGCAGAATCAGAACGGATCGTCGATGCGGACGCCAATAATAACGAAGATCGCGCCGACATGACGCTGCGGCCAACGCGGCTGGCCGATTATATTGGTCAAAATGCGTTGAAACACCAATTGACCGTCTTTATTCAGGCGGCCCGGTCCCGGGAAGAGTCCTTGGACCATGTATTGCTGTATGGCCCGCCCGGCCTGGGCAAGACAACGCTAGCGGCGATCATCGCCAATGAAATGGGTGTACACTTGCGCCAAACCAGCGGACCGGCCATCGAGAAGAGCGGCGATCTAGTGGCCCAGCTCAATGAGCTGCAGCCAGGGGACGTCCTGTTTATTGATGAAATCCACCGGCTGCCCAAACCAGTGGAAGAAGTCCTGTATTCAGCGATGGAAGATTTCTATATCGATATTATCGTTGGTGAAGGTCCGGCCGCTCATCCCATTCATTTTACGCTGCCGCCGTTTACCCTGGTGGGGGCGACCACCCGCGCTGGTCTATTATCGGCGCCGTTGCGGGACCGCTTTGGCATTAGCATGCACATGGCATACTACAGTACGGATGAACTGACTGAGATTGTGGATCGCTCGGCCCAGATTTTTGGACTGGCCATCGACGAGCAGGGCGCGGGGGAGATTGCCCGCCGGTCCCGGGGTATCCCCCGGATCGCCAATCGGCTGCTGCGCCGGGTACGGGACTTTGCGACTGTCAATGGGGATGGTAAAATTACCCAGGCGATCGCGGCATCTGCGCTGACCCAGCTGCAAGTTGACGATATGGGCTTGGATAACCTCGACCGGAAGATCCTGCACCTGATGATCGACCATTATGCTGGCGGCCCCGTGGGCTTAAAAACCATTGCAGCCAACGTCGGCGAAGAGGAACAGACCGTCGCCGAAATGTATGAACCATTCTTAATGCAGCGGGGGTTATTGATGCGCACCCCCCGCGGACGGGTCGTCACCCCGTTGGCGTACCATCATTTGGGCTTGACACCCCCGACACATAAAGCGGATTTGGAAGTGTAATTTTGCTCACAACGGAAGATTTTGACTATGATTTACCCCAAGAATTGATTGCTCAGACCCCGCTCCCCGAACGGGATGCGTCCCGGATGCTGGTGCTCGATACGGCCACCGGCGAAACAACAGACAAGCATTTCTACGATATCCTCGATTATGTCCATCCCGGCGATGCGGTGGTGATGAACGATACCCGGGTCATGCCGGCCCGATTATACGGCATCAAGCCGGAAACTGGCGGCCATGTGGAAGTGCTGCTGCTGAACAATACCCGCGGTGATGACTGGGAAGTGCTGATGAAGCCGGCGAAACGGATTCATGTCGGTACTCAGATCGACTTTGGCGACGGCCTGCTCAAGGCGACGGTTACGGAAGAACGGGACGAAGGCGTGCGCATGATCCGCTTCCAGTACGATGGGATTTTCATGGAGATCCTGGACAAGCTGGGTGAAACTCCGCTGCCGCCTTACATCAAGGCTAAGTTGGACGATCCGGAGATGTATCAGACGGTGTATGCCAAGGAGATCGGATCGGCAGCAGCGCCCACTGCCGGACTGCACTGGACTAAGGAATTGCTGCAGAAAGTCCAAGACAAGGGCGTCAAGCTGGTTTACTTGACCCTGCATATTGGGTTGGGCACTTTCCGGCCAGTCCTAGAAGAAAACGTCGAGGACCACAAGATGCACTCCGAGTTCTATCGGCTGACCCCGGAAGCGGCTCAGGCTTTGAACGACGTCCGGGCCAATGGCGGGCGGATCATTGCCACTGGCACCACCGTGATTCGGACGCTGGAATCTATTGGCACGAAGTTCAACGGTGCGATCAAGGCGGACTCCGGCTGGACAGACATCTTCATTAAGCCGGGCTACCAGTGGAAAATCGTGGATGCCTTCATCACTAACTTCCATCTGCCCAAGTCCACACTGGTCATGCTGGTCGCTTCGTTTACCGGCCGGCACATGATCCTCAATGCATACCAGCATGCTGTTGCAGAGAAATACCGCTTCTTCAGTTTCGGCGACGCGATGTTTATCTACAATAGTCAAAATCCGCACCCGCAACCGTTGAAAGAAAACGATTAATCCGGAGCAATGCAAAAAGGGACTGGGCCAAAACTCCCAATTCCGGCATTGAGACCGAAGCTCGTTTTCATCAATTTGAAGACGAGCTTCGGTCTTTTCATGCCGTCGCTGGTTGGTTTTCATACCGTTTTTGCAGGTACTTGGTGTACTTTCTGAGATCGTAGGCCAGAAGCACTAACCCGGTTTCTCGTCTCACGTGCGGCAGCCAGCGCACGTGGAAACGGCGAAAACCCAGCTCGCGTTTGATCACGCCAAAAGCAGATTCCACTTCGTCCTTGCGCTGCGCGTAGACGCCACGGCCAGGTTCAATGCCTAAGGCCAGCTGTTCTGCGGCCTTCTGCTTTTCCCAGGTGGCGTTGACCCCAATCTGACGCAACCGACCGGTTTGCGTGTGGGCATAGTAGTAGGCTTCCGGTGTTTCACCCGGCAGGGCCCGGTAGTAAGCAAAGTGTCTTGTATAGCCGGTCTGGTGGTCTGTCCGAGTCCCTAAACGCCAGAAGCAGAACTGAACATCATGGTTGTCAACGTAGTAATTACCTTGAGCGTTATAGTGCCAGTTCATGCACTTGCTGGGATCGCGCCGATATTTGCGGGTCTTTTCCTTTTCATACATGGTGTAGGGAATCAGCGGTACATGCTTCTGGGCGGCGATATAACCGTAATTCTGTTCACTGCCATAGCCGGCATCTGCGGCGATATAGTGCACGTGGGCAAAGATCCAGCGGGACTGCTTAAGAAACGGGATCAGCGTCTTTTGGTCGGTCGGCCGCTGGCAGACGTAGTCGGCTAAAATATACTGCTTATCCGTTGCAATCTGCACATTATACGCGGGTTTCAGTTGGCCGTTCTTCATGGGGTCCTCTTTGAGCCGCATGAAGGTCGCATCGCAATCGAACTTAGCCAGACTGTTGCGTTGTTCAAAGCCGCCGAAGTACTTGTCATACTGGCGTTTGCGCGGCAGATAATTAGTCTCAATGACGTGCAGATCATGTTTTAAGGCCCGGCGTCGGCGTTTGTTGGGCGAGCCGCCGCGACCGGTCTTTTCATGGGCAATCACTCGGTTCAGATGACAAATGGCATGGTGCAGCTGTTTAGCGGCGATAGCCAATGCTTTCGCCAAGTTTTCTTTGCCGGCCGGGGCATTGATCTGCACCAAGTGCAGACTCTTTAAGAATGCCTGACCATTGGCGACCAGCCGCTGGTTGCTCTTCGTCACGGTCTTGCGCCAAACAAACGAATATTTCTGGGGAACGGCTTCAATCTTAGTCCCATCAATGAAGACGGCCTGACGATCAATGATGTGCTGGTCCAATAGCAGCTGGTGAAACTTGTCCAGGGCATCGGCGATCAGCTGATCCATCGCCGGATCAACACGGAAACGATCCAAAACCCGATAGCTGGGGACCCGCTGGTCAGGACTGAGAAACCAGAGCAGACAAGGGGTCTCGGCGATCAGCTGATGAAGCTGACGACCAGTGACCGGCAGGTGTTTGGCATACGCATAAAGATAGATCTTCAAAAGGGCCGCCGTGGCGAAACGCGGGCGGCCGTATTTATGCTCATTAAGGGTCAGCAGGACATGCGGCATGGCTTCAACGAATTGGTCAATGACATCGGCGAGACTGTATGGAGCAACGGTAAATTTGAATATCAGTGAAACACGGCTTAATTTTCTGGTACACTTAAGTGGCATGGTACTATTTCGATCTCCTTTTTATTGGTTTGGTCACTGATTAGGGTAGCGCGAAAACGGTGCTGTGTTTAGTTCAGAAAAAGAGCTGGGGCAAGATT
>NZ_AUEH01000046.1 GCF_000425885.1 Schleiferilactobacillus harbinensis DSM 16991
CTTCAAGGATAGGTCTTCATGGCCTATTTTGTTAAATCAACCCGGTCGATTGGTCTAACTCAATCGGTGTTGCACTTCAATTTTAAATCCGGCGCCGGAAATTTTTTGCGTAGTTTGTGCGTTCCCACCCCAGAAAATTAAATAATATGATCCAGAGGTTTCATCTGCTTTAGAGGAAAAAGAGCGGGTCCCCTTTGTTGCATCAACTGTCCCATATAAAGTGTCAGTCCAGAAGCCTACACTCTTGTATAAGGATGCTTGTGGAGTCCCAGCACCAGAATGTGAGCTAACAGACAGAGTTACAGTATGTCCATTACGGAAGTAATGCCACACACCATTGCGTTTTCCGTCAGCACGGCCGAGACCGCTTCCATAAGTTTCGTAAGAAACACTGATGGTTTGTGAAGCCGCGCTAGCTTGTGTTGCTGCGAATACCGTTACCCCGCTGATCGCTAGAATTAAAGCTGTAAATAGTACTGATAATTTCTTCATTGAAAAAAAACTCCAAAGTCTTCATGATTTTTTATTCCGATAGCAGTATACCGCTAACGAGTAAAGATGACAAGTGAACTTATTATCTTTTCGAAAACCTCTTTTTTTAAGAAAAAGGAGAGGCTACCACTAACTCCTAGTTAGGTAGTCTGGGATTGACTATCCTCTAAAGCACCCCAGCGTCCTGGTAAAGATCACCCTTTGGCGTCAGTTCTTCTCTATCAACTGCGCTTTACCGGAGCTATTGGGTATGCTAGGTTGGCAACAGAAAAGGACGCCATTGTGAATGGCATCCTTAGGCAAGACCGTCTTACAGGCGACTAGTCTCTTAACAAGAGAACTTTTTGGTGAGCCGTTTGATCTTTCCAGTCGACGGTTATCTTTGACCATTAACTATCTAGAGAGGGCGCGTCCTGACTTTCTAACTCCGTTTCCTTTGGGCTTGATTACCAGTCCCGCTAAGGCCAGCAATCACTGCCTTTTATAAACCTCGCCCCGCACGGACGTTTTGACAACCAAAACGGTAAACTTTCCATCTTGGATATCAGCAATCACCCGGTAGTTGCCAATGCGATAACGCCAAAGCGTGCCTAGTTTACCTTCCAAGGCACGACCCCAGGCACGGGGATTGTTCGATCCTTCAATTCGTTCATCTAACCACCGAACAATACGCCGTTGTGCAAATTGATCCAATTTAGCGAATTTCTTTTCGGCGGTCTCGTCGAATTGCCAATGGTAAAGATTATCGCTCATGGCATACCCAAACGTTTCTTGACTTCATCACGGGAAACCGTTGCACCATGGCTCGCTTGAATATTGTCAACGGCATCCTTATAATCCTCTTCATCTTCCATCCGCTCAAGGACTGCTTGGCGCATGTACATGGTTACGGACACACCATGAAATGCTGCCAACTTCTTTACCTTTTCATACTGATCGTCTTTGAAGCGCAAGGACGTCACTGTTGTTTCGCTCATACCATCCACCTGCTTTCAAGAAGAGTATATCAGGCAAAAGGCTTCATGTGAAGCCTTTTATTACCTCTACAGTTCTAGTTCTTGTCCCTCGCGCCGAAGCCGTTGTTGCTGGATCTGCTTCTCTTTGAGTTTCTTCTCGGCGGCCTTGGCCTGCCGCTCATGCTCGGCTTTCTGCCGCTTCAAGTAGTCAATATCCCGCTGCACGTCTTTGCGTTTTTGGTTAGCCATAGTGCGTTACCCCTTTCTTTTGCTACTGTCGAAAACGAAAGTAGTTTTAAATTCATTGTCCAGCTTGACCTTGGCCTTGAACGACTTGCCGGCCTTAGATTTGAATCCCGAGATTTCGTTAGTGGTCTTCCTGGCAATCAGCGCGCGGACGGCTGCCTCGGGCAGTGTCTTACTCGCCATCTTGGGCCAAAGAACAAAGTCACACTCCTTGTTAGAACAGTAGAAATTGTGCTTACCCTTAGCAATTGTCCCTTGGTGGCACTTCGGACACGTACCATAGGAACTCTGTTCAATTGCTGCTTCGACCTGTTCTGGCGGCAGCTCAATGGTTTGGGCCTTGCCGATCTCCTGGCTGACGAACTTTCGGACATTGGCAATGAAGGTGGCCGGATCCCCGTCTCCCTGTTCGATCTTCGCCAGATAGTCTTCCCAGGCGGCCGTCATTTCCGGCGACCCCAATAAGGAATCTTTGACCATCGTGTACATCACCATGGCCTTATCCGTAGGCTCATAAGCTTTCTTGACCAGCGCAATATACTCCCGGTCCACCAGGGTCTTAATGATGGCCGCTCGGGTGGCAGCCGTCCCCAAGTTGAGCTTCTCCATAATAGAGTTCTTGCCGCCCAAAGTCCCTGGTGTGTATGGCTTTGGTGGCTTGGTCTCGCCCTTGGCGGTCTGAATAGTCAGGGCAACCCGCTCGCCTTCGGCAAACGTTGGCAACGCGCCGGCGTCTTCTGTGGCATCCTCCTCGATGGCGCCCGCCATGGCCCGCCAACCGGCTTGGGTAACCACTTTACCTCTGGCAACAAACTTCTGGTCAGCAACTGCAACCGTCACGGTTGTTTGATCGTACTCGTAGTCGGCCATAAACATCATTAGCACCTGGTTTACGATGGCTTGATAAATGTTGGCATCGCGGCCAGCAAGTTTAGCCAGTTCGGGCAATTTGCCGGTCGGCATCAATGCCGGGTGGGCCTGATAGGCCCCCACGTACCGCTTGCGCGGCGTCAGCTGCGGCGTGGCCACGGTACTATCCAGCAAGTCCTTATAGGCGTCCACGCGATCGGCCAGGATTCCGAACTCTTCTTCACTGATGACTTCTTCTTCGGTTCGGGGGTAGGTCACGTAGTCCGCATCATACAATGCCTGGACCGTCTGTAATACTTCGTCCCCGGTGTAGCCCCATTTGGCGTTGGCCAGGCTGGTCAGCGCGGCCAGATTCAGCAACTTCGGCGACTGCTTGATCTTGTGCTCTTTCTGGACAGTACCGATGGTGGCCATATAAGGAGTAACCAGCTGATTGGCGTTGACGAACTCCCGCAGCTGCTCCTCGGACTCAAAGTGGGTGGCATTGCGGAAAATGACCTTCTGGCCGTCTTTCTCCGTTTCACCAGAGATGGTCCAGAATGGCACGGGCACGAAGTGATCCCGTTCCAGCTTGTTCTTAACGATCAAAACCATCACTGGCGTCTGGACCCGTCCGGCGCTGTACACCGTACCCTGGATGCCGGCCCCTTGGGCCCGCAGCGTGTAATAGCGCGTCATGTTCATTCCAACGAGCCAGTCGCTGATTTGGCGGCTGTGCGACTCCTTGTAGTAGTTGTAGGTCTCCCCGGCGTCCCGCAACTGCTTAAAACCGTCCTGAACGGCTTTGGGCAATAAACTGTTGACCCACAACCGTTTGGTCACTTTGTCCCGGTCGCCCGTTTGATCCACGATCAAGTAGGCAATATTTTCACCCTCACGATCTGGATCAGTGGCAATAATGATCTGGTTGGCCTCCTTAAACACCCGTTTGACGTTGTTATACTGCTTGCCCACGCCATCGCGGACCTGCATCACATATTTAGTCGGCATGAACGGCAAAGTGGCCAAGTCCCATTTTTTGAGCTTGGGGTCGTATTCGTCGAAGGGGGCCATCTCGATCAGGTGGCCAATGGCCCACGTCACCAGGATCCGACCGGTTAAATAGGGAGAATCCTGAACCTCGATATACCCGTCCTGGGTATGGGCTGTCTTCTTCCCGCCCAAGCCAGTCACCAGTTTCCTTGCCATATCTGGCTTTTCAGCCAATACTGCATAAGTTGTCATTCGCGTTCCAGTCCTTTCTGTTTCATCTGTGGGGCAAACCGCATCTCCCGGTGGAGGTTATTCTTGGTGATGTCGTTCCAGTCCTTCACACGCGGTTCGTTGTCCCGGACGATTTTCCGGGCCACACCCTGAGTGGCCTGGTTGTAATAGTGCTGGCACTTCAAGCCAAAACGCTGCACCCCCGCTTCGTTGCCTTCGTTCCAGGTACGGGTCATTTCGGCCCATTGGCTAAGGCTGCTGCCGCTGAAATTTGGGAGCACCAGGGTCGCTACCTCTTCGGTGGCCACGCGATGGTTGTCTTGATCCGTGAACGGCGTGTGAATCTTCTGCCCGTTGGCCACCGTACCGGGTTGGAGATTGCTGCTGGCTTTGTCAATCGCATACAGCACGTAGGGATTGACACCATGCTTGGTGGCCGATTGCTCGTAGTCGCGCCACTGAGCCAGCGGGATCTGCTCGTCTCCCGGTAGTTCGCGCTCGACGGCCAACTCCTTGCCGTTACGCCGGTCGATCCAGCTCAGCAGCAGATACTGGTCGGAAAAGCGCTGACCGGCTGCATCATTGTCCACGTTCAGCACGATCTTGTCCGGCACCGTGGGCCGGGCGTTGAGATTATCGGCCAGGTAATGGCTGATGACTTCGTTTTTCAACCCTTCCATAGAAACGTACTGTGCTCTTGGATCTCGTCCCTTCAACTGTAGGTAGCTCACGAGATCGATCGATGACTCGAAAAAGTGCAGCGTGTCTGCGTCCTTGGGCCCCACGGCAAAGCCGTAGCCCGTGGTTGAATCCTTGTCGATCCGTTTGAACGTTCCTCGCTTGCCGTACCGCTCATGATCTATCTGGGTGCCCTGGATGCTGCTGCCCATGACTTCCTGGGTCGCCGGATCACGCCACAAAAAAAGGACTGATCCAGATTTGTTTTGCTGAATCAGTCCTTCGTTGTGTAAATTGTCTACCAAACTGGGAGATAATCCTCGCTGCTCGGTCAGGTATTTTTTGGCCTGGGAAAAGTCCGGCGACACTTTTCGGGCGTCAAAGACGTAAGGGGCGTGCTGGTACGTCACTTCTGAGGCGCTCAAATTTTTATTGTTGAGTAGTAATGCGACGGCGTCCTTAAAACGGACGCTGTCTGGCTTGGATTGATCGGTCAGGAAGGTTTGAGCGAATTTAATGCTGTTCCCGCCGAACCCCTGGCTATTCCAATGGAAATAATTCTTGGCGCGATCGATCACCAGACTGTCGTGTTTGACCAGCCGATAAAACCGTTCGGTTTCGTTGGTCAGTTCCATTCCGTGCTCTTGGGCCAGGCCGACAATATCGACGGCGGCCGCTTGATCGATCTCTTCTTGGCTATAAGCCATCTGCCTCACCTCCCAAAGCGTCTTTGAGCGGCTGCCAATCCAGCTGATCGATCCGCTGCAAGACGCTGCACACCTTCATCGCTTGGCGCAAGCGGGCGATAATCAAGGCTTCCTCGCCCAAATAATAGGGCCCCTCATCGGATACCAGATACAGGGCGGCCGGTTCGCGGGCATTGATGTTATTGACATCGATGCCGACGACGATGCTGCCGCCGCGCAAGAACAGCTCCTTGTCCAGGGTGCGCCAAGTATCCCGGTGCACATGAACCATGCTCAGCAGCAACGCGTTGCGCAAGCGCCGGGCGCGGGTGATGGCGGTTGTTTCCGTGGTCATGTTAATCATCGCTCCATTCCTTTCTGGGCCATGGCCTTCTTCATGGCCAAATCCTTTTTCGTGGTACTGCGGGCCGGTTTCGGTTTCTCCAGCAGCTCCGCTGTGGCTTTCGAGACAAACTTCTCCTCTGTTTTCATGTCCTCGCGGGCCGCTTCAATCGGTTTCGTTAAGTGCTCGACCATCTCGCCCATGGGTACATCGCGGGTCACAATGGACTGACCCGTGGTGGCACGCTTGGATAATTGGTATTTGGGGATCTCGTACTCGCTCTTCTCAGTCTCAACATTGTAGTAGCTGTCCACCATAAACTGATTGCTGCTGGTCCGCTCGGCGGTACTCTTGGCCGAATACTCGACGAAAACCGGCCCCATGTACACCCGTGGATGCTCCGCCACGGCTTCCGGCGTCAGTTTGTAGTAGGTAGGACCTTCCGGATCGTAAGATGCCCATCCATCATTGTTTGGCTCCATGCGCTGGTTGTACGCCTGAATAAACTCGCTGAACCGGCCGTCACCAGCTTCCTTAGTCGGTGCCGACTCTGCTTGGCTTCGTTCGGTCACTTGTTTGGTCAGCCAATCTATTTCTTCCTGCGTCGGTTCCGGCGACTGCTCCATCTGTTCGATCACTTTGTGCAGCGGAAAGTCGCGCATGATTACCGGGGCGTCAATAGCCTGGTTGTTATCCTCATCCCCATCCATCTGTTGGTACTCAAACTGCTCGGTATCAATGTTGTAATATTTATCCACCGAATAGTCGTTACCGGCTTTGTCCGCGAAGTCGATTTGACCAAAGTACACTTGCGGGTGCTCTTCTAGCTCGTCGCGGTGGACTGCCATCCAGCCATCACGGGCGCGCGGCCGGACAATGTTCCAGTTGTAGACCTCGATGAAATTATCCAGTTCGTTTTGATCGTTGAAATTGGTTGAGTGATCCAGATCGCGTTCGTCCCGCTGCCGCTCCAGCTGGGCCGAAATGTCATCAATGAACGCCTTAGCTGTGGATTGCACGTCCGCCAGGATGTGCGCCCGCTCCTTGGGATCCATGGCTTGAAGGGCCTGGCCATTGTCCGTCCAGGACGCGATATAACTCGTGGCGTTCTCGGACGTGTCCATGCCAAAATGTTTAGAAACCACGTAACTGGTCATTTCCGCCTGGAACTCCCGGACGGCCGTTGTCTTGCCGTCGTTGGGATCCTGATGCAGCACACTATGGGCCATCTCGTGGATCCGGACGGCGATCTTGTCGCTCTCCGGCAAGTCGTCCCGAATGGCGACCAGCTGCTGGCCGGCACCGGAGACAGATACCCCTTTCTGACCCTTATCCTTGACCCGACCGAGGGCCACCAGGGTGCCGAGCTTGACTTCTTCAACGCCCATTTTCCTGGTCCAGACGCTGGTCGCATCAGATAACTCGTTGACCAGCAGCTTATCGGTGGAGTAGTCAATGGGCCGGTTGGGATAGAGTTTGGGATAATCTTTGGCCGGCATGTTGGTCTGTGTGGCGTCGAAAACCGACACCAGGCGGAAGCGAGTGAGCTGTTTTTTAACGGCTTGGCCATTCTCGGCCAGTGCCTTGATCTTGGCGTCCGCTTGCTTCGCTGGCACGGCAATCAGTTTGCCTTCGCCATTGCGGTACTGGTAAATGGTGGACGAGCTGGGCGCCCAGACCTTGATGCCTTTCTCGCCTTTCTTCACTGAATACCCAAGGTCTTTGAATTTCTTGAACGACCCCACCGCAACCGCGCCTTCGCGCTGGGACCGGACCATGACCTGATTGCGGAACGAGTAGGTGTGAAACCGGGCCATGAAGTCCAGCATTTCCTTCACCTGTTCCGGCGAGTTGGTGTACTGCTCCACGTCCTTGACCATCTGCTCGCTGACTTCTTGGATCTCTTGGCGGATCTCCTCCGCGCTGCGCTTCTTGTACATGACTTTCTCCTCCTTGCTTACTGTGTCACGGGGTCAATCACACGCCCCAGCTGCAACGCTTCACCGATCGATGCCGCTACCGCATCTTCATGTTCCGTGCCGTCGCGGACCAGATAATGCACCGCTAAGTCGCCAGTGGGACCGACCAAAACATCAAAGCCCAGGGTCCGGGGCCGGTTGCGGATCGCGTAGCGATTAGCGTCGGGCATCCCTACCAGCTGCCAGCGATGATGGTCAAAACCTTCCCGATCCAGCATGAACTCAATGCGCCGCACGACATTCATGTCGGCTTGCCAATTACCGTTTGTTTCCATGATTCTCCTCCTTATCTTCCGCGTCTAAATCCACAACGATGTACATGTCCGCGTCTTTCAGCAATGCTTGGGGCCAGCGCGCAATGGCGGCCCAGGCATCCTGCTCAGACGAAAAATGACCCGGAAATAGATCCCGAGTCACCCAATTTAGTATTCCGTAGGCCATGTACTAGCCCCACATAAACTGATCGTCAGTTTCGTTGATGAACTGCCCTTTTTCTAGATCAAAGGCAACGATCACTTCCGGTTCCAGCATTTGAGCCACGGCGTCCGTGGCCGTGACACTGTACTCGATCCCGGTATTGATGTCGGTCATGTGGATCAGCTTCCCGACGACTTCGGTCACGATCATGGCCGCGATATTCTTGTTCTGTTTCATGGTGTTTGCTCCTCTCATTGGCGCTCACGGGACCGTTCCACGGCCCGTTGGGTCCGCTCATAGTCTCGCTGCGCACTATACTTCTCATCATCCATTGTTCGGGACAGTTGCCGTTTAATGGCGTAAAGGTCTCGGCGATACAGCAGCGGTTTGTGGCGCTGCGGACGGTGCGGCGGTTCGCGGGCCTGCGCTGTTTCCGCTGCGTCTTCCAGCCCGACAGTGGCCCGCTGCGCGGTCTTGCGCTGCTTGGCTTCCAGGGCAGCAGACGCTAATTTCTCGATGTAACCGTCCGAAAAATTAACATCCGTCAGTGATGGGTCGCCCTGGCTGCGGGCATGATCCAACTCTCTGACGTAACTGAGTATCTGGTTGCCTAACCGCTTGTGCAAGTCGGCCATTTGGTTGGCAGCGTAGTGCAAGTCGTCCTGCTTGGTCTCACCGAACAGCTCGCGGTCCACGACTTCGCTTTCTTTGACGGCTGCTTTGTACTCGCGGTAGCGCTCATCGTCTTCCATAAAATCATCCGTAAAGTTGTCCAGCATTCCCTGGGTCTTACGATCCAGGTAACCGTATTGCCACTTGCGCCGGTCGCCCGGCAGCCGCTGCACCACCCGCTGCAACAGCACTAACTCTCCGGCGCGGTCCGGCAAAGATTCTCGTACGTCGGCAATCAAGCCGTCCCGTAATTGACCGATCCGGGCGCGTTCTTGGGTGCGATCTACTAATGATGCAGCGAACACGCGCTTCATATCATTAATGGTCGCCTGCTTCCGATTACCCTTCGGTGCGACGTACGTCCTGCCGCTTTCCGGGTCTTCCCGTTCGACTAATGGTCGCGTATTGACCGCTTCAACGGCGGAAAAATGGATGTGAATATGGTCGGTATTCCGGTGAATTGTCCCTAACCAAGTCACGTCTTTTAGTCCTTCGTCCTTGACCATCGTTGCCATCATTTCGCGTCCGGCCCTGAGCAATGGCTTCTCATCCAAGTCATCGGTCGCCGGGTCATAGACGCCAAGTTTCTGCAAAAATGGTGTATCAAAGGAAACAACGTCCTTGTACAGGACTGCGCCATGCTGCTGCGCGTGACGGTATTTTTCCTTTAACTCAATTCGATCGTTGCCCGTAATCACGTCCTTATCGGCCGTGAAGGCGCCGTAAAGGGTGTTCTTCTTTTCGGGCATTGTCGGTTGCGTAAGGTCCACTTGGGCCGCCCCTTGGGTCACCCGTTCCAGTTCTTGGTCTTCCTTTTCGGTACGGTTTGGTTTGTCGCGAAGGGCCTGCATCCGGGTCATGTAATTCAAGTACCGGTCAAACTCTTCGTCGAACCAGGTCATCAAGCGACGTGCTTCTTGTTTCTTGTCGTCGGTTTCTGGTTCTCGTTTGAAGTCATTTTGCTGATACTTTGCATCATTAAAAAGCGACCGGGTAACGAGAGATAACTCGATCTCTTCCAGCGCACTGCGGTCCGGTTTGTCGGCCAACGCATTGGCGCGGGTCTGGTAATCCAAGAAGTTGGCAAAGACTTTCTGGGTCTCAAATTGTGAGGTTAAAATCACGCCGGGACTGGCCATTGGCGGTCACTTCCTTCCTACTAATTAACGGACCGATGACTGTAACCAAGTTGGCTACTATCTGTGGAAGAGTGCGTGGAACGTGCCGTCACTGCGCGATCGATGCGCTGATTGACGGCTGCTTTGGCATCCAGAAAGACCGCTTGATCGTCAATCCGGGTGCCTGCCTTGATTCCCAAAGCGTCCCCCATATTCACTAGCAGCTGGGTCGCTAAAGACTGTTCTTTGCTCAGCTCACCAAGTTTCTTCTGCAAGTCTAGGATGTCGTTCTGCCGTTCCGTGTTGGCAATCTTTGTGCGATAGTCTAAGAGAATCCACCGAACAGCTGCGGAAAAATTATTCAGTTCGGGGTGCTCTGACTTCACTTTGAGCACCATCTCAACATCCTCGTCAGTGATCTGGACGTGCTTCTTCGGCATTTGAATCTACTCCTTCCTGTTCTGGTAATGCGTTGTTGAGCACCGTATAGATGAGCAACTGTTCGGCCGCAAGATGCTCCCTCAACACATCAGTAAGGTCACCCATACGGTCATTGACGCGGTGCAATAGCGACGCATTGTCGGTCACAAATACGTCGGTTAGGACGGCAACAATGTACTGATTGCGAGTCAATGTTGTCCCGTCACGGGCGTTTGCTTTGGCCAATTGCTTGTCGATTTGGACGATCACTTCGTCAGGGACGCTGCGTAAATTCAAACGCATTGGCAGCACCTTCTTTCTCCTAGATTTTCCCTTCAACACGGTTTTTGCGGGGGTCGATTTGGTGACATTGAATGTCGATACGGTGGCACAACGGGTCGATGTGGTGGTTTTTTAGTGGTAAAAGGGTGTCCCTCCACGCGGTAGCGTGGCACCACCCCCGGAGGGGGTGAAACCGCTTGGCACAGCCAAGATTGTCACTCGCAAACAGGCGAGTGGCACCGGTCCCCCTTATGCTCTTTCAAAACAGGGGCCAAAAAAGCACTTGACCTTGGTTTTGCCCTAGGCTGCGCTCACTCAGCAGACTGTTTGAGCTTGGCGATGCGTTCTTTAAGGGCACGAATCTGGTCATTATTACCATTGATCCGGCTCTTATCTTGCTCCGTTGTGCTCTCGTAAGAATCAATTTGGCTCTGCGTCTTGGTCTGATCTTCGGCCGCTTGCTGTTTCATTTCGGCGCGCAACTTCTTAGTCAGCTTTTTGTTTTGAGTGATGTCGGCTTGCAGCGACAGATTGGCTTTGGCCAGCACCTGGATCTGTTCTTGCCAGTCTTTCAGTTGGTAAGCACGGTAGTTGGCCCGCAACCGTGTCGGCGACTCAATGGCCAGCTGCTTGTCCGGCTTCGCGCTGTTTTGTTTGGCGTCAATCGCCAAGGTTAACGGCTTGCCGTCCGGCATCATTGTGTTTTCCAGCAGCTTGTTCTTGCGGCTGAGTTTCAGATTAACGCGGATGGCCACGTACTCGGCGGGTACGTTGCGCACGTAAACCACCAGGTAATCGTCCGCCACTTGTTCAACCGTGGTGACGAGTGGTTGGTCGTGTTGACCAATCGTTCCGGCGTCCGCACTGAACTTAATATTGGCCATGTCCTTGACCGCTTGCGCGCTCATCCCGCCGATTTCGTCGGTGTCACTGATGACCAGCTCCATCCGGTACAGCTGCGTCTTCGGGTTGTACTTTTTCCCGTAGACTTGGATCCCGGTGCCGGATCCAACCGGTACACTGGTTACGTTCGTCAACTGGATGTTAGCGGTTCGTGGACCGACAAAACCGGCGCCAATGCTGACGAATAAGCAAGCCAAGAGGATCCCGGTAATGCTCAACAGTAGTAGCTGCTTCCGGCTCTTCTTGTAGTGTTTATCAATCTCCTTGTCTTTCTTCTTGGCCATTGCTCGGCCCTCCTTTCGGCTCTTCGACGCGCACCATGAGCGCGCGTCCGGTGTACGCTGACCGGCGCAAGCGGTGGTAGCGAATCGTTTGTTTCGTCACCGGATCAAACAACCGCACCAGATAATAATGCTCCGAATCGTAATCCCACCACGAGAAGTTCAGTTGCAAAACTTCCCGCTTATTGCCGGTGTAGGTGCGTTGGAACCTGATATAAGTTTGCGACGACGCCCAGTAATCATGACGCGGCTCTAAGCGAGAAAATAAATCGTCTGCGTGGTCGAAGACGAATTGATCCGGTGCGTTGATGTCACGATAATGGTCAGTCATGATTATCAATCGCACCCCCTCCTGCGGTTGGTGATTGGTTGAAGAAGCGGTAGTCAGCGACCTTATCTTTCTCAAATTGCAGCAGCGCTACGTAATGCTGCGGCGTCTTGGATTTGTCCGTAGACAACGTGTACTCCATGTACACGGCGACCGTAGGCGCGTCCGGATTGGTCGCATCCACCATCGCTTGGTTCTTGGCGAAACTGACGGTGTAGATATTCTTTTGGATCTCCTGTTTCTCCTGCTTCTGGAGATTGCCGGGAATCAATTTCTCCGTCAATTCCGGGGTCGCTACATCCAAATACTTCTTGCGCTTGCCGTCTACGTCATGCGTATCAGCCTGTAACAGGGCAATGAACCGGGTGGCCACGCCACCCAGATCCAATTGGATCTGCGCATCCTTGCGGTCGCTTTCAGTCCCCGTATCAACCGTTTCAGTGGTCTTAACTGCTGCTGCTTGAGCGGCTGCTAAGCGGTCTTCCAATTCGTTGACCTTCTTCTTTTGCGCGCTCAAAGCGGTCACGTTGGCCGTCTTCGCGGCCGCTAGTTGGGTCCCGCTTTGGTGCCATAACCATAGGGACACGGCACACACGGTAGTGAGCAGGATCAAGCCCATAATCAAGAAATAGTCCTTCTTTTCCATTACTTTCTACCTCCATTTACCTACTTAAAATCAATCACGGTGGCCGGATCGATGTACCCTGGGTTGCTGCTAAACAAGTAGTTGCGCATAATCATAAAATGCAGGTGCGCACCGTAACTGTCCCCTGTCTGACCCATGATGCCCAACTGCTGGCCAGCTTTGAGCTTTTGGCCAACCTTAACTTTGCTGGACAACAAGTGCTGGTATGAAGAGTACCAGCCGTCAGAATGTTTGAGAATGACGATTAACCCGTAATCCCCCCGCATTTCAGACAACACGACAGTGCCATCCTTGGCCGCATTGATCCGCAGTGACCCGACTAAATCAATGCCGTAATGATTCTCATACTTGCCTGGCCTTGTGGGGCTTTGCCGCCCCATCATGAAGGGGCTAGTGACTTGATACGGTTGCAGCGGGTAGACCCAGCCTTTGCTGTTGGGCTTAGCCCCGCTCCCACCGCTGGCGGTCAATCCGCTAGTACCACCGAATTCCTGCATCATTTTCTTGACCGACGAAACCCAGTTAACGTTCAAGCCCCCACCGTCATTGGATGCCCCAACTGGTGCATAGCGTGCGCCTAACGTCTCGACGGTAACTAGCCCTTCCCGTACCACCAGCGCGTTCAGCGTCTGGCCAGTGGCTTCAATTCCATCGTTCAACGTGGGGAACGCAAGGATCTCATTGCCCCGCATTTGGCCGCTCGGGTTATTCTTGTTACGGATCGCCGCAGATTTTCCCCAACCGGATTCGATCCCAATAATGGCTGCCATCAGCGCGGGCGATACGCCATATTTTTTGGCAATGGCTATGACCGCCTTTTCTTTATTTTCCATGACACTACCGGTGTAGTAATGCACCCAGGTCGCATGAAACACTTCCGCATTGACGCCGGTGCTAGTCAAATCGCTGTCGCCATCCGCTGCCGTATCGGCTGTTTGCTGGCCGCTGCCGCCTAATGTACCCAGGATGGCAATGCCGCCGATAAACAGGCCCAGGAAGGTCACAATAACGAGCAACCCGCCTAGGCTGAATAGTCTTCGAATCCAACGTAACCGGCGCTGCGCTTTGAGCAGTTTGATTAACGGATTATCTGATTCTTCCATTGATCGTTACCCTCCTTTACTGGCCTCCAAACAGCTCTAGCTGACGATCTGACGGTTCAAACTTCACCCGGTACGATTGCTTGGACCCAAGGCTTAAAATGGCATGGCCCATCTCTAAATCAGGAATGGACATGTATTCTGAGTCCGTCAAACTATCACCCAATAACTCGCGCATCCGGGCTAGCAAGGAATCATCCAGGTTGAAGAGGACCTTGAATTGCGTCAACTCGAAGATCGTTTTGAGTTTGGCAATGTCCGTACTGGCCGCCCCCTCGGGGATCATTTCTTGCGGGCTTTGGGTCGCGAAAACCACGCCTGCCCGGAACTTCCGCATTTCCCGTTCAAAATTGCTGACGTACTCAACGGCCGCAATATTGTTGGTGTTAATCAGGTTGTGCGATTCATCGAAGAGAACATTCAGATACTGGATCTGGTCCGGTTCGATCTTCTTTTGCCGCAGCAAGTAGTTCTGCCGGCGCCCGTTACGCAGCGCATCCGCCCAAATCAGCGACAACGCTGAGGACAGCTGTACCCGGTAGACGGCCGGCTCCATGTTAGCTACCGCCGAAGTGTCGTACACGACGATCTGCTGGTCACTGAGATTCTTGATCGTCGAGGGACCGTCAAACATCGATCCGTGCCCGTCCAGCAGGTCCGTAATGGTCGTGATGAGCATGTCCAGCACCCGGTTATGGATATTGACCGGCAGCATTCCCGGACTCTTCTGGACGCGCCGGAGGAAGTTCATGAAGGAGGAATACGTTGGGTATTTCTCCGGTTCTAGCCCTGTGATATTCACTTTGACACTCGTATTCATAAAGTTTGGCGGGACGATGCCGTGATCCACATAGTGGGCGCGGATCAGCATCCGTACCTCCTTCATGTCCGTGCCCGTGAAGTCACTGTTCAATTGCCCCAAGTCCCCCGATAGTTTGGCCACGGCTTGGGCAAATGAGGACTTTTCCTGCACCACTAGGCCGTCTGCGTCCGTGATCGTTGGATAGACTTCCCAGGGGTTGATCCGGCCCTCTGAGCCGTCCAGGTTAATCACGATGCCGCCCTGAGACTTGGCCAGCTTCTCGTACTCTTTGACCTTATCGATGATCCGCACGAAGTTGCCGCGCACCACCGTGGCTTCTTCCATCATCTTCATCAGCGTCGATTTCCCAAACCCCATCTTGCCTAGGACCATGCCATTGAACGATCGCCGATTCTTGGTGTACCGGAATTGGTCAAAGATAAACGTCCCGCCTGTGTTCGTTGTTCCGTAGGGATAACCCAGCGGGTCTTGCAGGCTTTGGTAATGGAATGGTACCCCCTTGCCTAACGTCGATGCCGGCAGCGACTGCCCCCGCTTGTTGTTGATCCATTTTTCTTGCTGGCTATAGGATGCTGAAAAGGACTTATACTCGTATTCCTGTTCAAACAGAAAGACGGTCGTCCGGTAATCCAGCCCTTTGAGCGTGGCTTTCAAGTCAGAAGTCCGCTGATCCAACGCTTCCAGCGTGGGGGCGTACACCATGATCCGTACTTTGATCAATTTGGCGATTTCCCCGGCCCGTTTCAGCTGTCTGGCGTAACTCAACAGGTCCTGCCATTCATCAGCAGCGTTGGCCTGGTCGGTTTGTTTCCGGTCGTTCTTCGCCCGGTCGCCCAACTCGTTCAGCGTGCGATCGATGCTGCCGACGACCTTTTCGGTGCTGTCGGTCTTCACGTCAACTTCGGCGATCGTGTACGGGTTATTGGTCAGATATGCTAACCAAAATAAATTCGGGTCATGCGGGAACTTGGTCACGTAGAGGACGTTGAAATACCCATCTCCTCCCATCGCGTGGCGCTCATCAAAGGTCAGTCCACCCGCGGGCTGGATCCGGTGCAGAAAGCCCAGGTCGTAGCCGTTATCGTCCAGTTCCTGTAGTTTCCGTTGGGACAGTGCCGCGTGGGGGTCCATGGTCACGGTCTGTGCTTTGTCTTTTTTCTGCCATGGTAGGCGTAAGTCTAAAGCCATAATTTTTCCCTCTTTCCATAAAAAATAGCGCCACAGATTATTTTCTGTGACGCCGGTAAAACCTATTCAGTTGAATCAATTGCGCTCCATTCCCTTCAACTTCTTTTGAATGGCCGCTCGTTTGAGTGCTTCTTGGTCCATTGACTTCTTGGCCGGTTCAGCTGGCTTGTTATCATCAACCAGACCCAACCGATCGTAAACACTGAGGAAGTTGTTCGTCATCTCGTCTACCCGATCCTTGGGAATCAACGCGTCTTGCTGCGTCTTGACGTAGTAATCAAACCGCTCCAAGCCATTGTAGGACAAGGCGTCCGCAACGGTCTCCTTGGTCTTCTGACTAACATCATCCCAATGGTGTTCCAGGATAAAGCTCAAATCGTACAGATCGCGAATCTTGGCCCGGCTCTGGTAGGCGTTGTTTTTCATCATAGCCAAGGTGTCCAGATTGTATACGCTGATCCCGTTGATTTTGTTCACTGTGGCCGGATTGATGTGCTTATTCCGATAGGATACTTCCACCTTCAATAGGTCATCCCCATCGTGCAGCATGAACCGTTTCACGGTATCCGTATCTTTGGCCACGCGGTAATCAATGCCGCGTTTCTTGGAAAACCGGTCAACGTAGTTCTTGATCGATGCGCCGCGACCGTCCAGGTCAACGTCCTCTGAGAACCGATCCAGTCCGTAACACTCCATGAGGGCCGTGCCGCCTTTGAGAATGTATTGGTCATCCTGACTATTGATGTAGGTCAGAAAGTCATGAATGAGGTCCTTGTGTCGCTGCTGTTGTGGTGTGAGTTCGACCATCTTTATAATCCTCCCATTGCATGAAATACTCGCTGCCCATGAATTTGTCGATCTGCGGCCAGTTAGCCGCGTGCCGCAACTGCCACACTTTGTTGAACACTTCCGGCGTGAGCGCGTCGTTGCAGATGAAGTCGTCGCGCATACCGCCCGCCAAACCGAATTGTCCGGCAACCAGCATATCCAGCAAGGCCCGGATGTGGTTGGCGACGTTGTAGCGGGCATTTCCTGGGGCATGGGGCACCTTGGCGTCGCGGCGAATGCCGTAATCACCATAGAGGCTGCCTTGGGTTTCATACAATGGAATGTGGGTCCAGTCCAGCGCGCCCCAATGCCAGTCGCCAGTCGTTTGTTCCGTTGGGTCTGGAATATTCAGGGCGTAAAGCCCGGAAATGTATTTCATAGGCCGTGTCTCTCCTTTTACACAATTACACTTTTGCACATTTACACTAGTGTAATTACCAGTTTGTGTCGTCCTCCAACCATTCCTGAATTTCTTCACGGGTATTGAGTTCTTGGGCGGGCAGCTTCTCCACTGCCTTGGCCACCTTTCTGCCCAACACCTCTCGTTCCGTCTGTTGCTGTTCTAGGTCCTTTTCCGCATCCTTCACCATTACCTGACCTCCATGACTAGACTCGGTTTCAGCGCTCTAGCCCTTTGTTGCGAGTTTGCTGCTGCAACAGCTGAGTGCCGACAAGAATGTCCTTGGCTGCCCTGATGGTGTCCTCAAAGGGAATCCCTTTGGCGTAGTCAAAGCGCACCTGGTACTGACGCCACGCTTGTTTAATCGGTTGTTCTCCACTTAGTTCATCAATGCTGGCGAGTAATTCTCCCGGCTTCACCGTCAACTTGTCCGCCTTACTCTTACGCAGAAACCCCAGTGCTAAATTCGTACGATTGAGTTTTGGTTGCGTTGTCCGGATGGCGTACAAGTCAAACAAATCCTTTCCGCGGGTATTAACGATACCCAACCGAGCTAATGCAACCATCTTATCCGCCACGATCTGCTCCGTTGGATAAGCCTTCATCTCAAACCCCGGCTTGCCAGTCATTAGCATTTTCTGCCTGATCCGAACAGGAGCAGGCACAATTGGATCGCCTGTAGACAAGTCGATCTTGATATTGCTTTTCACGCCTTCCATATCCAGGTCAATACTGACTCGCATCCCTGGGTACTCATGGCCCAGCATCTCGTCTTTGATCGTTCTGAGCGAGAACTGAACCGGCTCGTCAGGATTTTGATCAAAGATGTCTTGCAATACGCCACTGACCGTTTCCTTATCCAGATTATGCCCAGTTAAGGTAGAATCCAAATCCTCGGTCATTCGAGTAAGTGTCAAGTTTTTCCCGGTAGTTTCTAGAATAAGCCACCCATGTTCAATTTCTTGTTCAATTGTCCCATCGGCGAGCTGGCCGGAACATTGCCGCCAAGGCTCGCGTGACGCACGCCAACGTGTGTTGTCGGTTGCGCTTTAAATAACCCTAAGGCCTGAAGATTCACATCGTCCTCAGCGGTCTCGGCGACTTCTGGTGCGAACGTAGTTCCCAGCATTTCTGTCTCGTTGAGCGTCTCAATCAGGTCCTCGTTCTGTTCGCAGTCAATGATGCGTAACATTGCCTCTAGACCTCGTTTACTCCATGCGCGGCCTTCACGCTTGAGCCGATACGTATAGCGCCGGTGGTTGCTCTCGCAGCACCCCAGAGAGTGGATCGACTCATGGAGGGCCGGATCAGCGATGGGCTTGATTGAAACCCAGTTGCGCTCCAAGTAGCCCCGCAGTAAACGGACGTCCTCGGCCCGATCAGAGGGCCGGCCGAGTTCGCTTGAACTGTCGTTCACAGCCAAGCTTTGACAAGTATCCAGGGCTTGCGTGAGCGCGTCCCAATTGGCCGTATAAACCGCCTTGCGTACCTTCTTGATCACTGGCTCAGGGAAGCCGGCTAGACGCATAGTGATCTTGTTATTCAAGTGATAGCGGTCCAAGACGTGGATGTGCTTCGCAGCGTTGGCCACGATGTTGGCGAAGACCTCCGGTTCGTAGCCGCTCCCATTGTCGCTGCCAGTGAAGACCGTTGTCTGGCTCAGATCGTAGTGGGCACCAAGATAGGCTTCCAGTTCACGAATTGCTTCGCGCTAGCTTAATCCACTGACGTCATGCCGATTGACCAGCGTGTGCCGGCTGCCGTTCTTCTCGATTCCTTCGTAGATCTGAAACCGATGAACGGTATGAGTGAACGGCACATTGCGGCGCCGATGGCCGCGGTGCTTCTTTCCCTTGGTGCAGCGGCCTCTGCCCAGGAAGGCGTCGCCTTCAATGTAAAGCACTCTAAGTGCTTTTCGTTGGCTGGGTTCGGTTTCCTCCTCTTCCTTAGTTTGCTGGATCCGGACAAGTGCGATGTCGCTGCCTGTGCCTTGGGCGATGCGGTCCACGGCGGGGGCAGAGATACTGCAATTGGTCAAAGAATTAATGGCCTTAGCTACCAGCCGCATGGTTCCGTTAGCTGTTAGGTCTGAGATCTTCTCCATCAGTAACTGGGAAAACTGCCGATGCGGCTGAATGCCTAATTGCTGGTCCAGCAAATAAACCCGACTGCCATCGGCCATCTGGATGTAACGCCGCTTGAACTGCACAGTACCGAAAAGAAAACTGATCGTTCGCGAATCCCGTCCCAGGGATTTGATTGTCTGGTGCTTTTGCTTGGCCTCCTCCTTGGCTTTTTCATACAGTTGGTCATCGAGCTGTTCAAAGGCTAACCCGACCAGCTCGGTGGCCCGGATAAAGACCAGCTGAAGAATATTCACTTCTGCTTTAAATAACGACGTAACCCCCTGTATGCAGACCAAAATATCTGCTACACTGATGTTCATGGAAGACCGCTTCTCTCTAGTTAGTGTGATGGCTATACTAGAAGACTAACGGTCTTCCTCTTCTTTTTAAAGACCCAACCGGGAAACATTTTATACTAAGTGACTGTACTTTTTTTTGGTAAATAGCCTAGGTGAACTAGGTGAACTATCTGGCTACGCCCTGGCTTCCTGCGGACAACCTAATCAATCCAAAACTTCTTGTACATAACTATTACCAGAAAAAACGGTTATCCACCGAACAACTGCGGCAACACCCCAATCCACCAACGCATACTAGCTATATCTATTGGCAATTCAGGACATTCATTCAACCCGCGCCACGTCTGGTATCTGGTGGATCAATGCTGTCGAAGAAAAGGTCGATTTGCTGCGTGATTTGGGCCATCGATGGCTGCTGCTTGTCCGACAACTCGTCGGCCCAGTCATCCGCAAACGCCAAGCCACTGCCATACGTTTCCCGTGAGCGATTACGCTTGGCCACCAGCTGCGCATAAATGTTGGCCACTGTCTGGATCCAGGTGTACCCCATGCAACCCCTTTGTGTCGCCACGGTGATCTTGTTTTGGGCCCGCAACTGCTTAAACGCCGCATCTAACGCTGCTTTGCTCATGCCAAGCTCGACTGTGAGTTGACGGACCGTCCATTTGGATCCGTCGGGTCCCAGATGGGCTTGCAACCAGGTTAAAGTATCGTCCGCCCATTCTTCGGCGTGACTGTATTTTCGTTCATCCCGCGACTTAGCAAACTTATACCACATCGTGGGAGGAATGGTCAGCCGACCGTCAAACCAACGGTACGAGATGTACTTGATGTAAACCGGGCTTGCAGCTTGATAGCGCCCTGAATAGGCGTCACGGACCGCATGGGCCACGTCACGGGGATTTTGGGGATGATTCAGTCGAGTATTCCACTCATCTAGCATGTGATCACACGCTTCTTGCTCTACGCCGGACTGATAGCAGGCCAAGGCTAATGTGAAGGCCGCGTTGTGCCGACCCACTCCCCCACCTTTGCCAGTTGCGTGAATTTTGGCGCACCGCAGTACCTGGCCAAACCAAGCCTGATCGATCTGTTTACCACCCGCAAGTAAGCGTAATTGAGGTGTTGAGCCGCCCTTTGTGGCGCGTTTCTGCTTACTGTAACGGATACTCCACTGTTTCAAGTCGCTAAACCGGTGCATCAGATGCGGTTCAAAGAATACAATATTGTCGTTACGCGGAATCCGGGCAATGCCAAAATCATTGGCCCCCAAATCGACCTGCGGCAGTTTTTGGGCCAAGCACTCCTTGAGATTCTTGGCGATAATCTTTGCGGATTCAACGACTCGCAATCGGTCATCCCGACGCCTGACGAAAGCCGCTTTCCGCAAGACGTAATACACCTGATAGCCCTTGTCAGTCAGGAGAATCAGCGTCGGAAAAATGTTGCCATCGATGATCGTATCCCAGGTAATGTCATGTTGGCGGGCATAACTATCCCGAGCACGACTACTGGGAAAATCGATGTCAATCACAAATGTGTTAATGGCAAAAAGATTGCCCTCAGTGAAACCGGAGACGGTGCCCCCTGTCCTTTTGCCGTAACAGAAAACGTTGGGGGTCCAGTGGGTAAACTTGTCTTCGTTGTCGTCCAGCGACTCAATCGAGCGCAACACGACCCCGCAAGCCATGCTCATCCGGATCTTGTCCCGGAAAGCAAAGACTGTCCCGGTGCGGTGAGCCTTATTCGGGTCCGCTGTAAGCCCAATCAACTTGGAATTTTGCGGTTTCCGTTCCAGAACGGTATTATGCAGAATTGCTGCAATTGCAACGTGCGCTTCGGTAGCCATGATTCTTCCCTCCTCATTTTTTGGGAAGAAAAGAGGACACGTGCAAAACGGCAAAAATGTGCTGTTTTGTACCCGTGTCCCCCGTTTTTGGCTATGAAAACGCTATTATTGTGTATAAACGGTCCTTGCCCTCTTCGACGAATCCTGATAAACTACAGTCAGTACCGCAAACACGTTGCGGCATAACTGTATTAATGATGAAGGGGCAAGGGGACACGTACTTGGGTTACGTGATTTCCGATCGTCTAGGCCGGCTAAAACCTAAACGATCAGCCCCTTTTCCTATAGTCGCCACACCCTCTGGGTGTGGCGGCTTTTTTCGTTTGCTTGATTACTCCTTAAAGATAACGGACGCCCGGAATAAAGTAAAGGGCCAATTTGGCGCGTTTCAGCCCGTAGATTCCACAATTTACACTTTTGCACTAGTGTAAAAGTGTAAAATTACACTAGTGTAAAAGTGGTGTTTTTTAATTGACGGTCGCGCCATTTACACTTTTACACAAATACATTTTTACACAAATACACTAGTGCAAATCTGAAAGCCGGCCACTGCTACATCGGCTCTCAGTGATGTCCCAATTTACACAATTCTTCTTTTACACATTTACACTAGTGTAAATAGTAGTTGCGTTATTTCCTAGGGTGGGGTATACTACGTTATGTGAGTTACACATTTACACTTTTACACATTTCTACTTTTACACATCTTTTTTTGAAGGAGAGCTTTACTATGGACGAAAATACTACGGATACCCCGGCCATTGCGCCCAAACGATCGTTGAAGCGGCCGTTAACTATTACGGTAGCCAACAATAAAGGCGGTGCTGGAAAATCCACTATCACTCGCTACCTGTCTTTCAATGTAGCTTTACGCGGATACAAAACGTTAATCATCGACGAAGACCCATCGGCGAACACGACCAAATCGATGATTATCACCAAAGCTCGGCATGACGAGGAACCCTACACGATGGGAAAGACAATGATGGCTGGTGTCCGCGACGGCAGTTTGACGGACCTGGTCGTGCCGATCATTCCCAATTTGTACCTGATCCCGTCGCATATCGACTTTGCTAGCCTGCCCGTCTACCTTTCAAAGCAATATGGCGTCGCTGAACCTGGAGATCCGGATTACCAGGATGTGGAAGGTCATAAAGTAGCGGTGATCAAGAATCTCCTAGAACCGCTGAAAAAGGATTTCGACTTCATCTTTATCGATACACCACCCACGACGTCTTCGGACTTTACCCGCTCAGCAGTTTTCGCCAGTGATTATGTGATCATCGCCTTCCAGACCCAAGCCGATTCCTTCGATGGCGCTATTCAATTCATTGACGGCGATCTCAGTGAGTTAGTCCACGTCTTTAAGGCTAATACCGATGTCTTAGGGGTATTGCCCAATCAATTTGCCCCGAGCGGCACAATCGATGAAACTGTCCTCAATGATGCACGGCAACGGTTTGGCAAGCAGAACTTGTTTGAACATATTCTTCCCTATAAGAAACGGGTACAATCTGCACCACGGATCGGTATTACCCGAGAAGGATACTGGAATAGTGACCTGTTCAAAACAGCAATTGATCCATTGACTGATGACTTTTTCCATCGCTTAGATTTGGTAGGTGAACTCAATGACTGAGAATGATAACACGCAAAAGCAAGAAAAGAAGGCAAAAATCGGCTTTTTTAACAGTGCGGGGCCTAAGAAACAGAAGAACAATCTCGACCTGTCTTATACGGATATTGCTGAGCCGAAAGAGACGTATGCTCCCGAGAAAAACACCGGCAAGGAAATTCTGCCTAAGTCTAAGTCTACGATCTCAGCAAGTGCAGCGGCCAATGCTGCGCGAAAAACGCTGCGCCTGCCCAATGATGTTTACTATGAGTTTTCAGCCCTCCTTGAACTGTCGGATTTTGCCTACTCCTACGAATTACTGGCCGAGTTAGTTGAAGACGGCATCAAGAAGCGCAGTGAGGAAGATCCTGACTTTGCCCGGACGTTCCGGGCCGTTGCTGAACGAATCAAAATGACCGATCAGCGAAAGATGGCTCGCAAGCGTCGTAAATAGAATTACACATTTACACTATTGCACAAGTGTAAATGTGTAACGACGGTGTGATACCCCGTCCTGGGTACATTCCCTGGACGGGATTTTTGTGCTCGACTTTTTGCTATCACTATTCAAATTGACGTTATTACAATCTTATTTTTACACATTTACATATTTGCACTTGTGTAAATATGTAAATCGATTCTGCTTTTATGGATGCGTATCCAATTTTTCTTTCTTATGCAACGCCGGATTTAAAATTGAAGTGCAACACCGATTGAGTTAGACCAATCGACCGGGTTGATTTAACAAAATAGGCCATGAAGACCTATCCTTGAAGC
>NZ_AUEH01000047.1 GCF_000425885.1 Schleiferilactobacillus harbinensis DSM 16991
CCCGGTCAACACCGGTGTAAAACACGACCTCGGCGTCCTTGAGCTTCACTCGTGCCGCAACCTGCGGTTTGACCAGCGGCTTCGGCGACCGGTCGGTCACCTGGATCGGCACGATATCTTTGATTTGAACCATGAAAGGCCTCCTTGTTTACTTGATAAACCAAGTTTACAAGGAGGCCTGCACCGGGTCACGATACCTATGTCAACGACCGCTTACGTTCAAAACATACCGAGACTGGCCATTGATTATTTCCAATCTGCCCGGGGTGATTTTTGGTCTGGTGACGGTGATCACTGTCTATATTCATTAAAGCAGAGCAACAATAAAACAGCCGCGGCAATCCTGATTGTTCAGGACAGCCGCGGCTGTTTTAATTATGGAGGTGACGGGAGTTGAACCCGTGTCCATACGCATTGCCATGCAAGTCTCTACATTCATAGACCAGCTACTTGTTTTCTCGTCTGCCCGAAACGCCGTTGATCAGGGCTAGCACTGACAGACATGCCTGATGATCTCTTATTCAGCACTCAGGTGGGGCGCTGAATCGTAACCCGGTTATTTTTTGAGACCCATGACCACCGCCCGGGTAACAGCGATGATGGATCACGCTAGAAAGCTGTTGTTAGGCAGCTAATGCGTAAGAATTTTGGTTTTTTGCAGTTATATTTAACTGTGACGGTGATGACGCAGGCGTCTCCTGCGGAATGCAACTCACACTCACCTACGCATGTCGAATCCGTAACACCCCCGAATATCGACACAAGTCAATGATACCAAGAAATTGGGTTGTTGTCAATTTAACCGGTCTACCGGCCAATTTGCGTCGCCCGGTCGCCAAACGCCGGCCACAAAAACTTCACCACGTTCTGGGTCACCTGCCAATTATGCTCATGCAGTGCCGAATGCTGCGCATTAGGCCCAATTACCCGGACTTGATGGAAAACGGCGATGCGGTTCTTCACCAAATACCCAATACTGGTAGCCGATGGGACAGTCACCACCCCATCCGACTGGCTGCCGTCCCCCAAGTCACCGTAAATATTCAACATCCGCAACGTCTTCGGCACCTGCGGCGCGTATTGTTCCAACCGTGCATATTCAGGATGCACGATTGCCGGCCGCCCATCAGCCTCCAAGTGATTCTGGTGCGGCTGGTCGGTCCATGTGGTCCCGTCATTGGGGTGGAAAAACTCCGAGACCGGCTGGCGGCCAATGATGCCGTTGAACGGGCCGGCCAAAGTCACCAATTTATTCACCGCTGGTAAACCGGCGCCGGCCCCGTGCTGGAACGTATACAGCGTCGAGGCATAGGCGCCCATGGAATGGCCAACCAGGTTCACCTTGCGCAGGCGGTCCTGGGTATATAGATAGGCCAGCAGCTGATGCAGCCATTTCGCGTACTGCACTTCCCCAGCCCGATTGTTTTCAAAAACGATCCGGATCAGCTGGCGCGAGTTGGCGTCAATTTTTGGGCCAACAAAAATAAATTTGCCCTGGGGCGTTACCCGGACCGTGGTAATCACGTTGGTCACGCCTAAGGAAACAATATCGTCCGTAATCAGCTGCGTAGAATAACTGGTGGAATGCCACCCGGGTACAAAAACAGTCGGCACATCATTCGCTTGCCTTTCAACTTTCGATAACTTCTGCTGGTGCGGTTGGGGCGAGAGGGCCGTACTGAGACAGACAATCGTAATGCCTGCAGCAATGATGAATAACGCCCCCCACCATAACCAGCGCCGCTTCCTTGGCTGCTGCACACCCGTGCCTCCCTACACTCAAAATCGAAAAAAAAGGCCCGTGCCAAAAATAGGCACCGGTCCCCCGCACATCAAATGTTTACTTAAGCAATGGCTTTCTTAGCCGTATCAACCAAAGCCGTAAAACCGGTTGGGTCGGCTACCGCCAGATCAGCCAGCATCTTCCGGTTGATCGTCACGTTAGCAACCTTCAAACCATGCATCAATTGGCTGTAGCTCATGTCGTTCATCCGTGCTGCCGCATTGATCCGCGCGATCCAAAGCTTACGGAAATCGCGCTTCACTTGCCGCCGATCACGGAAAGCATAACGATACGAGTTCATTACCTGAGCATTTGCTGCTTTGAACAGTAAATGCTTCGCGCCGACGTAACCCTTCGCCAGCTTTAATACCTTTTTGCGCCGTTTACGCGCTACATTGCCGCCTTTAACACGTGCCATTTTGTAGTTCCTCCTTGTTCTTCGTTAAACCAGTGGTGGTGCTAATTACTTCATCTGGGAAAGCATCGGTTTGATCCGCTTCATGTCGCTGCTGGATACCAGAGCAGATTTCCGCAATTGCCGACGCTGCTTCACTGTTTTACCGTGGAACCGGTGAGACGTGTAAGCGTGGCCCCGCTTCAACGCACCAGAAGCGGTCTTCTTGAAACGCTTGGCAGATGCACGATGTGTTTTGAACTTTGGCATTTGAATGATCCTCCTAATATACTAGTTTCAATTCATTCAATCCAGCGGATTGGCTGAATTAAAAGGCATTACTTGGTGGCGTCTTGGTCTGCTTTCGGAGCCAGCATCAGGAACATGAAGCGGCCGTCCATCTTTGGCCGGGTCTCGACCGTGGCAATGTCCGCCGTTTGCTTGGCTAACTCGTTCAGTACGTTCTGACCAATATCCTTATGGGTAATTGCCCGCCCACGGAACCGAACAGAAGCTTTGACCTTGGCGCCTTTGCTCAAGAACTTGCGCGCGTTATTCAGCTTGGTATTGAAATCATTGGTTTCAATCGTCGGCGATAAGCGCACTTCTTTGATGTTGATGGTCTTTTGCTTCTTCCGTGCTTCGCGATCTTTCTTCTGCAGTTCGAAGCGGTACTTCCCGTAGTCCATGATACGGGCAACGGGCGGCTTCGCTCCCGGGGCCACTAGAACAACGTCCAGACCGGCTTGTTCAGCCAGATCCAGAGCATCACGTTTGGACTTAACGCCCAATTGGTCGCCATTCTGATCGATCAGACGGACCTCGCGGGCGCGAATGCCATCGTTTACCATCAAATCTTTTGCTATGGTAATTCACCTCTCCATAATTATTTCTAAAGAAAACACAAAACGACGAGTGCACAATGCACCCGTCGATCAGAAATTACCGATTTTCGTAAAGCCCAGAGGTTTATAAACATGGGCGAGAGACGGGTGTCTCTACTTGTATTTTCTCAACTCAACCAGTATACCGATTGGCTTACTGCTTGTCAAGTGCGGACAAGACCTTGGAATTCTGAGCCTCGCCGGTCCGGGAATAGTTCTTGATGTCGGCAACAATGGCATCGATGAACATCTCCAAATCTTGGGATTCGGCCTTATCGTGCCCATACTTCCGCACTGATACGCTGGAATCCTTCTTTTCTTGATCACCGACAACCAAAGTATATGGAATCTTCTGGGTCTGGGATTCACGAATCTTGTAGCCCATCTTTTCATTCCGGTCATCGACCTCAACCCGGACACCCTCTTGGAGCAAACGCTTCTTAATTTCCAACGCGTAGTCCAGATGCAGTTCGTTGTTGACCGGGATGATCTCGCATTGAATCGGGGACAGCCAAGTTGGGAAGGCCCCCTTATAGATTTCAGTCAGGTAGGCAATGAACCGTTCCATGGTGGAGATGACACCCCGGTGAATCATGACCGGCCGGTGCTCTTCGCCGTCGTCACCGATGTAGGTCAAGTGGAACTTCTCTGGCATCATGAAGTCCAACTGAATAGTGGACAAGGTCTCATCATTGCCCAAGGCCGTCTTCGTCTGGACATCCAGCTTAGGACCGTAGAAAGCTGCTTCGCCCTCAGCCTCGTAGTAATCCAGGCCCAGGTCATCCATGGCGCCCTTCAGCATTGCTTGGGACTTATTCCACATGGCATCGTCATCGAAGTACTTGGCGGTGTTTTGAGGATCCCGATAGCTCAAGCGGAAGCTGTAGTCGGTGATATCGAAGTCCGCATAGACATCCATCATCAAAGTCAGGATCTTCTTGAATTCGTCTTGAATCTGGTCCGGAGCGACGAAGGTGTGACCGTCGTTCAAGGTCATTTCCCGAACCCGTTGCAGACCGGACAAGGCGCCGGACTTTTCGTACCGGTGCATCATACCCAATTCAGCGATGCGGATCGGCAATTCCCGATAGCTGCGGATATGGTGCTTGTAGATTTGAATATGGGACGGGCAATTCATCGGCCGTAATTCCAGCATTTCACCATCGCCCATATCCATCGGCGGGAACATATCCTGCTTGTAGTGATCCCAGTGACCGGATTGTTTGTACAGATCCAGGTTGGCCAGAATTGGCGTATAGACATGCTCGTAGCCGTTAGCAATTTCCTTGTCGATGATGTAGCGCTCAATGGTCCGGCGAATCGTGGCTCCCTTAGGCATCCAGTAAGCTAAGCCGGCCCCAACGGACGGATCAACGAAGAACAGGTCCAGTTCCCGGCCAATCGTCCGGTGATCCCGTTCCTTAATGTCTTCCCGCCGCTTGGCATCGGCTTCCAGTTCTTCCGCACTGAAGAATGCCGTGCCATAGATCCGCTGCAGCATCGGGTTAGAGGACTTGCCTTGCCAGTACGCGCCAGCAACACTCAGCAGGGAGAAGTGCTTCAAGAGTTTCGTATCCGGCAGCAATGGACCGTAGCCAAAGTCCAGGAAATCGCCCAGTTTGTAAACCGGAACTTGGACGCCGGCTTGAGCCTTGACCAGAGCCTCTTTGTACGGATCGTCAGCAAAGTGCTTGGCCAATTCTTCCTTGTCCATCAGCACCCGTTCGATCTTGTCGTCGTCTTTGACAGCGGCCTTCATTTCTTTCTCCAAAGCCGGCAAATCAGTGACGGCAATCTGGTTCTCGCCATCGGCCGGGTTATCGGTATCGTAGAAGAACCCGTCTTCTTGAGCCTTGCCTTCGCCTAAGTGATAGCTCGGGAAGCTCTTGTGGACTGCCGCCGCCAGCAGGAAAGCACCGGTATTGCGCAGGACGGCCAAACCTAAGTCATCTTTCTTGGTCACAATGGCGATTTTGCCATCTTGCTTCAACGGTGCCGTCAGATCCACGGCAGTGCCGTTCAAAGTTGCGGCGACGGCGTTTTTAGCCAACGAGTTGCTGATGCCCTTGGCAATCTCCAGCGCTGTGGTCCCGGCCTCAACTTGCTTCTTGGCGCCATCTGGGAACGTTAACGTAATTGCTGCCATAATAATTCTCCTCCTCAAATATATAAAAAAAGTCCCAGTGATTCACTCACTGGGACGCTTAACTGCGCGGTTCCACCCGTATTGAATGTAAAAATACATTCCGCTTGAACAGTCGATAACGGGACTAGCCGATTGCATGGAATCAAGAAACTGGTAGGCAACCCATTGTCCGGCTTACAGCCTAGGACCGGACTCTCTGGAACGGATTCGCGTAACATCTCTCATGCAGTTTCAAATTGACTTCATTATAACCTCTTGGTTTTCAAAAAAACAAGGGGTGATGTCAATTTGTTTTCATTTCTGTGAGTTAGCCAATTGCGCCCGCCGATCTGGTCCGTTGACTTGGATCTCCCGCGCTAAGAATTTGATTCGGGCCATGATCCGATTCGACTTCAATGAATCATCCTGGCCGTTGCGCCCGGTCGCCATGAACTCCTGGAGATTAGCCATACTTAAATTCGAACTAAAAAAAGTAGCCAATCGTTCCTGCATGCGATACTGCAAAATAACACCCAATACATCATCCCGGAACCACGGACTGGGCGTCTCCCCGCCGATATCATCGAAAACCAGAATGGGCACAGCTTCGATCTTACGGATGCGATCCAGTACACTGTTATCGCTGATGGCGTCGCGCATTTCCACAGAGAAGGTCGGCACATGCAGGATCAGCGTGGGAATGCGGTAATCGGCCAATTCATTGGCCATGCCGCCTAACAGATACGTCTTCCCCACCCCGTAGCTGCCTGTAAGGTAGAATCCCTGATGATATTTTTTCGGCGACGCGACATAGTTATTCACAAATGTGAGGGCCGCCCCCAGCGCTTCTTCCCGTCCGGCAGTATCCAGCGCGTCCAGCCGGGCGTCTTTGAAGTCTTTGGGCATGTGGGCCGCATCGACCAAGGCCGCCTTTGCCGCCGCTGCGTCGGCAGCGACCTTTTCAGGCTGCGGTTCATAGGTCACGTCAATCAAATGATTGTTCACGATCAGACGCGGATAATAACCTGGCGCAAAGGTTTCTTCATGATTAGCAATTTTTTCTTTTTCGTTGAAAAATTCATACAGCTTGGCCATGCCTTTGTTGACCGCATCCGGATCTAGTTTTCCTTGATTTTGTTGAAAGAACGCGCGGACATCGGGATCATTCTTCACCCGGCGAATGATGTCCGCATACTTTTTCCGGCGCTGATCCTGATTCAGATAGTGGGCCATATCTTGACCGACATTTTTCATGAGCGGGTCCCTCCCTTCGTGCGTTCTTCTCTATTTTTGCGCAGCTTGGCCATTTCGGCGGCCAGCTTAGCTTGTGTGCTTTGATCAGTTGGTTTGGCGGCGGGCGGCTGATAATTCGGATCGGCCCAGGCCGGTTGTTTCGTTTTCGGCGTTACTGTGCCCCGACGGTAGTTACTGCGGCCAGGCGCTGAGGTGTTATTTCTCTGCAAGAATTCACGGATATGGGCAAAAGCCTTTTCCGGCGTATCGATATGATTGGACAGCCAATCGTTGGCCGTGCGATCCATTGAATTTTGATTAACGATTTGATAATTCGTTACCAAGTAATGGATCAGCACGTTCACCACACTATCCGGCAATGCGTGGCGCTGGGTCAAAGACATCACCGTCTGCGGCTCAAATTTACCGATAATCGTGCCGAGACGCTGGTGCTGCCACTGCAGGAAATCTGCTGGCGCAAGCCGCTGCGCTGCATCCAATACCTCCGCCTCTGTTGGCGGGGTGCGCGGTTTGGTCGGAGCATCCACCGCGGGTACTGGCGCCCCTTGGGTCAAATACTGCTTGCGGGCCATGGTCCGCAGGCGCTGCGGTTCAAGCCTATTGGTCATGATGTTTTTGCTGGCTTCAATCAGCTGCGCCATGCCGATTTCGTCAATTTTATAGAAATCATGCAGGGTGAAAATAAGCTGGGCATTCTCCTCCAACTGGTCGCGGTTGATCTGGGCGGGCATTAATTGCTGGGCCAGCAAGTCCCAGTCAAAGCTAGCCAATTGGGCTGCGCTGTAACGCGGCCGCGCACTAGTCGCCGCCTGAGTCGTGCGGGCCGCGGGCGTTTGCCCCTTCGCGAGCAGCGATTCGACTTCCGACGAAAACACGGTCGTGAAATCCTGACTCACATTCGTGTACCCCGTCCGGTCAAAACTTTGCTTTTTAAAATGCTGGCGGATCTGCTCTAAACGATGATCCCCGACCTGTTCCCGCAAAAACTCGGTGAGCAGCGGTTCGTGGAAAAACTCCTGAGGCGGCAATGGAGCGTGCAGTTCATACACGTAATATGTCCCGATCTGGTCGGTTTTGCGGTATGACTGTACCAAATCCAAAGCCTCCAGCTTGCTGCGGGCGACAAAGAAAGTCGTTAAATCTTCCCCCAGCATGGTGATCAGCCAATTGTGGGGCAGGCGATCCGACAGAACCATGGGCTGACTAGTACTGTGCACCAAAGTTTGCAGAATATGGTATAGCGCAAAGCCCACCGCGCCGGTGAGCGGTTGATAAAGATACGTCAGCAGTTCTTCTGAATACGCGCTCAGATAGTCCGCTGACGTCACAAGGAAACCATCTTGAGGCGACAGGCTGCCGATATTGGCGACTTGGCCGTTCATTTTTTATTCCCCTTCTCCGCTTTCTTCGGCGGAGTATCCGGATTCGGATGGTGGTTGCCCCGCTGCATCATTTCCTGTAATTCTTTCATGAACACATTCATATCCTTGAACTGCCGATAGACACTGGCGAAACGAATATAGGCCACGTCGTCGATGTTCGACAGGCGGGTCATCACAGCTTCCCCAATATCCTTAGAAGATACTTCGTTTTCGCCGGTTTCCCGCAATTGGCGTTCCACCGCGTCCACGAGGGCGGTCATTTGTTCCATGGTCACGGGCCGCTTCTCCGCCGCGCGAATCACGCCCTTCAGTACCTTTTCCCGGTTGAACTCTTCCCGGGTGCCGTTCTTTTTGATGACCAGCAGCGGGGTCTGCTCGACGCGTTCAAAGGTCGTGAACCGATAACCGCAGTTTTCGCATTCCCGCCGGCGGCGAATCGCCCGGTTGCCATCAGCCGGTCGAGAATCAATAACCCGCGAACTATTGTGGTGACAGCGGGGACAAAGCATAGTCATTCCTCATTTCTTAACGTGTGGGTAATACCGATTTGGGCCAGGATCTGCTGCACTTGGGGATAGAGGGCCGCCAAGGGACCGGTATTGTCAGTGACAAAATCGGCCCGGGCGCGTTTTTCTTCAATCGGCAGCTGGGCAGCGATGCGGGCATCAGCGTCCGCCGCCGACAGCCCGTCCCGCTCCATCAGCCGAGCCTTCTCCAGGGCCGCCGGTACATAAGCCACCAATACGCCGTCCACCATTGCAAGATAATGACCGCCCTCGTAAAGCAAGGGAATATCCAAGACGATCAGCGGTGCTTCCGCAGCCCGGTACCGGTCCAATTCGGCCTGAATCGCTGCCCGAATCAAACCGCCGTTCAGCTGATCTAATTTGTGCCGCTGGGCTGGGTCGTGAAACACGATCTGCCCCAGGGTATGCCGGTTCAAACTGCCGTCTGGATTGAGGACACCGGCACCAAAGGTTTCTTTGATGCGGGCCAAGCCTTCGCTTCCGGGCGCCACGACTGCGTGGGCAATGGCATCCGCGTCCACGACGGGATAGCCCCACTCTTTGAAAATCTGGGCCACCGTGCTCTTCCCGGTCGCGATGCTGCCCGTGAGGCCAAGCACGTAACTCATGGTTAATCTGCCTTCTTTTGCGGAAGCTTTTGGCAATGGGGACAGAAATGTGTCCCCCGGCCAGCCACTCGAATTTTGACGATCATTGTACCACAGCGTTCACAGGGTTGTCCTTCCCGGTCATAGACGTGCAGGGCGTTTTGAAAATCCCCTGTTTGTCCATCCGCGCCCACAAAGGAATGGACGGTCGTCCCGTGGGCGGCGATGGCCTGCTGCAATTCGGCAATGATCGCGTCATGCAGGCGGCGGATCTTCACTGCGGAGATCTCGTCCGCCGGTGTCAGCGGATGGATCCGGGTCAGCCACAGCACTTCATCCGCATAGATATTGCCTAATCCTGCCACAACGGTCTGATTCAGCAAAATACCCTTGATCGCCGCGTGGCGCTTGGCCAGCGCCTGTTTCAGATAATTCACGGTGAACTCTGGGCTGAACGGTTCCGGTCCCAAGTCCCGCAGGCCGTGGACCTGATTTTCGGCGCCGGTGGGTACCAGCGTCATTCGGCCGAACTTCCGCATGTCGCGGTAACGGAGCTGACTGCCGTCAGTGAAAGTGAAAATCACATGGGTAAAGCGTTCCTTGGGCGCATTGGCGGCGCCGTAAGCATATTTACCCTCCATCCGCAAGTGGGAAACCATCGTCCAGTCGCCGCTGAAGCGGAAAAGCAAATACTTGCCCCGGCGATCAACGCCGGTGATCGTGCGGCCAGTGACGGCGGCTTGAAAGGCGGCTAAATCGCCGCCGACAATTTTTGGCCAGTCGCTGCTGACGGAGCGCACCGTTCGGCCGATCACCGTGTCCGCCAAACCGCGGCGGACCGTTTCCACCTCCGGTAATTCTGGCATTGTGTCCCAGACCCCTTTCTGTTCAGTTACTTCACATCATACCAGGTATCGCCGAAACTGCTGTCCACTTTCAGCGGTACTGCTAATTTTACTGCCGAATCCATGATTGACGGCACGAGCTTCTCCAGAATTGGGATTTCTTCCCGCGGTGCTTCAAAGAGCAGTTCATCATGCACTTGCAGCAGCATGGTGGCTTGCAAATGCTGATCTTTCAAGGCTTGGGCCATATTGATCATCGCTACTTTGATAATATCGGCGGCGCTGCCCTGGATCGGCGTGTTCATCGCCGTGCGTTCCGCAAACTGGCGCAAATTACGGTTTTTGGCATTAATGTCCGGCAGATAGCGGCGGCGGTGCATAATCGTTTCCACATAGCCTTGTTCCCGAGCGGTCTTCACGATCTGCTCCGTCCAGTCTTTGACTTGGGGATACTGTTCGAAATAGGCGTCAATGAACGCCTTAGCCTGTTCCCGGGGAATCCCGATGTTTTGGGACAACCCATAGTCTGAAATACCATAGACGATACCAAAGTTCGTGGCTTTAGCCTGACGCCGCATGTTATCGGTGACCTGGCTCGGGTCGGTCAGATGGAAAATTTTCATCGCCGTGTTAGCGTGGATATCCCGATTTTCCTTGAACGCTTCCTGCATGTTCCGATCACCGGATACATGGGCCAGCACCCGCAGCTCCACCTGGGAATAGTCGGAGTCAAAGATCTGCCAACCCGGATGGCTGGGCACAAAGGCCTTACGAATCTGCTTGCCCTCATCCTGATGCATGGGAATATTTTGCAAGTTGGGATCTTGCGAAGATAGCCGGCCGGTTTGGGTCAGCGTCTGAATGTAGCGGGTATGAATCTTGCCGTCAGGATGGATCTGACTGAGCAAGCCTTCCACATACGTGGATTGGATCTTGGCCAGCTGGCGATAGCTCAAAATCATCTGAATGATCGGCGATTCATCCTGAAGCTTCTCCAGAACCGCTACGGACGTCGAATAACCAGTCTTCGTTTTTTTGATCGGCGGCAATTTCATTTCGTCAAACAAGACAGTGCCCAGCTGTTTTGTCGAATTAATGTTGAATTCATGACCGGCTTCGGTGTAGATCTGATTCTCTAAGTCCTGCAAACGTTCCTTGAGCGACACGCCCATGGCCTTTAATGTGTCCGGGAGGACCTTGATCCCGGCGATCTCCATATTTGCCAGCACGATGGCCAAGGGCCGTTCCAGATCAGTGTACAGTGTGTACTGTTCATGGGCCTGCAAGTCCTTAACCAGTTGCGGCTGCAAATTATAAACACAGGCCAGTTTATGGGCAATGTGCTGGATGAACACAGCCTGGTCGTCAGGTACTTGGCGTTTCTTGCCTGTGCCGTAAACCGCGGCATCAGTTTCCACACCGGTATACCCGTGCTGAGCTGCGACCGAGCCAAGGTCATTACTGTTATCCACCGTATTCAGCAAGTAAGACACCAGCAGCATGTCAAAGTCGATGCCGTTGATCGTTGCCCCGAAGCGATGAGCAGCGACGTAATTCCGTTTGGCGTCAAACACATATTTTACTTTTTGCGCATCAGCCAGCCAAGTTTGCAATGCCGGTTCGCGCAAAATCGCGTCCTGAGTGGCCACATACCACTGGTCCGGAGTGCCCAGCCCCACCGCAATGACCGGCTCGGTGTGGTAATTATCCCCCAGCATTTCGATCATGAAAGTCTTGGGCGCATCCCCCGCCAGTGCTTGCGGCAAGTTGGCGGCCGTTAATGCCGTTACGGGCAAGTCCTTTTGCACTGGCGCGTCATCGTCCTCTTGAGGGGCAAGATCCTTGATAAAGGAGTTGAAGTCCAGTTCTTGATACAACGCCAGCAAGGCTTGGTTGTCTGGGCCCGGATAAACCGTATCCGCCAACCCCAAGGTGATTGGGGCATCCGTCCGAATCGTCGCCAAGTCTTTGCTGAGGAAGGCCATATCCTTGTCGTTGATCAGGTTTTCTTTCATTTTGGACTTTTTCATATCGGCCACATGGGCATAAAGATTTTCCACTGAGCCGTATTCCTGAATCAGTTTCAACGCAGTCTTTTCGCCCACCTTGGTGACACCGGGATAATTGTCGGAATTGTCCCCCATCAACGCCTTGACGTCAATCAGCTGCTTGGGCGTGATGCCCAGCTTCTCTTGGAAGTGTGCTGGCGTATAAGCTTCCAGCTCAGTGACGCCCTTCAGCGTGACCTGGACCGTAATCTGGTCGCTGGCCAACTGCGTCAGGTCCCGATCGCCGGAGAGTACAGTGACCGCCATCCCCGCCTTGGCACCTTCCTGGGCCATCGTGCCGATAATGTCATCGGCCTCGTAATTCTTCAGCTCGTACCACTTGATACCATACGCGTCCAGCAGCTTGTGCAGGAACGGCAGCTGTTCAGCCAGTTCGCCAGGCATCTTGGCCCGGGTGCCTTTATATTCCTCGAATTTTTTCGTCCGGAAGGTCACTTTTCCAGCATCGAAGGCCACCAGCACATTGGTAGGATCAACCTGCTCCAGGATATTGTCCAGCATGCGTTTGAACGCGAAGATCGCGTTGGTATGCAAGCCGTCGCGGTTGATAAATGAGTCCAGCGCGCTGTGCATGGCAAAGAAGGCCCGGAAGGCCACACTGTTCCCATCCACCAGCAGTAATTTCTTGGTTGTCGGCACGTTTGAAAACTCCTTTCTGACGCTCTTTCTTCTCTATATTGTAACAAAAGAAAACCGTTGAAACACGCGTTCCAACGGTCATCCAGGCAGCAATTCAATTATTTGTCGGCTTGCAGCGCATCCGTGAAGACTTTTTCGTACTTCTGGATGTCGCCGGCCCCCATGAACACCAGCACATTGCCCTTTTCTTTGAGCAGCGGCGTGATATCACCATTCTCCAAGACTGTAGCGCCCTGGGGAATCTTGGCGGCCAAATCGGCACTGGATACATTCCCGTGGGATTCCCGGACGGAGCCGAAAATCGGGAAGACATAAACCGCGTCAGCTTGGCTCAAACTCTTGACGAAGCCAGGCATCAAGGCCTTGGTCCGGGTATACGTATGGGGTTGGAAAACCGCGACGATCTTGCGGTCTGGGAACTTTTGCCGAGCCGCGTCCAATGTGGCGCGAATCTCGTTGGGATGATGGGCATAGTCATCAATGACCTTCGTGGTGCCGTAGTCTGTTTCGGCAAAGCGGCGCTTCACGCCGTCAAAGGAAACCAGCTCTTGGGCAACCTTGGCCGGATCCATCTTTTCCAAATGGGCGACACCGACGACCGCCAGACTGTTCAAAATACTATGCTCGCCAAACAAGGAAACCGCGTAATGGCCGATCGGCTGCTTGTGGAACAGCACGTCAAAGCTGGACCCTTTGGTGGTGCGGACCACATTGACGGCTTGGAAATCATCAGTATCTTTCAAGCCATAGAAGTAAATCGGGACATCCGTCTTCAATTCATGGACATGGGGATCGTCGCCCCAAGCAAAGATGGCCTTCTTGGTTTGGTTGGCCTCTTGCTGGAAGGCGGATACCACGTCATCAATGTCCTTATAGTAATCCGGGTGATCATAATCGATGTTGGTGATCACCGCGTAGTCGGGATGATACGAAACGAAGTGGCGTTCATATTCATCGGCTTCATAAACGAAGAAGCGGGCCCCGGGTACGCCTTTACCGGTGCCGTCACCAATCAGATAGCTGGTCTTGGCCACCCCGGACAGGGTGTGGGCCAGCAAACCAGTGGTGCTGGTCTTGCCGTGGGTGCCGCTGATGCCGATGCTGGTGTAGGGCTTCATGAATTCACCGAGGAATTCATTGTAACGGTACATGGTCAGGCCCATTTTCTTTGCCTGCTGAATCTCGGGATTGTCGTCCCGGAAGGCATTACCCCGGATAACCGTCATGCCCTCTTGGAGATTCGCCGGGTCAAACGGATACATGGGAATGCCCGCGGCCGTCAGCGGCTTCTGGGTGAATGTATACTGATCAATATCGGAACCCGAAACATCGTTGCCTAAGTCATGCAAGATCAGCGCCAGCGCGCTCATCCCTGAACCCTTGATACCGATGAAATAATACTTCGTCATGTATGTCATTCCTTCTCTTCGTCTTGTTGATGCGCGGTTGCGGCAGTGTCCGCATCCCCCCGGTAAAAGACCTTGCGGGGTTTGGATCCCCGGGGACCAGAAACCAAGTTCTTGGCCTCCAGATGATCGATGATATTAGCGGCCCGATTGTAACCGACAGAAAACAGCCGCTGCAATTTACTGGTGGAAATGGTGTCCTCATGCTGGACATAATCCAGCACTTGGTCCCACAGGGGGTCTTCCTCTTCAGTCACCGTCGCCGCTTTTTGCAAATCCTGGTTGGTGAATACGTAATCCGCCTGAGCTTGCGCGGTGATGGCCGCCGTCACCCGGTCGATCTCGTCGCCGGTGACATAAGCGCCCTGCAAGCGCAGGGGATGATTGGAGCCGTTCGCCCGATAGAGCATGTCGCCCTTTCCCAGCAGCCGATCGGCACCCTGGGCATCCAGAATAGTGCGGGAGTCGACTTGACTGGACACCATGAAAGCGATCCGAGTGGGAATGTTGTTCTTGATCACGCCGGTTAAAACATCCACACTCGGCCGCTGAGTGGCAATCAGCAGGTGGATCCCCGCCGCCCGCGCCTTCTGGGTCAGCCGGGCGATACTGTCTTGGACAGCATTGGCAGTGGTCATCATCAAATCAGCTAATTCATCAATGACGACGACAATATAGGGCATTTGCATCTCTGGTTCACGCTGCGCTTTGGCCCGCTGATTGAACTCTTCAATGTTCCGCACACCGGCTGCCACCAGCTGGGTATAGCGCTGCTCCATCCGTTCGACGACCCAATCCAAGGCCGCCACAGCTTCTTCCGGGTCAGAAATGACCGGCGCCAGCAGATGGGGCAAGTTGTTGTATGGCGCTAATTCCACTGCCTTAGGGTCGATCAGCAGCAGTTGCAATTGATCCGGCGTGGCTTTCAGCAGCAGCGACAGTAAAATCCCGTTGATGAACACGGACTTGCCGCTGCCGGTAGAACCGGCGATCAAACCGTGGGGCATCTTGCGCAGATCCGCCACCACCGGCCGGCCGAACAGGTCGATGCCCAAAGCCACCGTCAATGGCGACAGGGATTGGGCGAAGGCCGTGGAATCAACGATCTCTTTCAACGCGACGGAGCGCGGCTTAGCGTTGGGAATCTCGATCCCCACCGTGCGCTTGCCCGGAATCGGGGCTTCGATCCGAATCTCTTGAGCGGCCAGCGCCAGTTTCAAATCATCAATGAGCGCGGTGATTTTGGACACCTTAACCCCCGGCGCCAGTTGGATCTCAAACTGGGTCACCGTTGGGCCGACTGTTTGATGGACAACACTGCCGTCCACATGGAAAGCTTTCAATGTCGCGTTCAGCTGACCAGTTTGATTGGCCACCCATTCATCATCTTTAGTCGAATCAACATCCTGGACCGGCCGCAGCAAATCGGTACTGGGCAGCCGATAACCAGTATAATCCGTCGTTTTGCCGCTGTCAGCAGGCAAATGGGCAGTGGCCGCAGTTGGCGCCGGACCAGTTGGGGCCATGGCTGCCGCTGCGGGCTTGGGTGTTGCCGGGGCCGCCGGTTCTGCCGCGGCCGGTTGCTGCGGACCTAGAGCCTTCTTCAATAGGTCATCGGGCATATGAAAGGCACCGAGCACTGAATCGTCATCGGCCGCTGTTTCTTCAGTATCCGATTCTCTGCTGTCCTCAATTTCCTGAGGATCTGACGAACGGATGGATTCAGCTGCATCATCTGCTTCTCTGTGCGCAGATCGTGTTTCATCAGCAGCGCTGCCCGGCGATTCTGCCGGTTGCGGTTGCGGAGTTTCTGCAGGCGCCGGTGTCTCGTCCGGCATGTCAGATTCTGCTGACGCCTCGCGTTCGGGCATCGGTTTTTCTTCGCCCGCGGCCGCTGGGCCGTCTGCCGCTGTCTTCTCTGGCGGCGCCGGTTCGATTGGTTCCTCAACGTCATCATTCGGATCCGCAAATAAGAACACTTGACCAGGTGTCTTGTCAAACGCGGCCACCATCGTCGGATCCGCCTTGTGGTCAGAATAAATAAACGGATGCAGATTACTGATTGGGATATAATCCGCCGTCAAATCATCCGGTGCCGGACTGGGCGCGGCTGCCGCCGGGTGCTGCCGCGGCACTGGCCGGTGCGCCGTACGCGGCCGGACGGTTGGGGCAGTTGGCGTCGTCCGTTTTTTCGGTTCTTGAGCCGGCGTCCGCCGGTAAAACGCCGGACCATCGTAATGCGCCATAGTCAAATCTCCTCTTTCTTCTCTGCATCTGATTGTAGCAGAATCCCCAGACACAAAAAACAGCAGATGCCAAATCCCTCAGGACTTGACCCCTGCTGCTGATCAAAAATTAATAGGTGAGCTTAAAGTTCGCCGGAATAAAAGCGGCGCCCACGGGCGCGTCCGCCGGCAAAATCAGCAAGCCCGGTTTTTGCGGGGCATTGGGCAAAGCCAACTCCCGCGGCGCACACAGCATACCGTAGGACGGCACACCGCGCAGTTCGCCGGGCCAAATGATCTTGCCGCTGGGCATGAAAGCACCGGGCAAAGCCGCGACGACCTTCTGGCCTTCAGCGACGTTAGGCGACCCCACCACGATTTGGCGCGGCTTTTCTTCGCCGACATCGACTTGGGCAATCTTTAAATGATCGGAATTGGGGTGCTTCTTCAATTCCTTAACGAACCCGACCACCAAGTAAGGCTTGGGGTCGGCGGTCAGCCGCTCGGCAAAACCGGCATTAGCCAGCGCTGTATTCAGCTTGGCCACATCGGCTTCACCCAGCTTGACTTGCCCATCATGGAGCACGTCGCTGCCGAGAATGTCCGCCGGGTGGAAGAAATTCATCCCCACCAGTGCGCCGCTTTTGGCGTCCCGGATCACGGTGACATTTCCCCGGCGCTCACTGGTCTCTGTAAACTCGCTATCCTGGGCGACCACTGCGAAGAGCACGTCCAGACGGTGATTGAATGCTGTAATTAACAAGGCTTTTTGCTCCTTACCGATTTAAGTTCACCTAAGTTTAGCATTAGGCCGGTAAGTTGTCGATAAATGCCTCGATCTGCTTCTTGGTCTTCCGGTCCTTGTTCACGAACCGGCCGAGCTCTTTGCCGTCTTTCACCGCGATGAAACTGGGAATACCGAACACGTCCATATCCTTGGCCAGATCCAAAAACTTGTCCCGGTCAATTTCAACAAACTGCCAATCGCTGTATTCCTTCTCAATGGCGGGCATCTGCGGCTTGATAAAGCGGCAATCCCCGCACCACGCGGCATCGAAGAATAGCATGTGCTTACCCTGGGCCGTCACGTCTTGCAGCTGAGCATCGTCCATTTCAGCCAATGACTTCATTCCTCCACGCTCCTTTCGCTTTCTTACTTACTAATTATAAGTGAACAGGTCAAAAAAGTAAACCACCGGCTGCGGCGTTGGCAAAGCTGGCCATCCATCATATAATGGGAGCCGTATACTTCAAAAAAGAAAGCAGGTTACGATTATGGCCAAGTCACCCCGTCCTTGGGTCTATTTCGCCGCTGGCGCCCTTACCGGACTATTCACCGGCGCCGTAGAAATGTATTGGCACCAACGCAGCGCCCAGCACTTATTGGATCACCGGCTGCAGCAAGTGAAGGATCTGTTCCTGCAGGAAGGACCCATTCAAGGGTCCTGGATCGAATCCCAAGCCCATCCCTACACTGGTAAAAACGGCCGCACCACCGATGTAAACTATGGCGGCATCACCCGCCAAGAAAACGGGCAGTTGCGGCAGTACGAATTTATCATGGACGTCCCGACCGGCCAGCTGCTGGATATTTATCCCTTAGCCTGATGGAACACCGCCCGGACGCCATAAATAGGCTGGCCCTTGGCGCTGAACTTATCCTCGTATTCCGTCGGCACATTCGCCGCCGCCCAGGTTGTGTCATCGTGATGCAGATCCAGACTCAATTGCTGAAACTGCATCCCAAACTGATTCATACTGATCAGCGAATATTCGAAGAAATGACGGTTGTCCGTCTTCAACTGCACCACCCCATCCGGCACGAGCAACTGCTGGTATTGGGTGAGAAAGCTGGAGTATGTCAGCCGTCTTTTTTCGTGCCGCGTTTTGGGCCACGGGTCAGAGAAATTCAAATAAATTTCACTGAAGTGCCACCCGGCAAACAGGGCCTGCAAGTTCTCGGCATTGGCCACCACCAGCTGCAAATTCGGCAGCTGCGCGTCGACCTGGGCTTTCAAAAGCACTGCCAGGGCGGAATGCTGCATCTCCAAGGCAAGAAAATTGATCTCCGGGTGCAGCTGGGCCATTTTAAAGATAAATTGACCCTTGCCAGTGCCGATTTCCAGCCGTACCGGCTGTTTCTGAGCAAACTGGTCGGCGACGTGCTCCGGTTGCACTTGAATGAGTTCCGGATGGGCATCGATCAGTTCCTTCGCCCAGGGTTTATTTCGTAACCGCAAAAAGAATTCCTACTTTCTAAAAATTACTGCATCTTGGCGATCCGCCGCGGTGCATAGAGATAAATAAACGCTAAGGTCACGGCCAGCGCGATCGCGGCTGCGGCCAGTGTGAGCAAAGAAAAGCCCAGCTGCCAGACCATGGGGATGACGAAAATCACCCAAGCCAGCAGCAGCAGAACCGTCAATAACCGGGCAAACGAATGCTGCTGACTCGCTGGCGGCACGGGGTACAGGAAAGTCATCACGTTATTGCTGTACTGGCCGGCAAACGGCAGCAGCTGAAAGCCGATCAAGTAGATAAACAGTGCCGCTACCAGCGCGGCCGCCCACCATGTGGGAATAAAGTACAGGGCGATCGCCCCAATGATGGTGAGCCGCAGGAACAGTCCCAGATACTCGCTGCCCCGCAAAAAGCCGCGGACATATAAATACGTGAACGTATGCGGCGGGGTCAAAGTCAGTCGGGGAATGAACACATCCAGATACTTGCGCCGCTTCGCACTGCTGGTCAGGCCAGGCACATCGGTGAACAGGTTGTAGAACCGATAGATCCTGAATTGGCGCCGTTCTTCCCGGCCAATGGCCACCAGCCAGTCGATCCGGCTGCGGCGAATCACCCGCTGGAACGTCGTGGTCAGCCACATGTACCAGCCGATGGCCGCGAGTATGGCGACGATGGCCAGCCAACTCGGCCCATAGACACTGAGCGCCAGACTCAGTACGCTGATTCCCTGGGCAAGCCAGAAGCGGCCGCGTGCGGCCGTCTGCTGATCCATCAACAGGCCCAGTCCCTGCCGCACCAGGTCGGTGCTTTTCAGGAGCACCAGGATGAGCAGGAAGGCCGCCCACTGCAGCGTCGTCACCCCTGCCCCGCGAACAGCGAAGGGAAACGCCAGCAGGCCAACAAAGAGCAGCGCCGTCAGCGGGACCGGCAGACTGTAACGCCAAGCCCCCCGCAAATACTCTCGCATGTCCGCTTCCCGGGGCTGAAGGAAGACCGAATCCGCCTCAAAAATCAGGCTGGCAAACTGACCGACCTGCAACAAGGCCCAGAAGGCCAAAATCAATACCGGTTTGCCCCACCACAGCGTGGTGATCCCCTTGAGCGCATTGGCATAACTGACCCCTAAGGCCCCGAAGAGAAAGATCAGGGCAATCATAAAGTGATCGTTGAACACCAGCCGCAAATACTTCAGTTGCTGGGTCAAATGCCGCTGTTGGCGTTGGTGCCACAGAGTCTTCATGAGGCCGCCGGCTCCTTTGTCATCGCCAGATAAATATCGTCCAAGTTGGCGTCGCTCATGCCGAATTCCTGCTTCAATTGATCCAGCGATCCCTGAGAGCGGACCCGCCCATTATTCAGCAGAATAAACGTGTCCGCGTATTGCTGGGCGGTGGCCAAAATATGGGTCGACATTAAAATCGACGCCCCCGCCGCTTTGCGTTCCTGCACGATCGTTAACAGATCATGAACAGCCAACGGATCCAGCCCGGTGAACGGTTCATCAATGATGAACAGCTTGGCCTCCGTCATGAAGGCGGTCACGATCATCACCTTTTGGCGCATCCCTTTGGAAAAATTGCTCGGGAACCAATCCAGCTTATTATCCAAACGGAACATTTTCAGCAGCCGATCGGCCTTTTCCCACGTTTCTTTGACCGGCAGACCGTACGCACTGATCGTTAGATCGATGTGTTCCTTTAAAGTGAGTTCCGGGTACAGCACCGGGGTCTCCGGGACATAGGCAATTTGCTGGTGATAGGCAGTGGCGTCCTGCTGGATCGTCAAGCCGTTCACCGTGATGGTCCCCTTCGTGGGCGTGAGCAGACCGATGACGTGCTTGATGGTGGTGGATTTACCCGCCCCGTTCAGCCCGATCAACCCGGCTATCGTCCCGTCCGGCACGCTGAACGTGACGTCATGGAGCACCGGTACATGGGCATACCCGCCCGTTAACTGATCAACATTAAGCAATGAATCAACGCTTCCTTTCGTTCGCTGGAAAACAGCAGGCTAGCCCGCCCGCCGCATGGTGTTATGGTATCATGATAGCAGAAAGTTGGCCGCCACGAAACGGCGGCCGTCAGGAGGTTCAAAATGTTAGACGAGAACTGTATTTTTTGCAAGATCATCCGGGGGGAAATCCCCAGTGTGACGGTTTTTGAAGACGATCACGTCAAAGCCTTTTTGGATATTTCCCAAACCACCCCGGGTCATACCCTGCTTGTACCCAAGGACCACATCGAAGATATTTTCCATCTGCCCGCCGCGACCGCGGCCCGGCTTTTTTCCTACGTACCGATGCTGGCCAACGCCATCAAAGCGGCCAACAGCGGCATCAAGGGTATGAACATCATCAACAACAACGGCGAAGTGGCTTATCAAAGTGTGCATCATGTGCATATCCACTTGATTCCCCGCTATTCCGATCAGGATGATTTCAATATTCATTTCGGCAATCACAGCGATATGTATGATACAGCAGCGCTGACCAAAATTGCTTTGACCATCAAAGAAAACTTGCAGGAGGCGCCCCATGCCTAAATTTCGTCACGGCCTTGTGCTCGGAGCCATTGTCGGTACGGCAGTCGCTCTCCTTACGGCTAAAAAAACCGGCGCCGACCGCCAGCGGGATACGGCCGCCTATCTGGACGACGTGACCGGTGCAGTCCAAGACGTCAGCGCGAGTGCCGGCAAATTACAGACCGCCCTGGGGCATTTGCTGACCCAGTTGCAGACGACGGTGCCCACCGTGCAGAAACAGGTTGAGCGGGATATTGCAGATTTCCAATTCCAAGCCCAGCCACGGCTGAATCAAATCAACGAGACCCTGACGACTTTGCAAGCCGACGCAGCCGGTTTCACTGATCAAAAAGTCACAAATAAATCATAACTGTGGCGATTCTATGCCGAATTTGTAAAACTTTAAGAAACCCCCGCCCGAAATTTTCAATGCCATTTCAGGTGTGGTATATTTGACGTTGTTCTGATTACCCGCAATGGGTACAATCTTTAGTTGAATGGATGTGTATTTAATGTTTAAAAAGTCTGGCAAATGGGCCATCGCGCTCAGCGCAGTCGTTGTCATGCTGCTCGCAGCAGGCTGCTCCGCCGGTAATAAGACCGTTGTATCAATGAAGGGCGGCAAAATTACTCAAGAGCAATACTACGAGGCCATGAAAGACTCCAGCTCGGGCAAAACAACCCTACAGACGCTGATCTGGGAAAAAGCCTTGGAGGAACAATACGGTAAGACCGTGTCCGACAAGACTGTCACCAAGCAATATAATTCCGTCAAGACCCAATATGGTGCCCAGTTCTCCCAAGCACTGGCCCAAAATGGTTTGACGCCTTCTCAGTTTAAGACCAACATCAAGACCAACCTCCTGACCCGCAAGGCTCTGGAAGCCCTGAAGCCGGTCACCACCGCCGATTTGAAGACGCAATGGAAGTCTTATGAACCGAAGATCACCGTTTCTCATATCCTGGTCAAGGACGAGAAAACGGCCAAGGATATCATTAGTCAATTGGAGAAGGACAACGGTAAGAACTTCGCCGCTTTGGCCAAGAAGTATTCTACCGATACCGGCTCCAAGGCCAATGGCGGGAAGCTGACCCCGTTTGACAGCTCCGATACGTCTTACGATGCCACCTTCAAGAAAGCCGCTTTTGCTTTGAAGCAGGGTGAATACACTAAGACACCGGTCAAGACCCAATATGGTTACCACATCATCATGTCCGATAAGAACCCGGGCAAGGGTAAGATGTCTGACCACACCAAGACCTTGAAGACCCAGATCTATGACAAGTGGATGCAAGATTCTACGGTCATGCAAGGGGTTATGTCCAAGGTATTGCAAAAGGCCAATATTGATATCAAGGATAAGGACTTGAAGGATATTCTGTCCGGCTACCTGAACAGTTCATCCAGCAAGTCGACGGCAACGAGCTCATCTGCGGCTGAATCAAGCAGCGATGACAGCTCTGCGACGTCCAGCTCCAGCAGCACGTCGAGCTCCAGTGCCAGCAGCACAACGAGTTCTTCGGCTTCTAGCTCAAGCAAGTAATTTAATTACTGGTATTGAAAAAGGCATCCTGCGATGTGAAGTGCCCCATAATTGTTAGACAGATACTCTAACGATTGTGGGGCATTTTTATGACCAAATATTCTAGTGAATTAAAGTTACAAGTTGTGCAGGAGTATCTTTCAGGGCGTGTATCATATAGTGCACTTTGCACGAAATACAGTATCCCGGCAACGAGAGTAATCCGGGAATGGGTTGAACAGGCTCGAGCCCATGGACTAGAATCTCTTAAGCGGAAACATACGAAGACTGTTTACTCTCTGGAACAGAAGTTGGCTGTGGTAGACTATTACCAAACCAGTGGTGAGGGTGTGGTATCCGTGGCTGCCCATTTCGGGATTAGTTCCTCTCAGGTGGTTGCTTGGGTGAA
>NZ_AUEH01000048.1 GCF_000425885.1 Schleiferilactobacillus harbinensis DSM 16991
TCGGTACTATTCCATTGAAGAGCGTCAATGTCTTGGCGGACAAAGCGTACGGGACGCAGGCGCTACGAGACTTCATCACGTCTCAGGAGGGATACTACACAATCCCACCCAAAAGCAATGCAGTGAACCCCTGGCCGTGCGACTTCTATCTTTACAAGGAGCGACATCTAATCGAAGGCTTCTTCAACCAGATGAAGGAGTTCAGGCGTATAGCCACACGCTATGATAAGCTCGCGCATGTCTTTCTGGGCGCGGTTTACGTTGCAGCAATATGGGTATGGCTTAAGTAATTTTCAGACACACCCTAGTACTTTTGGAATGGAAATACTTTCCAACACCAAAAATTCTAGACCCATTATTCTGAGTCAGCACCACTTCGGCATCCGGGATCGTATCATCATGATCGTATGCGCCTTTGCCGAACTGCCCATAAGGGATAAATCCGCCAGGTAGAGTCAGTTGAAGTTCCTGTTTAGCCAGTTTTTTCCGCCCGGTGAGTACTTTCTGCACATACACTGTCAATACCGTGACTAAACGCCCGCTTGGCTGCGCTGGTGCTTGCTGCCAATCAGTGACGTAGGCGCGTACTGTCGTGGTTTGCGGGTACTTTTTCAGCTTAGCCAGCGATTCGGGCAGGAGGGAAACCAGGTCATCCTGGGGATCATAGTTGACCGTCCGATACTGCCCATGGGCCTGCTTGAACTTGTCCATATTATTGTCCGCCACCACGCGATACGTTGGCACCGTCTCGGCTTTTTGTTCCGTTTTAACCGGTGTCGGCTTATTCTTCGCCGTGGGTGTTTTAGGCGCGCAACCACCCGCCGCTAACAATACCAAAAGGGCCGCCGCCAATACCCAACCGATTTTCCTTTTCATTCTGCCTCATCTCCCCATCTATACCAATATACGAAATTGTGAACAAAAAAACAACAGGAGTAATCATCCCCTGCTGCTGGCTAACGCTTCGCTTATCCAACCTTCGCGATCTTGCCCTGTTCAATATACACACTGAGAATCGCGACATCCGCTGGGTTCACTCCGGAGATTCGGCCCGCTTGGGCAATTGTCTCCGGCTGAATTTTGGTCAGCTTCTGCCGCGCTTCGGTGGCAATGCCATTAATCGCATTGTAGTCAATGTGAGCCGGAATCTTCTTGGCTTCCAACCGGTGCAGCCGGTCGATCTTCTGCTGCTCCTTGGCGATATAACCGGCGTACTTGATCTGGATCGTCACCTGTTCGATGACCCGCCGATCCACATCAGGATGGTCTGGCATAAATTGGGCCAGGTCTTCGTAGCTGACCTCAGGCCGCTTCAAGAAGTCGCTGGCGAGAATGCCGTCCTTCAACGGCGCGCCGCCCTTACTGGCGAGGAAGTCATCGACGGCTTGACCGGGCTTGATGCGGATACTATGCAACCGGTCCATTTCAGCTTGAATAGCCTGCTTTTTAGTTTCAAAGGCCGCGTAACGGTCATCATCGATCAGCCCAAGCGTATGCCCTTTCTCCGTTAACCGCAAATCAGCGTTGTCGTGGCGCAGTACCAAGCGGTACTCGGCTCGGCTGGTGAGCAGCCGATACGGTTCATTGGTCCCTTTGGTCACCAAATCGTCGATCATCACGCCAATGTATGCTTGGTCGCGACCCAGGGTGAAGCCGGGCTTGCCCTGAGCGCGCAAAGCCGCATTGATACCGGCAATGATACCCTGGCCCGCCGCTTCTTCGTAACCGGACGTGCCATTCATCTGACCCGCGGTGAACAGATTTTTGACGTGTTTCGTCTCCAGGGTATGGGTCAGCTGCCACGGCTCGATCACGTCGTATTCAATCGCGTAGCCCGGCCGCATCATCTTAGCGTGCTGCAAGCCGGCCACCGTGTGGAGCATCTTCTGTTGGATTTCCTCCGGCATGGACGTGGAGAAATCCCCGACATAATACTCGCTGGTGTCTCGGCCTTCCGGCTCTAAGAAAATCTGGTGGCGGGGCTTATCGGCAAAACGGACCACCTTGTCTTCGATGGACGGGCAGTACCGCGGGCCCACGCCCTTGATAACGCCGGAAAACATCGGCGCCCGCTTCAGATTGGCCCGAATGATCTTGTGGGTCTCCTCGTTGGTATAGGTCATCCAGCAGGACATTTGATCCGTCACGTAGTCCGCATCTTTCGTCGTGAAACTAAAGGCGTTGGGGGTCTTGTCCCCCGGCTCTTCCTGAGTCTGGTCATAATCGATTGTGTTGCCGTTGACCCGGGGCGGCGTACCGGTCTTGAACCGGCGCAGCTTAAAGCCCAGTTTCTCCAGGTTTTCAGAAAGTTCAATGGACGGAATCGAGTTGTTCGGACCAGAGGAATACATTAACTCACCGATGATGATTTTGCCTCGGGAACTGGTGCCGGCTGTCAGGACCACCGACTTGGCCCGGTAGCGGGCGCCGGTATTGGTGACAACGCCCCGACATTCGCCATCTTCAACGATCAAATCCGTCGCCATGCCCTGGCGCAACGTCAAATTCGGCGTATTCTCCAGTGTGTCTTTCATTACCCGGTGATAGGCATTCTTGTCTGCCTGAGCCCGCAAAGCGCGTACCGCCGGCCCCTTGCCGGTATTCAGCATGCGCATCTGAATGTACGTGGCGTCAATATTCTTGCCCATTTGGCCGCCCAGCGCGTCCACTTCCCGGACCACGATGCCCTTCGCCGGACCGCCCACGGAGGGGTTGCAGGGCATGAAGGCCACCATTTCCAAGTTCAAAGTAATCAGCATGGTTTTTTGACCCATACGGGCGGCAGCCAAGGCCGCTTCACTGCCGGCATGGCCGGCGCCAACGACGATCACGTCGTAGTCATCCGCTGTATATTCAGGTACAGTCACGTTTTTTTCCTCCTACTTGCCTAAACAGAATTGACTGAACAATTGGGTGATCAGTTCATCCGGCGCATTTTCGCCGACCACTTCGCCCATTTTCTCCCAGGCGGTGGTCATGTCGATTTGCACGAGATCCAAAGGCACCTCATTTTGCAAAGCGGTGATCACCTCGTCCAAGGCCGCCTTGGCCTGGGCCAGCAGCCCATATTGGCGGGCATTGGTGACCAGCACATTGCTCTGGGAATTCTCGATGCCTTCACCGAAGAATAACCTGGCAATGGCCGCTTCCAGCGCATCCAAACCTGCTGTTTTCAGAATCGACACCGAAATGATCCGACTGTCGTCAGTGACCAGTGCTTCTAGGTTCTCCGGATGCAGCGCCGCCGGCAGATCCGTCTTGTTCAACAGAATGATCCGTTTCTTATCCTGAGTGGCCTTGAGCAGTTCCCGGTCGTCGCTTTGCAAAGGCGCGCTGGCATCCAGCACCAGCAAGACCAAATCAGCTTGGCCCAGTGCCTTCTTAGAACGCTCCACCCCGATCTTTTCCACTTTATCCGTCGTGTGGTGAATACCGGCCGTGTCCACCAGCTTCAGTGGTACGCCCCGGACATTGACGTATTCTTCCAAAGTGTCCCGCGTCGTCCCCGCCACGTCGGTCACGATCGCCTTATCCTCGTGGAGCAGGTAGTTCAGCAGACTGGACTTGCCCACGTTGGGCCGGCCGATAATTGCCGTCGCCAAGCCTTCCCGCAGAATCTTGCCCTGGTTGGCGGTCTTCAACAGCTGCACCAGATGATCCCGCACTTTCTGGGCCTTTTCCAGCATCATCTTGCCGGTCACTTCGTCCATTTCGTACTCGGGGTAGTCGATGTTGACTTCCTCTTGGCCTAAGACAGAAAAGATATCCTGGCGCAGGTTCTTGATTAAGTGGGATAAATTACCATCCAGCTGATCCACCGCCACCTGCATGGCCTTGTCGGTCTTAGCCCGAATCAAGTCCATCACCGACTCCGCCTGGGTCAAGTCGATTCGGCCATTGAGAAAGGCCCGCTTCGTGAACTCCCCGGGTTCCGCCATCCGCGCGCCCTGGCTCAGCAGCAGCTGCAGGATCCGGTTGGTGTCCACGATGCCGCCGTGACAGTTGATCTCGATGACATCTTCCCGGGTATACGTCTTGGGCGCGCGCATCACCGACACCATCACCTCATCAACGACGTCCTGGGTCGCCGGATCCACGATGTGGCCGTAATTAATCGTATGGGTCGGCACGTTGGCCAAGTCTTTCCCCTTAAATACCCGCTGGGCCACTTGGATCGCCTCATCGCCGGACAAGCGCACGATCGAAATCCCGCCTTCACCAGGCGGCGTCGAAATCGCTGCAATCGTATCGTATGCCGTAATTGAATTTGCCATCGATTATTTCCTTTCTCGTACAGAGTGTTGTCAATCGGTATTTTTATGGAGTGCCGGACACTTCTAATTTTTGTAGAGGGAGCACTTGGCACGGCCAATTTGCCCAACCCTTCGGCAATAAAAAAAGCGCTATTGCCAATCACCCCCAGGTCCAGAGACCCCCGGCGGTGATTGGCTAAAGCACTTTGACTACTTCAACCGATTTAATTTAGGACAATAATAGCACGGCGCCCCAAGTCTCGCAACTCAGGGCGCCGAAAAAATATAATAGCACTTTTCCGAAAACTAGATGACGCTGCCTTTCTTTCGCTCAATCACCACATACCGCTTGGGCTCATCGCCCTCGGAATGGGTGATCACATACGAATTATCGGCCAACGTCGCGTGCAGGACCTTGCGCTCAAACGACGGCATCGGGTCCAAGAAAATCGGCTGACCGCTGGCGATCACATCCCGAGCCGTTTTCACCGCCAGCTTCTCCAGAATCTGTTCCCGCCGCTCCCGGTAATTCCCGACGTTAAGTTCCACCGTATCGTGGCTGTGCGTCAGGTGAGAAAACAGGATCTGGGCCAGATACTGCAAGGAATTGATTGTTCGGCCGTGCTTCCCGATCAACAGCCCCTCCCGGTCTGTCGCTAGGAAGAAAGTCCATTTGTCCCGGCCGGTTTTTTCAATCTTAACGGTGGTCGGCAGGGCCAAGGCGGTGGTGACGTTCACCACGTAGGCGGACACCTGCGCCAGAGCAGCTTCGATGTGCTGCTCTCGGGCGTTCGTCATCCCCGCGGCTGGGCGCGCGGATGGATCCGGCGGGTCATCCACCAAGGCCATGGTGGCCGTACCGGCAGTCGCCGTGACCTTCTCCGGATTATGCCCCGGTAAATGCGGATGGGGCAAATCGTGATGATGGTGTTTCGGCGGTGCGGGTACCGCGATATTGAATGAATCTACGTTAATTTCGATTTTATTAATATTGACGACGGCCGGTTTACGGCCAAACCCCAGAAATCCCCGCTTCCCCTCGGCGATCACGTCGACGGTGACTTCATCCCGGGCTAAGCCTAACTCGGCTAAGCCATTGTCAATGGCTTCTTGTAAATTACGTCCTTCATACGTTGGCATATTCTTCTCGGTCCTCCTTTACCCTGGGCGGGCAAGTGCGGTCTTACCGCTTCTTGAACGCCCGGCGCTTCGCCTTGCGGAGTTGTTTCTCCTTTTCCCGCTTGGCCTTTTCTTTCTCCTCCATTTCCCGCTGCATTTGCCACGGGTTCTGGAGAACAAGGGTCTGGCCGATCTGGAACAAACTGGAAACAACCCAGTAGATGGAAACGGCGGAAGCGGTGATCCAGGCGAACCACAGCATCATGACCGACGAGAAAACCGTCATGATGGTCCCCATGCCGCCCTGTTGCGGCGTCGCCTTCATGGCGAGCCAGGAGGACAGGAAAGTGAAGATACCCGCCAAAATCGGCAGGACATGCCACGGATCAGGATCCCCAAGCTGCATCCAGAGGAACGTCCCTTGGCGCAGCGCGGTGGTCCGGAAAATCACTTGATACAGCATCAGCATGACCGGCAGCTGCACCAGCATCGGCAAACACCCAAGCATCGGGTTGATCCCGGCCTCGGAGTACAGCTTTTGCGTTTCTTCATTCAGCTTTTGCCGCGAATCCATATCCTTGCCCGGATATTTAGCCTGCAAGGCTTTGACTTCCGGCTGCAGCTGCATCTGCTTCTTGGTGCTCTTCGTCTGGAAGTGCATCAGCGGTAACAAAACGATCCGAATAATAATGGTAAATACGATGATGGCCCAGGCATAACTCAAATGGAAGTTATTGACCATCCAGAGTAAGAACTGTTGGAAATAGTAGATAACATAGCGGTCCCAAAAACCAGTTGAATTTTTGGTGACCGGACTGGTACCGCAGCCGGTCAGAACAACAACCAGCAGGGCCAGCGCGGCGAATAACAGAATGCGTTTGAGCGTCCGTTTCGTATGCTTGTTCACGTGACTAACCTCGTTCTTCTTGGTTTTGATTATCCTGATTTTGCGCAGGGTCGGCCAGCAGGCGGGCCAACGTTAACACATGGATCAAATTGCTCTTCGTTTCCGCCATATCTAATTCCTTGGCGCCTTTGCGGGCAATGACCAAGAAATCCATGGCCTGAGGTAATTCATTCTTCAGTTCGTATAAAGATTGCCGAATATACCGCTTTACCCGGTTGCGGTCGACAGCGGTATGACCAACTTTTTTACCGACACTGATGCCAACCCGAAAATGTTTCTGCCCGGGCTTGGCCAACTGATAGATCACAAAGTGGCGGTTGGCCACTGAATGACCGGCATCAAACACCTGCTGGAAATCTTTCTCCGATTTCACTCGATATGATTTGCGCAAAACGTGTTCCCTTCCTGGATCAGCAGGCCCGAGTGGTCTGCTGGTCGCCTATTCAATGGTGTGTTGCGGTGGTGGATGGAAAGCTAGGGGGCCTTCCCTAAACGGGCTCCGGCCGACCAGAAGCTAGGGCTGGCAGCCTTCTCCGCTTAAACGGGCTCCGCCGACCAGCAGCTAGGGCATAAGACCGGCCGGCTGCGCCCTCTGTCTTCATAAAAAAACGGCGAAAGAGCACCACCTGGGGCCCTTTCGCCGTTTGGCTGGCGCAAAACGTCAAGCACGAGACTTGGGTAACGCCGTCCGTTGACTGCCGCAATTACGCAGACAGGACGCGACGGCCCTTGGCCCGGCGCCGTGCTAACACTCTGCGGCCGTTCTTGGTGCTCATGCGCTTCATAAAACCATGCACACGCGCACGGTGGATTTTCTTAGGTTGATAAGTACGTTTCGTTGACATCGATTGACACCCCCTCGGTCCATAGGTGACGCTCATCATACACTGATAAGCGTATTACTGATAAATAATAGCATATTTTAGAGAAGCCGCCAATAACGAATTAAAAAAACCGGTCAACTTTTTTCAGGAAACTAAGCAAACTGTTGTAGTACAGCCTGTGGATAACTCAAGAAAATACTCCCCGGGATTGTCCACACCCTGTTTTTTTAGTGTGGATAACCTCTGGAAAAGTGATTTTCCATTCCCGCGAGTTATCCCCCGGTTACCCACCAAAAAATGACAATCCACAGCGTGTCTAAAAGTTGTCCACAATGTTGGATAACCATCTGTGTATAACTCGCCAGTCCGTGTCTAGATAGGCTTTCTTAACTCTTCCAGTATGTGGACAACTTTATCCAGCGGTCTGGTTTTCCCTTGTTTCCCCGGCCTGTGGATAACTGTTTATACACCCCTGTGCGGTTCTTTGGGAAATAATTATCCCCCTGTGGAAAACTTTCGGCCGCAATGCTAAAATGTTCAGCGTGACCCATTTAAGAAATACGGTTCAGGGGGGCGGCGCTATGGCCGATAATTTGGCCGATCTTTGGCAATACATCGATCAGAACTTTCAGGAAAAATTTTCTAATTTCAGCTACAAGGCTTGGATCGCCACTGCCAAGCCCGTGGCAATCCGCAATAATCAACTTATTATTAGTGTCCCCACGCAGCTGCATAAGGATTACTGGGAACGGCAATTAATGGTCCCGGTCGTCGAGCTGGTTTATCAATATACGCAGAAAGAACTCACGCCGATCATTCAAGTGGCCCAATCCTCCGACGATAATCCAGAAACTGCGCAATTCGGCAGTCCTGAGGAAACTGAAGAGGTGGAGAAGGACGAGAAGAATCCCGACTATCTGCGGGAAACGCATCTGAATGATAAGTATACGTTCGATACCTTCGTCATCGGCACCGGCAATCAGATGGCCCACGCAGCCGCGCTGGTCGTGTCAGAACAGCCGGGCCAAACCTATAATCCGCTCTTCCTCTACGGCGGCGTCGGATTAGGCAAGACCCACTTGATGCAGGCGATCGGGCACCAACTATTAAAGAACGATCCCCACGCCAAGGTGAAGTACGTGACCAGCGAGGCGTTCGTCAATGACTACATCACCTCGATCCAGACCCACCGGATGGAGCAATTCCGTTTGGAGTACCGGACCTGCGACCTGCTCATGGTGGACGATATTCAATTCTTTGCGGAAAAAGAAGGGGCCCAGGAGGAGTTCTTCCATACTTTCAACGAACTGTACAATAACCATAAGCAGATCGTGCTGACGAGCGACCGCCTCCCCAACGATATTCCGAAGCTGCAAGAACGACTGGTATCCCGCTTCAAATGGGGCCTGTCCGTGGACATTACCCCACCAGATCTGGAAACGCGAACGGCGATCCTGCGCAACAAAGCCAACGCCGAACAGTTGGATATCCCCGATGATACGCTGGGCTACATCGCAGCGCAGATCGATTCCAACGTCCGCGAATTGGAAGGCGCGCTGGTCCGGGTACAAGCCTTTGCCCAGATGAAGAAGACGCCGGTCACCACCAGCTTGGCGGCTGACGCCTTGAAGGGCTTAAAAGCAACAGCCACTGAAGAAATTCCCATTAGTCGGATCCAGCGGATCGTCGCCCGCTACTATCACGTGACTGTCCAGGAACTGCAAGGGAAAAAACGGGTCAAGGCGATCGTCAATCCCCGGCAGATCGCCATGTACCTGGCTCGGGAACTGACGGATAATTCTCTGCCGAAAATCGGTCAGGAATTTGGCGGTCGGGACCATACGACGGTGATCCACGGCTACGATAAAATCGCCGGCGAATTAAAAGATGACCCGGCTCTGCGGGACAGTCTCAACGAATTGAAGAGTATGATCCGGGAACAGGATGGGGATAACTAAGCGACTTTTCCAAAAAGTTATCCACCGGTTGTCCACAGGCTAAAGCGTTGCTAGGCTACGGCTGCGGATAGTTATCCCCCGAATACACAGGCCCTATTACTATTACTATAAAATCTTTTATAATAATAAAGGGCAGCGCCGCTGGCGCAGGAAAAAAGGAAGGATGTATACGTGATGAAGTTCACAATTAATCGTGATGTTTTTATCAAGACTCTCAACGATGTTTCACGGGCCATTGCCACTAAAACGACCATTCCGATCTTAACTGGGTTGAAGCTCACTCTAGACCAGGAAAAGCTGACATTCACCGGCAGCGATGCGGATATTTCCATTGAGACCAGTATCCCCGTGAGCAATGATGCTGCGGATCTCCAGGTCGCTGAACCAGGGAGTATCGTCCTGCCGTCCCGGTTCTTTACGGAAATCGTCAAGCGGCTGCCGGAAAAAGACATGACGATTGCCGTCACCGACACGCTCCAAGCAGTGATCACGTCAGGCCAATCAGAATTTACGATCAATGGGTCCAACAGCGATGAATATCCGTTGCTGCCGGAAATTGCGGATGATCATGCGTTGCAATTACCGGCTGATGTGCTGCGCGAAGTAATCGGGCAAACCGTTATCGCCGTATCGACCCAAGACAGCCGGCCCATTCTTACGGGGGTGCACATCGTGATCCATGATGGCGCGATGCTCGCCGTGGCTACTGATACCCACCGGTTAGCCCAGCGGATTGTCCGCCTCGAAGGCGCCGGCGATGCCGATTACGACATCAATGTTCCTGGCCGCAGCCTAGTGGAACTAGCCCGGACGATTCCGGACAGCGTGGACACCATTGATGTCCGCATCGCTGAAAACCAAGTCCTCTTCCTCTTAGGCAACACCGCCTTTTACTCCCGCTTGCTAGAGGGCAACTATCCGGATACCCAGCGGCTGCTGCCCACTGAGCACACCACGGCGATGACTGTGGCCGCTGCTTCCTTCCAGGCCGCTATTGAGCGGGCTTCCTTGTTATCCCACGAGAGCAGGAACAATGTCGTCCGCTTAGTTTTGACGCCGGAGAAGAACACAGCGGTACTATCCAGCACATCGCCAGACGTCGGCACGGTGCAGGAAGAGATCGCGTTCAAGGCCTTGACTGGCGACACCCTGGATATTTCATTCAACCCGGACTATATGAAAGATGCCTTGCGGGTTGTCGGCCAAAGCGACGTCACCATGGACTTTACATCCGCGTTGCGGCCCTTTACGATCCAGCCCACAGAAGATACCAGCCAATTCATTCAGCTGATCACGCCGATTCGGACCTTCTGATCGGTCCTTGACCAATCCTTCCCCATCAGGTTTTCCTGGTGGGGATTTTTTTGTCCACTGATCGGAGAAAATCGGTGGGACCCCGTGTATTTCGCCCAGATTTTCGTTCTGAGCGATTTTACTCATTTTTGACAAGGCACACTATTAAGCAAAAAGACGCCGGAAATTACCCATAAACAGCGAATTCAATTGTTTTCCTTGCCTAAAAAACGTATAATGGTAATGTAAACTTTTCTCAGGAATATCGGTTAGAAAGTGAGGTGGCGGTCGTTGGTCAATCAAGTCGTCACGCTGGCAGCCAGCGAAGAATTTATTACTGTTGGGCAATTGCTTAAAGAAGTCGGGGCCATCAGCACCGGCGGGCAGGCAAAGTGGTTTTTGCGCGAGCATCCGGTGGTGATTGACGGCGCCCAGGAAGACCGGCGGGGCCGCAAGGTATACCCCGGGACGCAGGTCATCGTACCAGCAGTCGGGACGGTCACTGTCGCGGCGGCCCCCCATGTATCTTGATCAGCTGACGCTCACCCACTTTCGCAACTACGCGGCCCTGCAAGTCCAATTTTCTCCCGGTTTGAATATCTTGCTGGGAAAAAATGCCCAGGGCAAAACCAATCTGCTGGAGGCCATCTACGTGCTGGCCTTGGCCCGCAGCCACCGGACGCACAACGATGATGAGCTGATCCAGTGGGGGGCGGACAGTGCCCAGGTGACCGGCCGGGTGGTGAAAACTACCGGGACTGTGCCGCTCACGCTGACCTTGACTAAAAAGGGCAAGAAGGCGACCGTGAATCATCTGGAGCAATCCCGGCTATCCAGCTATTTGGGCCAGCTTAACGTTGTCCTGTTCGCTCCGGAAGACTTGGACTTAGTCAAGGGGGCACCCAGCACCCGGCGGCGGTTTGTGGATATGGAATTCGGCCAGATGAGTCCGAAATATCTCTATAACCTGACCCAATATCGGGCAATTCTGCGCCAGCGCAACAAGTATTTGCGCCAGTTGCACTATCGCGATGCCAGGGACCTGGTGTATCTGGATGTGCTATCCGATCAGCTGGCCGGCTTTGGTGCTGAAATCATCCATACCCGTCAGGAATTGCTCGGCCGAATGGTCGTGTTCGCCAACCACTTGCATCAGGAAATCACCCAGGGCAAGGAGGAGCTGGCGTTTCATTACGTCCTGCCCAGTGAGCTGAGTCAGGCCAAAACGGTCCAGAAATTGTATCAGGCACTCTCAGCGCTTTATCAGAAATTGCGGCCGCGGGAGATCGATCAATCGGTCACCTTGGCCGGGCCGCACCGGGATGACGTCACGTTCATTACCAACGGCAAGGATGTGTCGGCGTTTGGGTCCCAGGGCCAGCAACGGACGGCGGCATTGAGTGTGAAATTAGCTGAAATCGAATTGATGAAAGAGCAGACCGGGGAATACCCGATCCTGCTCCTGGACGATGTGCTGTCCGAATTGGATACGGTCCGCCAGACGCACTTGCTGGCGACGTTCCAAAGCAAGGTCCAAACTTTTTTAACCACCACCGACCTGAGCGGGGTGGCCCAGGATATTGTCCATGATCCGCGAATCATGACGATTGATGATGGGATGTTGACGGTAACCAAGCCGGGCCAAGTGCCCGGTGCAGATCAGCAATGAATTGCGCCCGCATGGTGCGCCGTTCTCTGAAGCAGGAGGCTTATAGTTAATGGCAGACAAAGATCATTTAACCCCGAAAGAAGAGGCCCACGAAGAGCACATGGAAGAACTGGCGAAGAGTTATGACGCCAGTCAAATTCAAGTGCTGGAAGGCCTGGAGGCTGTGCGTAAGCGGCCTGGGATGTATATTGGCGCGACCAGCAGCCAAGGCTTGCACCATTTGGTATGGGAAATTATCGATAACGGCATCGATGAGGCCTTGGCCGGGTTCGCGACGAAGATCGAAGTGACTGTGGAGGCCGACGGCTCAGTGACGGTCCAAGATGACGGCCGGGGGATCCCGGTGGACATCCAGAAGAAGACGGGCAAGCCAGCACTGGAGACCGTCTTTTCGATCCTTCACGCTGGCGGTAAATTCGGCGGCGGCGGTTACAAGGTATCCGGCGGCCTGCACGGGGTCGGCGCCTCCGTCGTCAACGCATTGTCCACGACGCTGGATGTTACTGTTGCCCGGGAAGGCAAAAAGTATTACATGGACTTCCAGCGGGGCAAGGTCCACACGCCGATGAAAGTCATTGGCACCGCAGCGGAACATGAACATGGCACTATTGTCCACTTCGTCCCGGATCCAGAAATTTTCACCGAGACTACGACTTTTGACGATAAGATCCTGACGACGCGGATTCGCGAACTGGCTTTCTTGAATAAAGGCTTGAAGCTGACCTTCACTGATAAGCGCCAGGAGACCCATGAGAAGCTGGTCTTCCACTACGAAGGCGGGATCAAGAGCTACGTCGAGTATTTGGACCACGGCAAAGATGTGCTGTTTGAAGAACCGATCTACGTGGAAGGCAAACAAAACGGCATCACGGTGGAAGTGGCTCTGCAGTACATTTCCGGCTACCACTCCATCCTGATGACCTTCGCCAATAACATCCATACTTACGAAGGCGGGACCCATGAGGCCGGCTTCAAGGCAGCCTTGACCCGGGTGATCAATGATTACGCCCACAAGCAGAATATTATTAAGGACCCGGACGAAAAGCTTTCCGGGGACGATGTCCGAGAAGGCTTGACGGCGGTTGTGTCCATTAAGCACCCGGATCCCCAATTCGAAGGGCAGACCAAGACCAAGCTGGGCAACTCTGACGCCCGGACGGTGACTGATCGGACGTTCTCCGAGATGTTCACCAAGTTCTTGATGGAGAACCCCAACGAAGCGCGGGCTATTGTCGATAAAGGCATGGTCGCGTCCAAGGCCCGGGTGGCGGCCAAACGCGCCCGGGAAATGACCCGGAAGAAGTCCGGTCTGGAGATCAGCAATCTTCCCGGCAAGCTGGCGGATAACACCAGCAAGGATCCGGAGATCTCTGAGCTCTTCATCGTCGAGGGGGATTCTGCCGGTGGTTCGGCCAAGTCCGGCCGGTCGCGCTTGACCCAAGCTATTTTGCCGATTCGGGGCAAGATTTTGAACGTGGAGAAAGCCAGTATGGATCGGATTCTGGCCAATGATGAAATCCGCTCGCTGTTCACAGCGATGGGGACCGGTTTTGGTGGCGACTTTGATATTGCTAAAGCCCGCTACCACAAAGTGATCATCATGACCGATGCCGATGTCGATGGCGCTCATATTCGAGCACTGCTGCTGACGCTGTTCTTCCGCTACATGCGGCCGTTAGTCGATGCCGGTTATATCTACATCGCCGAACCGCCTCTGTACCAAGTGCGCCAAGGCAAGTTCGTCAAGTACGTCGATTCTGACGAAGAGCTGCAAGACGTGATGCAGACGCTGCAGCCCAGTCCCAAACCGGTCATTCAGCGGTACAAAGGGTTAGGGGAAATGGACGCCTCGCAGTTGTGGGATACGACCATGAATCCGGAGAACCGGCGCTTGGAGCGGGTCAACGTGGCCGATGCCATCGAGGCTGATGCCGTCTTTGACATGCTCATGGGGGACAAAGTTGAGCCGCGGCGGGAGTTCATTGAAAAGAATGCCACATACGCCGACATTGATATGTAACGGAATGAAGGGAGACAGCTAAATTCATGGATAATGCACAAGACCGGCGAATCCATACGGTCAACCTGCCGGAGACCATGCGCAAGTCCTTCCTGGACTATGCGATGAGTGTCATCGTTGCGCGGGCGCTGCCGGATGTCCGGGACGGCCTGAAACCGGTCCACCGGCGGATTCTTTATGGGATGAACGAATTGGGCGTGACCCCGGACAAGCCATATAAGAAATCGGCCCGGATCGTCGGGGACGTCATGGGGAAATTTCATCCCCACGGCGACTCCGCGATTTACGAGTCCATGGTGCGCATGGCCCAAGATTTCAGTTACCGCTATCCCTTAGTTGATGGTCACGGGAACTTCGGCTCCGTCGATGGCGACGGCGCTGCTGCGATGCGGTACACCGAAGCCCGGATGAGCAAGATTGCCACAGAAATGCTGCGGGATATCAACAAGGACACCATCGACTTCCAAGATAACTACGATGGTACGGAACGGGAACCGGTTGTTTTACCCTCCCGGATCCCCAATCTGCTGATCAATGGGGCGACCGGGATCGCCGTTGGGATGACGACGAATATCCCGCCCCATAATTTGAGCGAAGTCATTTCGGCCTTGCACATTCTGATGCGCAATCCGGACGCGACCACGGCGGACTTGATGGAGGCCTTGCCAGGGCCGGACTTCCCGACTGGCGGCGTGGTGATGGGCAAATCCGGCATTCGCCGGGCGTATGAGACCGGCCGCGGGAATATCATTTTGCGGGCCAAGGTCGAAGTGCAAACGGAGAAGAGCGGTAAGGAACGAATCATCGTTCACGAAATCCCCTACATGGTCAACAAGGCCAAGCTGGTGGAACGGATCGCGGAATTGGCCCGGGATCACCGGATCGACGGGATCACCACCCTGCAAGACGAGTCTGATCGGGAGGGCATGCGGATCACCATCGACATTCGCCGGGATACCTCGGCGACGGTCGTGCTGAACAATTTGTATAAGCTGACCCCGTTGCAGACGAACTTCTCCTTCAACATGGTTGCTATCGTGGACGGCGCGCCGCGGGTCCTGACGCTGAAGCAGATCCTAGTGTACTACCTGAAGCATCAGGAATCCGTCATCACTCGCCGGACCAAGTTCGACCTGCGCAAAGCCGAAGCCCGGGCCCATATTCTGGACGGCTTGCGGACGGCGCTGGACCACGTGGACGCCATTGTCTCGCTGCTGCGCAGCGCGCCCAACGGCGACGTGGCTAAGGCACAATTGATCGACCAGTTTGATTTGGATGATAAGCAGGCGCAAGCCATTCTGGACATGCGGATGGTCCGCCTGACCGGTCTGGAACGGGATAAGATCGACAGCGAGTTCAACGACTTGCAAGCCGCAATTGCCGATTACAAGGATATCCTCGCCAAGCCGGAACGAATTCACGAGATCATTTACCAAGAACTCTTGGATATCCAGAAGAAATATGGCGACAAACGCCGGACGGAATTACTGGTCGGCGAAGTGCTGAGTATCGAAGATGAAGACCTCATCGAACAAGAAGACGTTGTCTTGACACTCACCCACAACGGCTACATCAAACGGCTGCCGGCGGCCGAATTCAAGGTCCAAAACCGCGGCGGCCGCGGCATCCAAGGCATGGGCGTGCACGATGACGACTTCATCGAACACCTCATTTCGTCCTCGACCCATGATGTCCTGCTCTTCTTCACCAACCAGGGCAAGGTCTATCGGGCCAAGGGCTACGAGATTCCGGAATACAGCCGGACAGCCAAGGGTATTCCGATCATCAACCTGCTGGGGATCGATTCCGGCGAGCAGATCCAAACCGTGATCAATGTGGCCGTTGATGATCCAGCTGAACACTATCTCTTCTTCATCACTCGGGACGGGACGGTCAAGCGTACCAGCGTCCGCGAGTTTGCCAACATCCGCAGCAACGGCTTGAAGGCCATTAACCTGCGGGACGGTGATGAGCTGAGCAACGTCCTGCTGACGGATGGGCATCAGAACATCATCATCGGGACCCATACCGGCTACTCCGTCTCCTTCAACGAGACAACCGTTCGGGACATGGGCCGGGCGGCCAGCGGCGTGCGCGGTGTCCGGTTGCGCCCGGATGACTACGTGATCGGTTCCGACATCTTGAAGCCGGACTGTGAAGTGCTGGTGATTTCAGAAAATGGCTACGGCAAACGGACCGCAACCAGCGAGTATCCAATCAAGGGCCGCGGCGGTAAAGGGATCAAGACCGTGAACGTGACCAAGAAGAACGGTCCGCTGGCGGCGCTCACCGTGGTGGACGGCAGCGAAGACATGCTGCTGATCACCAATACCGGCGTGCTGATCCGCTTCAAGACCACCGATGTCTCCCAGACCGGCCGGTCCGCCATGGGTGTACGGCTGATCCGGTTGGACGAGGATGCCAGTGTATCCAGTTTGGCGAAAGTGGCCCCGGAGGAAGACGGCGGCGATGCTGCTGGTCCGGACGATAACGGTCAGGGACCGGCAGCCCCGACTGGCGAGGCCGGCGATGAACCGACGCCAAGCACCGCGGAAACCAGCGGCGGCAACTTGTCCTCAGGCCAATCCCAGGCGCTGGATGAGTTGTTGAATCGGGCGACGGAGGATCAGGATCAGGTTGACCATCCGGCCGACGATAATCACGATTCCGATTCCGATTCTGATGAGTAATTGAACATAGCAGCGTATCCTCACATTGAGGATGCGCTTTTTGTTTGCCGTTAGACTTGAAAACGCTCGCCGGTGTAAGGTAAACAAAAAGGAGCGGATAGCATAATGGCAGAGGCAGCAGGGAATACGAGAAAGAAGCACATGACGCGGCGGACAATGGTGGTGATCGTCGTCGTGGCCCTGTTGTCGTTCATCGGGGTATTGATCGAAACGTCGATGAACGTGACTTTCCCCACTCTGATGCGAGAATTCCATGTCTCACTGACTACGATTCAGTGGGTGACCGCCGGGTATCTGCTGACAGCAGCGCTGGTCATGCTGGCGTCAGCCTATTTGAAGCGGCGCTTCACCAACCGGGTACTGTTTATTTGGGCGGCAATGCTGTTTATCGTGGGTGATCTGCTCTGTGCCACGGCGACGACCTATTGGGTCTTGCTGGTCGGCCGGCTGATCCAAGCCGGCTGTGTGGGCCTAAGTACCCCGTTGATGGTGAATATCATTCTGGATGTCGTTCCGTTGCAGCATCTGGGTACTTATATGGGCATGGCCAACATGATCATCTTAGTCGCTCCAGCGCTGGGTCCAACCTTTGGTGGAGCGGTGGCGGCCTTTGCCAGCTGGCGGATGATTTTCTGGCTGACCCTGCCGATCACCCTGATTTTGCTGGTGATCGGCGTCCGGGTAATCGAACAGTACAGTCCGACTCGGCATTTTACGTTTGACTGGACTCGGTTTGCTTTGCTTGGAGTGGCGCTGGTCAGCCTGATTGTGGGCTTGAACGCCCTGGGCGAGGCCGGCGGCTGGCGGCAGTTTTTGATTTATTTGCTGGTGACGGCAGTGGCGTTAGGTGCTTTTAGCTGGTTTTCCAAGCGCAGTCACCGAATTCTCTTTTCCTTGGCGGTTTTCCGGGATAAGGCCTTTCTGTTCAGCTTTCTGCCCTATATCTTCCTGCAGTTCGCCAACGTCGGTATCAATTTTCTGCTGCCGAATTATGTCCAGGAAGTTGACGGTGCATCCGCGTTCGTTGGCGGACTGATTCTGCTGCCGGGGAGTCTGTTCAACGGCTTTGGCCAGCCGGTATACGGCTGGATGCTGGACCGCTTCGGCGGTAAGCTGCCGCTGTATTTAGGCGATGCGCTGTTCACGGTGGCGCTGGCCGGCTTTGCCCTGTGGGGCACCAGTTTGAGCGTGGCCGCGGTGACTTGGCTGTATCTGATTTTCGCCATTGGCCGCTCCATGGCGTTTGGCAACAGTGTGGCTTATGGCTTGAAGAAAATTGCCAAGCCGCTGCGCAACGATGCCAATGCGCTGTACAACACCGGCCAGCAAGTCTTCGGCGCAATTGGGACCACAGTGCTGGCGATGATGATGTCGTCGGTGAACCGACCGCAGTTGACCCACGGACAAAACGCAGCCTTAGGCAGTCGCGGGGCGTTTGCTTTGCTGACGGTGTTGGGCATCATTAACTTCCTGCTCTTCGTGAAACTGATCCATACGACCACGCCCGCTCAGTGATGTATAGGCGGCCGTGAATATCCTCGTTGTTGGATAAAGTTGTTTAAATTTGGAAAATAGGTGATAGATAATGACGCTTGATATTAACAGCATGACGAAGTGGCAAGAAGCTTTAAAAGAAGTTGGGCCGCGGTTAACGGCGACAGATAAGCATAATCAGTTCATTCAATACATAAAGGATCAAATTACGAGCCTTGGTTTTCAGATAGTACGTTTTCCGTTTACTATAAATCGTTGTGTGCAAGCCACGCGGCATCTTCAAAATGATGTGACCGGGGCGCCAATCCCAGATCTTGGGCCAGTACCGTATTCTGGCATCACTAGTCAAAATGGTGTTGTCGGAAAATTGCGCTTCTACCATTCAAAAAAAGATCCGAAAATGAAGGGAAAAATCGCTGTCATTAAAGTGACTAATTTTTCTCTGCCGACTTTTCTTTTGATGCACAAGATTGCGCAATACCCAGACAATGCCCGGCTAGCGTTCAGCATGCGGCATCCCCTCGTTGCCGCAACGTTAGCGGTGGATAAAAATCAAAGCGGCCAAAGACAGCGGTGCAGTGGCAGTTATCCTGCTGTGGCATAAAATCAGTGAAGGACTTGGTCAGGACGAGATCTTGCCCTTTACAAACGATTATCTCGGCATTCCGGCGATTTGGGTCCATGACCATCAGGCGTCCGTTTTGAAAGCGATGAACGACCAAGCAGTGCCTGTTCGTTTGACGATTACTGGCAGTTATCAAGCCAACGTGCCGACGGAATCATTTGCGGTAATTGTCCCCGGCCAACGTGCTGATCAGGAACTTTTTATCAATACCCATACCGACGGTCCTAATGAACTGGAAGAAAATGGTTCAGTGGCTCTATTGGCTATTTTAAAGGCGATCAAAGACGATCAATTGAAATTTGCCAACACACTGGTATTTGGATTTACCAGCGGTCATTTTCAAATCCCCCAAAGCGGAATTTCAGGGAGACAGGCCACTTCCAGATTATTGCAAGATTTTGAAAAATATGAGGCCAGTCATCATGTCTCAGCGAGAAAAGTGCTTGGCTTGACTGTCGAACACCTTGGTGGTGCAGAGTACACCGATGATTATAAAAATAATGCAGTCAGATTGAAAAGTGCGGATGACCCAATGTTTATTTATACGTCAGATAAAGCAAATAGAGAACTGGTGGGCCGCTGTTTGACGACGGTTAAACCGGCGGGGCGCTATTTCGTTCTTAAGCCGCGGCAAACATCATATTTTGGCGAAGGGCAGCCTTTATTTCAAGCTGGATGGCCAACCATTTCGTTCATTGCCATGCCCTTAGCCCTATGCCAGCAGCCGTCGGTCAAAACGGCGCCTAATATCAACCGGATGTATGAACAGACGAACCTGATCTTTCAAATCCTTCGGGAGGGCGATCGTCAGCTGTAACGCGTATACCTAGAGAGGCTATGCAGTGACATATGCGCATATGGGTACGTGTGCACGCATGGATCGAAAACCGCGTCTACAATGGTGTCTCGTTGCGAATTGGGATATTTTTGTAGGAGGCGGAGTATATGCACGACTATCGAGTGATTGTCATCGGCGCCGGTCCAGCTGGCTTAGGGACGGCGATTGCGCTGCAGGAATTGGGTGTCAGCGATGTCCAGGTAATCGATCAAGGAGAAATTGGCCACAGTTTTCGCCAGTGGCATCCGGAGATTCGCTTTATTTCGCCATCGTTTACGACTAACGGTTTTGGCTTTCCGGATTTGAATGCGATCACGCCGAATAGTTCGCCAACTTACGGCTTGCATACGGAGCATCCCAGCGGCCGGCAGTACGCCCGCTATTTGGAGGAATGTGCCGCGGCCTACGCGCTGCCAGTACTGACGCACACCACTGTGACGAAGATTCAACGATTCGGTGATGCGTTTCGCTTAGAAACGAATCGGGGTGAAATGCGGGCTAAATACGTCATCAGTGCGGTGGGCGATTTTTCTTTCCCTGCAACCCGCGGCATTCGCGGGGCCGAACTGGGCCGGCATTATGCGCAGATCGCCAGTTACCGGCCCTTCACCCGGCAGGAAGATCCGGTGGTGATCATCGGCGGCGGTGAATCCGGGTTTGATGCGGCGATCAAGTTGGCGGCGTTGGATCAGCGCAGTGTGCTGATCACTGATGTGGCGGCCATCGACAGTGTGGTGCCCGATCCGAGCATTGGCCTGTCACCCTATACGTATCAGCGCTATACGGCCATTCAGGAGGCTGTTTCGCTGTGGCGGGGCAACGGGTCACCGCCATTACCCAAACGGCTCAGAGCCCCTATACGGTCCATCTCGAGGATGGTCAATCGGTGCATACCCGCCAAGTACCGATTCTGGCCACCGGCTTCGCCAGTGTGGATGCGCCGCTGCAAACAGATCTGTTTGCTCACCGGGGCGATCGGGCCGAATTGAATCAGCTCGATGAATCCACAGTGACCCCGAATCTCTTTATGGTCGGACCGGAAGTGACCCATGAGGGCGTGATTTTGCGCTATATCTACAAGTATCGCCGGCGCTTCGCGGTTGTCGCGGCGGAGATCGCCCAGCGGGAGGGCATTACGCCGAATGCGAAGGCGCTGGCGGTGTACCAAGCCAATCATATGTATTTGACGGATTTGGCAGATTGCGCCGTCGATTGCGTTTGCTAGGGCGGTGCAGAAATGGCGAATACCCTTCTACAACTGCTGTGCTTTGCGGTAATGATTCCAATGATCGCCAGTGTGCCGCTGCTTTATAGTCAGAGCATGACCCAAGAGCGGGCGCCGCACACGCTGCGGGTGCAAATGACAGCTTTAGCAGCGGCGGTGGCGACGTGGCTGGTGATTGCTTATCCGCTGATCTATTTAGGCCCAGACCGCGTACTGGCCTGGTGGCTGGCGCTGGCCGGGCAGGCCGGCCAGCATTCCGGGATGCTGCTGAATGCTGGTGTGCAGATGGAATTCTATTTATACGCGGTGGTGATGTTTTGCGGCACGCTGACGGACCGGGTGCGCTGTCGCGGGCTGCTGTTGTTTATTCCCCTCTGGACGCTGCTGGTTTATTGTCCAGTGGCCTATCTGCTGTGGAACGGCCATGGCTGGTGGGCCGCTCAGGGCGCACTGGACTTTTCCGGGGGCTTAGTTGTGCACTTGACTGCCGGCGTGACCAGCCTGATTATGGCGCCTCGCTTGGCTGGTCGCGTCAATGGCTTACGAGCAGAACGCGGCTTGGCAGTGCCCACGATCTGTACCTTTTTGATCCTGCTGGGCTGGTTCGGTTTCAACCTCGCCCCGGCCGGCGGACAGACAGCGCTGTACGGATCGATTGTCTTGGGCACCTGCTTGGCGGTGTTGGGCAGTATTGCCGGTGCCGCCTTAGCCTGGTGGCCCGGACTGAGTGTCGGCCAAACACTGGATGCCATCGTGCTGGGGCTTGTGACCAGTACGGCAGGCATCGGCTATGTGCCGCCGGCGGTGATGTTTTTGATCACCCTGGCGGCGGGCTTTCTCTTGAACCGATGGCTCACCGGCTGGCGGACCAAGCTGGCTGAAGATCCCGTGGATTCGTTTGTGATGAACGGTGGCGGCGGGATGATTGGCGCTTTGGGCTTGATTATCTGGCGGGGGGAAGGGGTCTTTGCCCTGGTGGAACTGGGTGCCCTGGTCAGTGTGTTTGCCATCACGGCGGTGGGCAGCTGGCTGGCGCTGCAAGTGAGTCGAAAAGTCATGTAAAGCATGCCAAATAGCCGTTGAGATGAGCAATTACAATCGTCTCAGCGGCTATTCTGATATAGGAACCAAATCAGCCAATGATATGCTTGGAAACAGTGATTGCATCGGCAAATAACCAGAAAGCAACAATAGCCAGGACTTCCACCGCAATAACCACGCCAGCGGCAGTTTTGCTCCAATGAGGAAAGCGGCGGTTAAACAGAATAACCAGCGGTCCAATTAAGCCGAAAATGGGCACTATGATAGCAATTACAAGCAAGAGTACGGTTACTGCATCACTCGGTGCAGCGGGTGTTTCCGGCGGTGATGGTTTGACAAAGTCAGTGGCCATCAAAGTATTCAACTGAGTTAAAATCTCGGTATCCGGCCATGCTTTGTTAGTTTCCCAAGTAGAAACGGCCTGGCGGGTTACGAATAATTGACCGGCTAAATCAGCTTGGGTTAGATGGTGTTTTTGGCGATAAGTGATAATGGCTTGTCCAAGGGACATAATCCACACCTGCCTTTCTTTGCCCCCATTATCCAGCCTAATTGCGTGAAACACGAGCGAATCGCTCGCAATTGCGGAAGTTTGTCAAATGGTGTTGAAGGATAGTTTCTATCCTTTGGAGATCTCCTCGTGTGGGAGATCTTTTTTGTTGTTTTATTAGTTGCGGCGTTTAATCTGGTGTGTTGTCTGAATATCGTACTTGAAGGCATAACAAATAAGCCTACCATCGTGACGTTATTGTGGTAGATAATCTAGGCAATCAGCTGGTAGACGCG
>NZ_AUEH01000049.1 GCF_000425885.1 Schleiferilactobacillus harbinensis DSM 16991
AAATTCAGTATGCGTTTAAGTGTACTAAAAAATGCAGGAAATCCGACATTTCTTAATCGGCAATTTCCTACATTTTACCGCCGGCGTTAACATGGCCTAAAATGTTGTGCAGCATCCTGCTTTTAGCGAATGTAAAAATAGTCCTTCGAAGAGGGATAAGATGGCGCTGGACCGCCAAATATTCCAGATGCAGTCCCACAATAGTCTTTCCCGTGCCAGCGCTGCCTTGAATGATCATAGCCATGTGCCTGGGATTTTTCTTGAACTCCGCACACAGCTGGTCGAATGCGAGTGATACTTCGATTTGATTAGCTAGCATCACCGCGTTGTCCTTTCGCTGTAATATCTTGGTGATACCGAAAAAGTCGGCTCTGCTCAACTCGTAATGGCCAGCGAGAAATTGTTTGGCCGTTTGTTCGCCGGAGCATTTCTTAAAGAGAGAACCGAGATAGTGTGTCAGCCTAGCTTCATCATCCTTAACAAAAACCAGATGAGCGTATTGAGCAAACGCGCGATATTCATCGGTAAACAGTTTCGGCTTTTGGGATTCTGGCAGATTATGCATAAAGGCCAGCACAGCAAGCTGAATGTTACCCGCTTTCACAACACTGTGGTTGGCCTCCAGCTGATGCTCGTACTGAAACATTTGGGCGACTGGGTGCATCCGGTATTCGTTCGCGAAGTTCATTTTGACTTGGTCAGCGTGCTGTGTACCGCCATCACCAATCTTGTTCCACTGTTTTGATTCAACGATCAGGGCAAGCGGCCGGCCGAATAATCTACTGAATCCGCAAATAATTGCGTCAATTCGATGCGTGCCAATGAGCGAATACTCGGCAATCAGCCACAGATCTGACAAGCCGCTGGTGTTGACGATTTGGATAAGCCGATACAACGACTCGCGCCAAGATCGTTGTTCCTCGAAGTTATGGGTGCTGTCGGGTGGCAGCATTTTATTCACTAAGTCATCGGGGCTTAATTGCGCCAGCCGGCCGACTTGATCTGCGATGAGGTAACTCAAACGGGATCACTCCTTTAACTGAGTAGATGCGAATCTTTTTTCAAAGGTCGTACATATTTACATTACGCAAGCGGAATTAATATTGCAGACGAAAAAAAGCACCACCCCGCATTGAAATGGTGCCGATCAGCTGCCCGGGCAGGACTCGAACCTGCAACATCTTGATTAACAGTCAAGCGTTCTACCATTGCACTACCGAGCAAAAATGATGTTGAGATGATATTACCAGCCCGTAAGATTAAAAGCAAGCAAAAAGATTGCTCATTTAAAACATTCCTTCCCCTGCTGCGACGGCTCTTTACAACCTACGGGGAACACCGTATTCTAAAGGGAATGACGCGACAGCACAAGAAGGTAGGATAACGATGGAGATTCAACGACAGGTCGCCAATTATATGGAACAGGTGATGGATGCTTGTATCCTTGCTGGGCGGCTGATGATTGCCAATGGTTCCGAAATGTACCGGGTGGAGGACACCATGCGCCGGATCGCGCAGAATGCCGGGCTGAAGGAGCCGGTCATTTTCACGACGCCGACGGGTATTTTTGTCGGCTTGCAGGATCGGCCGCTGACTTCTTTGGGGACAGTGACTCAGCGGGTCTTAAACATTGAGAAGATCAGCCGGGTGAATAATCTCAGCCGGGAATTTGCGGCGGGGCAGATTGATTTCTACCAGCTTTATGCGGCGCTAAGGGATGTGGATCGGGCGACGCCGACCTTCCCGTTGTGGCTGCAATGTATCGGTGCCGCGGTGGCCAGCGCGTTGTTGATGATCATCTTTGCTGGTCAGTACGATTGGCTGGATATGCCTTTGGCGGCGGTGTCCGGCACGGCTGGGTACCTGGTGGCCTACTATCTGGGCCGCTTTACGAAAGTCTACTTTATTACCCAAACAGTGGCCGCTCTGGCCTGCGGAATCGTTGCATACTTGGGGGTCCGGTTGGGCCTCGGCCACAGCATTGATAACATTATCCTGGGCGGGGTCATGCCCCTGGTGCCTGGGGTGGTGTTGACCACATCCATCCGAGACCTGCTCGCGGGGGATCTGCTCAGCGGGATCGCCCGCGGCGTAGAGGCCATTCTCAGCGCCATTGCCATCGGTGTGGGGATCGCACTCATCTTCCGCTTCCTGATGTAGGCTGAAATAGAAAGGAAATCGTCATGCCGCTTTGGTTACAGTTTTTTGCGCAGGCTGCCCTGAGTTTCTTTGCTACCATGGCCTTTGCCCTCTGTATCAACGTGCCTCGCCGGGCGCTGATTCCCTGCGGCTGGTCTGGCTTGCTGGGTTGGATGGTCTATTGGGTCCTGTGGCAGCTGGGCACCGGCCGGATGCTGGCAAATGCCGCTGGCGCCGTCGTACTGGCGTTCTCAGGTGTCCTGTTTGCCCGTCATTATAAAATGCCGGCAATCATCTTTAATATTCCGGGCCTTTTCCCCCTGGTCCCGGGTGCGACAGCGTATCAAGCGGTCCGTGAGCTGGTCTTAGGCCACATCGATGAATCCATGCGCTTGGTAGTGCGGGTGTTGCTGGTGGCCGGGTCCATCGCCGTAGGCTTCATGCTGGCTCAACTGCTGGGCGAATTTTACAGTCGCTATCTCCGTGCCCGCTGGCGTCGGCGGCGCCGGACTTGAAAGTCGCGGCTCGGCGTGTTAGTGTTGTCGTATGCGATGAGTCGAGTAGCGGCGCAGTAATGCGCCAATACTGCCAGGATATCTGCCCCCGAACGGGCACTGCCGGATTTGCAGGATATCTCCAGTTGGATTGTGGAGTCCGCTGGTTATTGTGCGTCATGCATAGTACTGGTCATAAGCATTACCCCGTGGGTGAGCCTGCTGGGTGATGCTTCTTTTTTTGCAAAAAAACTGCTGCGTTCGCCTAGGCGGGCGCAGCAGCAGGTAATGATCAAATTATTGCCGTTCAGCAATTACTTGCCCGGTACATAATCCTCATCAATGATCAAAACTGGCTTGATCGTCTTCCCAGACCGAGAATCAGCGTTGGCTTCATTAATCTGATCGAACTTGTAGAATTTCTCCGTCTTATCGAAATCAAACATGCCCATCTGATAGAACTTGATCAGGCGCGGAATATCGATTTGCGGGATGGAATCGCCCATGTTGACACCGACGATCTTCTTGTCGTCAACGCACAGAGCGTTCCATGTATCTACGTTTATGTGGTGCTTGGTGACGGCGATCGTGGCAGTGGTCCCGCCTTGAGCCAGGGCCTTGATGGAGTCTTCCATCACCGCGGTCACCCCGGTGGTATCCACGGCCCAGTTCACGCCGCGGCCATCGGTCAAGTCTTGGATTGCTTTGACGACATCACCGTTCTTGCTGTTGATGACGTCTGTGGCCCCGAGTTCTTTCGCCAATTTCAGCCGGGAATCAACGATATCCACGCCGATGACTTTCGTACAGCCAGAAATCCGGCCGGCCATCATTGCTGCTAAACCAACAGCGCCGGTGCCGAAGACAGCAATGGTGTCGCCTGGCTTGGGCTTCAAGGTATTCAGTACGGTGCCGGATCCAGTGACATAGCCGCAGCCCAGCGGCCCCAGTTCGCGCAAGTCCATATCTTTGGGAACCTTCACGGCATTGCGTTCCCGCACAACGGTAGTCGTAGTAAAGGAGCTTTGGTCAAACATATCCGCTACTGGCTTACCGTTTTCGGTAAAGTGGGCGCTGCCGTCCGGCCGGGTGCCGGACAGGTTATTGTGGGCATAGTTCAAGCATTGGGTGGGAATCCCCTTGAGGCAGTTCTCACAATTCCCGCAGGCGTAGAAGCTGAGGACAACGTGGTCGCCGGGCTTGAATTGGGTGACTTCTGGGCCAACTTTTTCTACGATGCCAGAGCCTTCGTGGCCCAGGATGATCGGGTAGCCAATGACGGCGTCACCAATCCGCAGGGCTTCATCAGAGTGACAAATCCCCGAAGCGACCATATGAATCTGCAAATCATCAGCGCCCATCGGTGCTAAATCAATATCATCGCGAATTTCAAAATCACCGTTCTGGTGATCAACAACAGCTGCTTTAATTTTCAAAATGCACACTCCCTTGTGATTAACTACACACTAAGTATTGCGCCGGTTGAATCCGCTGTCAACACCAAAAATCTCACTACCAGGGGTCAAATAATGAGAAAACGCCTGGCCGACTAGGGCCAGGCGCGTCTGTTATTTCTTACTGCTGCTACTGCTGCTGCTCGGCTGAGTGGGGTTGCCCCGGTTGCCGCCAAGCCGATTCTGGTTGGGATTGGTCAGCATGTATTGCTGGATGTACCCCACGATCTCTTGGTTCTGGGGCAGATCGGAATGCTGACTGTCGCTCCCAGTGACGTTGATCAGCGTATACTGGCGTACCTGATCCTGATAGACATATTTACCGGCTTCCACCGATTCAACAGGAACGATACCGTCGTCGGAATAGTTCTCCGTGCCAGCGATGGACCACATCTGGATGTTTTTTGGCAGGGAAGACTTCAACTTGATCATATCGGACAAAATTTCGGTCCGGTTGGCGATATTCTTTTCAGACAGGTTGTACGGGGTCCCAATCGTCATCAGCTTATTGATCGTCAAGTCATCCTGGTTCAGGTATTCTTCCAAATACAAAGTGTAGATCAAACCGCCGTTGGAGTGGCCGATTCCAACAAAGTTGTTGAAGCGGTAGCGGTTTTGCAGGAACTTCATGGCGATGCTGAACCAGCGGGCCTGCTTCTTGATATTGGCGTAACCGTCTTTGTTGTTTTCGAAGCCGACGACGATGAATGGTTCGTTATCACCCGCCTTGACCCCGCCGGTGGTTGTGATGGAATCATCGGTGTGCACCGTGAGTTTCAGGTAACTATGGCCCGTGGAGCGGCTGTTCAGTTCTTTGATCAGCGAATCGAACCGGTTTTGGGTCGCGCTGGACCCGGGAATGAAGATGACCGGCGCCATTCGGGAATTATGGATCACCCGGGCGTTAGCCACGACGCCTTTTTGATAATCGTAAGCGGGAATGCTGATGATCACCAGCAGGATCAGGCCGACCAGTACGCCAGCGATACGTTTAATACGACTCGGTCTTTTTAATAGCCGGGTGCGGTCTTGCGGGGATAAGTTCTTCGCCACTGAGCTTCGCCTCCTCTTGTTGTTGGGTAGGCAGCTCGCCGGTCAAGGTTTGCAGCCACGCTAGATTATCGATGCGAATGAATGGCACATAGACTAGCAAGCCGGCCAGGAAGGCCAGAACACTGGTGAGCAGCGCGGCCCAGTTACCATTGGTCCCTAAGAATGCTGTGAGAAAGCCCGGGCCAGTGTTGAATGTATTGTAGACCACTGGCGGGACCCAGCCGAAGTGCAGGGGCATCCAGCCTACGGTCATGCTGACGAGGGGCGCTAGCAGATAGGGCACGATGTAGATCGGGTTGAAAAGGATTGGGAATCCCACCAGCGCAATATCATTGAAGTTCATCAGCGTGGGGAACAACGCCCACCAGCCGACTTTGCGCCGATCTGGTTGGCGGGACAGCAGAATGATCGCCACCACCAAGGCCAAGGTCATACCATTGCCGCCCATGGCGCCGTATACGTCATAGACGGTATGGAACGTGACCCGGTAAGGCAGGTTGTTCAGCGAACCGGTCTTCAGGGCCACCGTTAGATTCTTTGACGATTGGGTGGAATCAACCGTCAGCTGCGAGAAGGGCGATAATGGCCCAGAGAGACCCACCACGTTCAGCACATTATTCCACAACGTAATCAGCATGATGGTCACGATGGCGTGGGAAAAGGCCCAGCGCGGCAGGGCGATGGAATACAATAGCAAGCCGGCAAAGCCGTTTTGTCCAGTGAGGCTGATCAGCAGGGACAACCCCACTGCCACGGCCAGCACGACACTCACGGGGAATACCGCGTGCAAACCGCGGGTAACAAAAGTTTCTTCCTGCCATGTCGCGGGAGCATGCTGCCAGTGACTGGCAATCCAAGCGCAGCCGCGGTAAGCCTGGGTAGCTGCGAGGCCGACGAGCAGGCCGACAAAGATATTGTGTACCCCGCCGCCGTTGTTCGTCAGCGAACTGCCGATATTGATCCGGCTGACGCCAGCCAGAAGATTCACCTGGAGAATCATCGCCGCCAGCATGGCCACCCAGCCGACGATGCCGTCATTCAAATTATAGAGACGGGCTAAGTATTTGGCGAAAAGAAAGGCACCGAGGAACAGGCTGAAATTGATGGTGATGTCACTGAGGGCGTTCATCACCTGGCCGATACTCCGGGCGGCAGGCAGCCATTCGCCAATATGGTAGATACTGTAAAAAAAGCCGTTTTGCATAAAAATGCTGCGGCTTACCGCCTGCAGCATAGAGCCGATGATCACAAAGGGCAGCAGACTGCCCAAAGTGTGCGTCACGGCGATATAGACTTTTTTCTTGCGGATCACAGTCTGAATGTGTAAATAGCGGGCCGCCAGCCAGTTTTCTAGCGGACTGAACATAGGCGTCCACTCCTTTCTGCAAATTAATAAGTAATCGTCACGACGGTATCGCCCGAAGGAATATCGTTATCCCCCACCCGCATGGTAAAATGGGGGAAAAGAGGACGCAATTCTTGGCTCCAGGTGCGCAGCTGCTGGGTGATTTCGACCCCCGACTGATGCTGAGGGTCTAGCCCTAATTGCGGCCAAAGCCAGTTCTGGGGCAGGGTGAATTCGTGCTCGTTGTTCTGGTAAGCTAGAATCAGTCCGCACAGACGCTGACCACCCTCGCTCAGGGCGGTGAATGCGGCGTATTGCGGTGTGGTGAAGTGAATCATGGCAATGCATCTCCTTGGCTCTATTGTACTGTTTTTGCGGAAATAATTGACAACGAAAGTCTTGACCATTGTATGACTTTTCGGTGTCATCGCTGGGAAAGGAAGAAAAATCGTGACAAAACCACTGAATAAGTACCTGGACCATACGATCCTGAAGCCGGAGGCCACCGAGGATCAGGTGCGCACCGCTATCGCCGAGGCCAAGCAGTATGACTTTGCATCGGTCTGTATCAACCCGTATTGGGTCAAATTGACCCACCAGGAATTGAGCGGTACTGACGTCAATGCCTGCACCGTGATCGGTTTCCCCCTGGGGGCAACCACGACGGCCAGCAAGGTGGCCGAGAGCCAGCAAGCTTTGGCGGATGGCGCCGACGAGCTGGACATGGTGATCAATATCGGGGAATTGAAAGCGGGGCACACCGCAGCGGTGCAAGCGGACATCCAGGCGGTCGCTGAAGCGACCCATGCCGGTCATGGCCTGTTGAAAGTGATCATTGAAGCAGTGCTGTTGACAGATGATGAGAAAGTTACTGCTTGCCGGTTAGCCGAAGCCGCGGGGGCAGATTACGTGAAGACGTCCACCGGTTTTGCCAGCGGCGGCGCCACCGTCCATGACGTGCAGCTGATGCGTCAAACGGTGGGCGAGCGCCTAGGGGTCAAGGCGGCCGGCGGGATCCACACCAAGGCGGATGCCTTGGCAATGATCAATGCCGGGGCGTCCCGGATCGGGGCCAGTGCTTCGGTAGCGATTGTCACGGCCAAGGACTAATCATGGACAAAAAGGAGAACGATTTCATGACGGGAGTTAAAAAGTATCAACGGGTCTTTGTCATTGTATTGGATTCTATTGGTATCGGGGAAGCCCCCGATGCAGCCAAGTTCGATGATGTCGGGTCCGACACGCTGGGGCATATTGGCGAATTTTTCCAGGGCCACTTAGCGATTCCCACGTTGGCGGCACTGGGTCTGAGCAATATCCGGCCGGATAAGCCGATTGCCGGCGTGCCGGTGCAAGCCCGGCCGCTGGGGTATTTCGGCAAGATGGCCGAAGTGTCCGCCGGTAAAGACAGCATGGACGGCCACTGGGAAATGATGGGTCTGCCGGTGACTGAACCGCTTGGTTTCTTTCCGAATGGCTTTCCGGCAGAATTGATCAAAAAGATCGAGGATTTCTCCCACCGCAAGGTGATCGTCAACAAGCCCTATTCCGGGACTGACGTGATCCACGATTATGGGGAAGAACAGATGAAAACCGGCGACTTGATCGTCTATACCTCCGGCGACTCGGTCCTTCAGATCGCGGCCCATACCGATATCATTCCCCTCAAGGAACTCTATCGGATCTGTGAATACGCCCGCAGCATTACGATTGACCAGCCGTATCGCATCGGGCGGGTGATTGCCCGGCCGTACAGCGGTCCGGATAAGGACCATTTCGTCCGCAGCAGCGATCGCCATGACTATGCCCTGCCGCCCACAGGAGAAACCGACCTGGATCGCTTGCAGCAGGCCGGCTACACCACGCTGGGTATCGGTAAAATCAACGATATCTTCTCCGGCCAAGGCATCACCAAGGGCTGGCACAACGCGTCGAACATGGATGGCATGGATCACGTCCAGCACGTCGTGACGAATGAAGACTTCACCGGCTTCGCCTTTGCCAATTTGGTGGACTTCGACGCGATGTACGGCCACCGGCGCAATGCCCAGGGGGATGGGGAAGCCTTAGAGGCCTTCGATGCCCGGCTGGGCGAGATCCTGCCGGAATTGCGGGCCACAGATCTGTTGATGATCACCGCGGACCATGGCAATGATCCCACCTTCAAGGGCACCGACCACACTAGGGAATTTGTGCCGCTGCTGGCCTATTCCCCCAGCATGACCAGCTTTGGCAGTCTGGGCATCCGTTCCCCGTTTGCCGACCTGGGCGCCACCATCCTCGACAACTTCAGTGTGCCCGGGAACGGCATCGGCCACAGTTTCTTGGATCTCCTTCACTAAAATTCACGATTATAAGAAAGCAGGTTATTCATTCATGAGTACGCATATTGCTGCGAAACCCGGCGAAATCGCCGACATCGTTCTACTCCCCGGCGACCCGATTCGGGCCGAGTATATTGCCCAGAACTTCCTGACTGACGCGACGCGCTACAATACCGTGCGCAACGCCTGGGGCTTTACTGGGACTTACCAGGGAACTCGAATCTCGGTCCAGGCCACCGGGATGGGGATGCCGTCTATCAGTATTTACGTCAATGAATTGATCAACGACTACAACGTCCACACTCTGATCCGCGTGGGGACGGCCGGCAGCATTGACCCTGATGTCAACGTGCGGGATATCGTGCTGGCCCAGGGGGCATCGACGGATTCAGCCGTGGTTGACCATACCTTCAGTGACCGGATCCACTATGCCCCGCTGGCAGACTTTGATTTGCTGGATAAGGCGTACCACGTGGCGAAGGATGCCGGCTACAGCATCCACGTGGGCAACGTGCTCAGCGAGGACCAGTTCTATGCGGAGGGCAAGGATTTCCCGCTGTGGCAGGAATACGGCATCAAGGCGTTGGAAATGGAATGTGCCGCCCTGTACCTGATCGCGGCTAAATACAACCGCCGCGCTCTGGGCATCTTGACCATTTCCAATAACATCCTGACCGGTGAAGAAACCACCGCAGAGGAACGGGCCCATACCTTCGGCGACATGATGCACGTGGCTTTGAACGCCGCGGTCGCGCAGTAGTCTCGAATATTTTTCAGAAAATCAGTGTATACTAATAGGACTGGGATTAGTTCGTTCTTCGTACGCCGTGCTAATGCTACGCAAGCTACGGCAAAATGGGCTGGAACGCTGTGACGGCGGTTTGAGCCGGCAAAAGCGCCGTCTCAAACACGCCTAACCACATCGGCGGCAAGCCGCCGTGTGGTTGCACGGCTGAGCCCATTTTGCCTCCGCTTGCTCCGCATTGGCACTCGGTGCGCTTCAAAACGAAATGTGTCTCAGTCCTTTTTTCGCGCAAAAATACAATAATCTGGGAGGGAGATCGACTTTTGGCAACAACAAATTACGTAGACAATCCCACGGTGCAAAAACATCGCTGGTGGATTCTGACGGCCGTGGGACTATTCACCTTCATGGCTACTCTCGATGGCAGTATCGTCAATATCGCGCTGCCTGTTATCAGTAACGATATGCATATCATGACCAACCAAGCGGAATGGATCGTCTCCATCTATCTGCTGACGATCTGTGCGCTTTTGCTCTTATTCGGTAAAATTGGGGATAGTTTCGGCAAAATTCGAGTCTTCCGCGTCGGCACGGTCTTGTTTACCATTGGGTCGCTGCTCTGCGGTTTTAATCATTCGCTGCTGTTCTTACTGGGCGCGCGGGTTGTGCAAGCCCTGGGGGCCAGCATGACCATGAGTACCAATAACGGCATCATTACTGAAGTCTTTCCCATGCGTGAGCGGGGCAAGGCACTGGGGCTGATCGGCTCCTTCGTCTCCCTGGGGGCAATTGCCGGGCCGGGGATCGGCGGGTTGCTGTTGGCGCAGCTGCCGTGGGCTTATATTTTTTGGATCAACGTTCCCCTCGGTCTGTTGACGATTCTGCTGGGCCATTTTATTTTGCCAAAAGACATTGCCCGAGAAAATCGGCCAATTGATTGGCCCGGCGCGATTACCTTTGCCATCGCGATCGTCAGCTTGTTTCTGGCAATCTTCATGGGCCAGGCCGTGGGCTTCGCGAATGGGCTGGTTTTAGCGTTGTTTGCCGGGGCTATTCTGATGTTTGGTCTGTTTGCTTGGATCGAGCAGAAAAAGGCCATCGACCCCTTGCTCAGTTTCCACCTCTTCAAGAATCTAGATTTTTCAATGAGTTTGTTCACCGGTTTTTTGATCTTCGTCGCCAATTTTTTCTTCAACGTCATTGCCCCGTTTTATCTGCAAAACGCCCGGGGCTTGGCGCCGAACATGGCGGGGTATCTGCTGATGCTGTTCCCGATCGTGCAGGTGATCGTATCGCCCATTTCCGGATCGCTGCAAAACCGTTTCGCCCCGGAACTGCTGACGACAGTGGGGCTGGTTATTTTGACCTTGAGTCAAGTCGGCTACATCACCGCGACTTTATCCACGCCGTTATGGCTGTTTGGTTCGTTGGTTGGCGTCATGGGCTTTGGCAATGGGGTCTTCCAGTCGCCGAATAACACCATCGTCATGTCCACCGTCTCTCAGCGGGATCTCGGTGTGGCCGGCGGGATGAATGCGTTAGCTCGGAATCTGGGGATGGTGGTCGGCATTTCGGCGTCCACCACGGTCCTGTTTTCCGCCATGAGTCAGGCGTACGGCAAACCGACAACGACCTACATTAACGGCCGTCCAGATATTTTCCTGGCAGGGATGCATACGACATTGATCGTCGCGTTCTTTATCTGTTTGGTGGCCACGCTGATCAATCTGTGGCGCTATGTGCACAGTCGGGCCAAGGCAAAATAAGCAAACCACTCAGCTCAGCGCATGCTGCACCGATAGAATCTGGTGCGCGACGCTGAGCTTTTTGATGACGCCCAATCCGGGATAGTGGTCAATGTCGCCGTAATGCAGCAATTCCCGCAGCGGCGCATCCCAGAGAATACTGTGCCGGTGGGAAGCCAGCCAGCGGCGCAGTTCGGCCTGGAGCCGTTGAAATTGTACCGCCTGCGGTCCGCTGGCGGCGGGGGGCAGGAAATGGTGGAGCCAGACGCCGCCGTCCCGGAAGTAGGCGATGTGCAGGGCAATCGTGCCCTGGGCCCAGCCTTTGTCAAAATAGGGCGCGCCGCTCAGGGAATAGTCGCTGATGCCGACGAAACCGTGGGCCGCTGCCCAATGCTGTTCGGCCAGCAGCGGGGTATCGGCGTATTGGCCGAATTCTTGGGTGCGCCAGACCCGGGGCCAAGGATCGTGGAGAAAGATACGCCGGGGATGCTGAACAGCATGTAAAATCCGAGGATCACTGGGCACTACCAGGTACCGGGCCTGCCGGATAATGGCCGCGGGCGGCAGCAGTTGCGGGTCATCCAGCAAGAGCACCTGATTTGGTGGGACCGCCAACTCTGGCCGCCACCACCAGCCTTGCAGAATCTGGGGATCGGCAAGGGCGGCGGTCAGCGGGTACCGTTTTTGATTATCCAAGCCGTAAGTGCCGACGCTGGGGTTCTGAATCACGACCGTGGGCAGCCCGGCGCGATTGCGCAGTTTCAATAGCCGGGGCAGGACCGCAGCATCACGGATCGGTTCAATAATCGGCACGATCCGGTCCGTGAGCAGGTTTTCCTGCGTCAATAACTGCAGCGCCAACAGGTCGAATTGTCGGCCGCGCAGCAGCGGCCAATACGTTAATCCGCTCATGGCAGCCGCCCCTGACCCGCACGCCAGCGCCAATAACTGGCCTCCCGGCGCAAGCGGGCATTGTCGGCCTTCAGCGCTGTGGCCTGATCCGTCAGATCCGTGATTGCCTCTTGATTCAGATCCTGCAGGAACCGGTTGTAATAATGGGGTGTGGGGTAGAGCGGATCGGTGAGCTTGGCCCGGCGCTTGAGTTCTCGGTACAGCTGGTCGGTGCCAAAGCCCTGCAGGCCCTGATCCATCCGCTTGGCCTTATCCACTTCCCGGGTCAAGGAATGGAGAAAGCGGTCCAGCAGCTCGTCGGCGGGCACCTGCAATTCCTGCTGGCGGGCGGTTTTGACAATGGTCAAATACCCAGGATAAGGCGTGGCCACCTGCGTCGGGTCCGCTTTCTCATAAGGCCGATACACGAGCACGCCGACGTGGGCGGGAATTTCGGCGGCCACCTCCTCATAGAGGGCCAGGGGCAGCACAAAATAATTATAGTGACCGACAAAAGACAGCTGGGCGCTGGAATGGAAGTCAGATTTGGTGACCTTTAACTCATAACAACGCCATTCGAATTGTCCCGGTGCCAGCAGCTGGCAGGCTAGGGTGTCGACGATGCCTTTGTTGTCCGGCATGGTCACCTCTTCCACGACTGCCGCTCCGGCGTCGCGGCAGTAACCGTACAGGGTATGTTCAAGATCCAGGGTGAGGGCGGTTTTCGTCATCGTGATCTTCCTTCCAAAAGTCAGTCAGCAGGGTCGTCAGCTGGTCATCCGTGTGGGCCAGGCGGAGGTTGCGGGTCCAGGACAGGGGCAGATAGTGCTGATAGCGGGGCTGGGCGAAACGCTCGTCCAGCAGCAGGATCACGCCCCGGTCGTGCATGCCCCGAATCAGCCGGCCACCGGCTTGGAGGACATTGTTCAGGCCCGGCAGTTGATAGGCATAGGTGAACCCTTGGCCGTTGCGGGCGTTGAAGTATGCTTTCAATAAATTATTGCGCAGCGACAACCCAGGCAGGCCCACGCCCACCACCGCGACGCCGATCAAGCGGTCAGCGGGCAGGTCAATGCCCTCGCCAAAGGACCCGCCCAGCACCGCGAAACCGACGCTGGTGGCCGTGGGGTGGGGTTGAAAGTGGGCCAAGAAGGCCGCTCGATCGGTCGCCGCCATCCCGCCGGTTTGGCTGAAAACGGTGATTTCCGGGTATGCCGCAGAGAAGGCCATGTAAACTTGTTCCAAATAATGATACGAAGGCAAAAACACCAGGTAATTCCCCGTTCGGGCTTGAGCAAAGGCCGCCAAGGCGGCGACGATCCGTGCTTCGTTCGCCGCCCGCCGCTGATACGTGGTGGCGATATCGTCCCGAATGACCACCAGCTGATGGCCTGCCGGAAATGGGGAGGGCAGCTGGTAAACCAAACTGTCGGCGGGATCGGCTAAGAGTTCCTGGTAGTAGGTCAGCGGCGACAGGGTGGCTGAAAACAGCACCGCCCCGCGGCCTTTATGCAGACAGGCATCAACGAATGGTTCTGGATCAAGGCACAGCTGGGTGATCCGGACCTGCTGGTGCTCGCGTTCCACCACCGTTCGGTACTGCTCCCCATAGAGTTCCGCGATCCGGCTGTAACTGATACAGTCAAAATACACTGGCAGTACAGCCTGGATATCCTCATCTGCCGGCTGACCGGGCAGCCATTCATGGATCCGCTCCACGAACCGGGCGACTTTCTGATTAAATTCGGTCAACGCCTCAACGCTGACCCACTCATTCTGTTCCTTAGCGGTCAATGCTTTACCCACGGCGGTAAAAGCAGTCCGCAATTGACGCAGGGCGTTGCTGGCTTCCCGCTGGTGGTGCTGGCGCAGCGTGGCGGCCAGCGGACTTAAGCCGGCACTGGTCAGCGTCGCTGAATACATATCCCGGGCCCGATGAATCAGATTATGGGCTTCATCGATCAAGAAAAACTGGCTGGAATCCGGTTGGGCGAAGAACCGCTGCAAAAAAACCAGCGGGTCAAAGAGATAGTTGTAATCGCAAATCACCACGTCGGCGAAGCGGGCGGCGTCTAAGGACAGTTCAAAGGGATCCACCGTGTGCTTCTTGGCGTAGCGCTCGATCGTCGCCCGGTCCAGCAGTCGTTCGTGGCTGATGATGTCCTTCACCGCGGCCTTGTTTCGGTCATAGTAGCCCCGATAATAAGGACACAGGTCTGGCGTCCGCTTTTCCGGCGGACAAAAACTGATCTTATCCTTCGCCGTCAGCGTGATGCACCGGAGCTGCGCTCCCTGGTCGATCAGCAAGCGGCACCCGTCCTCGGCACTTTGCCGGGTCGCTTCTTTCGCGGTTAAATAAAACAACCGGTTCAATCCCTCGGCGGGCATCGCCTTCACGGCGGGGAACAGCGTCGCCATGGTTTTGCCGGTGCCCGTGGGGGCTTGAACAAACAACCGCTGCTGGGTATGGATCGTCTTGTACACCGCCGCCGCAAATTCCCGCTGCTGCGGACGAAAGTCGCCAAAGGGAAAGGTCAACGGTGTCAAAGAGGCATCCCGCTCCTGTTTGAGCTGGTGCCGAAAAATGACCCAGCCCTCGTAATCGTGAAGCAGAGCCTGATAATACTCGGCCAAGTCGGCGGCGGGCAAGGGCCATTGCTGGCGGGTGATCTGCTTCGTCGTGGTCTGGTAGTAGGTCAGCTGAAGGATGATCCGGTCCAGCTGGCGCGCGGTACACAAAAAATGGCCGTAGACGGCAGCCTGCGCCCAGTAGCGGCCCAGAGCGTCATCGCTGAGTTCAGAGAAGTCCAGGGCGCTGGTCTTGATTTCATCCACGATAGTCAGGCCGGAAGCGTCGTCTTGGTCCACCCCGTCGGCCCGGCCGTCAATCGTGTAGTCCTCCCCGGCCAGCGTCACCGCGGCCTTCAGCGTGACCTCTTTCTCATAGTTGGGCCCGGCCTGCTTTTGCAGCATCCGGTGAATGCGGGCGCCTTCTAGAGCCGTATTGGTGCTGCTCTGACTGGCGTCCAGGTCGCCGGACTTGCATTCAAATTCCACCAGTTCCCGTACGCCAATGCGCTGCGCCATCATGTGCCCTCCCTCGAATCGTTAATAGTTTTATTATAGAATGAATGTTCGCGCGAGGGAAGGGATGCATTGCCTGGTGCAATCGGATACACTGAAGGAAGAAAACAAGAAAGGACCACCTTGCCCATGATTGAAGAAAGACAGCACGTATTCTATATCACCACCGCCCACACGTCGTATTGGTTCCGGGTCACCGCCCACGGTCAGCTGGAGCACTTGTATTATGGCCCGCGCCTAACGCCCCAGGATCCCACCGCCGTGGCCTTCAAACATACCAGCGGCCTGGGTAGTACCGTGGCCTATGACGAGCAGGATTGGACGTATAGTCTGGACACTTTGCCCCAGGAATACGCCGGCTTTGGCCGGGGTGATTTCCGGGACAGCCCGCTGATTTTGAAGATGGCTGATGGCAGCTATGTGTCGGATTTTGTCTATCAAGAGCACCACATTTACAGCGGTGTTGCGCCGTCAAAAATCCTGCCCCAGGCGACGGATCAGCCTGATACCGGCAGTCAGACGCTGTATGTTACGCTGCGGGATAAACTGCAAGCCATCACGTTAGAACTAGCCTATACGGTTTTGCCCGATAGCGATGTGATTACCCGGCGGGTGGTCCTGCATAACAATACGGCCAAGCCGCTGGTGATCGACCGCATCATGAGTGCCCAGTGGGACATGCCCAATCGCGGCTACGCGCTCCACTCCTTCGCCGGGGCGTGGGCCAGCGAGATGCAGCACCATGTGCAGCCGGTCACCGACGGCACGATCGTGTTGAACAGTCTCACTGGCGGCAGTTCCAACAAGCAAAACCCCGGCTTCCTGCTCAGCGCCGCGGAGGCCACGGAAGATACCGGCTGGGCGTATGGCGTCAATCTGCTGTACAGCGGCAATCATGAAAGTCGCATCCAGCACACGAACCAGAATTTTGTGCGGCTGATGACCGGCATCAACAGTCAAGGCTTCCACTGGTCGGTCGCGCCGGGGGAAGCATTCGAAACCCCCAGTGCGGCCCTGACGTTTTCTGATCGCGGCTTGAACGGTGTTTCCCAGCACTTTCACAAGTTCATTAATGATAATGTTGTACCGCCCGCTTTTCAACATCAAGACCGGCCCATCGTGTACAACAATTGGGAAGCGACGTATTTTAACTTCAATGAAGATAAGCTGTTTGCGCTGGCCCAGCAGGCCAAGGATCTCGGTGTGGAGCTCTTCGTGATCGACGATGGCTGGTTCGGTACCCGGGACGATGATACCCAGGGACTGGGGGATTACACGGTCAACGCCCGCAAGTTCCCCCATGGCTTACCAGCGTTTGTCCAGCGGGTCCATGGGTTAGGGTTGAAAGTCGGCCTGTGGTTTGAGCCGGAAATGGTTAACGAAAACAGCGACCTCTACCGAGCGCACCCGGAGTGGGCGGTGCATGTGCCCGGCCGGGCGCCAGTCTTGGGCCGCCATCAGCTGGTGCTGGATCTGACCCAGCCAGCCGTGCAGGACTACATTGTCCAGCAGGTCAGTCACGTCATTGACACCACAGGTATTGATTACGTTAAATGGGACATGAACCGGCACATCACCGACATGTACTCGCCAGCGCTGGCGGACAACGCTGAGTTCAACCACCGCTATATCCTGGGCTTGTACGCGGTCTTGCGCCGGATTTTCCGGCCGCGGCCGCAGGTGCTGTTAGAAACCTGTTCCTCCGGCGGCAATCGGTTCGACCTGGGGATGCTCACTTTTGGCCCCCAAATCTGGTCTTCCGACGACACCGATCCCATTGAACGACTGACTATCCAGCAGGGGTTAAGCTATCTTTATCCCCAGTCGGCCATTTCCGCCCACGTGTCCGCTTCGCCGAACCAGCAGACCCTGCGCGTCGTGCCGTTGTCCACCCGGGGCAATGTGGCCAGCTTCGGGGTGCTGGGTTACGAAATGGATCTGAATGCGTTGACCGACGCGGATCGGGCGGAAATTCGCGAGCAGACGGCTTTTTATAAACAGTATCGGCATCTGCTGCAGTTCGGTACGTTCACCCGCCATCCGGCCGCTCAGCCGCAACAGTTCCGCTGGCAGGTCCAGGCCGGGGATACGGCAATTGCCGGCTTTTTCCAGCAGCATATCAGTGCGGCCCACGGGTATGACTGCCTGCCCGTGACCGGCTTGGCCCCGGAAACGATGTATACCATGGCGAGCAAGCCTCAGCGCATCATGCTGAGTCAGTATGCCGGGTTATTGGATCATCTGCCGGCTGCCCAAGGCCGCACAAGCATTCCGGATGCCCAGGAGCACTACACAGGGACCGGTGCGCTGCTGGCCACTGGCGTGATGCTGAATAATCAGTTTATGCTGTCAGGGTATAGTGATCAGGTGCGGATGCTGGGGGATTATGGGTCGACGTTGTATGTGATTCAACCGGAACAGGAATAATTGGATGAAAAACGGCACACTTTCTCTCGAATCAGAGAAAGTGTGCCGCTTTTGTTAAGCCGTCGCCAGTGTTGGCGCAGCGGCGATCGCCGGCGCTGCCGGCTGCAATTCAAGCACTGCTGTCAGCTGCTTGGTGATTTCAGGATAGAGTTGGTGGGTGATCATCAGCACCGTTAAACTGGGATCGTTCAGCAGCGTTTCTTCAATCTTCAAGGCTTGATCCTTATCCAAACTCGCCGTACCTTCGTCCATCAGAATGATCTGCTTGTGCCGCAGAAAACCCCGGGCCAGGGCTAGCCGCTGCTTTTGACCACCAGAAAAGTTGCGGCCGTTTTCCCCCACGCTATTGTCTAACCCTGCCGGCAGGGCCTGGACTTGGTCCCACAACGCCGCCTGCTGCAAGGCAGCAATCAACTCGGCATCGCTATAGTCATCGCCCAACGTCAGGTTGTCCCGCACGCTACCGGAGAAAATATAAGGCGTTTGATCCAAATACATGACGTGGTCGCGAATCGCGGTGGGATCCAAATCGTGGTATTCCTGCCCGTTCAGCGTTAATGAACCGCGATACGCGGTGAGTTTGCCGGCCAGCAGGTTGAATAGCGTGGATTTACCGCTGCCGCTGGGACCGACGATGGCATATTTACCGCCGAGCCGGAAGGTTTGCTGCAGATCTTGGATGACCGGTTGAGCCTGACCGTAGGCTACGGTCAGATCCGTCAAGACAATGCCGCTGTGCAGCGCCGTTAGTGTTGTCTTGGCTGGTTCTGCCGGCGCTGGCAGGTCGTTGTACTTGGCAAAGATGGCATTGGTTCCCCGGACCATGGCAATCATGGTGGACAACTCAGCCAAGGTGCCGAAGACCCGGAAAGACAGATTGCCGGTGGAAATAATCATGCCCACGGGGACAATATGCTGCAAAGCCAGCAGGCCGGTAATAAAGATGATCCCGACCTGGGCCAGAATATTGGTGATGCCGCCCAAGATGCCGGCAATCACTTGGACTTTAGCTTGTTTTACTTTGGCCGCCGCCAGCGGCTGCTGGGCGGTGGTGATGGCGTCGACTAAACGGTGCCGGTGATTCAAGGCCAATAATGTGTCAAAACCATTCAGATGATCGTTGACTTTTTGCAAAAACGCCGCGTTCTTTTCCGTCACGGATAAGCTGGCATGGGCCATGGCTTTTTGGACCAGCAGCGGGACGGCAATCATTAAACCGGCGAAGCCCACCGTGGCGATGGCGAGGGCCCAATGCAGGGCGACCAAAGTGATCATGGAGAAAACCGCGGTCAGAATACTGCCCGCCATTTCGTAAACGTTGGCAAAGCCTTGCACCTCGATTTGGTTGATGTCGTTGCTGAGCCAAGAACTATAGTCGCTGGCCTGGTGGGCATGGTATTCGCTGTAGGGCAGCTGACTCAATTTCGTCCCAATATCGCGGCGCAGGGCATTCGCCATTTTTTGAATCGTCTTGGCCTGCAGTACACCGCCCACATAGTTCATCCCAAGCAGCAGGGCGAACGCGCCGATATCCAGCAAGGTCCATTTGAGAAAACCGTTGAAATCAAATTTAATCAGGGCATTCAATTCCGCAGCGGCCAAGAGGGCGGTAACGATCGTTAAGCTGGCCTGGACCGCGGCGATCATCAGATATACCAGATTACGGAACCAGAATTTCTTAAAGTAATAAAACATGAAGTGCAACAAAAAAGTTAGACAGTTTGAAAAATAATTACGCTACGGCCTGAGTCCGGTATTCGATCGGAGTCAGGCCGTTTTTGTTGAGTGAGATGCGATCATGATTAAACCACGTGACGTAGTGAGTCACGACTTGTTTCAGCTCTGAAAGATCTTTGATGGGTTGCCGATTGATCCGTTCACGCTTGAGCAGATTGAAGAAACTTTCCATTGGCGCATTATCGTGACAGTTACCCTTACGAGACATGCTGGGAACGATCCCCATAGCATGTACCCGAGACTGGTATTCACGGGTCTGGTATTGCCAGCCTTGATCGGAGTGCATGATTGGCGTGACATTGGCAG
>NZ_AUEH01000050.1 GCF_000425885.1 Schleiferilactobacillus harbinensis DSM 16991
AATGAAGTCATGCCAGACATTGCAGTAACGCAAGCACTGGCATGGCTTCTGAAGGCACTATCCACACTGGGAGCCACTTTAGTGGGCACGGCAGAGGAAGTAATAAATAACATCGTTGACCATTTTGTCAGTTTTCTTCCGAAGAATCTTGTCGACCTATTGGGAATCTGACAAAAACAAGATCATTCCCGCCGCCATCTCACAATTACCAAGGCATCAGTGCACTTTCGGGCTTTCAAGTTTCAGTCATTAACCCAAAAGCTTCCAACGGCTTCGTTCGAATCAGGTACAGTCTTCTTTTCATCCTTAATGATCACCTTCCCAAGGAGAATAGTCCTAGCCAGCCTTGTGTGCGGACAAATTATTTGCAAACTTCAGACCTGTTTTCGTGGAAGTCCCTCCTTAGATTAGCAACAGCTAAGGTTCTGCACCAGAAATGTTTCTGTTTCCTAATTATTATGGCCTATTCTACCCGTCCGGTTATTTTTAGTAAACCCCTTATCAGTATCCTGATAATATCCAAAAAAACGCACTAACAGCACTGCTTTTCAGCAACTCCGTTAGTGCGTTCGACCATTGCAAAGAAAAATCTTGGTGGCTTTTCTAAGCCTTAAACGTCTCATCAATCAATTGATACTCATCCGCACTCAACCGCAAATCCAACGCCTTAGCATTCTCCACGACCTGCTCCGGCTTGCGCGCGCCCGGAATCACGACGCTGATATTCGGGTTAGCCATGTACCACGCCAAGAAGACATCGGCGACAGAGACATTGTGCCGGTCGGCAATCGGCCGGATCTTCTCCACTGCGGCGACATTCTGGTAGAAGCGATCGCCGCTGAAGTTCGCGGAATCATGGTCGTATTGCCAGTCACCTTCGCCAAAGGCCTTGGCGTCTTTATACTTGCCGGTTAACAAGCCCAGCGCCAGCGGTTCATACGGGACAAAGGAAATGTCGTTGGCTTTCAAGTAAGCAAAATCACCCTGTTCCGCGTCGCGGTGGATCAGGCTGTACTTGCCTTCGACAATATCCACGTAGTTATCCTGGTTAGCCTCCTTGATCTGGTCCAGGGAGAAATTAGACACCCCGATGGCCCGAATCTTGCCGGCTTCCTTGGCTTTTTCCAACGCCCCAACGGCTTCGTACTTCGGGGTATCTTTGTCTGGAAAATGGATATAGAAAACATCAATGTAATCAGTCCGTAACCGCAGCAGCGCATCATCCACCGCCTTCGTCAAAAACTGGGGCTGATTATTCGGTTTCAACTCTTGGTGCGGATCCTGGGCGGCCTTCGTCGCCAGCACGATCTGGTGGCGGTCATAGTCCTTGATCACGTTGCCGATGATCTCTTCGGACCGGCCCAGCCCGTACATAAAGGCCGTATCCAGCATTTGAATGCCGTTATCCAGCGCCGCCCGGACGACTTCCGCCCCCTGTTCATCGATCAAATTCGGGAACAAGTTGTGGCCGCCGACCTTATTGGTGCCTAAGCCTAGCGGTGTGGACACAACGTCACTCTTGCCAATCTTCACTGTTTTTGCCATATGTAATCACCTCACCGTTCATTATCCTCGCCTTGTCAAACGCAAAAAAAAGAGGCCGCAGCCCCTTTTCTCAAATTAATCGGTTACTTGCTCAGCTTGCTGGCGGCCGCTTCGTCCACAATGATCGTGACATTGTTGTGGTTTTGCAGAGCGCTGGCCGGTACATGATTGGTGACGGGGCCCTCGACCATCTTCTGGATAGCATCGGCCTTATTTTCACCATACGCCATTAACAGAATGTGCTTGGCTGTCATGATGGAGCCGATCCCCATGGAATAGGCGAAGCGCGGTACGTCCTCTTCGTTTTCGAAGAACCGGGCGTTGGCGTCGATCGTGGATTGCGTCAGCGGCACCTTGTGCGTCTTGCCGGTCAGCGGAGAGCCGGGTTCGTTGAAACCGATGTGGCCGTTACGACCGATCCCCAGAATCTGCAAGTCAATGGGGTTGGCGGCAATGATGTCGTCATAGCGTTGTGTTTCTGCATCTGCATCCGTCGCCAAGCCGTCCGGCACATAGCTGGTCGCAAACGGCTTCTTATTAAATAGGTGCTGTTGCATGAAGTAGTGATAAGATTGCGGATTATCCGGGGCCAAGCCAACGTATTCATCCAAGTTGATGGAAGTCTTATCCGAGAAATCCAGATCCGAAGCAGTCAATGCCTCGTACAACGTGATCGGTGTGGAGCCCGTGGCTAAGCCAAAGACCTTGGCGTTGTCCGCCAATGCTTCCTTAAAGATGTTGAAGGCTTTTTGGCCGCCTTCTTGTGCGTCCTTCACCGTAATAATATTCATCAATAATGCCCCTTTTCAAAAAAATGTAGTCGTTTTAATCGTCCTTACTGGTCTAGTCCAATTTTAACACGTTCATCGACTGTGTCAATCAGTTGACCCGAAAACGGCTTCATTTTTTTAAAAACATCTGCCAAAGCAGTCCGGCCAGCCAAATCAGAATTGCAAAAGAAGTTTACCAATTTCTGTCTATCTCTTGTACAATGTAGGGGAGACTATCGTCGTGTGCACGGGGGGCTAATCATGAGATTATTCAAAAGCAAGGACAAGACAGAACAATCGGCGCTGACCACACTGCTCAGCGTTAATAAACAAGAACCGGACCAGCCGGATCCAGCACAGCCGGAATCCGCCGCGGCGCCGGCGAGTGCAGTGCCAGAAACCGTCACGGCCGCCGCAACGGCGGCAGCACCGGCACCCGCGCCAACGCCCGCCGCTGATCTGCCGGCTGCCATTGATCGGCTGAAGGGCCAGCTCAAGGGGCTGGCGACGCAGTACCAAGGGTTGCGTCAGGAACTCCAGACCAAGATGTTTGCCCAGCGGGACGTGATCAAACAGACCCTGCGGGAGGTCAGCGCCCGGGAAAAGCGGATCACCGTCCAACTGGCGGATATTGCTCAGCAGCAAAAGGACTTGCAAGCCCAGGATGACGCGGCCCTGCACAGTCAGCTCACGGACTTGGCCCAGGCCAAAGCCGCGCTGCAAAAACAGATCACGAACCTGGAGCAGCAGGTGACGACGCTGCAAAAGAGCGTTGACGACAATGATCAAGCGATCAAGGACAACGCCGCGGCCCAGCAGAAGAACCGGGCCGACAATGCCAAATTAGCGGCCGAGATCAAGGGTGAAGCCGATCTGGTGGCCGTCGTCCAGATCATTGAGAAAAATAAGGACGAGGTATTTGCGCTGCACACCCAGGCGGAGACTCTCACCAAAGAAGCCGCCCAGCTGCAAGAAAAGGGTACCCGGTTGCAGGATGAGCTGGCCAACACCCAGGACGGTTTGACTGCGGCAAACCGCAAGTCCACCGAAAACGACCAGCAGACCCGGCAGATCGAGCAAAAGCTGGACCAAGCCAAGCGCGATCGGCACGCCCAATTGAATACCCTCCAGACCCAGGAAAAAGCGGCCAAACAGCAGCCTCAAACGATCGTGGCTCAGTTTGAGGCGCGTCAACGGGATCTCGCCGCGATTCAAGACGATATTCAGCATATTTTTAACACAGACCACTTGATCCGGCTCTTCCAGCTCCACGACAACCACCAATACGGCGTCCTGGCCTCTGATTTCGGTGCTGCCCAGGAACAGGACATGGTGGCAATTTTCCAATATCTGGAAGCACACCTGAAGCATCCGGCCATTTTGATCAGCTACGGCTATGACCCCGACTTAGCCGACCACATTCAAACTTGGGCCGCCAAGCACGACCTGCACACCCCGACGGTCTACAATCTCTTCACCGAATTGCAAAAGAGTGCTCCGAATACCGCCCAGCAAATGACCATTCCGGACAATGACCATTGGCGCTCCGTCTGGTCTGACGGCCGCCGTACCCGGGATATTTACGATCATGACCAGCACTTGATGCACGTGACTTATCGGGACGCGGACCACATCAACCAGATCGACTATTACTCCGAAGAGCATCTGTCCAAACGCTCGGAATTCAACGAACACGGCCAGTTGTCCCGCACCACCACTTTTGCCAAGGATGGTACCATGCAGCAGGTGGACTACTACCGGATCGAAGGCACCCTGGTCCTTTCCTTCCATTATGTGGATGAAAAAGTCGACAATATTCAAATGTTCGATACCAACGGCTTACTGTATACCGTCTTCAACAGTACCCACGATCTGGCCTACTGGTGGCTGGCGGCCTTCTGGAAGCAGCATCCGGAATTGTTCGTCATCGGTGATCCCAGCGATCCGATCTTTACTCGCCTGGCCGCTGATTACGCCGATCAGGAACTGCCCTACTTCAGCCAAATCACGACTAAACCGGCGCCGGTGAAAAAGGCGCTGCAAGACACCCCGTGGACCCAATTATTGGTCGCCACCATGGCGGATCAGCAGGCCTTGGGTAAGATCACCAACCGGGACCTGTCGGTGGATTATATTGCCACTGGCGCGGCGGATACTTTGCCGGAGGCGCTGACCCTGGCCGCACCGGCCCAAACTAAGGCGGCCGCCCAAGCGAACGAATGAGTTTGCTGGTGATCGTTTTTACCATTTTCTGGAGCATCGCCATTGCTGGGATGCTCATGAACGTGGTGCTGCTCGCCCTGCGGGTGCCCCCGCGGCCCCAAGGTCCGGCAGCGGCCCGGCCCCAGGATATTTTCTTACTGATGCCCATGCACGATGAAGAGGCCATTGTTCAGGCCGCGGTGGAACGCTTCACCCGCCTGCAATGGTCCTTGGCATACGGTCGGCTGCACCTGGTGGTGGTGGAAGACGGCAGCGCGGACAGCACCAACGACTTGCTGACGCAGGCGGCCAAGCGTCATCCCAATATCCACGTCCTGTACCGCCGGCCGGATGTCGGCGGCCGGGGCAAGGGCCGCGCGCTGAACACCGCATTGGCCTACATCCGCCATCATGCACTCCACGATCCGGCCCGCACTGTGGTCGGCGTCCTGGACGCCGATGGCGAGATCAGCGCCGCCGACTTGCAGCAAGTGGCCGACTATTTTGCTGGCGATCCGGCCATCGCCATGGTTCAAACCGGCGTCGCGGTGCTGGGCACAGACCACTGGCTGGCCCGGGTCCAGGATTTTGAGTTTTCCGTGCTCAATGCCCTGACCCAGAATCTGCGCAGTCATTTGGGCGATGTGGCCGGCAGCGGCAACGGCCAGTTCTTCCGGTTGACCGCCTTGGCCCGGATCCAGTGGGGCACGACCCTGCTGGAGGATTTTGAGATTTCGACCCGCCTGCTCCTCGCCGGTTACCCCACGGCCTATTTAATGACCGCCCGAGTGCGCCAAGAACCCACGCTCACCCTGCGCACTTACTTCCGCTAGCGGGTCCGCTGGGCTACCGGCGGCCTGCAAGTGGCGAAGCTGTTCAGCCGGGAGGTCTGGCACAGCCAGCAGCTGCGGCTCAGCAGCAAGTTAGAAATGCACTGGTTCATGGCCTTGCCCCTCACCGGGCTGCTGCTTCTGGCTGGCAGTCTGTTCACCGCCGGCTGGCAGTTGCTGGCCTGGTGGCAGACCGGCCGGCCGAACTGGGCCATCGTGGTGATTTTAGCGCTGATGCTGCTGGAATATCTTTTCTACATCGGCCTCTATGCCCGGATGACCCAGGGCGGCTGGCGGGCCGCCTGGGGTTTATTTTGGTCCTTGCCCGTCGCCGCGGCCCTGGCCCTGCCCATCACCATTCAGGCCCTCGGCCATTACCTGCGCCGGGATGACCACTGGATGAAAACCACCCATGGCGTCTTATAACCCGTAAGCTGAGCACTGAACGCGTTATTTTGGTAGAATGTAGGCATTCCCATTCCCGGTAGAAAGAAGACGATTGAATGACTGTATTCGATATGCTGAAAATGATTCAAATTGATCACCAGCCCCTGACCTCCCCCGTGGTCGTGATGACCGATCCCACGGGCAAACCCAACGCGGTCCTGACCGACCTGCTCCACGATGTCTTGAACAAAATGGAGCTGTTTGTCGATTTGGGCGACGCCCCCGATGCCGACGCGGTGATCGAGGATCTCCACAACTTCACCCCGTTGCGGGAGGACGTACTGGACGAATACCGCAAGATCCTCACCCAACCGGTGAGCGGCTTGAATATTGCCCGGCGCAAGCAGTTAGTCGAGATCATCTATGACGAATTTGTCTGATTCGCGGGCAAAGAAAGGACGGTGTGCAGACCATGCATGACCATCATTTTGCCAGACGCTGGCTGGGCCGGCTGCTCCTCCTGATCGCCGCCCTGCTGCTGGTCGGCTTGGCCGCCCAAACAGCGGCCCCGGCCCGCGCGGCTGATGAGATCTACGTTGAAGATAACGCCGGTGTGTTGAGCACCAAAACCAAGGATTACATTAACGATATTTCAAATAACCAATTGAGCAAGCTCAAGGGCAAGCCGCAATATGCCGTCATCACGGAGAAACACATTCCCAGCGGCAGCGATATAGAGGAGCAAGGGGCTGAATTATTCCAGAAATGGGGCATCGGCCACAAGGGCTGGGACAACGGTCTGCTCTTCCTGATCGCCGTCGACGATCACAAGTACCACTTGGAAGTCGGCTACGGCCTGGAACCGGTGATCACCGACAGTATCAAAGAAGACATCATCACTAACGATGTCACCCAGGATCTGAAGAATCAGGACTACGACGCGGCGATCACCAAGATCAGCGAACGGCTAACCCGCAAGCTGCAATCCGCGACCTTGGACACACCGCTCCAAATCACCGAACGGCGCCAGCAGGATGCCGCTAAGAAACGCTTCTGGTCCACCTTTTGGCTGATTCTAGGTGCTCTGGCGGTCCTGTTGATCCTTTTGGGTATTCTGTGGTACATGGTCAAGGCCTGGCGTCGGCGCCGGCATTTCTTGGCCCTGACCAAGAACCGGTACAATAACGTCTTGGCCCCTTACTTCCATGGCGTAGATACCTGGCACGCGGTGAAGAGTGCGGGCTTGGACCCCCGGGCCGACGATGATGAAATGCTGGAATACGCGGATCAAAACGTTGTCTTGAATTATCTGAACATTGCCCGGCCCGGCCGCACCCCAGCGACCGGCCAACCGCTGGATTATGACGACATCATCAGCGATATGGATCTGGCCCCGCTGATTCCCCACTTCACCATGGCCAATTTGTTGACGGCGATGCAGGAACATCTCGCCCAGCGAGAACAGCAGCGGGCCAGCAACCAGCATATGATTGCCCAGGCAGTGAGCCAATACATGGGCGCCCACCCTGAGCTGCAAGTCTCGATCGCCGCGGTGGTTACCGCCGTCAGCGACGCAGTCGATTTGGATAAACCCAGCGACGTGGTCGCCCGGCGCCTTACCGCTGTCATCAAAGACCAAGCGGTGCGGCTGAACGTGCGCCAGCGGTTCCAGCAATTGGCCGAAGACCATCCTGAGAAGGTCCCGGATCGCGCCGTTTTCCTGGATCACTTGAACGATTTATCCGGCAGTAATCTGGATCGGCTGAACCGGGCTAACGATATGGAGTTTTACGCCATTTTAGCCCTGTTAATGGCAGGAAATGATCACCACCATGACGATTCTGGTCCCTTTGGCGGTTTCTGGGGCGGCGGTTCCTCCGGCGGAGGCGGCGGCTCTAGTGACGGCGGCAGTTTCGGCGGTGGCTTCGGCGGCGGTTCCTCTGGGGGCGGCGGATTCTCCGGCGGCTGGTAGTCTTTCCCACATTGTCGCCAAAATTTGTAATTTGTGAGTGGGATTTTGAAGTTTAAAAACACGAATTACTTGTTACTATATAGTTGTTCCGAGGAGCAATTTATCCCAAATCCTCCCAAACCCCTAGCCTCGTGGTAGCCCCACTACTGCGAGGCCCTTTTTTCAAAAAATGTCTCGCGGCCGCCGTAGAAACCACACACACTCTCCACAAAGCAGCGGCGGCCGCCCTACCTAGCGCTGCGCCGGCCCAGTCCGGGCCAATCTAGAATCAACAAAAGAAGCACTGCCTCCCCCATGGAAGCAGTGCTTCTTTGCGTGTCGAAAGGTGCGGCACCGCGATCAAGCCCCCAGCCTGGACGTGGGCCAAATCCTTGTGATTATCTTCCCATTGCCAAGCATAACACCCTGTTCTTGAATTTCACAAGAGCCAAAGCCCTTCATTTTCACGTTTCCATCACAAGGGTTATTGAAATTGACATCGGGTGAGCAAAGGCGTATTTAGGGCGTCGGCCGCCGGGTGGCATCAATGACGCCGCGCACTTCTTGGAATAAGGGGGCGGTCTGACTGCCGGTGCGGATAGCACTGATCATAAACAGTGTATCCATCAGGGTCATTTCTGCAATCAGAGCATGCAGCGCCTCGGGCCGGTACTTGGATTCTTCCGCCACCGCCACCAGCACCACCTGGGCCATCTTGGCCAGCTGACTGTGGGGCGCGCCGGTGATCACGATCAAGGGTACCTGATGATCCTGGGCAATTTGGGCCAGCGCAATCGCGTCCCGGTCTTCCCCGGAATGGGAGATCACCACCGCGGCATCCGTTGGCTGCAAGTGGGTCATGCTCATCAGCTGCATATGATAATCCGTGGCGTAAAACACCGCCATCGCCGTGCGCAGAAACTTATGGTAGCCATCCAAGGCGACGATATTGCTGGCCCCCAAACCGTACAAGCCGATGTGCGCGGCGTGAATCAGCAGATCGACCGCCGCCGTCAGCGCCCCCGCATCCAGATTGGCACTGGTCGCTTGCAGGGCATCCACGTTGGCCGCAAAAATCTTGCGGGCCATGGCCGGCACATCGTCCGTCGGCGCGAATTCCTGGAACAGCGGCTGTTCCGCGCCCGCCGGCGCTTGGGCCAAAGCTAAACGCAGGGCTTGAAAGTTATCGTAACCCAGCGCCTTGGCAAACCGAGAAATCGTCGCCGTGGACACGCCGGTTTGCGCCGCCAATTGCGAGATCGATAGCTGGCTGGCCGCGCTCTGATGGGCCAGCAAATAATCCGCCAGCCGTTTCTCTTGACCGCTCAACCGCGGCTTATAGGTCTTCAACTGCAAGGCAAAATGCTGCATCATCGCTCCCACCTCTCAGCGCGATTATAGCATAACGAGACGTCTTTTAAAATAATTTACAAGCCTGGCACTTGATTTATGGAAATATTTTGCATATACTAGCCCCAGCAGTTAAGAAAACGCTTCGAGGAGGAAACTTAATCATGGATATTGGCATGATCGGCTTAGGAAAAATGGGAATGAATCTGGTCCAGAATATGCGGGATCACGACATTGACGTCGTCGCCTACGATTTGAACGCAGCGGCCCGCACCACCGTCACGGAATACGGCGCCAGAGCGGCAGCTTCACTGAAAGACTTGGTGGCTGCTCTGGCCCCGCCGCGCACGATCTGGGTCATGGTCCCCGCCGGTACCCCTACGGAACAAACGATCAGCACTCTGGCGGAATTGCTCAACCCGGACGACATCGTCATTGATGGGGGCAATTCGTACTATCAAGATTCCCGGCGCCGGGCGGCGGCATTGACCGCCCAGGGCATTCATTTCTTTGATGCCGGCACCTCCGGCGGCATGGCCGGTGCCCGGCAAAACGGCAACTTCATGATCGGCGGCGAAGCGGACGTCTTCCCCCGCATCGCGCCGCTGTTTCAAGCCATCGCGGAAACCGACGGCTACCTCTACACCGGCCCGGCCGGCAGCGGTCATTTTCTCAAAATGGTCCACAACGGTATTGAATACGGCATGATGCAAGCCATCGGCGAAGGCTTCGAGGTCCTGGCGAAGAGCGGCTACGATTATGACAACGCCGCTGTCACCAAGATGTGGAACCATGGCTCCGTGATCCGCAGCTGGCTGATGGAATTAGCGCAAAACGCCTTCAGCACCGATCCGGAACTCAGCGCCATCAAGGGTGTGATGCATTCTTCCGGCGAAGGGGCCTGGACGGTGGAAGAAGCCATCCGCCTGCACGTCCCGACCCCCGCGATCAGCGCCGCCCTCATGGCCCGCTACCGCTCGGAAGAACCCGACGCCATGACCGGCAAGGTCGTCGCCGCATTGCGCAACCAATTCGGCGGCCACGCGGTGGACCCGCAGTAGGATAGGAAGGAGCCTTCATTTATGGCAACATATCTCATCGGTGTCGATCTCGGCACCACCAGCACCAAAGTCGTTCTTTTCAATACCCAGGGTCAGGTCGTGACCAGCGTCAATAATCCCTATCCGCTGTATCAGGACACCCCGGACATGGCCGAGGAAGACCCGGAAGAAATCTTCGACGCCACGATCGCCGGCCTCACCGCCGTCATCCGCCGCGGCCACGTGCAGCCCGGAGAACTGGCTGGCGTGTCTTTCTCCGCCGCCATGCACAGTTTGATCTTGATGGACGCCAACGACAAACCGCTGACCCGGGTGATCACCTGGGCCGATAATCGGGCCGCCAAGTACGCGACGGAATTGAAAGAAAACGGGCTGGGCATGCAGCTGTTCAAAAATACCGGTGTGCCCACCCACCCCATGTCCCCAATGGTGAAATTGCTGTGGCTGAATGCCGAACACCCGGATTTGATCCAGCAAACGACCCACTTTATCGGCATCAAGGACTATATCCTGCACCGCTTATATGGCCGCTATGTCCAAGATTACTCCCTGGCTAACGCCACTGGCCTATTCAATATCCACACGATGGATTGGGACGACCAGGCCCTGGCCGTGACCCATGTATCCCGGGACCAATTGCCGGAACTGGTGGATACCACTTATCAGCTCACCGGCATGAAGGCCGCCTATGCCGATGTCATCGGCATCGACCCGGCTACCCCATTCATTCTGGGCGCCAGCGACGGGACACTGAGCAACCTGGGGGTCAACGCGATTGATCCCGGGGTCTTAGCCGTTACTATCGGCACCTCCGGCGCAGTCCGGGTCGTCACCAATAAACCCGTGGTCGATCCCCAGGGTCGGCTGTTCACTTATTACCTCGCCCCCGGCCGCTGGGTCGTTGGCGGTCCGGTGAACAACGGCGGGATCGTCTTCCGCTGGGTGCGGGATCAGCTTTTTGCCCCGGAAAAACTCACCGCCGAACAGATGGATATTGATTCCTATGAACTGCTGACGACCATTGCGTCGAAGATCCCTGCCGGCGCCGACGGGCTGCTGTTCCACCCTTACCTGGGCGGCGAACGGGCACCGATCTGGGATGCCAACGCCCGCGGCAGCTTCTTTGGCCTCACCCGCCAGCACACCCGCGCCCATATGGTCCGCGCCGCGCTGGAAGGGATCGTCTATAACCTGTACATGGTGATGCTGATGATCGAGGGGATCACCGGCAAGCCCAAGGCCATCCAAGCCACCGGCGGCTTCGCCCGCAGTGCGTTGTGGCGGCAAATGCTGGCCGATATCTTTGAACAAGACGTCAATATTCCAGAAAGTTTCGAAAGCTCCGCCCTGGGCGCGGCGGTCATCGCCATGAAGAGTCTGGGGATGATCGATGACCTCAGTGCCGTGAAGGACATGGTGGGCGTGACCCATACCCACCAGCCCAATCCGGCTGTCTTCCCAGTCTACCGGCAGCTGCTGCCGATCTGGATCCGGCTGACCCGAGAATTGAGCACAGAATACGCGGCTATTGCCGACTTCCAACGGGCCCATCCCGACCCGAATGCCCACATCGCGGCAGAGGATTAACACCTTTCTAATATCACCATAAGGAGTGAAGCCACATGGAATTATTGGTCTTAGTATTGGGTATTGCCTTACTGCTCCTATTAATTATCAAGTTTAAAATGAACACCTACGTGGCCCTGATCATCACCGCCGTGGCCGTCGCCCTGGGGTTGGGCATGCCGCCGGCGAAGATCGCCACCAGTATCCAAAACGGGATCGGCGGTCAACTGGGGGAGTTGGCCCTGGTCTTCGGCTTCGGCGCGATGCTCGGCCGACTGGTCGCCGATGCGGGCGGGGCGTACCGGATCGCCCATACGCTGATCAACGCCTTCGGTAAGAAGCGGATCCAAATCGCCGTTGTGCTGGCTTCCTTCATCATCGGCATTGCCCTCTTCTTCGAAGTCGGCATTGTCCTCTTGATCCCGATCATCTTTGCCATCGCGGCCGAGGCCGGCGTGCCGATTCTCGCGTTGGGGATCCCCATGGCCGCGGCCCTGTCCGTGACCCACGGCTTCCTGCCGCCCCACCCGGCCCCGACCGCCATTGCCACGGCGTTGAACGCCCCGGCCGGGATGGTCCTGGCCTACGGCATTATCGTGGCGATCCCCGCCGTTTATATTGCCGGGCCGCTGTTCTCCCGCTTTGCGAAGAAAATCGTCCCGGACGCCTTCGAACGCCGGGGCAACCTGTCTGCTCTGGGACCGCAGAAAGAATTTAACTTGGCGGACACGCCGAGTTTCGGCCTATCCACGCTGACTTCCCTCTTCCCCGTCATTTTGATGGCCGTGGCGACGATCTATCAAATGGTCGTCCACGGCGGGGTGGCCCCGAAGAACCCGGGGACGCTGGATAATATCATCGCCTTCATCGGGTCGCCGAGTATCGCCATGCTGATTTCTCTGCTCTTTGCGATGTGGGCTATGGGCTGGCACCGCAAGATCGCCTCCAAGCAGATCATGAACACCTTGGAAGAAGCCGTTAAATCCATCGCTATGCTGCTGCTGGTCATCGGCGGCGGCGGGGCCTTCAAACAAGTCCTGATCGACGGCGGCGTCGGCGATTCCGTGAAGAACCTCTTCATGGGAACCAATATCTCGCCCTTGATCCTCGGCTGGCTGATTGCCGTCGTCCTGCGGATCGCCCTGGGCTCCGCGACCGTCGCGGCTATGACCGCCTCGGGCCTGGTCCTGCCCTTGATGCAAAGTGCCGGCGTGAACCCAGCCCTGATGGTCCTAGCCATCGGCGCCGGTTCCCTATCCGCCAGCCACGTGAACGATGCCGGGTTCTGGATGTTCCGGGAATACTTTGATTTGACCATTAAACAGACCTTGCTGACGTGGACGTTGTTGGAAACGATTATTTCGGTGGTTGGCTTGGGCGGTGTATTGCTGCTCAGTTTAGTGGTATAGTTAGAGAATACAGAGTGTAGAATGATAAACGGCTCTGCAGACACTGCAGGGTCGTTTTTTTTTCACACCAGAAGCTTATCTAGGGGGCCTCGATTTGATTATCTGGAAATATGGTAAGCGAAATCAATTACTGCTTTATGTACTGGCTTGTATTTCAGGCAGTATTGCTAACGTTGGGTTGGCCTGGACAGTGACGCGCTTCATGGCTGCCGCGACCCATCGGAGTTTGAGCCAATTTACCCATAGTGCAATTATTGGCCTTGGAATCTTTATATTACTAGGTGTCTTCTCTTGGCTTATAGCGATTCTAAAAGCAGCGATTACTGAATCCACCAATGTCGCTATTAAATCGGTCATGATCAAGTACATGGTTGATAAACAACCGCTCACGCGGGATAGTGGTCAGCAAATTTCTTTCATGACAAACGATTTGAAGATGTTGGAAACCAACGGGGTGACGAGTGAATTAACAATTATTGAGCAGGGTGTCACTTTCCTCGGCGCGATTGTTGGTTCGCTTTACTTTGACTGGGTGCTGACCTTAGCCTTTCTTGTTGGCAATATGATGCCTGTATTAGCCACCACAGTCATGCAAAAACGGGTTAAAGGCGCCTCTAAGCAATGGTCGAAAATCAACGCTTCTTGGACTGGACAGCTAAAGGACTTCTTATCTGGACTCGACACCGCCCGGGCTTATCAAGCTAATGACGCTGTCAAACAGCGAACAAATTCACTCGCCCAATCATTGGAAAAAAGCCTTTTCCACTTAAACTTCACCATTGGCACGTCACAATCGTTGGCCTTGCTGGTAGCCTTGATCTTTGCGATGCTGCTCCCCTTTGGCATTGGTGTTTACCGCATTATTCTCGGATGGTCTTCTATCGCAAAGTTTATGGGCGTTATGCAGCTATCAAATGATATCAGTAATCCCTTATTGCGCTCCGTCAATGCGTACACCCAATGGGGGGCTGCTAAGCCTATTCTGGCCAAGATTACCCATGCCCAGCAAGTTGATCAGCAACCAGCGTCAACCGGTCTTCCTGCTCCTCAGGACGCCCCTTTGACGGTCCACGATGCTGGCGTTGCTTTTGATCACAAACTAGTCTTCAACCATCTCAACGTTACCATCCAGCCCGGTGAAAAGGTTTTGATCATGGCGCCTTCCGGTTATGGTAAATCAACTTTTTTGCGGGTTCTAGAAGGTGAAATTCCTTTAGTCCATGGCAGTTATCAACTGGGGCAGACCGCAGCAACTAAGATTGACAAGACGGCATTGCGCAAACAATTCAGCTTAGTGAAGCAAGATCCTTTTCTTTTTAATGATACTTTAAAGTACAACATCACTTTGGGCCATCACTTTGCTTTGAATCAAATTCAAAGCGCTGTAAAGAAAGCCGGTTTAACTGATCTGGTTGAAGATAAAGGGTTGGATTATCAAATTGTTGAAAACGGAAAAAATCTATCCGGCGGTCAGATTCAGCGTATTGAGATTGCCCGGGCTTTACTCTACAATCGTCCATTCTTGCTCGCTGATGAGGCAACTTCAGCATTGGACGATAAACTTGCCGCCCAAGTCCATCAAGAGTTTTTACACAGTTCGAACACCCTGATTGAAGTCGCCCATCAGGTCCCTGAGCAGTTACAGCGCCAATATGACCGGGTAGTGCATCTGGATCAATTAAGCCAAGCTTAAACACAAACCACCAAAACAATCAACACGCTCGATGACTACCAACTGGTGTGTGGTCATCAAACGTGTTGATTGTTTTTTCTGTTAGCTGGGCTTAAGCGCGTATATCCCTGCTTGCTATTTATACATCTTTAGCGCCGTGCTTGCTCTTGATATCCAGACTGAATTTTTGCCTCTAATACTCGGACGTCGCGGCTCCGAATACGGAAACGAATTGCGATGATCCGCTGCGGGTCTTTCGCAGCCGCCTCGTGGGTCATTTGGAACGGCGTGCCATAGAAGCCTAAGCAGGCCGATACACGTTCAAGCGCTAGAAAGGACTGGATAGAGATGCCCGTCTCCGCATCATTTTGCACGATAATCGTCAAAAACAAAGGCACACCAGTATCGTAAGAAATATAGTCCGCTACAGATGCCATATCGGCCATTTCTTTAATCAGTTGCTCGATGCCTTTGAAATTCATTATGATCACCGCCTGCAATTTACTATGCCCGCTAGTCTGAAAACAAGGTCATCATGTCATACCAAGCCAGTCATCTGCATCTGACGCTGGGCATTGCACGTGACAATACTATCCATTTGGCTCGTCTCCTTGACCTGTCGATCAGCAGAACACAGGCGGCGGAAAAATCAAAATGCTGATATTCGGCTTGTATTATTTCTCCACTCCCGAGATAATGGTAACCGGTCGCGAAAGGAGGCGGTGAATATCAAAAATACATTACCAGAACGCTGGACTGGCTTGATCACGGGGCTATTACTGAATGCCATGGGCCAGGGCTTGTGTATTGTCGGCGCTATGGGCAGCGGGATTTGGACCGCCGCGGCGGTCAACCTGAGTGCCTGGCAGGGCTGGAACATCGGTATCGTGCTTTTTGTCAGCGGCGTGTTCAGTGCCGCCACGAATCAAGTCCTGATTCGGCATATTGATGTCCCGCGCTTCGTTGCTGAAGTCATCTACGCCATGTTCTACGGCTATTTCGTCAACATTTTCACCTGGCTGTTCACCATTCTGGGGATAGGCAGTTGGCCGCTGCTCGCCCGGACACTTGTCTCCTGTTTTGGTGTCATGACCTTTGGCATCGCCATTTCGTTGTATCAACGAGCCAACATTATCATGCACCCCAATGATGACACCAGCAACATTCTCCGTTTCCGCTACTTGCACGGCAACGCCACTGCGTCACAGTTAGTGGATTTCATCCCGCCCATTATCGTCACAGCCATCGCTTGGGCGTTCTCCGGCAAGCTGCTGGGAATTAATGTGGCAACTGCCTTTTCGATGCTCTTTAACGGCGTGATCATTGCTTGGTCAGACGAGCATGTTTGGCCGCATTTGCGGCATAATTTTAAAATGACACCGCAACACACCGCCCTGGCAGGTAAAAAATAGACCGCTACCGGTGTTTTCCACGCACCAGTGACGGTCTTGGTTTCTATTCGGTCGGTACTGTACTCAGTCTCGCTATTTAGTGTAACGGGCTTGGATCCACTGATGGCCGCCTAAGTCGTACCACAGTTCACCGTTATTCAAAGTGCCCACGACCCGCCAAGCAGTGCCGTGTTTAAGCATCTTGCCCGGCACGCGGGTGCCGTTGTTCGGCGATGTCCAAACGGCGATGCTATAGCCAGGCACGTAGTTGATCGTCGCTACCTTGCTGGTCGCAATTTCCGTGGTGCTGTTTGGTGCACCGTACACATGGGCATACGGCGCGGCAATCCATTGGTTGCCGCCCAAGTCATACCAATCAGTCCCGTTGACCTTGGTCGTCCGTACGGTCTTCCACTTCGTACCGGTCATCAGCAACTTGCCAGGGATCGTATGACCCCCAACCGGTGCCGTCCAGACAGCCACGCCATAGCCCGGCACATAATTGATGTCGATGGTGGCACTTAATGGTGTCGCTTGATATTGTTGGTACCAGGGCTGTTCCTTAGTCGGATTCACCACGCCCGTGCTGGTACTGCTGACCGCTAATGCCGGCGCGGCTGGCGCAACAAGGGCTAAGCCCAGAACCGCTCCTGCGATAGTCAGTGTTCTTGCAATTTTTCCCATAATTGACCTCCTAATTCTTCACGCGGTTATCCAGTTAAACTGGCTTACCCGCTCCAACGATCCGCATCATTGAATTTGCCGGCACTGTAACGGGTCTGCGCCATAGAAGCCCATTACACTACTGGCAACTGTCTTGCCGAACGGTTCTGCTTTGCGGTAAACTGGTTGCTAATTGTCGTCTCACGCCCGCGCATCCCCATTGGAGGTTTTCATGTCATCCATTCCCGCTCCCGCATCCGCATCACTCGGCAGTACCTTTCGCACGCTGCGTCAATCGCGCGGCCTGTCCATGAACCAAGTCGCCCGCGATATCATTTCTACGTCAGGTTTAGGTAAATTCGAACGGGGCGAGGGGTCCATTGGCCTTGAAAAGTTTTTACCGATGCTGGATAGAATGAATATCACCATGGCTGAATTTATGTATCACGTCAATCACTATCAATGGACGCCTTTCATTCGCTTATTCGATCAATTGACAAAGGGCGTCACCCAATCTGACATAACTGAGCTCAAACGGCTGCAAGAGGAAGAACGTGCCGCAATTATTGAACCAAATAGTCCGTTGGATCAGCACTGGCTGAATAGTATTGCGGCAGAGTGTGCTGTCGGCTTAGTTGACGATGACCAGCCGCCACTGGCCGCAAACGTCACAGCAGTCATGGACTATTTACTGGGCATCACTAACTGGATGCAATATGATTTGTACCTGGCTGGCTTTGTTGCCTATTTCGCCGGCCCCGATGTGTTGGGATATGTAGCGGACACCATCTTCGCTAAAGTGATGAAATACAAAGACGTTATGGCCAATGATGAAAAAACCACCGAAATCGTGTTGAACGTTTTGGCCATCTTTCTCAGCATCAATCGCCTAGATGAAGCCAGTGATTTGATTCAGCGTATCGAACACACGCCGGGTACCCGTCACCTTACAGATCATACATTTCACTTTGAAAACTTGAAGGCCGTTTACCAATATTTGCTCGGCAACGTTGATGAGGCTAACGACTCCTTCCGGTGGATCATTGCGAGTATGCAGCGGCTGCATCTCACACCTGAGATCAGATTTATCGAACAGCAGCGCGAAAGACTTGTTGGGAAGCTTACCAGTCTTTGATTATCCATCATTACTGATTGCCGTAATTGATTTTAACAGTATCCAGTCAGCGTGAAGCATTTGGCAACTATTGTGTATTCGCCCAGATCCACCGATTGAGCCAGTTTCCCGGTTTTTGCTTTGCTCCAGCAACAGTGACGACCAGCAACTATAGTTCAATTTAATTAACGGTTTGTTTACTTACATAGTTGTTGAAACCATCTCCACTCTTTATTTCAGAAAATTTTTCTAGTCATCACAAGGAGGACTTTTATGGCACTCGATTCACGGTATGGAATTGTTGTTCGCGAGATGCGGCAAGACCGAAATCTCACAATAAATTATGTTGCTTCCGGCATCATGTCCGTCTCTGGGCTTTCCCGGTTTGAACGCGGCGAAGTGATGACCACCCTGGAAAACTTAGTGAAACTGTTGAATCGCATGAACATCAACATGACTGAGTATCTGTACCGGGTCAATCGCCACCTATGGACACCGTCCATCGTTTTCTTCAGAGAACTCACCAACGCCTTGCGGGCTGGTAACAGTGCCAGAATTAAAGAATTGGCTCAGTCTGAGAAAGAAAAAATTGTAGCTGCTGATGATCCTAATGATCAGTATCGGTTAAACACCGTCGTTGCCGCGGCTGCTCTGGCTATTTTGGATGGTCCCGATCCGTCCTCTGATGACATCAAGCTAGTTACTGACTATCTATTTAATACGGAAGACTGGTTACAGTATGAGCTCCATCTCGTCGGCTTTATTCTCACCTATTTGGATGCGAAGCAATTGATGCGGATATCCCAATCCATATTCCGGCGCGCTTCAGAATACCTGAAGATGGTAGATAATGCTCAAAGCGCGGCGGAGGTCGAGCTCAACATCCTGGCTCTTTTGCTGCACAAGCGATTGCTCGACGAGGCAGAAATTCTTATCCGCCGTCTTGACGAGAGCCGGCTGACAACGCGTATCTCCTCGGAGCTGTTTAACTTTTCCAGTTTAGTGGCGGTGTACCACCAACTCCGGCAGAGCAATCCCAGCATCACGGATGCTAACAAAGAATTTGCGGCTGATGATGCTGTGATGCGATCACACAACCTCGTTGGCGACGCGGATGGGCTGAAACACCAGCGAGAAATAATCATAGCGGGCGACTAGCATTTTAACTCCCTTCTGAAACTTGAAAGCTGGAAATCACGTTAAACATGCGTGGTTCCTGGCTTTTTTGGCAAAAAAATAAGCGCAGACGGGGCGGTGCCCCGTCAAGTGGACAGCTCAAATATTAAAAGGTCGTTCTCGTGTTGTTCCCCAATTAGGGGCGAATTAGTTACTGATTTTGGCAGTCCGCAGGGGCTGCCATTTTTGATCCAAGAACTTTCCTAATCAAATGGTCCTTCTGGAATAGTTGGATACCGATTTAGTGCCATCTCATACGTTCCCATAGAGATGCGCTTGGCCTTGGCTATCACATTTTCTGTGTAGATTTGGAACCTTGTGCGGGTCGGCGTTACAACAAATACAAGGTCGACAATCGAATCGCTTTCTTCGTCGTAAAG
>NZ_AUEH01000051.1 GCF_000425885.1 Schleiferilactobacillus harbinensis DSM 16991
CTGGAATACGTCGTGCGCTTACGCTGTTGGCGTCGCGGTGCTCGTTCCTTAGGGACGAGTCCGGCTGCTCCCCATTGTTTATACTTCTGTACCCATTGACTCAATGCTTCCTTGCGCGGCCCTCCGGATCGCTGAACATCCATGAGTGACTGGCCAGACAGTACTCGATTAACGAACTCAATCTTGTCTTCCAAAGAGTAACGGATTCCCTTCCGCCGCATAAAAAAACTCCCTTCTGGGAGAACAGACCTTTGATTATTTGGTCTGTCCACCCTGAAGGGAGTGTACCCGGTGCCGGATTGCGGGTATTTTTCTGTTTAAGTGAGTAAGTTGCCGCCTAAATAACGCAACGTCGGGAATTGGCGGTACTGCGTGAAGACCAATCGGACCGCTTGCACGGTCATTTCAGGCATACGCGCAATGCGCTGATAACCAACCGTGCCAATCGTGGCGACAGGCTCCCAAGCCGTCGTGCCAGGCCGCTGGACGGCTGCTTGGACTGTTTCGATGTGCTGACCGCGGCTGATTTCTTCTTGCAGAACCAGGGCATTCAACGTCACGGGGTGGGGCAGCACCACTGTCACGGTGGGCGCGGAATCATCTGCTGCCGGCTGCCAGTATTCCGATTGAGTACTGTGCGTGAACAAAGAACCGGCCGGCATCCCCTGTTGAACTGATGAGAAAGTGACTTGCCCGCCAGCCAGCAGATTTTCCTGTTGAAAAGCATGGACTTGGCGACCCAAAGCGGCCAGTACCGCAACATCCGGCTCAGCCAATTGACCGCTGGGCATAGGCGGCAGGTTCAATAACAACGTCGCGTTGCCGCCAACGGCCTGCTGGTAAAGAGCAAACAGCGCATCCGCCGATTTCACCGCCGTGTCCTGGTCGGCATGATAAAACCACCCCGGCCGAATAGACGTATTGACCTCCGCCGGATACCACACCAGCGGACCGGTATAGTCAGCTAAAGCCTGGCGGCTGCCCAGGTCGTCATCCGCTAACGTATATGTTTGGGCAAAGGCCGCATCATCGGCTTTCTGCGACCGGTCCGCCGTCTTTTCGGTATCCCGAAGCCCCGCCGGCACCACACTCCACTCATCGGTCCGGGTATGACCTGCTTCATTGCCCACCCAGCGAACATCAGGACCAGACACGGCAATCACGGCCTCCGGCTGATAGCGGCGTACCGTTTCATAGATCCGTGTCCAATCGTAGTGCTGTTTCTTACCGTTTGGTCCTTCGCCATTGGCCCCATCCAGCCAGACTTCAAAGATCGGCCCGTACTGCGTCAGTAATTCAATGAGCTGGTTAATGTAGAAATCGTTATAGGGTGTGCCCGTCCCATAAGTGGGCTCGGCCCGATCCCAGGGCGACAAATAAATGCCGAATTTCAACCCAAACTCCCAACAGGCCTGGGCCGTCTCCGCCACCACATCCCCCTGACCATCCCGCCAGGTCGACTGGGCCACGGTGTGGTCCGTATAGCGGCTGGGCCACAGGCAGAAGCCGTCATGGTGTTTGCAGGTCAGAATCAAGCCGGTCATCCCTGCCCGTCGTGCGGTATCCGCCCACTGGCGCGGGTCCAGGTGCGTTGGATTAAATAATGCCGGCGACTCTTGCCCTGTCCCCCATTCCTGGTCGGTGAACGTATTCATGCCAAAGTGGATGAAGCCATAGAATTCCTGCCGCTGCCACGCCAGCTGCCGCGGAGCGGGGACAATCCCTGCTGCGTAATCAATGTCCATTCGTTTGCCTCCTCATTAATCATGCTGAGTATAGCAAAAAAGAAAGCGCTGTACTAACTGAGCAGGAAAAAAGAGACCTCAGTCGTACGAGGCTGCGCAATTTGCCGCAAACAGCGTTGGCATACGCAAAAAACAAGACACTACTAACGCAACGAGAATATCCCATCAACGACACTACGTGAGGGCAATGCCCATTATTAATCAGTCAAGTAATGTTCAAACACCTGCTGATACAAATCACAGAATTGCAGGTACATCTTCTTCGGCACAGATTCATTCACCTGATGCGGCGTGTTATTCCCCGGGCCAAAAATAATGAACGGAAAGTCCTGCGGCTTGCCCGCTAGCAGATTGGACGCGTCCGTAACCGGGGCAATGCCGCCGCGTTTCAATTCTTTACCGCTGGCCTGCTTGCCCAATTCCGCCACCAGGTCGGCGAGCTTTGAATCGCCCTGCACTGCGCGGGAGGGTTGGGACATATACACGTCCATATCAATCTGGGCGCCATCTTCCTTTTGAATAGCTACCAACCGCTTCAACTCTTTCGTGACTTCAGCGTTGTTAGACTCAGGAATCGTCCGGATATTCACCTCCGCGATGGCTTTATCCGGAATCGAGTTCACCTGCTGGCCACCATGGATAATGGTGGTATTAAACGTCAGCGGCCCCAGCAGCTCGTTGGTCTGCTGGTTCATCTCTCGGAAAAGATGGTTGCCGTCTTGCAGCAGTTGCAACAATGGGTCAATGGCGTTAAACCCTTGCTCCGGCATAGAACTATGCGCCGCCCGACCATGGGATGTGAAGCGGATATCCATGGAACCCTTGTGGGCGTGAGCGACGAACCAGCCGGAAGGTTCGCCGATCAGCAAGGCATCAACATCCTTCATATAACCAGCATCTAAGAAATGCTTCGACCCCAGCTCACCGACTTCTTCGCCCATGGTCGCCATCAGGCGAATCGTGCCCTTTTCTGGTTTGCCCTGGGCGGCCAATTCGATCATTGCAATGACCATCGCGGCGAGACCGCCCTTCATGTCCGTGGCGCCGCGGCCAAAGAGCTTGCCTTGGCGTTCAGTCAATGTGAATGGATCGCTGTCCCAATCGGTTTTGGTCCCTGGATCAACGACATCCATGTGTCCGGAAATTGCCAGCACCGGCTGGCCGTGGCCAATTTCTGCCACTAGATTTGCCCGATCGCCGGTCACGGGCAGGACCTTGCTTTCGATCTGGTGGCTGGCCAGCAGCTGCTGCAGGTAGTTGGCCACTTGCAGCTCGTGTTCATTCACCGACGGAATGGCCACCAAGTCCTTCAAGATTTGAATCCGTTCATCTTCGTTAATGATAGACATAAACAATCGCCCTCCCACTTACCATTGTAATGGTTTAGGCGGCTATTAGGCGGGTTTTACGTTAATTCGGCCCATCTTTTATCGTCTAACAGTTTCGTAAGGTCCAAGTCATCTTGATTGCGTTTACATTCCTTGGCGTCCACACTTGAGGCAGAAAGAGGGGTGTTTGGGATGAACACGAAAAAGGGTTTTGTCGCAGCTTTTAAGGACTTTTGGTTCCGTGCTGGCGACTTCCGGGGGAGCAGTACCCGGGGGCAGTATTGGTGGATTTTTCTGATCAATTTTCTGCTTGGATTGGTCTTTGTAGTTGCCTTAATTGGTGGTGCGTTGTCTTCTTTCATGGCGATTGGTCCGAATAGTAATGTCAATCCTTTCCATCTATTCGGTAACGTTGCCGGGGTCACCTTTATCCTTCTCTTATTCTGGTTCCTCTATCAGGGATTGCCCAGCTTGTCGTTGGTCATTCGCCGGTATCGGGATGCTGGGGTCACCCCTTGGGTATTGCTGCTGACTGAGCTGGCGCCGGGCATCATCCTCGCAATTGCAGGCCGAAACACAACCGGACAAGTGATCGCCGGACTCTTGCGGCTGGCCGATTTAGTCATTACCCTGCTGCCTACCCGGCATCCGGTCCCGGCCTGGACTACACGGCCGAATGAGGATAGCCGGACAGTGAGCATGGTCGAGGCGATTCCAGACTTCTTCCGCCGGGGCGGTGTCTTCAGCGGCCGGTCAAGCCGGTCTCAATATTGGTGGATCACGCTATGGGGCGTGATTATTGGTATTGCAATCACGGTCATTTCCGTTCCATTCACTGTAATTTCCGTTGTCAGCAGTCTGAATTCTGCATCCGGTGTGCCAGACCTCACCGGCTTCTTCATGTACCTTGGCGTATTGCTGGGCTTGACCTCCCTGATTTACCTGCCGAATCTCACATTAACCGTACGCCGCTTCCGGGACGCCGGTGTTAATCCCTGGTGGTATGGGGTGCTGTTCATCATGCAGCTTGGTGCCAGTGCATTCATTGCCGGCAGTAAACAATTCAATTGGGGCTTCATTATTGTCGGCATTCTCAGCATTGTCCTCCTTGTGATTACTGTATTGCCGACAAAGCAGTCAGCCTAATCAATAGATCACTTGCTCCATTGCAAAGGTTTTGGCAGCCTTGCGGGGAATTTAACAGCTGATTCGGCTAGTCTTCTACTTCCTAATCGTTTTAGTACAGGCCGTTTTGGACATTGGCGTCCACGGTTTAGCAGAAAGACGGGTGTTTTACAATGAACACGCAAAAGGGTTTTGTCGCAGCTTTTAAGGATTTTTGGTTCCGCGCTGGCGACTTCCGGGGGAGCAGTACCCGGGGGCAGTATTGGTGGATTTTTCTGATTGATTTGCTGTTGGGAGTGGTTCTCGGTATTGCTGTCGGCGTATTGACCGTAGCGACACTGGCCGGGGTGGGTTCGTCAGGGACCCGCTCTCCCCTGCAATTCATGGGCTCCGCCGCTGGCATACCGTTTATTGTGGCCCTTGGTATATTTCTATTTCAAGGATTACCCATGCTCACCCTCAGCATTCGCCGCTACCAGGATGCCGGGGTGACCCCTTGGCTGTTACTGCTGACCTGGTTGGCACCGGCCTTGATCACTAGTTTGAGCGGCCGCAACGTGGCGGCGCTCATTATTGCCAGCATTCTTTATCTGATTGGTTTTATCATCATTCCGCTGCTGCCAACTCGTCACCCAGAGCCGCAGTGGTCGACTCGTCCCAATGAAGACGGTCAAAAAGCGAGCATGCTGAGTGCGATCCCCGATTTCTTCCGCCGCGGCGGTGTCTTCAGTGGCCGCTCCAGTCGCTCTCAATATTGGTGGATCATCTTGTGGTCCGTCATTATTGGACTGGGAGGATTTATTCTGATGATGATCGGTTCGATCTTCTTTCTTGTCCTCGGCTCCCATCCTGGCCGGATGGATGTTGACCTGTCTGGTTATTATGCATTTCGCAGTATCTTCGTCTGGTTAGCATCATTGGTTTATTTACCCAGTTTAACTTTAGTCATTCGCCGCTTTCGGGACGCTGAAATCAATCCTTGGTGGTATGGGGTACTCACGTTGTTGCAGGTAGTCGTTTCCGTCGGGCTGATTCTCAGCAAACAATACGCGGCCTCTTGGATTGCCACAGCTGTTATTCTTGTCATTGAAGTCATCATCACTGCGCTGCCGACGAAACAGACGGCCCATATATGAGCCCTGCCTTACAGTCTTGTAAGACCTCACCTGTTTCCATTGCATCACACTTGTTTGGCGCTCACAATTTGTCAGTGAAAGGCAGGTGGTGGCGATGAACTCCCAAAAGGGCTTTGTCGGCGCATTTAAAGATTTCTGGTTCCGAGCCGGAGACTTCCGCGGGAGCAGTACGCGGGGACAATATTGGTGGATCGTTTTATTAAACTTCTTGATTGCCCTCGTCACTGTCGGCGCAATTTGGTTAGCTATCTACATTTTTAGTTTCGGCACTCATGAAATTGGTCCGGGTCTGCCCGTGCAACTCTTTGGCGGCACCGTCGGCGTCATTGTGGTCGGATTGGTGGCTTGGTTCTTCTATCAAGGGCTGCCCAATTTGAGTTTAACCATTCGCCGGTACCGAGATGCAGGGGTCAGCCCTTGGCTGTTGCTGGTTACCTGGCTCGCACCGATCGTGATTATGCTGATTGCGGGCAATAACCTGATTGGTTGGATCATCGTGCTGGTACTGGGCACTATTGATCTAGTGGTCAAATTGCTGCCCACCCGCCATCCCGTGCCGCTCTGGTCGACCCGGCCGAATGAGCCGAGCCGCAAAGTTGGTATGGGCGGTGCGTTGGCCGATTTCTTCCGGCGGGCCGGCATCTTCAGCGGCCGCTCCAGCCGGTCTCAATATTGGTGGGTATGCTTGCTGTCGATCCTCATCAGCATCGTGATCATGGTGGTGACCATGGCCATTGTGCCGATGATCATTTTTCTAGGCGTGCAAGGAGCTTCCGGTGCAGTCGGTGATGTGCCGAATCTCACCCGTTATTTTCTAGTTTTGGGCCTCTTGATCGGCCTCGGGTCTCTCATTACCCTGCCCGAGCTCACCCTATTGCTTCGCCGGTTCCGGGATGCCGGGGTGAGTCCTTGGTGGTACGGCGCTTTATGGGTGATGAATGTGATCGTCACCTTAATCATCGCCAGTGACAAGGCTATCGTTTTTGCTTGGATCGTGCGGATCGTCCTTTGGCTGGTGGAAGTTGTGATTACCGTTTTGCCAACGAAGAAATCTGGTCGGGACGTGTAACTTCTATTCAACAGGTCCTAGGAAAGCCGCAACTCGCTGGATGCAATTTTTAAAAGGGGTGTCTTCGAGATGAACACACAGGTAGGCTTTGTTCACGCATTTAAAGACTTCTGGTTCCGCGCCGGCGACTTCCGCGGCAGCAGCACCCGAGGCCAGTATTGGTGGGTTTTCCTAATGAATACGCTGATCGCTGTTGCCGGGCTCATTCTATTGTTGGTCAGCGGCGCGGCTGCCGGATTCCTGGCCTGGGATCAGAATGATAATCAGCCGCTGGAATACGTTTTTGGCGGTTTTCTGGGAATTGTCGTCGTCCTCATCCTGGAATGGTTCCTATTCCAAGGGTTGCCAAGCTGGGCGCTGCTCATTCGCCGGTATCGGGATGCCGGCGTCAATCCATGGCTGCTGTTGATCACCCGCGTCGTGCCCATCTTCTTGACTGGCTTGGCTATTTCCACGACAGCGGTGCAAATCACGATTGGCATCTTGTATCTCGCCGACCTTGTGATTAAAGTATTGCCCACCCGTCACCCAGTTCCGCTGTGGTCCACCCGGCCTAATGAGGACGGCCGCCGGGTCGGTATGGTCGGTGCCATCCCTGAATTCTTCCGCCGGGCAGGCGTCTTCAGCGGCCGGTCCAGCCGGTCCGAGTACTGGTGGATCGTCTTATGGGGGGTTATTATTGCCGTCATCTCACTGATTGTTGCGGTTCCGTTGATCTTATTTTCAACATATGCCGTGACGACCACACTTTTGGACCCGGGTGCTGGTGCTTTCCGCGTGTTGTGGTCGACAATCGGCGTCGTATTCGCTGTGAGTTCCTTATTTGCTTTACCGCAATTCACTTTGCTCCTGCGTCGTTTCCGGGATGCTGGAGTGAGCCCGTGGTGGTACGGGGTGTTATGGGGCGCTCAGTTAATTACAGCAATGATTGTTGCAAACTCGCGCACCATTGCGATTGCGTGGATTGTTTACTTTGTTCTGTGGCTGATTACACTCATTATCACGGTTCTGCCTTCGAAGAATCCAATTGATAACCACTGATCACAGGCATCGAATTTGCGACCATCGACATGATGGTCATATCTATTTCTATTTCTCGTCTTTTTCTGCGTAATTTATCTTTGCAGCAGGAAAGGATGAATCATGCAATGATGATTGGTTTCCACGGTACGACCTATCAGAACGCTCAGGAGATTTTGCGGTATGACTTTGACGAAGAACGTTTTCCAACTTGAACAAGCAATTTAGGTGACGGTGTTTATGGCTATATTGACGCACCAGAGATGCCTTTTGATTCAGCTGCGTTTTTGGCAAAATTATATGCCTAACTGAAAGCACAAATGGATACTCGTGGAATTTCTCGCGTGGCTGTTATACAATCCGAATTAAGCACCGCTCCCCATGATGTTTGCGACTTTAACGATGGTGATAATGCCATCCGCTTTATGGCCGCAAAAAACTCGGAACGTTACATTCACAGCATAAGCTAAAAAGGGCCAGCAAACCGGAGGATAATGCCGATTTGCTGGCCCTTTTAAATTACTTTCGCCATGATCGTATTACCGATCCTGACACCATCCCGCTCCACAATGTTCGCCCGCACAACTTGATATCCGTGCACCTTGAAAAATGCCAACGCCGTGTGCGACGCGGCCACCGTGATCCGGTGCACACCGCGGTTGCGGGCATGCTGTTCCAACACATCGACCAAATGGCTGGCAATCCCTTGGCCTTGATGCGTCGGCGCTACATAGACGCGATCCAGATACCCCGCCTGGGTCATGTTAGCGAACCCGACGATGCGGTCGGCACTGACGGCCACCAGCGAGTCGTCCTGAAACAGCGGTGCGCACCACGCCACCGGGTCGATGCCAGTCTCCGGTGCCCAAGCAGCTAATTGTTCCGGCGGGTAATCCCGCCGGGCCACTTGATGCACGCTGGCGATGAACACCGCCACGATGGCGGCTTCATCACCATGCTGAATGGAACGCCACTGAATCATGTCTGGTCCTCCTCGTGAAATGGCAGCCAATCAAACACGAGCGCCAGATAGATGGTCAAAATCAACAGATCCGCACTGCCGCCCAAACTCAAATTGCGGTCAATGAACGTGGCGTTCAAATCGGTGAGAAACTGCCTGCCGGCCGCGGTTTGAGCACCGCCCAGCTGGAAATAAGCGGCAGTTTGGTCATGAACCCAGGGAATAATATCCGCCGTGCCGGCCCGTTTGATCACATTACTGTCCCGGGTATGGGCGACGATTACCATGAAGGTGTCCAGCAACCGGGTATTCCGATCACCGGCTGCTTGCGTCCGCAAAAACGGCAACGCCCATTCGGTTACCGCGGGAAAGCCGGCCTCGGCTTCGCCACGGATACCGGTGAAGCCGTATTTCAGATATTCCCGTTCCCCAGCCGTTAATTCTGCTGGGGATTTTTCCTGCACGCCAGCGAAATCATTAGCCGTTAAACCGGCCAGCATTGCCTGAACGGCGCGGATGATGCGGTTCACTGTCAGGACCGCATCTTGCTGCATCGTCCAGGCAGTCGCCGCCACCAGCACACCAAGGGAAAAAATTGCGCCTTTATGCGTATTGATTCCCGCCGTCGCCGCAAGCATCGTCTTCTCTGCCTGGACCCCCACTGGCCGAATAGCGTGAAATAATCCGCGCAAATCGGTCTCCGGGTATGCGGCGCCAATTTTTGCGACTTGTTCAAAATATGGCCGCAGAGCAGTCGCACTGTCCACAAATGTGAAGACATCCATATCCCGATGGGCCCCCGCACTCACCGGATCGACCAACCCCGGTTTCGGGTTCACCAGCACTTCATAGATCAACGCGCGTTCCGCGAGCAACGACAGCTCACTTACCTGCATGGGCCATATCCTGATTAAAGTAGGTAAAATAGCGGCGGCTGATCTCCGCTTGCAATTCAGCGACACTGTGCCGGCGGGACCGGGCGCACTCCTTGGCCGGCCGGCCGCAGATCAGGCAGCGGCGGGCCGGATAACCCAAATCCTGGCGGGATAACGGTTTTTCTTTCGTGGCCAAGGTGAGCGCATCCACATCAAAAAGGCGGCCCAGGGCATACTGGTCCTCAAACTGAATCGCCCGCTCCTTCGCCGCCCTGACCGGCAGGGCAACAACCCAGAAAGCTTCTGGACCGGTGGGCTTATGCCACTCCGGCTGGACCGTCACCGTACCCGTCGGAAACAGGGCGTGCAGTTGCCGAACACCTGCTGCAAACAGCTGCTCCAAATGATCATTATTCTTGATCGGCCCCGGAATATTCAGCTTAGTGGCCAAAATCGTACTGTCCGGATAGTCCGCCATGAGCTTATCCTGATACGCCACCCGGGCATCCTTATTGGCCAGCACTGCCATAATATCCTCGTCTGCCCCCTGATCGAAAATCGTCTCTGCCATGATGTCACCTTTCTTCCTTGCTACCAATTATATACAATACGCGCCGGCACTGGTGATCAGCAGCACCGACGCGTATTTAAAAGTGTAACAGATTAATCCTTAACCTGATTGATCACATCAATCAAACTGCCGTCCCGGTATTCCACCAGGGCCACCGGCCGATCCGTATACTCAATCGCCTTGGGCTTGCCCACAATAGCCTCCGCCTTGGCGGCCAGCTCTTGAATCGTGAACACCGGCACACCCGGAATATGGCTCAACGCATCAATGAGATCCTTGCGCCGCGGATTGATGGCAATCCCAATCTCGGTTACCACGACGTCAATGGATTCGCCCGGCGTCGTAATGGAGGTCATCTTCGGTACGATGGTTGCCAAGCGGCCCCGAACCAGCGGTGCGGAAATGATCGTCAGCTTCGCCGTGGCAGCATCTTGGTGCCCGCCAACAGCGCCCCGCAGAACACCATCGGAACCGGTCAAGACGTTGACGTTGAAGTCCGTGTCGATTTGCAGCGCAGACAGGATCACGACATCCAGCTTATCAACCATAGCGCCCTTGTTGAAGGGATCTGCATACCAGGAAGCATCAATTTCCTGCTGTGCAGGGTTAGTATGCATAGAATTTGCAGCGCCTTTATCGAAGTCTTGGACGTCCATGACTTTCTTCACGAGACCCTCGGCCAGTAAATCAGTGGTCGGCTTGGTGATTCCGCCTAAGGCGAAGGACGCCTTGATGCCCTTGTCCAGCATCGATTGGCGTAAGTACCGGGTCACGGCCAGCGCGGCACCGCCGGAACCGGTCTGGAACGAGAAGCCATCCTTGAAGTATTGGGAATGGGTAATCACGTCGTTGACCATTTGAGCGATCTTCAATTCCTTGGGATCCTTGGTAAACCGAGTTGCGCCCGAACCAATCTTGTCTGGATCACCAACTTGAGCAACCTTAACCACATAATCGACCTGGGTCTGGTTAATGGAGGCCGGCGTATTCGGGTAGTCCACCAGATTATCGGTCAGCAGCACGACTTTGTTGGCGTACTTGGCATCCATCAGGGCATACCCCAGAGAACCAAAGGCAGCATCGCCGGTCATACCGTTGGCATTGCCCTCCGCATCTGAGTTCGGCACGCCAAGGAAGGCCACGTCGATCTTGATTTTGCCGGTTTCAATCGCCCGGGCCCGGCCGCCATGGGAACGGAAAATCACGGGGCTCTTTAAGGCACCGTGGGAAACCGCATCACCCAGGGAACCGCGCATGCCGGAACTAGTGATGTGGGTGACTGTGCCAGCCTTAATTGCCTTGACGACCATGTCGTTCATGACGTTGGTCAAAGAAGACGGGGCCAGGGTCAGATCTTTGATACCCTGATCAATGATCACCTGCATCACTTCATTGAAGACTTGGTCGCCCTCCCGCAGATGGTGGTGGAAGGAAATCGTCATACCGTCTTTGACCTCGGCCTTGACGACATCGGCGATGGAATTAACGACCTTGTTCTCGCCAAATTGGGCACGCACTTGAGGAGCAACCCGTTGACTGACGGGGTTGCCCAATTTTGCCCCCGCATAGGGTTTGTAATCATACTGATTCAAAATGGAATCGGGAATATCCACACCGACATTATTCTTCGACATAATTGCCCTCCTCGTCTACTAAGTGTGACGCCTTGGCTAAGTTCATGACCCGCTGGGCCCGCAGAGCCACTGGCCGATCGACCATTTGGCCGTTCAGGGAAATGACGCCGGAACCCTTCTCGTGGGCTTCTTCAATCGCTGCAATGACTTGCTGTGCAGTTTGAATCTCCGCCTTGGTTGGTGCATAGACTTTGTTGATCACCGCGATTTGCCGCGGATTGATGACGGACTTGCCGTCATAACCCAGCTGGTGAATAAATTGCGTCTCGCGAATCAGGCCGGCTTCGTCGTCCAGGTTGGTGAATACCGTATCGAAAGCCGCAATACCGGCGGCCCGAGCAGCATGTAGGATAACGTTGCGGGCATATTCCAGCTCGCGGCCATCCGGGTACCGGTGAGTCTTCATGTCGGTAGTGTAGTCTTCGGCGGACAACGCGATCCCAATCATCCGGTCGGAAGCGGCTGCGATTTCGTTGGCGTTAACCACGCCCTTGGCACTTTCGATGGCCGCCATCACGTGGGTGGAGCCCTCTTCTCGGCCAAATTCAGTCTCGGCAGAGGCGACATCGTCCACTAATTCCTTGATCATGTCGGCTGTTTCAGTCTTCGGCAGGCGAATGACATCAATACCCGCCTTAACCATCGCCCGAACGTCATCCTTGTAAAACGGGGTGTCGACGCCATTGACCCGGACGACCTTTTCAGCGTTGCCGTAGTCCACTGTCTGCAAGGCTTCATAAACCAAGTCCCGGGCGGCATCCTTTTCCTTCAAAGAAACGGCATCTTCCAGGTCAAACATGATGGAGTCGGCGCCGTAGATCCCAGCGTCCTTCAACATGGCCGGGTTGTTGCCGGGGACGAACATCATCGTCCGGCGTAAACGTTCTTCAGTCTCTGCCATATTAAAGCACCTCCCAAGCAGGTTCTGTCTGTTCCAATGCCCGTTGTGCGGCCGCAATGGTCCGCGCCTTGATCACACAATCCAAGGCCCCTTTATCCACAGCCTTGACCAGCGCATTGTCAATCTTGAAACCAGTCAGTGTATCAGTGATAACCTTTTTAATTTCGTCACCATATTGGCTGGCAACAGCGGAATCCAAGTCGATCTGAATTCCACCGGCCGTTGCCGGCGACAGGGTGATCTGGATGTCAGAAGACTCCAGCGTCCCTGCCAGTGCAGTTTTTTTAATTTCCACGAATATTCTGTCCTTTCTCAATTCGCTTCAGTAACTCAGCGTAATGATCCTGAATGAACTGCCATGTTGTTGGCGGTAAGAAATCCTTGACGGTGGCCAGTTGCGCCTCCGCAATGGCTTGGCGCACCTGGGTAGCGGTGACCACCGTGCCCGCCTCTGTGAGACGCGGCACGACGATCAGCTGCACCGCTGGCGGCAGTTCCTGGGCCAGTACGTCATTGTAAATGGCGGTGGTGTGGGACTTGGGTTCCTCGCCGACGTAGCGTTTGGTGATGTGCAGCGTCGGCGCGACCCAGTTCCGGAACAGCCGGGCGTCTAAGGTGGTCTGATAGCGAATAACGTCATCCCCGGATTTCAGAAAATACGCAGGGAATGTGGCATAGCTGACCATATAGTCGCCGCCAGGATAGACGCGCACGTTCTTCAAGTCCGCCAGGCCCGCCTGGACCAGCTGCATCCGTTCCGCGCTGGTGAACAGCGAGCGGTCGGTGGACACCACGAAAACATCCACGATGTCGTTTTCAGCCGCCGCTTTTTCCACCAAATAGCGGTGACCGCGGGTGAACGGATTAGCATTCATCACGATGGCCGCCACGTGTTTGGCCGCTTGATCGCCGACGCCGGGCAGTTGCGTGAGGTATTGCTTAATCCCCGGCATGCCCGCTTCCAGCAGCACACCAACGTCTGTTTTGGCCAGTGTGGTGAAACCCACGTGACCAAAGCTGGCTTCGTATTGCGGCTTCGTGAACACCATCATGTGGCTATGACCGGCCAGCATCAGCCGGGATTGCAGCTCAGAGACGACCTGATTAAAGTTCGCCCCCGGCGTGTCGCCCTCGTCCACCGCAATGAACTTGAGGACGTTGCCGGCAATGGCCCCGGTACCCACTAAGCGATCGCCGTCATAAAGACCAATGACACTGTCCACGCTGGCAATCTCCGCATCAGAGAAGCCGCTCAAGCCGTGGGCGGCGAGAAAAGCCAGCCATGCTTGGCGCACACCGGGCACCCGTAAATGGAGATCACGAATATCAGCCATTGGCGATTAACCCAGTAAAACCATGATGATCGGCACGACCACCACAAAGAGCACAGAGGCTGACACGACGATGTTGGTCGCAAACTTGACGTCCCCATGATAGGTCGTGGCCAGAATCGGCAGCACGGCGAACGTCGGCGTGGCCGCCTGGATGATCAAGGTCTTCTGGAAGACCGGGACCATCCCTAAGCCGGCTTTGACGCCGGCAGCAATCAGCAGGAACATGATCACTGGCGCCAGCACGAACCGGCCCAGCAGCGTGACGACCACGTTGCGGTCAAACTGCATGTTGCCGATGCCGAAGCTCTTCAGCATAATCCCGATGTAGATCAAGGACAACGGGGTCACCAGGGCGCCAACATCCGTCAAAGTCAAAGTGACGAAGTTGACCAGCAAATGGGTCCGCAGCCAGGGAATGTAGATGAACGGCAAAGCCACAATGAAGCCCCACAGCGGTGTGGGAATCAAGTGGTGCCAGTCCAATTTCACTTTAGCCGTGCCATCAGCACCAACCGTGGGATCGTCAGCGGCAATGATCCAAACGCCGATGGTCCAAAGCATAACGGTGTTGACAATGTAGTAGACCAGCAAGTACGGAATGGAACTATCACCGAACAGAGCCTGGTTCAACGGCATCCCGATGAAGACCGTGTTGGCAAAGTTCATAGCGGTCATCATCAGACCGCGCTTACCCTTGGGTACCTTCAGCACGCGCACGACTAACCAAGAAATCAACAGGCCAATCGTGATGCTGACAACACTATAGAGCAGGCCGACCGACAATTTAGCCAGCTGCTCCGGCTTGAAGTGGTTCATCATCGACATAAAAATAGATGCCGGTAAAGCCACTTGCATGATCAGTTTGGAAAGGGCGCCGGAGAACTTCTCGTCAAACCAGCCTTTTCCTTGGGCGAAGTAGCCGACCGCAATCATGATCATAATGGCTAGAACGCTTTGGATCGATGTCCAAAAGATTTCCATAATAACTTTTTCACCCCATCATGGCGCCCGACCGAGTGCAGTCGGACGCCAGTGTTCTATGTTTTATTTTTGAGTCTTGGCGTAGTCCTCTATGCCCGCCGTCACAGCATCAACGACACCTGCGTCAAACACGCCGGGCACAATTTTTTCAGCGGTCGGCGCGGTAATCAAACCGGCGAGCGCCTCGGCAATTTTAGTCTCCAAGTCAACATTCACCGACTTCAAGCCGCTCCTGAGCAAACCACGGAACAAACCGGGGAAGGCCAAAATGTTGTTGACCTGATTCGGGTATTTGCTGGCTCCGGTGGCAATAACCGCAGCCCCCGCCGCTTTGGCTTCGGCTGGATCAATTTCCGGAACCGGATTGGCCAAGGCAAAGATGATCGGCTGAGCCGCCATTTTCTTCACCTGTGCCCCAGTCAGTACATGGGCATCGGACAACCCGACAAAGGCATCGGCCCCGTCGATCACCTCGTCCAGCGTATCGCCGGCGGCGCTGGTCACTTGGCCGGCCAATTCCCGCTGGTAGCTGTTGTACCGGTCATCATCAGGCTTAACGACACCGTGGATATCCACCAGGGTGATGTGCTTGATGCCGGCCGCCAGCAGCAATTTCGCGGTGGCGATGCCGGATGCGCCGACGCCGGTCAAAACGATCTTCAAATCAGCCAGCGGCTTGCCCACGACTTTAGCGGCATTGATCAAGCCGGCTAAAACAACGATGGCACTGCCCTCTTGGTCGTCATGATAGACCGGAATGTCCAGCTGCTGCTGCAGCGCATCTTCAATGGCGAAGCACCGCGGCGCCGCAATATCTTCCAGATGGATCCCGGCGAAGCTCTTCTGGATGTTCTTGATCGTGGCGACGAACTCATCAATGCTGACCTGTTCCACTGCCATGGGGATCGCATCCACGCCGGCCAGTTCCTTATACAGCAAGGCTTTGCCCTCCACAATGGGCAGCCCGCCAGCCGGGCCGATGTTGCCCAAACCGAGCACGGCACTGCCGTCCGTGACTACCGCGACCAGCTTGCCGCTGGTGGTATAAATATCCTTTTTCGCTGGATCAGCTTCAATTTCTTTGGCCAACCCGGCTACTCCGGGCGTGTACGCCTTACCCAAGTCTTCGCGGTTATTGACCGCCAGTTCCGGCTTGATGGACAACACGCCAGTGTGGGCACTGTGCAGCTGTTCTACTTCATTTTCTGCCAAAAAAATGACCTCCTTATTGACCCATTATCTTCCGTTCTCAACGGTTCCCTATTATGCCACTGTGTTTTTTATTTTTCAAATTAAAAGGCTTAATTTTCAAAATTGAAAATTTATGCCAAATAAATGGTATAATGGTCGGGAATTTAAAGAAAGCAGGTAATGCATATGGCGACACCGGAACATCAGGCCCTCCTCACCGCCATCGCTCAAGATTATTATTTTTCCCGTGCTTCAATCAGTGAGCTCGCGGAGAAATACCATGTTTCCCGCTATTTCGTAGAAAAATATCTCCACGAAGCTCAGGCCTCCGGTTTAGTGACCATTACCATTCAAGCCCCCACCACCCGCATTCAAGCCCTGGAACTGCAATTCCGGCAGGCTTTCAACATCCCCCACATTGCAATTATCAAAGATGCCGCCAACCCGACCCAAACCGCAGAACACGTCGTCGCCTATGCGGCTCAGCAAAGTCAAAATTTGATCCGCACCCAGCACGTGGTGGGCTTGACCTGGGGCGGAACGATCTACAACGTGATCCAGCATTTTGCCGCGGACAATCAGCCAGAGCTTCTGTTTACCCAATATCTGGGGGAAAACATGAAATATCATTCCCGCGCCGGATCGACCCGGATGGTGGAAATGGCCGCCAACAAGTTCAGCAGCAACTATCGGACCCTGGTCGGCCCCTTGTATGTATTCGATCCCGCTGCCCGCCGACTACTCAGTGCTGAACCCGCCTTGCAGCCTACGCTGGCACTGGGGTCCAAGATGGACATGCTGATCACCGGCATCGGCACCATGGACTCCATTGATTCGATTCCTATTTGGCATGAACAGCGGGAGAAAATCGTGCCGGGTGAGCGCATCGCGGACGTTGCCGGGGTCATCTTTGGTCGGCCGTATACTGTGGCCGGCGACTTCATTAACCCGGATGACGTCCCCGTACTGGGCATTCCTTTGGCGCAAGTCATGGCCGTACCTCGCCGATTCGCCATTGTGACCAGCAAATTCAAGACTCGGGCGACCCTCGGCGCTTTGCGCGGCGGCCTGCTCACTGATCTGGTGACCAGCGAAGCAGTTGCCAACCGTATTGTCGCCGAAGCACCGGAATTACAGAAATAATTTGCTCACGGATAGTAAAGGCGGCCCAAGAACCAGAATTCGTATTCTGATCCTTGGGCCGTTTTATTGTCTGGACAAATCGGGGCGCTACCCGATTGGTTGATGTTTTCTAGTGCTTCTAATCTTTTTGAGCCCCATTTGGGGATTTGCTAGTAGAATGCCGGTCACTGTCAGCGTGATACCCAAGCCGGCAAGCCACAAATAGGCAATTACTGGACCGGGGATGCCAATGAGGGCAGCTAACCAGGCCGCACTGAGCAGTACGAGGCTGGCCAGTGTTAAATCACGTTCACGCATCGTTTGTCACCTTCCCGAGCCATTTTAGCCTATTGGCCACTTGCGCTTAACGTTATGGTATCAAAGCAGCTTAAAGAAAAAGGACCTAAACCAGTCACGATATTGTAAAAGCGGCATCATCACCGGAAGATTCCGGTAATGACGCCGCTCTGTTTTTTACTGCCTATTTAAAACTACTCGGTTCTCAACGCAATCGCAGCATCCTTCTTCGCCGCCATCCGCGCCGGGATATGCCCGCCGAGGACGGTGAGGATCGTGGAGACAATGATCAAAATCACCCCGTGGATCGGGTTGAGGTGGGAAACGTTGGCTAAACTGGTGATGTTATACAAAATGATGTTGATGGGGAAGGTCGCCAGCCAGGCGATGAATACGCCGAGGACCCCGGCACCGACGCCGAGAATTACGGTTTCGGCGTCAAACACCCGGGTGATATCCTTCTTCCGAGCGCCCAGGGCTTTCAACACCCCAATTTCCTTCGTCCGTTCTAGAACGGAGGTATAGGTGATGATGGCGATCATGATCATGCTGGTCACCAGGGAAATGCCAGCGAAGGCCACTAGGACATAGGTGATGGCGCTCATCAGGCCGCCAGTCAGGCTGGACACCGTGCCGGCCAGATCGGTGTAGATGATTTTGTCGGCCTTGCTCTTGCCCTTGTTGTATTTATCCAGATAAGTCAGGATCTTATCCTTATCATCGAAGTTATTCGGATAAATTTGAATTGCGGCCGGAATCTTGTCACCGCCCAGATAGGCGAGCAGCGTCTTCTTGGTGCTCGCCGTCAAGGTCTCGTTGGTCATGACGTTGGTGTCGCTGCTCTTTTGGGCGGCCACAATAGCGGAGTTCTTATTCTAACCAATGATTTCACTGCTCAGCCGATCCGAATACGCAATCCCGCTGGCCAGCATGCCATCGGACTTCTTCGACCGCACCCGGAGCACGCCGGTGATCTTCAACGTCTTCGTGTTCTTGGCGGTGGCCATATCGTTGTAGTCTTTCTTCGGAATGAAGTTCCCGGTGGGCAGTTTTTGATAGTAGTCACTGAAACTTGAAAGCTGGAAATCACGTTAAACATGCGTGGTTCCTGGCTTTTTTGGCAAAAAAATAAGCGCAGACTCTCCTGCGTTGTATACTTGATTCGACCAAAAATCTGATACAGAGGAGAGCCGCGCCATGAATATTATAGAACATACACGGACTGAATTGGGACTTAAGAACATCATTCTTCGTTTTTCGTCACTCGTGGGCTTGAGCAAGCTGACAAAAAAGGCGAATTTTAGAAGACGCTCATCAATTTCACTGACCAAGGTGCTGGCATGGCTGATCCAAACCAAGTTTTTGGGCC
>NZ_AUEH01000052.1 GCF_000425885.1 Schleiferilactobacillus harbinensis DSM 16991
CCAAGATGTCTTAAACCACCGGTTAAGGAAGTGCCTTGGATACCGCAGCGCAATCGCGGCGCTCCAGGCCTCCCCCCTGGGCCTGGAGGAATCCCTGCCCACTACCTAAACCAATTCACATGGATGAGTCTTCACTGTTGCACTTAATTTGACAATTCGGGATAGACACCTGGAACCAGAGATGCCGGATTCCAGATACCTATTCAAATCAATGCTTATCGTTCACGAATGATTACTTAGTTAAACGACCGTAATCAGCACGAATCCATTGGTTGCCGCCCAAGTTGTAGTATTGCTTGCCATCACCAAGTGTCTTGATGGCGAACACTTTCCACTTGGAACCACCGGGCAGGATGCCCTTAGCTTGCAAGGAATCGTTGTAGAAGGCTGTACCCCAAGTCGGGTGACTCGGTACAGAGATGGTGAACACTCCAGACGCGGCCTGGCTTTGGTCATTGGTCACATCGCTGGCCTTGATGTATTGATTACCGCCTAAATTGTAAGCAATCAGAGTGCCATTGTTATAGACTTCCTTGTAAGAAACCCAGGAAGTCGCGTAGCCCAATGTCCGCCCGGAAATGGCGTTGCTGGTTGTCGGATCGCTATACAATTGGGCGCCCGACTGATTGCCAATCGCTACAGTTTGGGTCTTGACTTGATAAGCAATGTTGGCTGATGAAGTCGAAACGTCACTGGCCTTTACGTATTGATTGCCACCTAGGTTGTATGCGACAATCTTGCCGCTAGCATCAGTAACGACCGCCGGAGACTTCCAAGCGGAGCCTGCCGAGAGGGTCCGACCGCTGATTGCCTTGGTCGTGCCTTTATCCGAATACAGTTGCGCAGTAGTGTCAGCATTGATATAAACCACTTGATCCTTATTGGTTTGGGTCAATGCCGCAGGCGTCCCAACAACCACCGGCACCTTGACGGATACCTTATCGTCGTTGCCGTTTCTAACCGTGACCGGAACATCGTAGCTGGCATCACTAGCCGTGCTGTCAATGACATCACGCACAGCATCGTTGCTGCTGAATTGGCTAGTCAGTTTAGGCGTTACGGTGTAATGATCAGTGGTGCTTGAATCGCCGGGCTTAAAGTAATGTGTGTACGTGGCTGTTAAATTGCCATCCTCACTGACCAAGGCCTTTAGAGCTGCTGTAATATCGTCAAAAGAAACATTCTTCTTGAAGGTCAAAGCCTTGGCATCCGCATCATTCAATGCCACGGCCTCGCCGTTTTTGTATGTCTTCGTAGTGTTCTTAGCGGATTGATACGTGAAGACCGGAACGGAATCGCCCATCACTGTCACGGCCCGTTTAAGCACCCGAGTGAGACCAGCCGTATTCTTTACCGTGTAAGTGATCGTGTAATCGCCAGGAGTGTTACGATCCAAGTTGGATTGGTCAATCGTGTAAGCCGACGTGCCCAAATTGGTCAAATCGTCCTCATTTTCATAAAAACCAACACCCGCAGTCGGGTCGAAACTTGCACCCTTCTCAATATATGCCTTGCCAGCATTTTTAATGTAGGGTGCTTTTGCCGAATCCCGAACGGTAACGGTAATGTTCACTGTTGCCTTCTCATCGGTATCAGGATTTGTCACAGTAAACGGAATAGTCGTTTTACCAGCTTTATCCAAACTGTCGACGTACTTACCAAGCTTCGCATACGTGTACGTCCCGCGGTCAAATTGGCCTGCACCAAATTTCAACGCGGTCTTCTTGCCTGCATCACTGGTGTAATAAGCCGTCAGAACGGGATCAGTAACTAAGTCCTTCTTAGCCTGAGCCAAAACTGCGGTAAAAATATCGTCACCGGATTCGCTTGTGTCATAAATCTGATTTTTGTTGAGGACATCAAGCGTTACACCGCTTTGGTAGGTAACACTGCCAATTTCAAAATATGGCACTGTCTTTGCTGCTGCTTGTGCTGTCCCATTTCCCTGGGCAACTGTTGCCGTCACTGCAGGTGCGGCAACTGGCGCAACAGCCAATAAGGCTGCTGCAACTAACCCAACATACTTTGTGTTTTTCATTGTAATAGAGTCCCTCCATGATCTGTGATTAACCAACCGACGTCATAGAAACCAGTATTAGTATAACGTACGCTAGCAGTCTCGCCAAGACAAAACGGAGAAGTCTTCTTACGGTTCTGTAAGTTAATCGGACAGTTCAGCGGTTTGAGCAAAGTTATAATACCATTTGGCCTTGTCCAGCGCTTTATTATACTCATATGGCCGGTTGGACATCAAAACGATTGCAGTATTACCGTCTTTGCTCATGGCGAAGACTAGGTCTTGATAGTTTTTGACACCGTGGGAATAAACATAATCCGGGAAGTTATACACCCCGCCCCCGTATTGCCCGTCCGTCGTATCCCGCAGCGTATCCAAGTCGTCAGTGCTAATGTATTTGCCCTGATTAATGGCGCGCTCAAGCTGGTAAAGGGCGTATGGGGTAGTGTAGATATTGCCCGTGCCTAGTTCACCACGCATATCAGCCAGCTTCTCAGTGATGGTTTCGCCGTAAGTACCGATGCCGTCTTTAGCGACGTAGCTGACGGTCCGATTAGCCTGTTTAGCAAAATTCCATGCAAAGCCAACCTGGGCATTCGTGAAATTAAGCGGCTGGAATAGATGCTGGGTGATGTATTGTTCGTAACTCTGACCGCTGACTTTCTCAATAATTCCAGCCAGCAAGACAAAATTCACTGCCTGATAGTTCTGCTTACCGTGAAAGGCCGCGTCATAAACTAGATTATCCAAGTTGCGTTGGACTACCTGGGCGTCCGTGAGCACGGCCTTTGGCGCCCCTAATGTATAGATCAAGCCACTGCGCATGTCGAGCATCTGGCGAATGGTGATATTATGGCTGCTTGGAATCTGACTGTAATATTGATGAATATTGTCACTGTAGTGCACCTTCCCTTGGGCAATCAGCTGGGCCAAGGCGATCGCGGTGAGCGACTTTTGAGTGGAACCGATTTGAAAAATTGATTTTACTGTGTTCAAACGCTTCTTACTGGCGTCTGCGTATCCGAAACCTTGATGGTAAATGATTGTCCCGTTGCGAACCATCAACACCGTGCCGATGAATTGCTCGCTGTTCAGGCGTTTGACCAATTGGGCTTCGGCGGTACTGCTAAGTTTATTGACGCTGGATTGGCCCGGCTGGGCTGGCAGCTTTTTGCTCGCGGCCTGGAGATCTTTATTCAAATCACTGACCCGGAGGGCTAGACTGCTACGGTCAGCGGCATCTTTTTCGGTTTCCCGCTTAACTTCAGCCACGTGCCGGGGCCGGACATAAGAATAGTAAACCGTAATGCCGGCCGCACCGATAATGGCTCCACCGATCAACAGACCAATGATAAATGTGGTAATCCGTTTCATTTCTCCATAACTCCCCCAATTAATCTAGCCTTCATTATCATCCGCTGGTCAATGCAATGTAAAGCAAAAGGCGCACCGTTTGATGCGCCTTGAGAAAATCTTTGCTCACTTTAAAATTGGCGGACCAATGACGATTCCAGAAACCTCTTGGTCTTTGCCGTGTTCCACTAAATACTGGAATTGAGCGGCCGTCAGGCCAGGGGAAACCTTGATCCGATTCAAGCTGTACAACCCATTGTCCTTGCTGGCTAACCCATCGTGAATTCGCAACCCCAGCGTGTAACCGCTGGCGGCTGCTTCGGTTTTGGTAGCGTCGTTATAATTGCCGTAAGGATAAGCGATGGCGGTGGTATTCTGCTGATAGGTACTATCCAAGTATTGTTTGGCACCCAGCATTTCCTGCTTTTGCTGATAATCCGGCAGTTGGCTCAAATCAAAGTGGTTCACAGTATGGGACTCAATGTCCATGCCATTTTCTTTCATGATCACTGCTTGCTGACGGGTCAACCCACCCGTGTTGGTGATTAGGAACATCGTCCCGTGCACACCGTTTTGCTGAATAATCGGCAACCCTTTAGTGAACCAGCTCTCGTAGCCGTCATCCATCGTCAGCCAAACCAACTTATCGCTAGGAGCCTGGTTAGTCGTTAAAACCGTATATGCCTCCTGCGTATTTAAGAAGTAGTAGCCATTGTCGCGCAGCCACTGCATTTCTTGGGCGAATTCCCTAACAGGTACATACCAGCTATTATTTGGCTGATTGTCAGCGAGCTCATGATACATCAGAATTGGAAATTGGATAGTATCTGCCTTTTTTTCCCAATTCGTTGTGTCTTGAGCATTGGTGACCCATTGCTTACCGCCTAAGTTATACCAAGTACTGCCGTTGATGACCTGGCTCGTGAAATAGCGCCATTGAGTGCCATTCTTCAATATCCGGTGAATAGCTGCTCCGTTTGGCGCAGTAAAGATATTTGTTGTCCCCAATAACGTCACGATACGCTTCGCAGTGGGCCCTGTCGGTTTCTGACCTGCCGCACTGCTCGTAGCGCTGTCTAGCGTAATCCATTGATTAACACCAATTTTATACCATTTCACCCCATTGAGCGAAACGGTGCCCTGGAGCACCTGGTTAGTGTTACCAGATACTATTTGTGCCGTCTTGATTCGATTGGCCGTATAAGTTGTCCAAATCGGTACAGATGTCGGCACATACACGTACTGCTCGAAGCCTGGATTGTATGCCGGATCTGTAGTCACCCAATCGTCGTTACCGATGTTATACCACGTCGTGCTGCCCTCTGTAAGAGTGTTAGTGTAAGTTACACTAGACAACGCCGGCAGGGTCCTGCTCGTTGCCCGTCGTTGCATACCTGTTCCCGTGTAAACCGTAGTGGTGAATGACAATTGCAAAGTTTGTTGGGCCGACACTGGATTATACCGGCTACTAGTGCTTGCCCACTCATCTTTACCGACTTGATACCATGGACTACCGTCCAAGTCAATATAGGCCGTAACTGTCTTCCCCGTCCCAGCAGCAATACTGTCGGCGGTCTTTATCCGATGGCCCCCCAAGCCACGATAAATAGTGATCGGCGTGCGGGTCCACAACCGGCTCTCGTAAGTTGGATTTGCGCTGGGGTCAAAGCTAATCCAGCGATCGTCGCCCAGACCCAGCCAAGAGTAACCATCCACAGTAGTCATATCACCAATCTTGACTTGCTGACCAGGCTGAACGCTCTCCCCAGTTGCTTGGGCGGATTTACCCGTGCCGCTATATACCGTCAAAACCTGATGGACTGTTAAACTATTCGTCGCACCAGGTGCAGCTGCTTGTGCTTGTCCCCGAGCAGTCCCGATGACTCCAAACAGCAGAATGACCAGTAACCCCAAGAACCAGCAAAAATGCCGCTTTTTCTCCATGACTTTTTCCCCTCTCCCTCAATAAAATCAGCAAGCGGCCGCTCTTTCTCAACCACCACTTACCATGTAGCTTCATTATAACAACAACTCGCAGAAAAAGTACTACGGAACGTCTGGGAAGTTGCATATCGGATAAAATTGCTGCCAATTACGACCTATTTTTTCTCCGATGGGGTCACGGTATCCTCTTCAATAATAAACCGCGGCCGGCGTTTCACTTCGGTGTAGATCTTGCCGATGTATTCTCCCAGCACGCTGATGGCAATCATCAACGCACCGCCGATGATCCAGAGCGAGCAGAACATGGAGGTCCACCCCGGCACGACCCGGCCGCGGCCATGCTGGACAAGGGAGTAGATGAAGGCGGCAATGCCGATGAAAACGAAGAGAAAACCGATATCCATGACGAGCCGGATCGGTTCGATGGAGAAGCTGGTGATGCCGTCGAAGGCGAAGGAAAGCATCTTTTTCAGCGGATACTTGGACTCCCCTGCTGGTCGGGGCAGGCGAGCGTATTCGACGGTGGTGCTGGGGTAGCCGACCAGGGGGACCATCGCGCGGAGGAAGAGGTTTTCTTCTGGGAAGGAAAGCAGTGTCTTCACCGCCCGCTGGCTGAGCAGGCGGAAATCGGCACTGTTGGGGATCATTTGCACGCCGAGACGGTTCATCAGGCCGTAGAACATCCCAGCCGTGCCCCGCTTGAAGGCCGTGTCGGTCTGCCGGTCGTTGCGCACGCCGTAGACGACGTCGTAACCGTTTTGAAATTGTTTGACCATTTTGGGAATGGCATTGATGTCGTCCTGGAGATCGGCGTCGATGGAAATGACGGCATCCATTAATGGCGCGGTGACGCTTAAGCCGGCCAGCAGCGCGCGCTGGTGGCCGAAGTTGCGGCTGAGTTTCACGCCGGTGACCCGGGGGTCTTCGGTTTGGGCCTGCTGGATCAGCGGCCAGGTCTGATCTTGACTGCCGTCGTCGACGAACACTAAGCGGCTTTTAGGCGTCACCAGCTGGTCGGCAATCATTTGGTCCAGCAGTTTCTCTAAGCGGGGCAAGGAAATGGGCAGGACGGCTTCTTCGTTATACGCGGGTAAGACAATGGCGAGATCAATGGCGGTCATATTTTTTGGCTCCTCGTTCTGATAATTTCTATTCCTAAGCATAACAAAAACGCGGCCAAAATGGGCCGCGTTTCACTGTTGCTGATTAAGTTTTGTATGGTTAACTCTTACGCCGCTGCCGCCACAGGAGGACCAGTACGCCGCCAAGCAGCGCGGCGCTCACGACGGTGATGCCAATGGCCAGCCACTGCGTGTGACTTTTAGTTGTCTTACCCGCTGCACTCTTCAAGTGCGTCGCGGCGGATTGGCTGCTGCTGTCGTTATCGGCGCTGTCCTTCTTCGCTGAACTGGACGTGCTGCCTTTCTTACTGCTGGTTGCACTGGACGATGAAGACTGGCTGTTCTTGTTGCCGCTAAACCAGCCGGTGAACCAGCTGTACCAGGGCTTGCTGGACGAACTGGCGGCACTGTCGCTGTCTTGACCAGACGCCTGCTGGGTCGTGCTGGACGACTTCTTGCTGCTGGTACTCTTGTTCTGACGGGGCCCGTCAGGAATCTTGGGCGTGTCGGAACTCGTACTGCTGCTGGACGGCTGGGAAGACGGTTGGCTGGTTGATGTACTCGGGGTACTGCTGGGCGTGCTGCTGCCGCCACTGCTCTGACCGCCGCTGCTGCTCCCAGAACCAGACCCGGTCCCGCCGTTGCCGCCTGTGTCGCCGCCGGGATTCTTGGTCGGCAGATACGTCACATAGATCGTACCGCCCTCTTTGGGGACTTGCACCTGAACGCCGACCACCAGCGAATCCACATCTTGACTGTCCTCTGGGTAATACCCGGCAACCACCGGCACATCAATGCTAGTGCCCTCTTGCACCGGGCCGTAACTGGTCGCTGGCACCTTCAGGGACTGCTGATAAGGATCCACCGGTACGATCTGGCCGCTGACTTCCTTGACACCGGTATTGGAGTCGCCGTTAGACGGACCGGACGAGTCATCCGATTGGTCGTCATTTTTATTACCTGTATCGGCTTGGCTCGTCGGCGGTGTACTGTTGTCCGTCGCCGCCCGCGCATTATGTACAGCGACGATGCCCGCGGCGGTCAACGTGAGGACCCCGGCCAAAAGAACAGCCCCAATCAAGCGGCCGATCCTAGACGTGAACATGGTATTCTTCTTTGGCTTCATCATTGGTTACACCTCGCGTTAAACATCCGTTAGCTTTCCTTAACGATTCCTTTTAAGTATATCATAGCGGCATTGGTCTTCCTCAATCCTTAGACCGATATTCCCTGACGAAAGTTCAAGTTGGGTATATCCTACCGCAAATCCGGGGGTTATATATTACGATAAGGTAAAGAATGGTGACATTCAACTTACAGTGTTGTCACATTGCCCAAAATCGGTCTATATCTGTTTAAGAACGCTTGTTATTTTTATCGGTGGGAAGATAGGCCGTGCTGTGGCGGTGGCCGTGGAGCGGGTCGAAGGTCACGGCGGGGACCAGTTTCTCCAGGTGGGCAGTATCCCGGGGAACGATCCGCAAGTGGGAATGGGCCTTGAGGTCGGCCAAAACTTCGGCGTACAGGCCGCTGGCAAAGGGCAAGGACAACAACTCATTGGAGTGGACAATGGCCTCGCCTTTCTTCTGGGACTCAATAAAGAAGCCGTAGACGTTATCGAATCGGTTTTTGACGATGACCAGCCAGTAACGGTAGTTGTATTCCCGCAAGAAATAATGGTCGTAGCGTTTTAATAACAACTTGCTTTCGTCACGCATGATGCCCGCCAATCAGGTCGGCCCGATCAATGGCCGTCCCGCCTTTCGTCTTACTGGAAGCCCGCACCAGCGCCTTGACGCCGAAACGGGTCTGGATGTTATCGATCACCCGGTCCAACTGGGCCCGGTCCAGAGTGTGCTGGCCGGTCTCGAACACATTCAATTGGAGACTGTGCTGTTCCGAGATCCGGGTGCAGCGCACGCCGACGTTGCGGATAGGGCTGCCGTCCCATTTCTTATTAAATAGGTAAACGGCAATGGTGGCGATCTCGTCGTCCAGGTTCGTCGGTGTGACACGGGTCTGGGCGGAGAAAAAGCCGCGGCGCTGGTCGCTTTCTTCCGCATACCCGATATTGATGCCGATGATCTCGCACTGGACTTGGTGGCGGCGCAGCCGGGCGGCCACCTGGTGGGCGATCTCCCGAATGATCGTGGTGCAGTCTTCAAAGGTGGTATAATCCCGCATCAACACTTGAGAATTGCCGTAGCCCCGGGTCTCATTCCGGGGCACGTAGCGGTGCTCCAAATTGGAGTAATCGATTCCCCAGGCATGGTAATAGAGCTGATCGCCGAGGATACCGAATTCTTTTTCCAGCATCTTCAAATTAGCATGGGCCAGTTCCTTGACTGTATAAATCCCCATGGCGTTGAGCCGTTTCGCCAGCCGGCTGCCAATGCCCCACATGTCGTCCAGCGGTGCAATTTTCCACACCGTTGCCGGTACATCGGCATAATCCCACTCAGCCCGCCACGGCGTCTTCTTTTTGGCTGCATTATCGAGGGCCAGCTTAGCCAGCAAGGGGTTGGGGCCGATGCCGACGGTGGTGACGATGCCGGTCTCGGTGAACACTTTGTGCTGGATGCGGGCAGCAATCTCGTCGTTGTCGCCGAACAGCTTGTGGGACCCGGAGACGTCCAGGAAGGATTCGTCGATGGAGTACGGGAACCAGTGGGGCCGGTCGGTGAACTGCTGGTAGATGTGGTTGATGCGCATATTGCGGTCAATGTAATCAGCCATGTGTGGTTCGACGATGGTCAGGTTCATCTGCGGTTTGATTTCGTAACGCCGGGTGCCTAGTTTCACCCCATAGGTTTCCTTCGAGTACGGCGACGCGGCCAGAACCAGGCCGCCGCTGCTTTCTTCCCGGGAGAGCACGACCATATTGGCCGCCAGCGGGTCGATGCCGCGCTTGATGGCTTCGGTACTGGCGTAGAAGGACTTGCAGTCGATGCACATGAAGTCCCGCCGGGGCAGCGCGGTCGGGTCGGATAGCGGCGTCTTTTCTTCCTTATTGGCCATAATTATTCACCCCGGCACGGTACCATTTGGCCGGTTCTTCGGCGCGAATATTACGGATGGCCGCCACATTAAGCTGCTTGGCGCCATGGGTCGTGTAGAGCAGCACCCGGCCGTCATTCGAAAAACCGGCAACGGTGCCCACCGCGTCCGGCGGAAAATGGTCATTTTCTAACACGTTCAGTTGAATATGGACGGTCTCCCCCGTCAGATAGGCATTATCCAGCAGCGCGCCAATCGTTGCTTCGTCCTGCTGGACCTGGGGCGTGCCCACCGGCTGGCCGGTATCGCTGTCCTGTTCCAACGCGGCGGTGTGGTCGCTGAGAAAGAAGCCCAGCCACTTCACCATGCCCCGATCGGGATAAAGCCACTTGCTGCGCGGCGGATCATAGATGTTCGCCATACTAACACCTTCCATTGCTAAATTAAGATGATGTTCGTCTGCTCGGTTGTTGAACGGACGTTCGCATACCTTCATGATACGGTATCGATTGGGATAAGGCAAGCATACGTTCGCTTCTAAATGTTAAAATATTGCCTATGGATAGCATATTTGTTGCGCTTACATGCCAGCGATGCTACGCTATTCCCAGATTGTGAATACCAGCAATGGTGTGAGAGGAGACTTTTATCATGCGTCAGTTCAAACATTTACTAATTGCGACGGCCCTGTTGAGCGCTGGGGCCTTGGCGATAACGCCAATTGTTGCACAGCCAGCAACCGTAAGCGCCGCCACGACTCAAACCAAGGGGGACGGCGTGGTCACTCCGGCCAAGGGAGTAGTGTATATTGCCCGCAGTGGCGGGGCCAACACATACAGCGATCCGGCCAGTCTGACATCGGTCAATGGTCATCTGGCTTTCGGCTCAGCGTGGCGCTACAGTGCGATACTGAATAGTCCGACCACTGGCGTAACGGCCTATAAAGTGAGCGGCACACAATGGGTAGCAAACATTGATGTGTCCAATGCGCCCACTGCCACTGGTAAAATCACGGCCCAGAAGAAGAGCGGCAAGCTGTATCTCAGTTATTACAATGACGGTATTGCGACGTATAAAGATCCGGAAATGAAGCAAATCAATACCGGGTATGCCCAATTGACGTTCATTCCCATGCCAATGGGCGAAAACGGCGTCGCCTACGACCAAATCGCAGTGAATACCATGGGGCAAACAACGGCCTATCACTTGGCCCAGGGCTGGGTGCCAGCTGGCGGTTACTTCTATGAAGAGAATCCAGCTGTCTATACGGTTGAAAAAGGTGCCGGTACGGTTATCGTTGGCACAAAGGGCGCCCCGATTTATACGGATCAGACCTTGACCAAGACGACTGGCCGCACCTTAGCGGCCGGCAGTCAGTGGCAGTACTTTAGTTACCTGAAGGGCCAGCAAAGCGGTGTCTTCACCTCTCAGAACGCCTATAACTTAGGCGGTAACCAATGGGTCGCCCGGCGGGATGTGACCGCCTATGCTAATGGCGTCCGGATCAACAGCAATATCTTCACGGTTAACTATCCGGCGCACCCGACTTGGTCCGTAGCGAAGTACCAGTTCGTGAATGGCCAGATGAAAGCCGTTGGGCTATTGCCAGCCAAGTCGCAGTGGAAGACTTTCCAAGATCGCATAGTGGGCGGCAAGATCTATCATAGCCTGGGCGGTAACCAGTGGGTATTGGCCTCAACCGGTACCTTGAAATATAATTATTAACTCGTTTTATGTAATGAAAAGGGGGCGGCTCCGCCAATGGGCTGCCCCCTTTTCTCACTTCTTCAGCACTGCCCGCAGGAGACTAACGAGCTGCCGGAGCTGCTTCAGGGACTTCAGGCACTTCTGGAGTGCTTTCGCCAGCTTCGTCATCAAAAAGCGGTGTTTCAGTGCGTTCCACATACTTCGCCGAAACCGGCACATCGTACAGGAACACGGCGTCTTTGATGAAGATTTTGGAAGCGGCGATGGTGCCCATCGCTTTCTTCACTTGTTCCCCGGTCAGGTTCTGGTCGACATAATTCACGGACAAAGTCTTGCTCTTGCCTGCGGACGTGTGGTACTTCATTTGTAATTGCTTCATGCGGTTTTTCCTCCTTTAGTTGACTCGGGCCGAGTTAGGCGATTTGCGCCTTGGTGGTGAGAATCGTGGTGGTCAGAATGTCGCCGGCATGCAGCGTTGTCAGCGCATCCCCCACGGCAAGCAATTGCTCGGGCGTCGCGTCTTCGGCGATATTATTGAACCGCCGATCCAGCGTGCCGTTGTCATACGTGTCGTTCGTCAGAGAGAATGCTACGGAATTGCTTAACCAAGTTTTAGCCATTGTTTTTTCCTCCATCGGTGTGGTTTTTGTAAGCCGGCGGGCCCGCCTTGCCTCACATTGATAACAACGGATGGGGCGGGGGAAAACGGCAAAGAAAAACGGCTTTCTGCTTAAATTTTTGGCAGAAAGCCGTTGGGGCGCTATTTAACTGGGGTTTGGTGGGCACGAATCTGGGCGTAGAGGTCGTCGTACTGTTGCTGGGTGTATGGCCCATCACCGGCCAGCATCCGGGCAAACTCGTGGTCAGTAAACCCGGTAAAATCCAGTACTTGTTCGATGGAGACGTTGTTGTCGATCATTTCAAGGACGATTTTGTCTGCCTGCTTGCGATGGGGCATTTCCCGCCATTGACGAGCAATTTCTTTACCGCTGACGTACTCACTATCATCTATCATACTCGACCGTCCTCATTACCGGGTCCCTTGGTCCGTCTGTGACCATGGGCGCGAATCTGAGCATAGAGATTCTCGTACTGCTGATCGGTGAATGCCCCATCACCAGCTAACATCGCCGCAAATTCATTATCGATCAACCCAGTAAAAGCAAGGATTTGTTCAGTGCTCGCGTGGTATAAAACCATTATTTCAACGATTTGATGCCCTTGCGCGTAGTGCGGTAAAGAGCGCATCTTGTCCATGTACTCTTCGCCCCAGAGAAATTCGTCCTCATTCACTGACGCTCACTCCTATCAATTATGATCGTTAACCGAGTCGCGGCGATGCAGTTGAATCTGCGTGTAGAGCGCTTCATATTGCGCATTGGTGACAGCCCCATCACCAGCAAGCATGCGGGCAAATTCGTGCTCGGGCAAACCGCTAAGTGCAAAGACTTCTTCAGCAGTGAGATGATTGTGGATCATCTCATTAACAATTCTGTCAGCCTGCTTGCGATGGGGCATTTCACGCCATTGACGGGCAATTTCGTTGCCGCTGACGTACTCACTATCATCCATCATACTCGACCGTCCTCATTACCTAGCCCCTTGGTCAGTCTGTGACCATGGGCGCGAATCTGGGCATAGAGATTCTCGTACTGCTGATCAGTGAATGCCCCATCGCCAGCCAGCATCGCCGCAAACTCGTGATCCGAAAATCCAGTGAATGCCAGCAACTGCTCCCCAGTGACATTGTAACGAATCATCTGGACAGTAATTTTTCGACCCTGAGCGTAATGGGGCAACGACCGCATATAATCCATGTATGCTTTGCCCCAAAGGACGTCTCCCTTTGCAACTTTAGGTTCCTCCACACCACAGCCCTCCTGTCGTTAGTTTGCTTTTGACGACTGATCAGAACCATGTACCGGCTTATGCCCATGTTTCTCAATCTGAGCGAAAAGGTCGGTGTACTGCTGATCCGAAAAAGCACCATCACCAGCCAGCATTGCTGCGAACTCATTCTCGGTCAGGCCAGTGAAAGCAAGAATCTGTTCCGTGCTCACGTGGTTTAAAACCATTTTTTCAACGATTTGATGTCCCTGCGTGTAGTGCGGTAAAGAGCGCATTTTGTCCATGTACTCTTTGCCCCACGAGATGTCATCTTCGGCCATTGGCTTCTACCCCTTCGTCAGATCTTCTACTTCTGCCACCATAGCTTGATCAACCCTTGCGTACCCAAGTCGCCTAGCCCGTCCGAATCCACCATCACTTCATAAAGATGCTTAGCTTCCGCGGTTGCTGGCAACTCCAGCCCCATCCGATCCGCCTCATCCAGGGCAATCCGCAAGTCCTTCAAGAAATGCTTGGCGAAGAAACCAGGCGTATAGTCCCCCTGCAGCACCCGCGGACCGTAATTATCCAGCGACCAGTTCTGGGCCGCACCGCCGGCCAAGGTCTTTAAGGCTTGCTTGAGATCCAGCCCCGCCGCCTGGGCATACACCATCATTTCAGTCATCCCGGTCATCGTCCCGGCAATCATGATCTGGTTGGCCATCTTCATGTGCTGACCGCTGCCAGCCGGGCCGAAGTAGCTGATGCTGGTACCCATCTGTTGGAAGATCGGCAGCATCTTTTCGTAAGTATCCTTGTCGCCGCCAACCATGATCGTCAGCGTACCCTTCTTGGCGCCAATGTCGCCGCCGGATACGGGGGCGTCCAAGGCAGCCACGTTGGTCAGCTTTTTAGCCGCGGCGTCAATCTTTTTCGCCATCTCAGGTGACCCGGTTGTCATGTCGATAACGGTCAGACCGGCATGTGCGCCGGCAAAAACACCATCGTCCGCAAAGTAGACCTGCTCCACGTCTTTAGGAAAACCAACAATGGAGATGATCACATCGCTTTGTTGTGCCAACGCCGCCGGAGTGTCGGCCCATTTAGCACCGGTGTCGATCACCGTTTGCGCATGGGCCTTAGTGCGATTATACACTGTCACGTCTGAACCGTGGGCTAATAAGTTCTGGACCATGCCGGTGCCCATGACCCCAGTGCCGATAAATCCGATTTTCATTTGAGAAAGCCTCCTTGAAGTGTGATGCTGCTTATATTGTACCAAAGGTTGGGCAATACGCTGATTCCTTTGCATGGTGTTTTTCACGGGCGCACTGTATTATGGAGAAATAATTCTGACGCCACACTTGGAGGCTGTTGACATGCTTATCCACTTTTTTGCCCAAAATTTCCGTTCCCTGAACAACATTAACTTCTCGATGGAAACCGGAGAGCGCCTGCAACAACGTGAGGACACCAATACGTTTGCGCATGCCACGCCGTCCGTTTTAAAGTCGATCATGTTTTTCGGCGCTAACGGCGCTGGTAAAACCAATATCATCGATGCACTGCGAACGATGCAGCAGATTATCACCCATCCGCTGGCGCAGGCTGCCAATTTTTCAACAACTTATACACCCTTCTTGTTCGGCACAGAAATGACTGACAAGCCCACCACATTTTCACTCAGCTTTGTCGCCCAGAACGTTGCGTACTTTTACGATTTGGCCTACACCAGGGAACGAATTACTTCTGAAAGTCTCTCCGCCCAAATCAATGGGACCAATGTGCTCTACTTTGTCCGCGAGTTGGATCGCTTCGCCAACGTACCAAACAGTCTAAAATCGGTGGCCGCTGTCACTCGCCCTAATGAGTTGTTCTTGCACCGGGCATACACCGCTGGTGACAGACACGCCGCTAATGTCGTGCAGTGGTTTGCTAACGACTTGATTTTCTTCACGCCAACGGCTGAGCTGTCGAAATCGATGCTGACACTGCTGGAGGATCCACAGGCCAAGGCCAAAGTGCGATCCTTTCTGCAAGCAGCTGACATCAAAGTTCAGGATTTGGTCGTGTATAAACTGGAAAATGGCGAAAGAAGGCTATCCGTATCCCACAACATTTATGCGCCATCGGGCAGCGTAGCCGGTATGCGGCCCATCCCCTTCAGCGCCGAGTCCAAGGGCACGCAAAAAATGATCATGATGGCCTTAACGGTGCTCACCGCACAACAAGCGCGAGATCGAAAAGTAATCGTCTTCGACGGCTTCAGTGACTTTCTCCATGAGGAGGTATCCGGTGCCTTATTGCGGCTCTTTAACTCAGCTGAGAATCGCAATCAGTTTATCCTGACCACCCATACCTTGAGTTTACTGAATGCGGAACTGCGGGCAGATCAAATTTTCTTCGTCGAGAAGGACTTTCAAGGTGAAAGCCAGGTCTACTCGTTGTTTGATATCAAAGATGTACCGAACACCCAAGGTTTTGACCGGATTTCCAACTTATACAAATTCGGTACCTTTGGCGCTATCCCCGATATTGATCGTGACCAGATGCGGCAGATTCTCTGAAACACTGGCTGCTTCTGCCTAACGGGCATACAAAAACCACTCTGAATCTCGACGACGGATTCAGAGTGGTTTTTCGACTTTCTCAATACGAAATTGCCCGCCGCTTCTGTGTTTGCCAGTTCTTCTCAAACGCCGCGATACTCATCGTTCCCCGCTGGTTCGTCCAGCAGTCGAGATACGTCACGTTGCTGGCATCATAGCCAATGACGACCACGGCATGGTACGGGAACCCGTGCAGTGTCAGCCAAGCCACGACAGGGTGCTGGCGCAGGCCGACTTGATAACGAATGGCATCGAAGGACATGCCGGTCATGTTGATGGCGTTGCCGGCGTATTTTTGCACCAGGCCTATCAAAGCCGGCGGGAAGATGGTCACACCAGAACGGTCCCAGGGATTGCCGATGTATCCCTTGTTGGGATCCTTAGACCGGGGCATTTCCCGGGCCAGCTGCATCTTGTCGACTTTAGCGCCGGCATAGCGCAGCATCGTGGTCACGGCGGTGATCTCACAGCCGTTGGGCGATCAGCGGGATAGATGGCGCCGGTGGTGACCGTGGCCAGTGCCAGATTGCCTTCAATACGCAATAAGCAAATGCTGCCATCCGCAATATTCCCGCAACTGTTCACACATTTCTCCATATGCCGTCATTTCCTTAAAAACTTTTTTGTACCGGTTTATGCTTGCCCATCCAATAACAGCGATTTTCCCACTTCAACGTCTCTCTGCTGTAAGTGGGGGAAAATCGCTGAGCGTTTGACTTGACTGTTCGCTATGGCGATCTGGTATGCTGGTTTTAGAGAACGAGAACGTACTTTCCCACTAAAGGAGGCTAGTATGCAAAACGCTCAAGTACTCAAAATGCAGATCAAGTTCGCTCCAGACGATACTGTTGGACCAGCGGCCATGCAGGAAACCATGAACCACTATCGCGATGCCTGCGACCTGATTAGCCGGCACGTCTTCGACCGGGATTTTAAGTTCAGCGCCTTCTATCTCCACTCAGTCTTCTACAAGAAGCTCACGAATAAGACGTCCACGATGTATCTAAAATCCCAAATGGCCCAATCCACCACACGCACTGTAGCGGCACGCTACAAGGCTCTGGACACAGTTCAACACCAGAAGAACTGGGGTTGGAAGAATCCCGATACTGGCAAATGGGTCAAGGAACGGGCTAAAGACTTGACGGACTTGTGGTACCCGATCCGCTTCAAACGGCCGCAGGTTGATTTGGTGTTCAACCGGGATTGGTCGGTGTTGGATAACTGGGCGAAGTTGTCCCTGAACACCATTCGCGGTCGAGTGATTGTCACGCCCGTTACCACCCATTGGGAGAAGTATCTCACCGGCGCATGGAAATTTGGCACGGCAAAAGTCATCAAATCAGGCCAAAAATGGTTTGTCCACATCAGTGTGACTCAGGAAGTCCCGGATGTTCCATTGGAAAGTATCCAGCGGATAGTCGGAATGGATCGCGGTTTGATCAATATCCTCACGGCCTATAATGATGAAACCGGTGAAACTGAGTTTATCAGCGGTAAGAAGCTGCTCAACAGACGCCGTCGCGGAAAGCAGCAGCGCAAGCACCTGCAACAGAAACGGACCTCCGCTGCCCGGCAGCGGCTCAAGAAAATCGGTCATCGAGAAAACGGTTGGGTGACGAATATGAATCACCAGCTTGCTAAGGCACTCCTTGACTTCTATGGGCCTGGGACACTGTTTCCCATCGAAAAGCTGAATGACATCCGTGAAGCGCTGGAAAAATCACCAAAGGATAAGAAGTACGAGCAGGTCAGCTGGCCCTTTTACCAGCTGGAACAGTTCTTGCTGTACAAAGCTCAGCAGTATGGCTGTATCGTGATCAAAGTAGATGCGCACTACACCAGCCAGCGCTGTCCCAAGTGCGGCACCATTGACAAGAGTGCTCGAAATCATCAGCTCCACGAGTACCATTGTAAGCAGTGCGGCTTCCGCACCAATGATGACCGGGTAGCAGCGATGAACCTGACTGAACTCGGCCGGCGTTATTTGGCCGGCGACAAAGAGCCGTCGTTTGACTCAAAGAAGCAAAAGAAAGCAAACCGGTCGGGCATGGCCTGACTTGTCGTCAGGGCGTTGTCAGCCGCCCTCGGATGTAACCATCGCGTAGGAGTCGTGAGACGTTTGGACTACAGTTTCTCAAGGGTTCCAAGAGAAGCACCGATACACTGGGCGTGAGTTGCAAGCTTCCACTTCAACTACTTCGGTCATAAGTGGGGCATAATTGACTTTATCATGTATTTAAGCAAAAAGATGTTGCTTGTGAGGGAAATGCAAAAGAGAAAATTTGTTTCACGCTAACTCACCGTCGCAACGGTGGTCGTAATAACTGTTGCACTGGTACTGAGCACACTCTCCACACTTTATGCCGCAGACAGCAGCGTCGGGGGTGGCCACACCCGATGGTCTTAGAAAAAGATGTCGGCAAAATATATGGTGGCGATGAAGCACGACGCGCTCTTGTACCAATATCAAGACGGCGCTACTTCGGCACCAGCCGGTTGCTGAATACCGATTCTACCTGGCAGACTTTCAGCAAATCCACCGACACTAGGGTGTGTCTGAAAATTACTTAAGCCATACCCATATTGCTGCAACGTAAACCGCGCCCAGAAAGACATGCGCGAGCTTATCATAGCGTGTGGCTATACGCCTGAACTCCTTCATCTGGTTGAAGAAGCCTTCGATTAGATGTCGCTCCTTGTAAAGATAGAAGTCGCACGGCCAGGGGTTCACTGCATTGCTTTTGGGTGGGATTGTGTAGTATCCCTCCTGAGACGTGATGAAGTCTCGTAGCGCCTGCGTCCCGTACGCTTTGTCCGCCAGGACATTGACGCTCTTCAATGGAATAGTACCGAGCAACGGTGCAGCCACTGTACTATCGTGTACCTCGCCGCC
>NZ_AUEH01000053.1 GCF_000425885.1 Schleiferilactobacillus harbinensis DSM 16991
CCCGGTCAACACCGGTGTAAAACACGACCTCGGCGTCCTTGAGCTTCACTCGTGCCGCAACCTGCGGTTTGACCAGCGGCTTCGGCGACCGGTCGGTCACCTGGATCGGCACGATATCTTTGATTTGAACCATGAAAGGCCTCCTTGTTTACTTGATAAACCAAGTTTACAAGGAGGCCTGCACCGGGTCACGATACCTATGTCAACGACCGCTTACGTTTTCTGTGCAAGATTTGTGCACAGTCATCGTAATTCGATCAAATCCAGACAAAAACAAAACCCCCGAAACGCCGGTATAAAGGCATTTCAGGGGTTCAAGTAAACTCAGTTCGAGTCAATTACGGAGAGCGAGGGATTGTAATATACGCTCCAATCGCAGTGATACCGGTGTTTCTAAAAAATCTGTGTAGTAATTGTGTAGTGGGGCAATTTCCCACAAAAAAAGCCCGAGGCCTAAGCCCCGGGTTTTCTGCTACAGTTCGATGTTCACTTTGCTGGCATCAACGTACCCGCCAATGTTGACATAATTCCCGTCCTTGCTTACACCAACGACTTGCCAGCGACTGCCTTTGGGCAGATACTGGACACCTGCTTGATTAGGCTTGGGCTGAGCTTGCGTGTAGGCACCGTCAGCAGTCACCCGAACCACGGTGCCTGACCAGTCGCCCGCGGCTCCCTTGTTGATCTTTACTACCGCATCTGCCGGGTCGATCCAGCCGCCCACGTTCAGCCGACCCTTGTTCACGTCTACGACGACCCAAGATGTGCCATAAGGCAGGCGCTTAAGCACCTTGCCAGTGTTATCCCACAAGGCGGCCCCATTGGGGTTAGTGATCCATGCCACGCCGTAGGCAGTGACTGGTGCCAAGCTAGTCAATTTGCTCAAATCCATATCGGTATCATCTCCTTGATCTGCTTCTTGCGCACCGGCATACCGATACGCATAAAAATAGGGACACCCATCGGCGGTCCAGTATCTGTCGTGATTATTAATACTCACACCATTGTGCGCGTAGTTGCAGTGGATAATGTTGTCGTGGTCAACAAAGATACCCGTGTGGCCACCAGCACCTGCACTGTCGCCAATCTTGCCCCAGATGAACACGTCGCCGCGCTGGGCATTCCAATCGCTGTTATCTGCTACCCGTTGCCAGCCGTTATTCAACAGCCAGGAGTGCATACTTTCAGTGTCGAGTACATAGCCAGCACTAGGCATTCCACCTGCTCGCAAGGATGCATAAACAGCGCCTGAGCAGTCAGCTGTGCCATCGGTTCCCGTGCGACTGTGGTCCATTGAATAGGTCACACCAGCCTTTTGCAGCTGATACATGTAATTGATTGCGGCATCAATGCTGAACGACATTACTGTCAGCTCCATTCGCAGTGGTTTCCGTGGCAGAGCCGTCTGGCAGAGTGTCATTGACCAGCTGGCCCTGCACATTGGCTTGCAGCGGTTCAGCCGGTACCGGATCAGGCACGGTATCCTTAGCTGGTTTAGTGTAGGTTAGTGCCTGGGCACTGTCGGCAACACCGGCTGTCGTAGGGTCAGTTACTACCCCAAGAATAGCCAGCACGGCGAACACTGCATTGATCACACCCGTCAGTTCCTTGCCCAAACTGGCAAAGTCCCAATTATAGCCAAACACCGCAGCGACCGCTTGCCCGACCAATAAAATAGCTGGCACCAAGGCCAGCCAGAATTTAACAGACAAAAAACGTACTTTCCAATTAATCTTCATTGTGATTGTCGTCTCCTTTGATTCCTGCATGATCTTCTAGACGGGTAATTCGTTCCGAGTGACTGCCGAGTTCTTTGTCATGTTCCTTGATGCGCCCATTAATCGACGCAAGTGTTTGCTCGTGGGCTTTGAGCTGTTGCCCAATCTGCTCAGACAACATCTGAATATCAGCTCGCAGCGGGTCCAGAGCAATTTTCTTAAACAGCCAGCTGCCAGCACTCACTAGCACCCCAAGGGCAGTCAGTGTTTCAGCCCATTCAGCGATTGATAGACCTAAAATGATATGCATAAGTGGCCTCCAATCTATGCTGCCGGTGCCACATAATCCTCGCCCGTTGCTTGCTTATACTGGTCAGCGGTGATTTCGCCAGCTTGCACAAAAAGTTGCATATCGGGAATAGTGAACAATCCCATCTTGTAGTACATCAACACGAATCTGTCCATGTTTAGGCCTCCTTAGTGGTAGTAGTTGCTGGGTTAGTTAATGAAGAAATTTGCTTCTGCAGTCCTGCCAGCGTGCTTTTAATCGTTGTAAACTGCAACATGAGCATTGCAGCGTTTGCTTGCAATGCTGTAATGGCCGCAGTGGTTGGGTCAATTCCGGAATCAATCCATTCACTCGTCTGCCAGTCATATTTTGCAATTTTTCCTTGCAATTCGGCTGGGATCGGGTCAGTCGTCTTGGGGTATTCTACTGGTACATATTGGGGGACATAATCAATATGATAAAAGTTACCGTCCTGCTGCTGAACAGGATAGGTCACGAATACCTGTTTATACGTGTCTGTTTCTGCCAAAATAAATCAATCCTTTCTAGTTATTGCTTTGCCGTCTGAAACTTGTACCGGTCAGCTGTAATTTAACCCGTTTATACGTGTCTGTTTCTGCCATTTTTATTCTCCTTTATCCTGCGTAAATTCCTACTACAGTTACTGGACCGGAACCAACGGTCCCCAAAGGTAAAGAACGAATCTGTAAAACATTTTTACCACTAGAATCATCAAACAAAAGATAAAACGATACTGTACAATCAATGTATCCTTGATAGCCGCCAGTTTGCACGGGGAAAACAATGCAGCCGTTTTTTATACTAATAGGTGTATAGTTCAGTGTTTCCTTTGCACTGGTAATATATTTATCAAGTTTAATCACGATTGACTTTGTCCCAGCCGGGATGTCAACATCAAAATAATAACCACCCCCATTGATTGTCTTTGGCCCTGAAAATAGTGTGACCACATCACGATAAACACATTTGCCGCCATAATAAGCTCCGGCAATTTTTTTACCACCAATCATCAGGCCCGTCATTTTTTTACCACCAATCATTATTCCCATGACTACACCTCCGGCCAAACATACAAAGCCGTGGGGTGGGTAGCCGAGTTGCTGGTGGCCGTTGCCTCATCCGCCACAGGAACTACCTTGGCATCCACAACCGCCTGCACCTGTGTCGCAGTCTGATAGGTGTTTGCTGCATCTGCTGACTTTAAGTAAGGTGAGAGGTCCGGGGCGGCGGAGCTAATTGCTGCGGATACGGCGGCCATCGTTGCCAGCTGCTGCCAAGCACTCCAGCCGCTAGCTGCTAGCATCCGGTAATACACAATGCCGTACCGGTCATCAATCGCAATCTGCTCCACTCGTTTGTCTGTGCTGGACGTGTTGGCGATGACGATCACCAGCCACCAGCGGTCGGTGATTGGCGCATTAGTGATGCCGTTCATCAGCCAATACCGGCCAGAGGTTTGAAGCGTGTCGAGGTCGCCAGACCAGAGCTGGGCATCGTTGGCGGCCTTGAGATATGGCGTTAAATCTGGTATCGTGCCATCCTTCCCATCGGCGCCTTTAAGTGTCGCTAAAAAGTCGGCCTGTGTACCAGTGTGGCCGGAGTCCAGCCATACTTGATAAGCTGATCGGCCATCATCGCCCTTTGGCCCTTGCAGCTCACCGCCATCGGTCCAAACGTCGTTTTCCCAGATGTACAGGTGGCCTTGCACCACATAGGTATCCCCCGGCGTGTTGCCAGTGGCCGGCAGCTTATCAGTGGAATCAGCTGATCCCTTGAGCTGAATACCCGTGCCGGTATCACCTTTGCTGCCTTTGATATTGCCGCGCAACACCCACTTACCGTTTACTGCTTGATACAAACTGTCGTTGCTGTCGATGACTAATGTGCCGTCTGGCTCCGTAGTCATATCACCAGCGGTGACTGCTTTATCAGAGATAGTAATGCTTAACCCGTCTTTGCCATCTTTGCCATCCTTACCTGGTGTGCCTTTGTACTTTGGGTCATTAGGAATGTCATTAGCCAATGCTTGTGCTGCTTGCGCGGCTTGATTTGCATTACTGGCAGCGGTGCTGGCGCCTGAAACTGCATTATCTAGTGTCTGCTGAGCACTATTGACGATGCCTTGCAGCTGAGCCTTAAGTCCAGACAATCCGCTGATGTAGTCGCTGTTGTCGAGCGTGCCGGAAATATCATTATCGACCACGATTGGGATGTTCTGCGTGCTGTCGACTAAGGTCCCATCCGAGTTGAAAATTTCAAACCAACCAATTCCGTTTGCAGCAAACACTTGGCTGTGAACTGGATATGTGACGACACCGGTCTTGGGGTCATTGGCTATGGTCACATTGTCATCAGATACTGATTTTCCGCCCGCTTTGGCATCCTTAAATCTGACCAGCATGCCAGTCAAATCATAGGGTGCACCGTTATAGTCAGACAGTTCAGCAGTTAAACTCAGACCACGCTCACTTTGCCGCAGATGCAGCTTCTGCTGGCTTTTCTCCCGCTTGTCCATTGTCAGTGTCAGTCTTGGCAGTGTCATTCGCATCACCTTCCTTCCTATTTAACTGTTCCTTAAGAATCTGGTTAGCTTGGTTCAATTCGTCTACTTTTTGCTGTAGGATGCCAATCTGTGTAGCCATGCCAGCCATATGATTAGCCAGCGTACGTGTTGCATAGCTCATCGTGTTATCCATGATCCATCCCATTCTTTTGTAGTAAGTAGTGTAAGTTTTTGACATCAATCAGCTGCAGTGATTCTCCCTGAATTGTTAATGAGGTCGGTCCTAAGGCACTGGTCGCTGATCCATTGGTAATGGAAAAGCCATTTGCATAAGACATCACAGCGTAGCTGCTTCCGCTTTTACTTCTAATAAAAATATCTCCGTCTATCGAGCCGCCATCAATTTCTGCACCTTTAATCACCGTGCCTGTAATCGAATTGCCGACAATGTAATTAGCTCCGATGTTTCCGTTAGCATCAACAACGGATGTCGTCTTGCCCGTGCTAGGATCGGTGTAAACTAAGCCGCCTGCGCCTAGGCTGCCAACTTGTGTTCCGCTGCCATTGAAAAAAGTGACGTCATTGTTGTTGTAATGCACGATGCTGGCTAATTCATTGGCACTTTGGACTTGCCCACCAACATAATCTTTGAAGCTGTTGATGTCTTGATCGATAGTTTCCTTGAATTGGTTTTCCCATTCCGTCTGCTGCTCAGCAGTCTTGATATCACCGGCCTTAAACGCTGCATTGGTCGTGTCGATTGCTTTTTTCCAAGCCAAGTCCATGTCATCCACGGCATCACTATTTTTTTGGGCCGCCGTGCTAGCCTTGTCTTCCGCCTTTTTTACCCATGCCGCCAGATCGTCTGTCGTTGTTAGCGGCCGATTGCCAATAGTAACTTGCGTGTTAGCTTGCAACAGTGTGTCGTAAATCACATTAGTGACTTCGGCCTTGATGCTTAGATTGATCTCTGGCAGAAACACGGTAACAACGTCATAACAACGGACGCTTGTCAGATTGCTGTAATGTCCTTGCAGCTCGTCGTAATCGATGGTCAGCGTGATCTGCGGCTTGCCAATGTTGTTGTCTCGAATGTAGGCCTGAGTAATTGAACGAAGGTCATCCACATTGTCGATGTTGTAACTGCTTGCATCGAAATTGGCGATGCGCTGGTGCTCGTATTGTTGCCCATCTGGCATCGGTACGGCAATGTATTTTTCAGGCAGGGTTACCGTGACTTCTGTGGCTTCTGCAGTCATGTCATCAGCGGAACCACTTGGATCAACATCAGTGTTATTGCCAAACGTCAGATAATCCGCCTGAATCCATTCGTTCGTGCCGATGTTATACCAGGTGGCCCCGCCACCACTGCCTTGGCCATAGATCGTGACTTGATTGCCTGTGTTGTACTGCTTGACCCGAGTATTCCACGTGCCTGGTGAATTGTAGCTCCAAACTGTGTCGGAAGTATCACTGCTCGTGTCACTACTGCTGGCATCACCCCCTACTGGCTTTGGTTCCACAGCATTAGCCGCCGAAAAATCCATGTATTGGCCATCAATCCATCGGCTGCCGCCAAGGTCATACCATGTGGTGCTTCCACCAGCCGCCTCACCGTAAATTTGCCAGCGAGTGCCGGAACTAATCATGCGGACAATCGAGCCGTTGAAGCTGGGCCGGTTCCACAACGCAATCTTGCCTTTATCGACCTTTGCTGTGCCGATCCCGCGTACTTTTTGATAGGCATAGTCTTTAGCTTTATCAACCGCAACATATTGTGCATTGACCCATTGATTGCCGCCCAAGTTGTACCAAGTTTGGCCTGATTCGTCAGTGGCTTTGCCGTATGCATTCCACGCCGATCCATTAGCCATATATCGACCCGTCACATGACGGCCAGCCCAGGGACTGTCCCAGATTGCCACCTTGCCAGGGCCTACGTAATTGACTGTAATTACGCCATCATATTTTGAAATTACCCCTGGTTTGTCAGCCAGACCAGCTGCGATCGTGCCCTTGCCGGTGGCTTTGTTACCAACGGTGTTGGGGAACTGTCCTGTTGCTCCTTTGTCGAAGCTCAGATAGTTACCGTCGACCCACTGCTTACCACCAAGGTTGTACCAAGTGTGATCGTTGACCGTGCCTGTTTCAGCATAGCTATAAATCTTAAATCGTGAACCGTTGGTCAGTGTCTTGCCAGTCGCCACTTGCCCTTTGAATGGGGTGTCAAACACGGGCAATCCGCCTGTGCCGGCGTACTGAATCATTGCCGTGCCGTCTAGTGCGACCACATTGCTGTCATCACCAGTGCCGGTCTGGCCAGGCGTATATTTGCTGATTGGGCGCACGGCAGTATATACCCCGGCTACCGTGTCCGTGTTCTGCAGTGACTTCAGATGCTTGCCGTATTTGATAACAATGCCGGTATCTCGTCCAACATGGTGTTCGAACGTCCAGGCGTAGTTATCAAACCACCATTCGGCGTTGTACAAAGACGTAAAGCTGGGGCTTTTGCTGTCGCGGCCGAATAGAATGCTGCTCAGCTGGTCGACTTGAGTAGCGTCCCAGTTTACGATGGCCACATCGGTAATGCTGCTGTTGACCGTTACATCAGTTGGCTCGGCTAAATTTGACGCTACCATTGACCATACTTGGCTAGGACTAGCATTGGCCGTGCTTACATCGGCAGTCAGCACATTTCCAGACAAATCTGCAGCCACATGAGTAGCAATAATCGTCATTTCGCGCTGATTGTCTGACCAATCACTCTCAACTGAATTGATGCGGAACATCTGCTTGTTCCAGCCATCGCCAACGTCTGCCAGCAGAATCCTATCTTTCAGCAAGCGGTCGGCGTTAGACTGCGTGTATTCGCAAATCAGTGTCATTTGTGGAAATTGGTCATACACTGACTCCACTTGGCAGCTGATCACATGCTCCACGTGTCCCAGCCCTAGCGTGGATTGATCGTCTGTGCTATGTTCGTAAACCAGTGGAATTTTTAAAGCAGCGTCCGCCATCTTGGCATCACCTCCAATGTAATATTTGTAAGTGTTCCGAACGTGTTCTTACCAGTATCAAGAACTGGAAACGCATAATTGTCGAACTGTACCATGCTCGGCTGATAATTGTTAGCTGCGTCATAGACTTCCTCGGTTTCTGAATCAACATACAGGTCGCCATTAAGCCCCAGAAAATTATATGTTGTGCCGTTCAGCACGAAGCTGCCGTTACCAGTACCTTTAACATGCCATAGTGGCAATGCACTATACAGCCGTGGATTGTTAATGACCGATCCGGTGCCGACCGGTTGGTATTTATCGCTGCCGGTCTCGTAGGCATAGGGTAGGCAGCTGAACGTCACCGAGAATGTGATTACTCCTTTGTTCATCGTAAACGGTGTCAGGGCACTGGGAACAGCTCGCCAGTAATAATCTGGATAGCCGTCGAATGCCAGTATTTGATACTGGCTTAAATCCATGCCAGAAAACAGCCAGTCTTGGACTGCACGGTGCAGCGGAGCAATATCGGCCTGCTGAATAGGGCGATATGTGGTGAAATTGAACACTTGGGAGACATTATCAAACCGGTTATTGGACTGAATTACTGCCGCTGACTGGCCGCCAATCTGCGTCAACGTCGATGAGAACAGCCCACCAGCCAGTTGGCTGCTGTCGTAGGTAATTGCTAGACCGAGATCGGCACTGTTTTGCCCATTCCATGTGATACCGCCAATGGCTGTCAAATAATCACCCCTCCTCTTAACTTCTGGTTATTCATTTGTTGCTGCTGATACGGGGCTAACAGCTTAGCCAGGTTTCGAAGCATAGAACTGTTGCTTGCCCCTGACGTGTTATCACTCTGACCACTCTCGACGGCCAAAGTAAGTAGGCTGATAATAGCATCCAGCTTACTGCCCACATCGCTGTCTGATTGACCATTGTTGTTGGAAGAAGCACCCAAATTCTGATTGATATTGGTCACTGCTTGTCCTAACAGCTGCCAAGCTCGAGATGCTTTAGCTGCGCCTAGTGGCAATACTGTTTCAGGCCCATCTTCGCCGATAATGGCTGAAAGCGGACGATTGACTAAACCACCGTTGGCTAAGAAGTCAATCTGTTCACCAGTACCAATGTTTCCCCAAGCCCCTGAATGCATATAAGCATTGATTGTTGCCATGATTTGGTCTTCACCATTGAGAATATTAGTGTGACCAGGAACAGCATAGGACATGAATGTTGATGGAATGAATTGCAACAATCCTTCGGCTGGGTCACCATTCGCCATGTTCTTATCCCAAACTGTCTGTCTAATGGTCGGGTTACCGCCTGATTCCCTAGCGATTTCACGCACGAATGCTGCGGCTTCACTTGAAATACCATTTGGCGGGTTAGCGCCCATCTGCTGCATCAGCTTTTCGACAATGGGCAACCATGCTTGGGCTTGTTTTGGCTGTCCAGCAACACTACTTGCTTCCATTTCTTTTGCTGAAGACTTGAGCTTAGAAAACAGAGAGGCAATACCATTTACATCTTGATCTCGCATGCTTTTACTTGTTTGCCGAGCCAGTGAACCTGCTCCATGAACAGAATTGACATCGAATATTCTGTCAGCCAATCCAGTGAAGAATTTAAGAGGATTGCCAATCTTTTTTAGGATTCCCTTGACTGACTTGCTTACTTTGTCCCAAACTTTAGACACTGTGCTCTTGATTCCGTTGAAAAAGCCACTCAAGTCTCCTAAACCATTTGCATAACCCGGCAAAACATGGCCTAATTCACCTGATAACACTTTGGCAGTGTCACGAGCGTTCAAAATGTAGTCACCATTTGCAACATTGGTCAGTTGTGGACCATTAGTGCCAAGCAGTTTGTATTGTCCTGACCATGGTTGGTACTGCAATTCTGGTCCAGCTTCACCAACTAATGCCATGCCGTTCTTGACAGCACCACCATTTGAGTAGGCTAAGCCACCAATTTCTGTATAACCATAATCGCCAGAGCCTGTGGGAGCTGAGCTTCCGCCAAAGAACTTGACAACTTTATTCCACCAGCTGTTTAGACCACTGAAAATACTATTCGTGCCAGTAGCTTGATGGTGAGCAGCTTTCAGACTACTGTTTGCTTGCTTTGTTGAATGACCTACTACCTTTTTAGATTGCGATGCCGCTTCAGTTGATACACCTGTATCTTGTAATTGTTGCTGAGTGATGGCTTCTGACTTCTGCTTGCTGATGGCAGAAACTGTGGATTTGTATTGGTTTGTGGCGTGTTTCGTAACGTTGGAATATTGGTCTTTGGCCGCTGAGGAAGTGTCGTCCCGTTGTTGTCTTGCCTTCGATACGATGGCATCATACTGAGACTTTGAGATACTACCGGTATCTTTGTATTCGTGCGTTGCGGCAGCTACTGTACTCTTGTATCGAGTATCGGCAGCCTTGATAATGGCATCTCTAGCTTGTTGGGCCGGTCTAACTGCAGCATCATATTCTTTTTTAGCATTCTTGGCCGTGCTCTCAATTTGCTGCAAAGACATCGTGTTTTTACGCTTATTGAATGCAGCCAATAGCTTTTCTTGTTGGCTAGCACCAGACTTGACCATAGATGTAATCTTGCTATTGTTGGTCAGCTGTTGTTTTGCGTACTGATTAGCATAAGACTTGTACGAAGCTAGCAGTTCCTTGTTCTTTTCATCTTCGTACTGCTTGCTGTTTGTACCATATTTCTTAGCCAGTGCCAGCAACTTAGTTGTGTTACCACTGGCAATTTTTTCAGACTGACTGTAGTAGGTATTGGCGTCCTTAGCCATGGTGGCATAGGTTGACTTTTTAGCTTTTGCTGCTGCTGCATCTGACTTAATTTCTTTGGTCAGCTGAGCATCAGCCTGCTTTTGAGTTAATACCCCCTCTTTGACTAACGTCTGTAAATCCTTAGACGACGCTTTTTCTTTATTCGCATAGTATCTATCGACTGACTTTGACATATCGGCATAGGTTTTATCAACTGATTGCTTAGCCTTTGCCATTGACTTAGGATCAGTGCTAAATGAAACAACCAATTTTTTAGACAGTTCTTTTGTATACTTAGCCATGCTGTCGCCCAAAGCCTTGGTGTCTGCACTGATTTTAGGTGCTGGCATCGTAATACCCTTAGAAGCAGCGTCAACAGACTTTTGAATGTCTTTAGCCCATGTTTGAGCTGTCTTTGTACTGCCTAATGCGTCACCAATGGCAGAGCCAAATTTAGCACCGGCCGCAGTTCCTTCTGGTCCGATCAATGAACCAACAGCGGCACCAATACCTCCACCAATTACTGAGCCAGTGGCTTTAGATGCGGCTGCTATCTTTTGCTGTTCATTGTTGCTTACCAGAGATGCTACAATACTGCCGCCCACATCAATAGCAGTGCCAGTGGCGGCTAGGTTAGACGTGCCTTTGAGCACACGGCTTCCTAATCTGGCCTTTGAAGCTGTATTTTCAACATTACTAATTGCTGGTGCCGCACCATCGCTTGCGCTTTCAGCTTTATTGATTAGGCCAAAGTTAGAAGCAATCTTGACGAACAGTTTTGAATCAGCTAAGTTCTTCAGGTTTGTGTACACTCGTCCAACTGAACTAGCAAAGCCAATGGCCTTTTTCGTCATCCATAAGCCAGCAATGATGTTGACTGCGGTCTTGATTCCATCCTTGTTCTGCACAATTTTGTCCAGAATGTCATGGATGGTAGCCAGTGGATTTTTCATAGACTGTGCATTTTTTCCGCTGATACCAAACCAGTTAGCAACATCTTTCAAAATGCCCTTGAAACTGTCCCAGACATAGCTTCCTGCAATTTTAACAATGTCGGCTAAGTCCGTGACGATGCCACCAATATCTTTTTGGTGTTGAGCAACATAGTTTAAGAGGTCCGAAGCCTTCTGTGTGATTTTAGCAATTCCTTCGCCAGCAGACGTAAACAGCGACTGCACAGCAGCAGACTGCAAAACGTTAACCACGGAGTTGATACCAGTTGATTGGACAGATACCAGAGGCTTAGCCATTTTGGCTTCAATACTTTGCCAGGCACCTTTTAATCTTTGCTCAGCGCCCTCGGCCGTGTTGCCAAAGTCAGCAAAAACAGTTTTGCTGCTCCCACCAATTTTAACAATCAGGTCTTGCAGCTTTTGACTGGACATTTGGCCGCCAGAAACCATCTTGTTGAATGCTTGTTCGGACATGCCGGCCGCTTGAGCCAGTGCAGAGCCCAAGCCAGGTGCAGCGTTCTCCATTCGCGTCAAAACACCAGTGGTTAACTTGCCACTGTTGAAGGCACGCTGTAAAGACTTCGCCATGGAAGTACCAGCATCGCCACTCAATCGCAATTTATCAGACAGTGTAGCCACGCCAGTAGTCAGCTCTTGTGTTTTTTGAACACTACCAGTCATGCCATAGAACCGCTTTTGCAATGTGTCCACTTGATCGGCGGATAGATTGGTCTCAGATTTCAACTCTCGCATTTGATTGATCAATGCATCGGCACCAGAATCTGATACACCTAGGGACGTCCATATTCTTTTGGCCTGCTCTCCAGCTTCTGCAATTTGCAGTCCCTGCTGTAATACTGTTTTTCCCTGCGTCTGAATCGTTGTCCAAACAGAGCTGATTGCATTACTAATCAAATCCCCGGAAACAATTTTACGCAGCAGCCCAGGTGTTTTGTCGGCTTGTTTGTTTGTGCTGCTAATTGCATCTTTGATTCTGGTGAATATTGATGGATTGGCCTTGTTCATTTCGTCTTGAAGGCCCGTCATGCTGCTCTTAGCTTTGGCTATGCTGGTAGCAGTTTCGTTAATACGGTTCTGCTGAGTCCTGTATGCGTCGCTGTCTTTTCCCGATGCAGATGCAATCTTATCTAGCTCAGCTGATTGCTTTGATAATTGTTCATTAAGGTTGCTAATACTGGATTTGTAGCCATTAATCTGGGCTTTGTTTGCTTCCTGTTGCTTGCCCTCAGCCTGTAAGCGCTCAACATAAACCTGATTGGCTTGTGACGCTTTCCGGTATTCATCTTGCAACCCTGCTAAACCGCTCTTTTGGTAGTCCATGGCGGTTTTTGCTCTGTCTTGCTGAGCCTGCATTGATGCTAATTGCTTGCTGGCAGCATCAATTTGCTGTCCATACTTCAAGAATTGCTGGGCAGTTTCACTAGTATTGCCCTTTAATTCAGCTTGTTTTGCTTTAAGAGCGTCAATCTTGCTCTGCTGTGCTTCTATAGATTTGCCCAGGCCTTCATATTTGACTTGGGCAGCGCCAGCCATATCGCCGGCTGATTTCATCTCAGCTTCTTGTGCTTTCCAAGCACTCTGGCTTGACCTGACCACAGAAGTCAAAGATTTGACGGATTCACTGGCACTCAACAGGTCCAGGGCGATACTTGTGCTCATTGTTGCGTTAATTTGTTGTGTCATTCAAATCACCCTTTCTCTTGTTGTTTGTACTGCTCAAACATCTGGCCTGGATCAACTGGCCTATCTTTTTCTGGCTTGGCATTCAATAACTCCATCAGCCCAAAATAATCTGCATTCCAGAACTGGTCAGACGTCCAATGCATGTTGACCATTGTGTTCTGTCCAAAGTAATCAAAGTCTTCAAGCTTATTTTTTAATTCAAATACACGTTCAGGAGCACTAGTCTTCTTCGCTTTTGTCCGCAGACTGGCTTTGTTTCTTTGCCATTTCAATGTCTTCTTCGCTTAAGCCTTGAACACGCAACACCACGTGATTCGCAATTCGTAACGTGTCGTCAAATGACAGATTATCCAATTTCTCCTGCTCATCTTTGTTCAGTTTCAACGTGTCAATAATGTATTGTTCAGTGCCATCGATTGTGTCTAGGCTCATGTGTAGCTTTTCTGGCACAGTCTTATCATCGCCATCGTCGGCTTCCGCCATGCTAAGCTGATATTTCAGTGTGTTGCGCATCAACCGGTTAGTTACTTTTACATAATGCTCGCGGTTGCTTAAAATTTGTTCTTTAATTTTCATATGTGTACCATCCTTTGATTTTTAGTATTAAAAATGCCGGCTTGATGACTCGCACATCAATGTGGCTGCTGCCGGCTGTTCAGCTAATGTTAGGACTGCTGTTCTATCGTTCGAGCTCTATAGTTACTCATCTGCTCATTCTTAATTGCATCAGAACCGGCTTCTCAGCACTAACTAAATGTTAGTGAGTTGTTGTGCCAGAGCCTGTGCCAGAAGCTGACCCACCAGCTGGTGGCGTTGGCAATACATATCCGCCGAACACCTCTTTGTACATGTTGGCCTTGTCAAAGTTTGCGTCCAAATCGCTGTACAACTTGTAGGGCGCGCCATTAAATGCATCAGTTGTCAAAGCCGTATAAGTTAGAGCATCATCAGCCTTTTGAATGGCGTTAGTATTAGTTTGCAGGTTGGCGCTAGGCTCGCTCAGGATACCGTCACCGAATCCGTAGTAAACATAGTTCAATCGATTCAGTGTTTGGGTCGTAATAAGCATCGCTACATGAGCTTGAATACCTTGGTCGGTATACCCACCCTTTTGGTCGTTGATCATGCCTTTAATTTGTTGCTTAATGGCAAAATTCAAATCGTTAATGTCGAGAGCCACACTAGGCTCGGCCTGCGGAATATCGACGGCTTGCACTCGATTAAAGCCATACGTTTTGACCGGTGTGCCATCCAAGCCAGTAATATTAGCAGTCTTTCCGCCAAGGTCTGCACGGCTAACAACATAAATGCCATCAGTCCCCAAGCCTTTACCCGTGCCTGTGATCAATTTCTGGTCTTGGTCAACCAGGGCAAAAGCAATACCATATAAACCTACTGTTGCCATTTAATCGTCTCCTTAAATGTTTTTTGTTCTGCTGAAATAGAACGTGTTGTTCAACTGCTGCGTGTCAGGGCCTAACGTGCGTTGCCTAACAGCAGCCACTTGCCAATATTGGTGAGTGAATGCCTTCATCACGGCTATATCGATGATCTCCGGATCAGTTTCAAGCTCCTGTGAGTACCAAATCTGTACTTCTACTTCCTGATTAAGTGACCAAAAGTCATTATTGCCAAAGGTTGATGGATCGTTGGCGGAATCAGTGACGAGAACAACGGTTTTATCTTTGCTGTCTACCAACTCCTTCGGCAGGTTGTTGCCTTCGATTGCGTCAATTCCAGCAATATTTGCTTGGCTTAGAATAGATACAGCATCATCTACTGCGCTCATTTGTCTCCACCACCGTTCAACTTGGCGATAATTTCCTTATACTTCTCGGCTTCAGCCATGAACACATCATCTTTGGCATCATCTCTGGCATTATCCACAAAATGGTCTCCGCGAATATGCTTAGTACCATCATTCAAGAATCTTGCCACGAAAGCCTTATCGCCAAATCCAGCAACAGATTTACCATTGTGCTCTTTATCAATATCACCAGTGGAAGAGCTAATATCTTCACTCAGATGCCCATACTTTCCGCCGGTACCTTTAGTGTCCGGGTGTTTAGCCTTCGTATCTTCAGTGAGCTTTTCAGCTAACACATCTGCGCCAGCTTTTGTTATTTTTTCTTGGTCTTTAATGCTCAATTGTGCCGCTTTATTCACCTGTTTAAGCCACTGATCAAGTGCTACATCCATGTCCATCGCTACGCCCCCTTAGTTGTTTTAACTAGGGTCAGATAGTCATAACGAATAGCATCGTTACTGTCATCTGGGCTAATGTCTGAAATGTCATACACAATACCATCAAGGCGTGCCTGCTGCTGTGCAGCGTTCCTAGTATCATGTCGGGTGATGATCGTGATTGAATTATCTAAACGTGTTCCCACAAGCGTGTACTGCTGGGTAAGCGTCCGTTTCTGCTGTTTGTAATGCAGGCTATAAGCTGGAGCAAAGCTGGTGACATTGATTCCGGCACCAGTCTTATGTGATTGTGGAGAACCTAACTCAACCTTGCGGCTGAAATCGGCCGCTTTAAAATTAGCCATTAGTCCCACCAACCTTTGCCGCTTGATCACGCTGAATCTTCCAGCGAATACTGTTGATCATGTACGCGTAGCTAGGCGGATAGGCCTTTATTTGGTCAGACAACGTGCCACGGCTGTAGTACATGAAGTCAACTAGCACCCGAACCGCCTGATTGAACAGAGGGTACGTTCGATAAACTTCAACCGCAATCGTGTCATCAATAGCCCCAATTATTGCTTCTTCTGCGGTACTGATCATGCCAGCAAGAACCGAAGCATCCCCATCGGTATCAAGATTAAGATATTGCTGCATGTCTTCCGGGGTAACCCCTTGACCATCTGCCATATTCAGCCCTCCCTTAATAGCCGCCCGTCATTATTGGCGAATTGTTTATTTCTTAGGCGACTAATAGTCGTATTACTTGCCAGTGCCTGAAGTTGAACCGGATGTTGAACCAGATGCAGCATCTGTGTTGGTTACAAAATATCCGGCATTGCTATCGGCCTTTTCAACACCAAATCGGAATGCGGCACCGAGATACTGGCCCCAAATTTTATCGTCAATCCATGAAAGTGTTACCTGTTGACGATCCGCAAATAGGACACCGCGCTTCAAGTCACCAACAAATGCCTTCTGATCACCTGCAGCAGAGCCGAGAAGAGTATCACCAACAACATAGACGGGAACGCCAAGGATTGTGCCCTTAGCAGTGCCATCGGTGATTGAATCAGACGCATCATGAAGCAAGTAACGACCATTCTTGTCCTTCAAAGTATCCAACGTATTGAACAGGGATTGAGTGACAACCAGCGCACGACTGTAAGCCGGATCCAAGTCAACATTCAGAATATGCTTAAGGCTATCTACAAGAGTATCAGTGGTTGTTGCCTTGGCTGTGAATGACTGCAATACAGGCGCAATCATCGCATTGTAAGTGTTGACAGACTTCTCACTGATAGACTGGCCAACGAGTGCGGTCAAGTCGACTGCTGAATCGGCGATGGCTTCTTCTGAAATCGGGATGGACCCGCGATACGTGGTCACCGACCAATCCACTTGAGTAAAATCTGGTTCAGCAAGTGCTGGATTTTCAGCCAGCTCTGCCACACTAGAAAAACGATCAGTTGCTCGTTTCAGGATTGGGTATGTGCCCTTAGGAGTGGTAACCGGGGTCTTGGTGACCAGAGTGGACAGATCCACAACCGAATTTACTTCTGCGGTAGGGTCATAAATAATTTCTTCCGGAATCAGTACGCCTGCTTCGGTCGAAGTGACGTGACCGGCTGCGGCATCAACCACCTTGCCATGACTATGAAGGAAGTCGTTGATGGCTTTCTTCTTGGCATCAATTGGCTGCTTAGACAGGTCTGTACCCTCCTTGTTCTTGTCATCTTCTGCCTGATTTTTGGGCTCTGCCGGCTTTTCGGCCTCCAGTGCTTTAATCTGATCGTTAATAGCGTCCCGACGTGCCTTGGCAGCGGTCAAGTCGTCCTTGATCTTTTGAAAATCGTCAACGGAGGCATTATCATCTTGCAACTTTGCGTTTAATTGAGCGTTCAAATCAGCGCACTTGGCACTGACATCGTTAAAAAGTGTTTGTAACTTGTCCATTATTGGACCTCCTTTTTTCCATAAAAAATAGCCAGCTTCTTGTTTAGCAGATTGTTCTGCTTTGGAAGTTGACTACGTAATTTGTTGTTCTCATCTTTCAGATTCTTGATTCGTTGAACCGCTTGATGTGAAATAATCGGGCCTACCGCATTTACAATTGGCGTATCGAAGTCTAGCTTTTCATCTGCCAGTCCTAATTCGACAGCTTGATCAGCGTCCAGCCACGTTTCTTTGTCCATCAATGCTAAAAAGTCGTCGGCAGGCTTCCCAGTTTTTGCAGAATACAGGCTTGCGATTGCGCTATCGGTAGTTTGCAGCATCCCAGAAGCAGCATCCATCTCATGAGAGTTTCCGCTGGCATCACTTGATGCGCGGTGGATCATCATCTTGGCGCCTGGAGCCATCTGAACTTTGTCAGCGCCCATGGCGACAATGGTAGCGGCAGAGTACGCATTTGACATCACCTTTGCAGTCACATTTCCTTGATAGCTGCGCAAAGCATTGCAAATTTCTGTCGCCGGATCGACCTCACCACCATTTGATGTAATTTCAAGCGTGACATCGGAACCGTCCGTTGGCAGAGACCCAATCACATCAGACGGCGAAACAACTGCTTCTCCAAACCAATCACGATAAATCGGAGCGTCGTCG
>NZ_AUEH01000054.1 GCF_000425885.1 Schleiferilactobacillus harbinensis DSM 16991
GGCATTGATCCCAAAGTGAGCAGCCACCGATGCCACACCTTCACCACTAGTTTGGTAATAGTCTACCACAGACAGTTTCTGTTCCAATGAATAAGCGACTTTGGTACGTTTACGTTGAAGCGACTCCAGTCCATTAGCTTGAGCCTGCTTAACCCACCTCCGGATTGGGGTCATTGACGGGATACTGTATTTAGCGCAAAGGGTTGGATAGGAAACCCGTCCAGAAAGATACTCTTGTACAACCTGTACCTTGAACTCACTTGAATATTTGGTCATAAAAATGCCCCACAATCGTTAGAGTATCTGTCTAACAATTATGGGGCACTTCAGACTGTGTCAGGGAGTTTTTTTGGTTTAGGAAACCCGGTCACTATCCGGTGTCGTGTGGATCGCCATATAGACTAGTTCCGACAGCGTGATGAGCAGACAGCTGGGCGGATAGAAGTAGACAATGACGGCCACCGCGGCCGTCTCGGCCGGCAACCGCCAACCGCGCAGAAAGCGAAATATCGGCATCTGCCGCAGCCGGGCAGCTTTCTCGGTATTCGTGGCGTCCAAGTCGTTGGCAATGGCTACGCTGAGATAAAGATAGGTCTTGCTCCAGAGGAAGAAAACCAGCAAGTAGAAATACTCTGGTCCGCGTGCTTGCAGATAGCGGCCGGCCCAGGCCGTCGCCACCGGCAATAACGACATCGCGAACAGCCAGGCAATATTCAGCCAATACACCCGCTTGGAGATCCGTTCGGCCAGGGAGAACATATAATGATGGTTGTACCAGGCCACAGCGACGAAGACGAAGCTGACGCCGAAGGCAAACAGGTAGGGACCCTCGTCGAGAATGGCCGTCCACTCAGGCGATTCCGGGGTTTTGAATTCTAAGACCATAATCGTCATGATAATGGCGACCACAGCGTCGGTGAAGGCTTCAACACGGGCTTTATTCATGGTGGACTTCCTTTCTGCAACGTCTCTATAAAGTATACCGCGTTGGCGGTAAATTGCGGACTGATTCGCTTGGGGGACGTTGAATCGCCAGCAGGTTCGCAGTACAATACGCCAATCAATAAGGAATGTGAGGTCAACCATGAGTCAAATTATTTTGTTAGCCGTGGGTCTGCTGTTTTTCACTCGGAATGTTTTTCGTTACGAAAAAATATCCCGGTTGGAAATGGTCGTTGTTCCGGCGTACACCCTGATCGTGGGCTGTATCATGATTATGAATCACCCGCCGGTACTGCTGCCGCTGGTGAGCACAGCAGCTGTCGGCGCACTGGTCGGCTGGTTTCAAACGACCGGGTTGCAGTTGCAAGTGATGGGTAAGCAAGACGAGCATCAGCGGCCGATTGTGAAAGCCCGGCGCAACTGGCAGTATCTGCTGGGCTGGGTCGTGATCTTTGCTTATGGCATCTTATTTGCCTGGTGGTCTGGGGAACGGGTCAACATCATGAACGAGTTGGGCAGTGAGCTGGTCAAAGACCTGTTTGTGTTCAGCAGCTTCTCGCAGGCCGCGAGTTGGAACATTATGCTGCAATCCGCGGTGGCCAGCATTGTTTACATCCAGCTGGCGATCCGCAAAGAACCGCGAGTACGGGCCGCCATTGCGCATCAGGAAAAGACAAAAAGCAATTAACATAGTGCGGTCTAGCGGTGTTGCCTCGTTGCCTCGTCTATTCGGTTTTCAGAAAATTTTGTGCTAAGATAACAAAAGTGACTTTCTGAAACAGTAATGAAGAAAAGGGGACACCGCCGTGGACGGCAAGCAGCAATTTCGACCGAAAACACATTGGACACTTTCTGAAAAACATCATATGGCTATCCCGTGGCAGGACTTGATCCACGAAGATGACATTCCGGCAAAGGAAGCCAGTTTGGCAGCGCGGGCGACGATTGTCGGGCGGGTCGGCATCATTTTGCTGTCCTGCGGGACCGGGGCGTGGCGCGTGCGGGACGCGATGGATACGGTGGCCCGGGTACTGGGACTGACTTGTTCGGCCGATATTGGCCTGATTTCTATTGAATATACCTGTTTCAGCCCGCATCACCATTATTCCCAGGTCCTGTCGCTGCCCACGAGCGGGGTCAATACCGATAAATTAAATCGGATGGAACGGTTTGTCCATCAGTTCGAAGGAAAATATGCGCATTTGACGATGCGGGAGCTGCATCTGACCCTAGACCATATTCAGCACCGGTCCGGCAACTATTCGGTGGTGGTTGGCGGCCTTGCCGCCGCGCTGGCATGCAGTGCCTTCGTCTTTTTACTGGGCGGCGGGCTGATCGAAATGCTGTGTGCCTTCATTGGCGCCGGTGTGGGCAATCTGATCCGCGGCTGGATGATCAAAAAGCATATCACGACCTTGGCCTGCATTGGCGTCGGGGTAGCGGCGGCGTGTCTTTCCTACGCGGCGGTTTTCCAAAGTCTGGTGGCGCTGTTTAATGTCGCGGCCGGGCATGAGGCTGGGTATATCGGTGCGATGTTGTTTGTTATCCCTGGTTTCCCGTTCATCACCAGTATGTTGGACATGTCGAAATTGGATATGCGGTCCGGCATCGAACGGCTGGTGTATGCCACAATGATCACCACCGTAGCGGCACTGGTTGGCTGGCTCTTTGCGCTGATGGTCAACTCGCGGCCGGGTAACTTTATGCCGTTGGGCCTGAACCCGTTCGTTCTCGCCGCTTGCCGCGTTTTGGCCAGCTTCTGCGGCGTGTATGGGTTCTCCATTATGTTCAACAGCCCCCAGAAGATGGCGATCACGGCCGGACTTGTCGGGGCAGTAGCTAATACGCTGCGCCTGGAACTCGTGGACTTGACGATTATCCCGGCCGCCGCCGCAGCCTTCATCGGCGCACTGACCGCGGGGCTGCTGGCCTCGCTGATCAATCGTTACCAAGGGTTCCCCCGAATCTCGCTCACGGTGCCATCCATTGTGATCATGGTACCGGGCCTGTATATTTATCGGGCGATGTACAATATTGGGTCCAACTCGCTGAGTGTCGGCGCGATGTGGCTGACGCGCGCGGTGCTGATCATTATGTTTCTGCCCATGGGGTTGTTTGTGGCCCGGCTGATTTTAGATGAAAAATGGCGGCAGAGCGACTAAAAGAACGGTCTCATCATTCCGGTTGCGGAATTGACGAGACCGTTTTTGAATTTAGTGCATCAATGCCGGTTGGACCAGCGCCGGTAGAAATAGGTGCCGAGAAAACCAATTAAGGATAGAAAACCGATCATCACTCCTAGTACCAGATGAATCGGGAATTCGTTCTGATATTCCGCCCATGTCCGCGGCCCCCAGGGAATAAACAACACTCCGAGGACCAGCAAAATCAAACCAATTGCCAGATAACGCAAAGGAATCTGCGGTTGCGGCGGTTGATTTGCCGGTGTGTGGCGTCTCTGTTGAATTTGATTGATTAATAGGATAAGTGAAAAAAGCACTACAATACCTGGAACAATGAGTCGAATGAGTGAGTTGTTCATTGGTGAGTCCCTCCCATCAACATGAATCTATTTCTTTCGCCTTCAGCATACGCTGTCGCCGCGATCAGGACAATATTGAACGCTCTTTATTTTATTCGACTGCCAGCATACTCAATTTGGACCAAGTGGTATTGCGGCCATGGCGTCCAGTTGCGTGTCAGTTGCAGCATGATCGGGCGACCGTTGATGGTGGCGTCGAAGTAGTGGATATGGCCGGCGTTATGGTTAAACTGGTCCGCATCGTCATTTTCGCCGTTGACCTGAATCGTCAGCGGCTTTTTCTTCAATAATTGGCGCAGATACGTGTTTGTCGGACTAGCGTCACCGACGACCCGCTGGAAGAAGCGGGTATCGCCATGGGTCAGCGCGGTCTGGATATTTTCTTGCACCGTCCGCTGCACCAGCCAGTTGTTGCCGGGGCCAACGATCAGCCAGAAAAAGGAGACGGCCGCTAATAAACCGATGATCAGTGTGCCGATCAGCCAGGGCCAATGCAGCCATTTATGTTTGTAGTGTGGATATTTGTTCGTGATCGTTCTCTCCCAATGATGTAATTGCCATTAGCATAGTCGACCAGCCGTGCTGTTCACCATACTGGAGGTAATCTTTGCAGAAAAGTAAGAACGGTTGCCATCGCAGGCAAAACGAATCGTACTTCCTATTTTTCGAAATCCGATGTCAAAAGGAATTACACTTCGTTTTCTTGGTAAAACGGTCCTAAAACGAAGTATGATTCAGATATTCAAAAGTGAAGCAAGTGCCGATGCTTCGTTTTAAATCGGCTGCTGGGTGCGGAATCCTGATGTTTACCGAGCCAGTGCGGTACACTGGAACTATACGAGGAGGGATTCAAATGGCTAAAAAGGCACTCATTGTCTATTTCTCTTTGTCCGGGTCGACCGAGCAAGTGGCCGATCTGTTGGCAAAGATCTCCAATGGGACAGTACACCCAATCCAAGTGGTCACCCCGTTTCCGGAAGATATGTACAAGACCAACGATATTGCGGAAGCCCAGCGCGAGGATCATACCTATCCGGAATTATCTGGCAAGCTGCCCAACGTGGCGGATTACAGAATCATCCTGTTGGGCGGGCCGGTCTGGAATGGGCATCCGGCAACACCGCTGCTGCGCTTTTTACAGGACGTGAACTTGGGCAGTGTACCCGTGGCGCCTTTCTTCACTTATGCGACTGATCCGGGGGATTATGCCAAAGAAATTGACCGGTTGTTGGGGGCCAATAGCCTGGCGGCGTTGGGCATGGCGGATGCTGTCGTGGCGAAGACCAGCAAGGCGACGGCGGAATTACAGAAATGGTGGGATACGGTACGGCCTCGATAATCCATATTGTGTCGTTACGCGAAAAACCGGAGCTGCTGCCAACGATGATTCAATTCTTCCAGAATCATTGGGGCTCTCCAGAGAGCAATCCGGTCTACACGGATGCCCTGACGCACAGTGTCGCGCCAAACGGTCCGCTGCCCCAGTGGTATTTGGCGGTGTCGGCGGATAATCGGGTGGTGGGCGGCTGCGGCTTGATCCCCAACGATTTTATCAGCCGGATGGACCTGATGCCTTGGTTGTGTGCGTTATTTGTGGAACGCGACTTTCGCCAGCAGGGGGTCAGCCGGCAATTGATCGACCGGGTGGCAGCCGATGCTCGGCGGTTGGGGTTTGCCGATTTGTATTTAGGCACGGATCTGCTGGGCTTTTATGAGCAGCAAGCCTTTCACTATATCGGTGATGGTTATCAGCCCTGGGGCGCGAAGCTGCGGATTTATGAACGGCATTTATCATGATACGAGAAAAGCGGCCGCACTGGACCGCTTTTCTCGTATTCCGTTTAGTTTGCCCAAGGACCGGTGACGACCACCTTCCTAGTCATGTGCCCAGATTCGACCAAGGCGTGGGCCTGCCGTAAATTGGCTGCGTTCAGCGGACTCAGCGTCTTGGTCAGTGTATTTTGCAAAGTGCCAGCGTCCAGCATGGCGGCGGCACGGTCTAAAATCTCTCCTTGGGAAGCCAAGTCATAGCCGTACCAGGATTTAGAAAACATCCATTCCCAGGCAAAGGTTGCTCGTTTCTTGGTCAGCCGCTGCAAGTCGATGCCCTGGCGATTCTCGGTGATCGCCGCGATCCAACCGTCGGGGCGAATCATCTCGGCGATTTCGGACCAATGCTCGTCCAAGTGGGACAGATTCAAGATATAATCGACATCTTTGTACCCGGCCGCGTGCAGTTGCGCCGGCAATGGCTGGCGATGATTCAAGACCCGGTCGGCACCATGGGCCCGGACCCATTGCTGGGATTCCGGCCGGGAGGCGGTGGCGATGACTTGCAGGCCGGCCCAATGGGCGAGTTGCGTCGCCACGGAACCGACGCCGCCGGAGCCGTTAATGATCAGGAGCGTATGGTGGGCGTTAGCGGCTTTGTTGTTCAACGGAATATGGAGCTTTTCGAACAAAGCCTCCCAGGCCGTCAAACTGGTCAGCGGCATGGCGGCAGCCTGGGCGTCGGTCAGTTGGGTGGGGGCATGGCCGACGATCCGTTCATCAACGAGCTGATATTCAGCGTCGCTGCCGGAACGCTTGTAACTGCCGGCATAATAGACCCGATCCCCTGGGTGGAACAGGGTCACCGCGTCACCAACCGCGGTGACAGTACCCATGGCATCCCAGCCGATGATTTTCGGTTGGGCAAGCTGCCGGCGGCCGCCGCCCCGGGTGCCGGTATCCACCGGATTGATCGAGACCGCGTGCACATTGACCAGCAGATCATGGCCAGTTGGCACTGGCTGCGGCAGGGTCAGATCCTCTAAACTATGCGGATCAGAAATTGGTAAATGCTGCGTAAAACCGATTGCTTTCATGATTTGCAAACTTCCTTTCTCACTTGCAAACCCATGGTACCAACCCTACTATTGAAATGTAAGTGAGCAAAATGTAAGTGACCGAAGGAGTCCTGATTATGTCCCGTGAAATCTATGATTGTGCCGCCGGTTGTCCGGTGCAGAGCACCGTGCAGATCATTGCCGGCAAGTGGAAGAGTGTGATTTTGTACCATTTATTTCAGGGCGATGCGACCCGGTTCAGTACCTTGGATCGGGCAATTCCGTCGGTGACGGCGCGGATGCTGGCGTTGCAATTGGCTCAGTTGGAAGAAGACGGTGTGATTGCCAAACAAGACAGTGACGACGACCGCCGGGAGACGGAGTATGTCCTCACGCCGTTTGGCCAAACACTCGCGCCGGTAATTGAAGCCATGGCCGCGTGGGGCGCGGCGTATAATGCGCGGGAGAAAGAACGGGTCTAAAGGGGCAGAGACCGCCTGTCACTTTAAAAAATCCTCTCTTTTTACTGTGTTTCTTTAAATGAACACTGTATAATTGTAGAAAAGACCAATCACTGGAGGGGTTCAGATGGGCAAGTCACTGGAATTACCCGAATTGCTGGAACAGCAGCTTGTTGACGGTATCCTGGCCGGCTACAAGGATTATTTAAGTGTGCGCCGATCTGCCCAGAAGCGGCTGGCAGTCAGCAGTGCTTATGCCTGGGTAAAGGGCAATCACATTGATTCGCAGGTCAAAGAAAAATGTGCCGACATTCCAGGAATCGAAGTGAAACACGATTTGGCTGGTTACGCTTGGGAATATCTCCAATTTTCGTACGACGATGCCAATGGTCAATCAATGATCATTGTTAAAAATCAGCGGGCAGCGGCGAGTAATTTTAATGAAAAGCCGCAACAGGCCGATCCTAAAAACTACTTATATCAGTACGCCGGAATCAACAATGAACTGGTGAAAAGAGGCTACCTCAAAGGTAAACGTACAGGTGCCGGCGTGCAATTGGAATTGTCAATGCCGGAGTTGGCGGCCATCCAACAAAATGTGACAACGGACCAGCCGCAAGGCTTTAATCGTTTCTACATTGTCACTTATGAGATTGACGATGTTAAAATGATCAAGTCGATTCGCCTCACGATGCCCAAGCAAAACACCATGAGCCTATTTCAGGCGGCGGATCTGACACCAATGATTGCTAAAAGCGGTATTGATATCACCCCGGAAGAACTAGCCGTTGTGCAAAGGGATCGGGTACCAGCGAGCGTTTATTCACCGGATAATCAGCCATTCGGGTATGAGATTCCCGAGGGTGAGCAGAAAAAAGAACAGTAGGGTGAACGGAAGGATGAAACAACATGTTTTTCGGTGAGAAACTCAGGAATTTGCGGGAACTTAATGGTCTCTCCCGAAAAGAATTGGCGGATCAATTGACTGTTTCTGAACAGGCTGTTTGGCAATACGAAGCTGAGTCAATGGTGCCGGGCATTGGCGTATTAAACCATTTGCGACAACTTTTTCAGGTGGACACCAGATATTTTTTCACCAAAGATAGGCTGACTGCTGTTGCTACTGAAGAGCACGTGGCATATCGGGCCAGGGATCGGGAATCGCGGAAGAAAACCAAACTGGAACTCGCGTATATCAACTATTTGGATAACTATCTCAACTATTTTGAACGATTTCTTGTTTCCCCAACAGCGAGTATTCGAGCCCTGCAAAGGCGGATCATTGCGCTGGTTCAGGCGCATACCGAATTGACTGATACGGTTATTGCTCAGGCGGCCGAGGAGGCGCGGCAATTCCTTGGTCTCACGAGCAATCGAGATTTGATGTATGTGCTGGAAATGAGCGGCATCTATATCGTTGAGAAAGACTTGGGTCCGGTCGTTGATGCGTACAGCACGGTGACCAAAGACGGGCGGGCTTTTATTGTACTGGGTAATATTAAAAAGTCTGCGGTGCGCCGTAATTTTGATCTGGCCCATGAACTGGGGCACCTCTTGCTGCATACCACTGTGGACATGGCGACACTCACGAAGGTTGAGCATAAACTCATTGAACAGCAGGCAAATATGTTTGCGTCCGTCTTTTTGATGCCAGTCGCGGCTTTCAAAGCAGACTTTACTAATCTGCGGCGACGGTCCAATCCAGATTCCTACATTGAATTGAAGCAGAAGTATTTAGTGTCAATCGTGGCGTTGGAATACCGGGCGTACAAGTTGGGCTTGCTGACGTATCAGGAGAATCGTTATTTCTTTGGTCAAGTGCATAAGAAAGGCTATGCGGCGCTGGAACCGTTGGATGATCAACTGGCACCAGTGCGGCCCAGCCGGATCAAGTCGCTGATTCAGCTGCTTTTCAGTAAGCAAGTACTGACGGTGAGTGACTTAGGCCAGACGTTACACGTGACCCCAGCATTCATTATCAGACTGTTCAGCTTGGATGCCAATTTCTTTGAACCATATATGCAGCACAAGCAGGCGACGTTCTCTTCAGCAGAGATTATCCCTTTGAAACGGTCTGTGTAGAAATCCTTGAACAGAATGCTGAAATCCGACTAGGAAGACGGTTTAGAAACCCCTTGCATTCTCCCACCATATTTGCTAGTATAAATACAGATGCAAGGATTGTAACCGCTCTCTGAAGTGGGCAAAGCCTGTGATCGTTGGATTGGTCTATCTACGATAGACGACAGCGCACAGGCTTTTTCTATCCAATTCGCACGAAAGGAGGTAGACAAAGAATCGTGGAAGTCGAGAAGGTCTTCAATAACAACGTGATCTTGGCCAAAGACCAGGATCAAGAAGTGGTGCTGATCGGCAAGGGTATCGGCTTTGGCAAGAAGCCGGGCAATCCGGTGACCGTCAACGCCCAGGTCGATGTGTATCGGCCGGCGGCGGCTAATTGGGTCAAGAACTTCCAAGAAGCCGTAACGGCCATTCCGCCGGAATACTTCGAAGTGGCGTCCCAGATCATCAAGACGGCGGCCGCTCAATTGCAAACAACGTTCAACAGTTACTTGCTGATCGCGCTGGCGGACCATATCCAGTTCGCCATTTACCGCCATCATCATGGCATGGATATCAAGAACGAACTGTTGTGGGAAATTAAGCGGATTTATCCCCGGGAATATGCCGTCGGGGAAGAAGCGCTGCGACTGGTCAATGACCAGTTTGACGTCACGCTGCTGCCCGACGAAGCCGGCTTCATGGCCATGAAGTTCGTGGAGAACAGCATGCAGGGTTCTACGGATCGCACGACCCGGGAAATGACCAAACTGATCAACGGTATGCTGGATGTCATTCAGTATCAGTTAAAAATGACGCTGGACAGCGACAGCCTGAGTTTCCAGCGCTTGCTGGTGCACCTGCGCTTTTTCGCCCAACGGACCGTGATGCGGCTGGCTGATCCCAACGCCAGCACCGAAGATGACTTTCTCTTCGATCACCTCGCTCAGAAATATCCCACCGCGTTTGCCTGTGCTCAGAAGGTTGTCACCTTCGTCACCAAGAGCACTGGCCATCCGGTGGCCCAGGGCGAGCAAGTCTACCTCACCGTGCACATCCAGCGGCTCCTTGCAGAGTCTCAGCAGCCATAATTTAATATCGGGATCGTAACTACTCAACTAGGCGAAACCCAAATCCTTTACTTCAGACCGCACGGCCGGAGTAACCGGTTTGGGTTTTTCTATTACTTACAGGAGGTTTTCACCATGGATCAAAAGCAGCTCGCCCAAGGCATCTTGACTGGTGTCGGCGGCAAAGACAATATTGAAAAAGCTTGGCATTGTGCTACCCGTCTGCGGTTCTATTTGAAGGATGATAAAAAGGCCGACACGCCCACCGTCGAAAAACTGGACGGTGTGATCACCGTCGTGAAGTCGGCCGGGCAGTATCAAGTCGTCATCGGTAACGCCGTGGCCAGCGTCTATGATGCACTGGCTGATCTGGCTGGCATCAGCGAGGATGAAGCACCCGTTGACAAAAAAGCTGAAAAGCAAGCCCAAGGCAGCATCGTCAACCGCTTTATCGGCTTTATTTCCGGCGTCTTCACCCCTTTCTTGGGCGCCATGGCCGGTGCCGGGATCCTGAAGGGGCTCTTGGCGCTGTTTACGGCCCTGGGCTGGATGTCCACAAAATCCGGGACTTACGAAATTCTTTACGCGGCCAGTGACGGGATTTTCTACTTCCTGCCGATCTTTCTGGCGTTTACTGCCGCCAAACAACTCCACGTTAGCCAATTCGTGGCTGTCGCCTTGGGCGCCACGCTGGTTTATCCGACCCTTGTGGCCACGGCGGGCAAGGGGACGGTCCTGCATTTCTTAGGGATTCCCGTGGTTTCCGCCACCTACACGTCCACCGTGATTCCCATTCTGTTGGCGATCTGGGTCCTTTCTTACCTGGAACCGGTCTTGGATAAAATCTTCCCGGAAGCGGTGCGCACGATCTTTACGCCGCTGCTTTCCCTGGCCATCATGGCCCCGGTGACTTTGATCGTCGTCGGCCCCATCGGCAGTGCCATCAGTAATGTGCTGGCTGCCGGCGTGATGGGTGTTTACAACTTCGCACCGTTCCTCGCTGGTGCCATCATGGGCGCCTTCTGGCAGGTCTTCGTGATCTTCGGCGTGCACTGGACGTTCGTGCCGCTGATGATGAACAATATTGCCAAGATGGGCTATGATCCGCTGCTGCCGATCCTGGCTGCCGCCGTTCTGTCCCAGGGCGGTGCCGCGCTGGGTGTCTTCCTCAAGTCTAAGAATCAGAAAATGAAAGCTCTTGCCGGGTCCGGGGTCATCACTTCCCTGTTCGGCATTACGGAACCAACGATTTACGGGGTCACTCTGAAATTGAAGCGGCCGTTCTATTGCGCCGTCGCCAGTGGCGCCATCGGCGGGGCCATCATCGGTGCCGGGGCCGTGCATACCAATGCCTTCGCGTTACCGTCTTTGCTGGCGGTGCCGGGCTATACGGGTAACGGTGTGGTGATTGGTTTGCTGGGGATCGCCGTCGCTTTCTTCGGCGGCGCGATTCTGACCTATCTCTTTGGGATTAAGAAAGAAGATAACGTGGCGGATACGGCATCCGTCAGTCAAGATGGCGCCATTACCATTGATGCGCCGGTGGCCGGCACACTGATTCCGTTGAAGAACGTGAATGATGAAGTCTTTGCCACTGAAGCCATGGGTAAAGGCATTGCCATTGTGCCCACGGATGATACAGTGAAAGCCCCGGTCAGTGGGACAATCAGCGCCTTGTATCCCACCGGCCACGCCATCGGGATCACGGCCGATAATGGGGCCGAGATCTTGATCCATATTGGCATCAACACGGTTCAATTAAACGGCCAGTTTTTCGAAGCGCTAACGAAACAAAATGACCACGTCACTGTCGGCGATCCGTTGGTCAAGGCTGATTTTGCCCAAATCAAAGCGGCCGGCTATGATCCGACGGTGATGGTGATCGTCACCAATACGGCCAGCTATGCGGCCGTGACGCCCACCAGCGACACGGAGGCGGCTAGCCAACCGATCCTCACCTTGACCCCGCAAACTGAAGCGACCACGGAAGGAGCAACTGCTGCTAATGTATAAACCAAATTATCCCCATGACTTTCCCCAAGACTTCCTGTGGGGCGGCGCCACTGCCGCCAATCAGATCGAAGGGGCGTGGAATCAAGACGGCAAGGGCCTGACCACGGCGGAAGTGGTCCGCCGGGCCAGCGACCGGAAGAAGATGTCCATGGGCGACGTCACCCGGGCCTCCATTGAGGCCGCGGTGGCCGATACCACCGATACCCATTACCCGAAGCGGCGAGGTAATGATTTTTATCACCGCTACGAGGAAGATATTGCCTTAATGGCTGAAATGGGCTTCAAAGTGTTCCGCTTCTCCATTGCCTGGGGCCGGATTTTCCCGAACGGTGACGATCCGACGCCCAACGCAGCCGGTTTAGCTTTCTATGATCGGGTCATCAGTACGTTGGCAAAGTACCACATCAAACCGTTAGTCACGTTGTCCCACTACGAGATGCCGATCCAGCTGACGCTGAAGCAAAATGGCTGGGCCAGCCGGGCCACGATCGCGGCGTTCACCCGGTTCACGGAAACGGTCTTTACCCACTTCAAGGGCCGTGTGCCATATTATCTGACGTTCAACGAAATCAACACCGGCACCTGGGGCTTCCACGAAACTGGGGCGCTGGACGATGGTCTGAGCGCCGATGCCCAGTTGCAGCTGCGCTACCAAGCTCTGCATCACCAATTTGTGGCCAGTGCCTTGGCGACTAAACAGCTGCACACCATTGATCCCGCGGCCCAGATGGGCTGTATGCTGGCTCGGATGCAGACATATCCGGCAACACCGAAACCGGAGGATGTCCTGGCGGCCCAGCAGGCGGATCAGCGCAACCTGTTCTTCACGGATGTCCAAGCTCGGGGCGAGTATCCGGAGTATATGAATCGCTACTTTGCGGAACATCATATTCAGATCGCCATGCAGCCGGATGACCAAGCCGTATTGAAAGCCAATCCGGTGGACTTCATTTCGTTCAGCTACTACATGACCACCGTCACCGCGGCCGACCAAGGCGCCGCAATCAACGGCAACATGGCCACCGGCGGGCGCAACCCGTATCTGAAGGAATCCGCCTGGGGCTGGCAGATCGACCCCATTGGTTTGCGGATTACCTTGAATGCCATGTGGGATCGGTACCGCAAGCCGCTGTTCATTGTAGAAAATGGGCTGGGCGCCGAGGATAAGCTCGAAGACGGCCAGGTGCATGACAGCTACCGCATCGACTACCTGCGGGCCCATATCCAGCAGATGAAGGAAGCCATCAGCGACGGTGTCTGTCTTCTGGGCTACACCATGTGGGGGCCCATCGACCTGATCAGTTTCTCCACGTCCGAGATGTCTAAGCGGTACGGTTTCGTCTACGTGGACCAAGATGACGAAGGTCACGGCAGTCTGCGCCGAATCAAGAAGGACTCGTTTGCTTGGTATCGGAAAGTTATTGCCAGCAATGGCGCCGATTTGAATTAAGCCCAAAAGAAAAAGCCCCGCGGGGCTTTTTCTTTTGCGCTGAAGTTAGAATTCTTCATAGACTGCTGGATCTTGGTTGTTATACCGGCCGTCCGGACGGGTCAGGGCATTGATTTTAGCCATGTCGGCGTCATCAATCGTGAAATCAAAGAGATTGAAGTTTTCCTCCTGACGGGACACGTGGGTCGACTTGGGAATCGGCAGGACCCCGCGCTGAATGTGCCAGCGCAAAATGATTTGACCGGGGCCGCGGTGGTACTTTTCGGCCAGTTCGTTGATCACCGGGTTCTTCAGCACATTGTTGGCACTGGCTCGGCCCAGCGGACTCCAAGCTTCCGTCAGAATGTGGTGGGCCCGGTCGTAGTCGATTTGAGCTTGCTGATTGAAGAAGGGATGCAGCTCCACTTGGTTGATGACTGGCAGCACGCCGGTTTCCTTTTGCAGTTTATCAATGTGTTCCGGTAAGAAATTAGACACCCCGATACTGCGAATCAAACCGAACTTCTGGGCGTCAATGAGTGCCTGCCAGGCTTCGACGTATAGGCCTTCCTTAGGATTGGGCCAATGAATCAGATAGAGGTCGAAATAATCCAAGTTGGCCCGGTACAGCGACTCCTGAATTGTTTGCAAGGCCTCTTGATAGTGTTGATGGCGGCCGGGCAGTTTGGACGAAACCAGGATGTCGGCCCGGGGAATACCGCTGCGGCGAATGGCTTCACCAACGGCCCCTTCGTTTTCATAATTATAGGCAGTATCCAGCAGGCGATAGCCCACATTCAGCGCGGAGACCATGGCGTTAACGCCGCTGGCGCCGTTCAGCTTGTATGTACCAAAGCCCACTTTGGGCAATTGCAGACCATCAGCGAGAGTATAAGTTTCCATTGACGATATCAGCCTTTCTATTAATTATTCGGTGATTCTTACAACCGTTGGGCAATGTCTTTCTTCGTACCGACCGAGATGAACAGCGGACCGTCGGATTGGGCCGGCAGACTGTCTTTCAAGTCACCTAAATCGTAAGCGTCAAAACCGATTTGGTCAATCAGGTCAATGACCGTGGCTTTGGCGTGCTTGTTGTCGCTGGCCACTGGCACGGCGATGCGCCGCGGGTCCCCGGTCGGCCGCGGCATGGCAGTGATGCGGGCCATGGCGATGGTATTAAAGGCCTTGACGACTTTCTTGCTTTGCAGCTGCCGGGCCACGAATTCCGATGTGGCTTCTTCGTGCTTCTGCAAGTTCATGATATTACCATCCCGATTCGGGAAATAGTTGGTGACGTCCAAAATGATTGGGTCATTCGGGAAAGGCGCCGGCAGTTCCCGCACCGCGAAGAACGGCACCGCCAAGACGACCAGGTCCTGTTTCGTCGCTTCCGCGATAGTGCCCGCACTGGCGTTGACCCCCAATTTTTCGATCAGCGGGCTTAAGCTCTCGACACTATGCCGGTGGCTCATCACGACGTGGTGACCGGCGTGGACGAACAGTTGCGCCAAGGCCTTGCCCACGTTACCAGTACCAATAAAACCAATGTCCATTTGTGACTCCCCCTTACTTTTTTCTTCCACTACCAGCATAGCACGCCGGGGCCGTAAGGGGTAAGCAGACCACTTGTGGGAATACTCATTTCGCATAACTTTAAGTTGTGAATGATGAAACTTGAATATTCAATAAAGTTGATACAGTGGAGGGGCAGCGGACTGAGTAAACGGTTTCTTTGACTCAGCCTGTAGGGTGATATTCGGGGGGAACGAGACCAGGAGGCGGACGCGAAATGGAAAGACAGAATGGCAATTGGCGGCGATGGTGGCTGCGGTCAGCGTTGCTGGTGATGATGGGGGTGTCGTTGGTTGGGCCGGGCGGTGGAGTGCAGGCGGCGACGATTGGGGATGTGCTGGATAATACCGCCACGACGAATAACAAATTGTTGGATGCGAATGGCAAGGCGTGGAATATGTATTCCATTCCGCGACAGGTTTGGGATAAGGACGGCAAGAAGGCGTATATCCAGCAGCGGGAACGGACGGCGGATGAGGGATCGTTTGTGAAACAGGGCTATTCTTGGAATAATCAAGGTATGCCGTTATCACCAGAAGATCCTAAAGAAAATACCGCACGATGGAACAACCAAGCATTGGGCTCCATCGCCTATATTTCTTTTAAAGATCCAAGTGGTAACGGGCGAATTGATCCAAAATATGGGGAGCCCTTCTTTTCTTTAAACTATGTGGATCGCAATGACTTAGTCAACGTAGAAACGCCACTTGACGCGGCTAATTTTTCCGGATCAGGCAAAGGCGGGACCCCATTATCTCAATCTCAAAGCGGTAGTATTTTTAATCCGACGCAGGTTCAGTCTAAAATGAAACGCAGCGCCGCGACTAACAATAAATTTCGATTAGCCGACGGTGCGACGTTTGATAATGGGTTTATTCAGGCTACAGGGAACGTGCCGATTGCTGCTCAGATTGCGGAGTCAGAGAGTGCTGTTGACGGTATGTTAGCGGGTAATTGGGGCGTTATGGTCAGAATCAAAGCGGCTGATGGAATTGATGCAAGATCATTAGCAGCAGCTATTGATTGGAGCAAGTCGTATTATTATTTAACGGTTGATTCTGTCCAAATTTTCGGCACGCAGATTTCCGACCTGAATTTTCCGCTCCAATTCGATCATCACGTGTATCTTGATCCAACGGATTCACACGTTTTTTTCTTAAAAGTGAAGGGAATTCCATACGGTTTCAAAGAAGAATCTGGTAATCGTGCACAAATGTATTTGCCTCGAAGCAATGCCGACCACTTGGACTATTTGCACAACCGGAACATTAAAGGAAATAATGCTTACACACTAGACAAGATTAATGGCGATCAGCGGCCAACCACATTGAATGATTCAGCCTTGATTAATTGGAATCAGTTCAAACAACCGTCTTTTTTCACTAGTACAGAGAAAAACACTGCAATTTGGGATCCCTTTAAGGGTATGTTGACTGAGATGGTTGATAAAATCACAATTCCAGTCATTCCAGGAATTATGAAAATCGTGATTGGCTGGTTCACATCCAGTCCAATATACAGCCTTGGAGATTTAGGAAGAACTGCGTCTTTGCTCAATACGGCAAGACCTGCTGAAGATCGTAAGATGACCGTGTCAAAAGATTTTTGGGATTTATTGAAGAATTTTCTTTGCTCACAAGCCATTGACCCAATCTTAAGTGCAATATCGAAAAACTTCATGAAGGCGCCGTTTCGTGGACGCGCCAGAATCAATTTTTCGTTTGACATAAGTAAATACAAGGGCAGTACCGATCCAGTCAAGGCAGTCTTCACCCAAGGTCGCTTACCGGCAGCACCCTATGCAGATGGTGAATTCAACCATGGCATGGGAACTGGCAGTTTGGCCAAGGACAATCCCGATCGGGCACCAATCGAAATTACGATGTACGATTCGTCTCAGTTAGTTGATCCATATTCGGTTACTGAGGGGATGCCAAGGGAAAAGCTTGATAAAGATCCAAGATTGCGTGGTCAGTTGCAGCCAGGGATCACACCCATGGATTACGCTGTTATTGATCAGAAATTTGTCAAAAATGGCGGCACCAAGTACAAGGTCTATTCAAACTTCTCCTCATGGACCGGCGCCATTGTGCCCTATGACCGGCATTATCATGAAAACAACGGGAGCAGTGACACATTGCATTCCAACGGCAAGATTACCCCGGGTTTTTCCCGGCGCACGGCGACGCCGGATCCCGGCCGAGACGGCGTTTTGGTGAATAACTCGGCTTCGCAAGAAGTGCCGATTTATCCGATTGGTGATTTAAAGGGTTTTATGAATGACTTATTGCCCAAACCCAATGAAAAAAAGGCCGGAGTGATTGCACCATCGCGCTATGCCAATGTATTCACTTACTATCTGAAACTTGAAAGCCCGAAAGTGCACTGATGCCTTGGTAATTGTGAGATGGCGGCGGGAATGATCTTGTTTTTGTCAGATTCCCAATAGGTCGACAAGATTCTTCGGAAGAAAACTGACAAAATGGTCAACGATGTTATTTATTACTTCCTCTGCCGTGCCCACTAAAGTGGCTCCCAGTGTGGATAGTGCCTTCAGAAGCTATGCCAGTGCTTGCGTTACTGCAATGTCTGGCATGACTTCATTCATCTC
>NZ_AUEH01000055.1 GCF_000425885.1 Schleiferilactobacillus harbinensis DSM 16991
CCGCTTGCGCGTTTCCAGCAAGCCAAACTGCACGCTGCGATAAAGATTGTACAGTTTACGTTTAACAGCCATGCATAGGACCAAAAAATCATTCTGGGCATCATTGGCCACGTGGAGTTTAGTCTTATAACTGCGGGTCATGGGCTCTGTCCTCCTAATCAGCTGTTCTGTGTCGTCAATAGCAGTGGGAAACGTATGTTCCTGATAAATCCATTTTATCAGAGCAACCACCAATCGACAACGCTTTAATCATCCGCGGAAACGCAGAGATTTCCCCCGTAAGACAGTGTTCGCTGTTGTGGGCTAACAGAAAAGTATCAAATACTGAAGACTATTGATTGACCACCCTACTCACAGCGACGTCGTTTGACATCGAATAGACTAGAACAATACCATATTTGGCAACTGTTAATAATCCTTTCAGTCACCTCAGACCTATTCCCGTTTGTCACCCCAGAAGAACAAGGCAATGGTCCCCGGGCCGGTATGCGACCCGATCGTCGTACCAATGTGGTTGATTTCTACCGGCCCGTTCAGCTGCTTGAAGCGGTCCTCAATCATGTCGGCGACGTTTTTGGCGTCATCGTAAAAGGCGGACTGAGAAATATAGCATTTACCATCGTAAGCCAAGCCCTTTTCAGCATGGTCCGCCATTTGGTCCACCAGCGCCTTCTCGGCCATTTTCTTCCCCCGCAATTTCTTCCGCGGCGTCAAATGACCAGTGTTGTCCATGTCCAGCAGTGGGACGATGTGGAACTGGGTGCCGAACCAGCCGGAGACCTTGGACAACCGGCCCAGCCGGACATAGTAGCTGAGATCGGTGGAAATGAACCAGTGGTGAACACGCAACTTGTTAGCCTCAGCCCAACCCTGGACATCATCAATGGTTTGGCCGGCATCCCGCAGGTCGGCGAGCTTGTCCATCAGCAGGCCGTAACCGGACGATGCCGCCAGGGAATCAACAATCTCGATCTTGCGGTCGGGATATTTGGCATCCAGCTGTTTTTTAGCCACCATAGCGGAATTAGAAACCCCGGATAAGCCGCTGGATAACGACACGTGGAGAATATCCTGACCGGCTTCCAGAAACGGGGTGAAGTATTGGATAAATTCATCCACGTTGACCTGGGACGTCTCAGTTTTCGCCCCGTTGGCCATTTTGGCATAAAACTGATCGAATGGGATCGATTGGCCCAGATCGTCCAGATATTGTTTGCCGTTGATAGCAAAGTGGAACGGGACATAATGGATGCCGCGGGCGTCGAAGTGCTCCTGACTCAGGTCCGCGGTGGATTCACAGCTTAGAATAAATGACATAATGGCGATGCTCCCCCTTGATTGTTACCTATTACTCTTAGTCTACCAGTGGGTCGGTGAAAATCCTAGCCATGCAAAAACCGCTGCCTGGGGAGGAGGACAGCGGTTGCGAGGTTGTTGTAGAGAAAATCATCATGAAGAAAAAGTTGGTTAGTCTGGTTTGTTGTCGGTTGTTGGCTGTCACAGGTTACCGGGGAGGGCGGTTGTTCCTGTTGACAATTTATATACTACGGAACAGGTGTGACCAAATGATGACCGAATTTTGTTCCCCAAGTAAAACATTCATGACGGAATGTGGTGACGTATACTGGAACTAGACGAAAGGGGCGTTTTCAATGGATAAAGACGCACTATTGACCCAATGGCAGAAGGAAGAAAAGGCTGGGATCTCCGGTTGGGATTTTTCCCGGCTGGCTGGCCGCTGGTATAACGACCCGCTGCCGTGGCACTACAAGAAAATTGTGCGGGACCATTTGCGGCGTAATGACCACTTATTGGACATGGGTACTGGCGGCGGTGAATTACTGCGGAGTTTCCACCATGATCCGGCGCTGACCAGCGTCACGGAAGCTTGGGAACCCAACGTGAAACTGCTGGAAGGCACCTTGGCGCAACGCGGAGTCGCAGTTTATGCAGTACCTAAGGATGAACCGGCGCAACTCCCGGTGCCGGATGCGTCCCAGGACATTATTTTGAACAGTCACGCCGCCTTCGACGCGGATCTCATCTTCAGCAAGCTCAAACCGGGCGGCCTCTTTATCACGGAGCAGGTCGGGGCGACCAATAACTTTGCCCTGTCCCGGTTCCTGGTACCGGATTACACGCCGGCTTTTCCAGATAATACGATGCTTCATACCGTCGCGGCCTTTGATCGCGCCGGCATGGAGATCATCCAAGCCGACACCGCTCACCCGACGATGACGTTCTTCGATGTGGGCGCGGTGGTATACTACGCCAGCATTATTCAATGGGAATTTCCGGGATTCTCCGTCGCTCAGGCCAAGGACCAGCTGTTTGTGCTGCAAGGGCTGATTGAGACCCATCGGCGGATTGTGACGAAGGAGGATCGGTTTTTGGTGATGGCCCGGAAGCCGTCGCGGTAGGAAGCTTGCCTGCTCCAGGTAACTGAAACCGATGAGATCGTGGTCCAGTAATAGGTCGAGTCGTCGTCCATGACCTTTTAAGTGGCCGCCTTAGCAATCGCAGATTCACCCAAAGATTGGTGTACAATTCCAGTGATGTCATTGATAGCAAGTACTGATGCAAACAGGAATGAAGCCAATTTATGACTCGTCTTCATAATATTTCGCCTCTCACTTTCAAACTCTTAGATTGGAGGAAACACCATGTACGTGGTACGTAAGTTTCTGCATTCAGATAAGACCATCAACATCTTTGGGGTCGTTGTCGTTTTGGCCTGCATTATCGCAGCGCTGATGATGCCCAATTGGGCAGTCACGTATGTTGTGCCAGATGAATTTAGTTACAACGACTTCCTTTTACGTGTGTTTTTAAGAACAGTTGCCTACATTATGATCTGGACAGTTGCCTTGATATTCGGCATTCGCCTTTCCTTTTTCAGCAGCCATAAGGATTAATAAAAATCGATGGAAGACGCCTTCTTGGCTAGCTCTGACCGTCGGCCTACGCCCTCTGGACAAAAAAACACACCGCTACGGGGGGAGGCCGCGCGGTGCAATGGGGAGAAGAAAAATCATGAAGAAAAAAGTTGATTGTCAGTGTATGTCAGGAAGTTCACCTCTGGGGAGGATGTTTCGTTCCTGTTGACATTTTATATACTACGGGCTAAGTGTGAACAATTTGTGACGATAAATGGGCGTAAATGGTAACACTTTATGCGTGGAATACGAAGATGCCGCCAGAGCGGGCTTAACGGCCCATTTCCGGCGGCATTTTTGCCCCTATTTCGTCAATAAATCGGCCAATTCATCAACCTGCTGGTCAAAGACTTGCAGCGTTTCCCGGATGTAGTCGGGCTTAGTCATGTCAATGCCGGCTTTCTTCACGATTTCGATGGGATAATCACTGGCCCCGGCAGACAGAAAGGCCTTGTATTGCGGCACAGCGGTGGCCGGATCGGTGAGCATGCGCTGGGCCAATGTGTTGGCTACAGCCTTAGACGTGGCGTATTGATACAGATAGTAATTCATGTAGTAGTGGGGGATCCGCGCCCAGCTGACATTGGGCCAAGGATTCGGGGCCACGTCCGGGCCGTCGTATTGGGCATCCAGGGCAGCTGTTTTATCCGTCAGCGTCTCCGGGGTCAAGGACTCGCCGGCGGCGTCGGTGGTGTACATGAAGTGCTCAAACTCGGCGTATTTTGTCTGGTTGAAAATAGTGTTCAGCAGATCTTCGACGGATTCAGTCAGCAGGTAGGCCTTCACTTTAGCGTTGTCCTGATATTGGGTGCGCATGTAGTGGTTGAGCAGCGACTCGTTGCAAGTCGACGCAATTTCGGCAATGAACATTGAATATTGGGAATACCAATAGGGCTGGCTGGCATCAGCGTAGACACTTTGCATGGCATGGCCGGATTCGTGGGCCAGGGTGCTGGCGGCGCGGTAGGTATTGCTCCAATTGAGCAGGACGTAGGGATGGACACCGAAGACATCTTCTTCGTAGCCGCCGGATAATTTTCCGGCGTTCTCGGCCCGGTCGATCCAGCGGTTGTTGAATTCTTCCCGCAGGTGATCAAGGTAGTCTTCCCCCAGCGGGGCTAATGCGGCCAGCGCCCACTCTTGGGCTTGGGCAAAGGTGGGCTTCAGCGGCGCTTCGCCCACCAGCGGCACAGACAAGTCGTAGGTGTAGAGCGGGTCCAAAGCCAGGACTTGTTTACGCAAGGCGAAGTATTTATGGGCGCTGGGCAGAAATTCGTGGACCGTGTTCACCAGATTGGTGAACACCGACTCCGGGATGAACTCTTCGGTCAGGTCCATCGCCCGGGCCGACGGGTAGTGGCGCACATGGGCGAGTGTATTTTGCGTGTGGACATGCTGCTGCAAAGCTTCGGCGAAGGCATACTGCGATTTTGCATATGCGGCTGAGAACTTTTCCGCCGCGGTCTTGCGGATTGCCCGGTCCGGCGACTGATACAGCTGGTAGATTTTTTCTTTACTCAGCGGAATCGTGTTGCCGTGGGGATCTTTCATGGTACCGAAATCGATATCGGCGTCGTTCAGCTTGTTGTAGATCGTTTCCGGCGCCCTGAAGGACTGGCCCAACGCGGACAGCAGGGTTTCTTCCGCCGCAGTGAGAATATGCGGCGCGCGTTTTTCCGCCTGGGCAAAGATGAAGGCGTAGTCTTCGAGTTGTGGTTTGGCGGCGTAGAAGGCTGTTAATTGGGCGGGTGTGATCTGGGGCAGGGTCGCGGTCACGAAGGCCGTCGCGGTGTTGAAGGCCGTGATGGTCTGCTGGGCTTGGGCATAAGCCGCCTGACCCGCCGCGGCGGTCATGTCGCTGTTGTACAGATGCTCGCCGTAACTAAAGATCCGATCGGCCAGGGCTTCCGCCTGGAAGTAGGCCGTCAGCACGGTATACAGCGTCGCCCCATCGCTTAAGAGGACCGCCTGCTGCTGGCCGATGGCTTGGCCTCGACTGATCAGGTCATTGCACGCGGCGTTGAATGCGGCCGTGGTGGGGAAAATATCCTCTAGCCGCCAGGTTTGTTCCTCTGGCACATCTTGCCGCTGACGTAATTGATTGGCTGACATAAAAACCCCTCGATTCCTGTGGATAGTCTCATCTTAGCACAAGAATCGAGGGGTTTTAGTGAGAAATTAATAGAAAGATGGTTTCGGTCCATCTGTATGGGGCTGGTTCACACCCAGAGAGTGGCCGACCGCTTGACTGGGATCGTTGATCAGTTTCACCACGAGGTCGGCAATACTCTTCCGGGAGACTTCGGTGCCCTTGAATGGTTCGCCTTTCTCTGTGGTTTCGTAGCTGACCACGTCTTTATTCGACAACCAGGCCGGCCGAATGATGGTATAGGCCAGATTTGAGGCTTCGATCACCTTCGCTGCGGCGGCATAAGTTTCCAGATAACCACCGTCCAGCATCTGGTGGTTCCATTGGCCGAACGCGCCGGGCACTTCATCGTAGATACCCAGGGTGGAGATCCAAATTAGGCGCTTAACGCCGGCCTGATCCATTGCCGCCACCACGGCTTTGGCTTGGGCCTCGATGTTGCTGCCGGCTAAATTGGCATAAACAATGTCGATGCCTTTCAAGGCTTTCGCCAGGTCAGCGGTATTAGCGGCATCTCCGTCGATCACAGTCTCCCGGTCCGGCTGGGTAATTGTCAGTCGTTTGGCGTTGCGCAGAAACAACGTCAAATGATGCGTCGTTTCCTTCAATAACTGCTTTTCTGCCAGCTGGGCAATATGCCCATGGGCTCCTAAAATCAACACATTAGCCATTCAGAAAGCTTCCTTTCTTACTCCACCCCCATTATAACCACGCACGCGTCAAGGAATTGTGGGCAATCGCCATTTGCTGCCCAAAAAGCTGTTCTGTTACCGGTCTCATCTGCCATAATAGAAAAGAAAGGGGGCGGCTGTGATGCGCCATATACCGAATATTCTATCGAGTTTGCGCCTGATTTTCCTGCCGGTATTTCTTTACTTTGCTTTACAGGGTCAATTCCTGCCGGCGGGGATCTTGATCACCATCATCAGTTTGACCGATCTGCTGGACGGTTATCTTGCTCGGCGGAACAACTGGATCTCCCAAGTGGGCAAGGTCCTGGACCCGCTGGCCGATAAGCTGACCCAAATCAGCGTGATCATCGTATTCTTTATCCATTTACCTCAATATCGTTGGATCTTCTGGATCCTGCTGGGCAAAGAAGCGGTCATGCTGGCGGGCGCTGGGCTGCTCATGTACCTGGGGGTCAAACTGCCGGGCGCGGCCATGTGGGGCAAAGTGGCCACGGCCTTGTTTTACGTCACCGCTGTGCTGGTCCTGCTCTTCCCGCAACTGCCCAGCCCGTTGGTGACGACCCTGTTTATCGCCTCCGCGGTCACTGCGGTGGTGTCCGTCACCCTGTACGTGCCTCAATACATCCGCTATCGGCGGGATGCGGGGCGTTAATTTCCTTCTTCCGCCCGACGCCGGCTCCGCCTGATGACCGTGGCTCCCGGCTGATTTTTCTTCGATAATAGAAGAAAACCAGAAAGAAGGTCCGCGGCGTATGGCATTAACGAGTACAGCAGCGCAACGCGTATTGGATTGGAGCTATCACCGGGCGGTCAAAGGTGCGGGTAAGGGCGAACCAGTGTCCCAACTGGCCGCAACGTATTTGGCGCGCGCTGGCGGTGATCCGGAGGCGGCCATTCAGGAATTTCTGCGCTACGCCCGCCGCCGAGTGGGGACCGTCAGCTTTCTCACCGGGCTGGGCGGCCTCGCGACCCTGCCGGTGGCGATCCCCGCTGAGGTGGCCAACACCCTCTACATGCAATTGCGCATGGTCACGGTGATTGCCGCGCTGCGCGGGTACGACTTGAATGATGATCGGGTCAAGACCATGACCTTGATCACGTTGACCGGTAACGCGGCGGAAGATTATTTGAAGAAAGCGGGGATCGCTTGGACCGGCCGCTTGGGTGAACGGGTCTCAGCCGCTACCTTGCAACGGATCAACCAGTTGGTCGGTCGCAAGCTCTTCGCCGTGGCCGGCGAACACGGACTGGTGCATTTTTCTAAACTGGTACCGCTCCTTGGCGCGGGCGTCGGGGCCGGCGTAGATATCGCCGCCACGGCCACCCTGGCGGTGGTGGCAAAACAGACGTTCTCCGCTGGCCATTTGGCGCATACCACCAGGACCGGTCCGGTTGATTTCTCCCACTTTGACGCCCAGACCTGGTTGCAATAAGCCACTGAGCGAACGTTCTTTCCCCAGTTGTTGATTTTGTTTGCATTTCTCTCAGATAATGGTCTATTGTAAGCTTAAGCGTTAATTCGTTAAGACGAAAGGGGATCAATTTGTAATGGCTGAAAAGAAGACGGTGTATGAGGCAGAAATCACCCCGTTGAATGCGGACAAGATCGGCACGGCAGCGAAGGGTCGGGCCCGGTTTGAGGTGCAGGGAGACGAAATGGTGGTCACGATCAACATGACCGGCACGCCGGCAAATAGTCAGCACTGGCTGCACTTCCACGGTTTCCCCGATGGCCGGGACGCCGCGCCGGCTACCGCAGCCCAGGATGCCAACGGTGACGGCTATGTGGACCTCGTTGAGACTGAGTCTGTGTCCGGGGCCACGATGGTGCCTTTCAATGCCAGCCCGGAACACATGCGGGTGCCTGAGGATACATATCCAGTAGCCGATGCCCAGGGTGATTTCATTTATCAAAAGATCATTCCGCTGGGGGTCTTGCGCAATAGTTTCGAGAAGGTCTTCCACGATCGTGACTTGCAGTTGGACAAACGGGTCATTTACGTTCACGGTGTACCCGATGATTTCAAACTCCCCGACACTGTCCAAGGCGCCGTCGCCGGCCACACCGCCAACACGACGCTGCCGATTGCGGTGGGGAAAATCAAGAAAATCAGTGATTAATATTTGGTAACCAAAGAGGCGCCGCGCAGATCCTGAATTCAGGACCTGTGCGGCGCCTTTGTGATTATCGAGAGAACGTGAAATTCAACGAACAGAGTGCCAATGCGTAGCAAGCGGAGGCTGAGGGGGCTCAGTGGTGGAAACCACACGACGGCTTTGCCGCCGATGTTGTTAGGCAATTTTGAGACCGCGGTTTTTGCGGGCTCAAAACGCCGTCATGGCTAGCTACGCATCGCCAGCCCAATTCCGCCGGAGGTTGCGTAGCATTGGCACGGGCCAGCATTCCTAGGCAATCGCCCCTTCAATCGTCTCAATATCACCCTTGCCATCCCGGGCCACGATCGCCCCAATGGCCGCCGTAATCCCCTTCACATCATCCGCCAAGGACAAGCTCGGTGTATCCGGCCGGTTCACGACTTGGTCCGGCAAAAACGGAATATGCATGAACCCCGCCTTGATTTCCGGGAACTCTTTATCCCGCATATACTGCACCTGGTACATGATGTGGTTGCAGACATACGTGCCGGCAGTGTTGGAAACAGCACTGGGAATTCCGGCCTCGCGAATGGCTTTCGCCATGGCCTTGATCGGTAATTGGGCGAAATACGCCGTCTGGCCGTCGGCGTGGATCGTGTGGTTCAGCGGCTGGTAGCCGGCGTTATCGGCGATCCGGCCGTCATCCAGGTTGATGGCGACCCGTTCTGGGGTCAGGGCGAAGCGCCCGCCGGCTTGACCGATGCTCAGCACATAGTCCGGGTGTTCAGCGGCAATAGCGTCGTGGACCACCTGAGCGGATACGTTGAACTTCGTGGGGATTTCCAACTTAATGATTTCCGCTCCGGCGATTTCGTCCGGCAGCCGCTTCACGGCTTCAATAGCGGGATTGATTTTGTCGTCGCCGAATGGATCGAATCCGGTCACAAGAATTTTCAAAAAAATCGACTCCTTTGCTTGTTCTAGAAGGCTAATACGTACATCAAGACAATTTGCACCAGCAGTAAGAACACCGCGATGGGGGCCTGCTGCTTGATGACTCCCATCTTATCATGCATTTCTAGTAATGCCACCGGCAGCGAATTGAAGTTCGCGGCCATGGGCGTCAGCAGCGTGCCGCAGTAACCGGCAGTCATGCCGATCGCGGCGACCACCGCGGGATTGGCGCCTTGGGCGACCACGAAGGGAATGCCGATGGCGGCCGTGATCACGGCAAATGCTGCAAAGGCGTTGCCCATGATGATGGTGAACACAGCCATGGCGACACAGTACAGGATGACGCCCAGCAAATGATTCCCGGCGGGAAAGACATTGGCGATCAGCTTCGCGGTCAGTGTGCCCACGCCGGCGGCAGTGAAAACCGCGCCCAGCGTCGCCAGCAGTTGCGGCAAGATGCCGGCCGAGCCCACTGAGCGGACCATGCGCTGGCTATCCTGGTAGATCATCTTCGCCGGGGCATGGGTCAGCAGAATGGCGACGATCAAGGACACCGCCGCGCCGATGCCGATGCCGACCTGGCCTGCCTGCGGTCCGAGACTTTTGACCTGGGCAATGGCGATGGAGACGATGGCCAGCACGACGCTGGGGAAAAAGACCCAGCCGCCGATGCGTTTGGCCGCCGTGGCCGCGTATTTCGGGTCCACTGGAGCAATTTTACCCACCTGAATCTGCTTGAATAATGCTAAGATCCCGATGACGACGATGATCCCGCCGGTCACGGCATAGGGGATGACCGTGCCGAAGGCAAAGATGACCGCCAGCAGCAGCCAGAAGAGGCCGGTGCCGATATGCGCTGGGTTGTCCTTGGCTTTGATGGACTCAATGCCGGCGATAGCCAGGAGAAAGCCGATGAGACAGTACATTACCGTGAGCAGAATATTGCCGAATTGGGCCATCAGTTACCCTCCTTGGTGTCGTTGAAGCGGCGGTCAAACCAAATATTGTACAGCGCGACGGTCACCAAGGTAACCACCGCCACCGGGATGGTATACAGCACGATTTGCGTGCCGGTGACGGGGTGCTTGAGCGACGTCATCGTGCTGACGATGAGCAAGACACCGCCGGAAGCGACGAACAAGTTCTGGGCAAAGAAATTACCGAAGTTATCCACGGCAGCGGAACGGCCCTTGATCTCATCCAGGTCCTTCTCCGTCAGCGGCCGTTTCACCTCGGCCGCCGCGGTGACCATCGGCGTGATCAGCGGGCGGACGAATTGCACCTGACCGGACAACGAGATACCAAAGACACCGCCCAATTCCCGCACGATTAAATACAGATTCAGAATACGGCTGGCGGTCAATGATTTCATTTTTTGAATCCCGTTGACGGCGACTTCCTTCAAACCGTGGCTTTCGACCAGGCCAATCATTGGCAAGGTCAGAAAGAACAGCGAGACGACCCGGTTCTGGACGAAACTCTGACCTAAAGTGGTCAGTAAAGTGGGAATGTCCATGCCGGCCAGGAGCCCTGTGGCCAGGGCGGCAATCACCACCACCGCCACGGTGTCCCATTTAAAAGCAAAGCCCAGGACGATGATGACGATCCCGAGCAGTTTGAGATATTCCATGCGATACCCTCCAATTATGATAATGAATTAACTCTCCATTTTATCGGTAATCAGCAGGGTAGTGCAATAGGCAGAACCGGCTTAGCGGTTCTGCGGTCGGTGGTACAAAGCGGCCAGACTGACAATGGAATCCAGCGTCATGATGATCGCCATCAGCCACATCGCGGCCATATTGTGCATGGTGGCCACCAGACCGATCAAGATGATGTTCAGCGCCAGCATCAGCCAGGCCATGAAGCGAGAAGACATGGGCATAATATTCACTTCCTTTTATATTATAAGATAGCACGCGGTCAAGAAAAAAACACCGCCTAGTGGCGATGTTTTCAGAAAATCAGTGTTCAGCCGCTTTGATTTGGCTGTCCAGTTCGGGATCGTTGAGGTCGGCTTGCACAAAGTGGGAGTCGTGCACCGGCAGATGCAGGTTGAAGTCCGAGAATGTCTGCAAGGAGACCTTACCGCTGGTCAAATTATAGGCCAGAATGTGGCCGCCGAAGGTGCGGTCGTCGTCCAGAAAGTGCACGTGGAAACCGGCGCTGGTCGTTCCTTGGTACAGATCTGGAGAATAATAGCCGATCAGGGTGCCGGTGACGTTGTCCTTTTCAAAAACGTGCTGGCTCTTCGCCGCCTCGGCCAGGGGCGGGTAGGGCTTCTTTTGCTTATCGATCGCCCGGGTCTGGACGTGGCCGAAAGTGCCGTGGATCTTGAACGCGAAGAATTGATTAGCGAAGGTGTGGGCCTTGAAGATTTCCTGTTCCAGCGCCTCACTGGTCATATTTTCCCGGTCATAATCATTGGTCGGGTCGTCGAAATGTACGTTGGCGAAGGGGGTCAGCTCATCCGGAGCCATTTCCCGGACGGTGCCGGCGCCGGAAATTTGATACGCTTTGCCCTCTAAGATCACCATTTCCCCATCTAAGCCATCGGCCGTACCGATACCGGTATCTCCGTGGGTCAAGAGATCGGCGACACTCATGGTGCCGTCGTACAAGCCCGGCACCAGCAGCGCCAGGGTACCGTGTTGATACAATACATCTTCTTTTGCCATTATTCAGCCATCCTTTCCAAAATCGACGGGTATCAAAAAAGACGCCCCGCGGGGCGCCTCTCACTCACAATTACAGTTGGTCCGGTAACAGAGATTCACCCAATGCCTTATTATCGCTGTAATCCACCGGGATGTCCACGAGGACTACGCCTTTCGTGTGGAACGCCTTGGTCAGAACATCATCCAGCTCTTCGGGTTTATTCACCCGCAGGCCGGTAGCGCCGAAGCTCTCGGCGTATTGGACGAAATCAACCGGCCCAAAATCCGTACCGGCAGCTTGGCCGTATTTCAGTTCTTCCTGAAATTTGACCATGTCGTAGTGGCCGCCGTCGTTCCAAATCAATTGGACGATGTTGGCCCCCAAGCGGACTGCTGTTTCCAATTCTTGACCAGAGAAGAGGAAGCCGCCGTCCCCGGCGACGGAAACGATCTGGGTATCCGGCCGTACCAGCGACGCCGCGATCGCCCAGGGCAGGGCCACACCCAGTGTCTGCATGCCGTTGGAGAACAGCAGATGGCGGGGTTCGTAACTGCGGAAGTGGCGGGCCATCCAGATGTAGTGGGAACCCACGTCGACGGTGACGGTCATATCATCGGTGACATGCTGCTGCAAGGCTTGAACGATGGCCAGCGGGTGGGACGTTTTTTGACCAGGCTTCGCGGCCGGCGGCACGTCTCTGGATTGCAGTTTGTCTTGCAATTCAGCTAAGTACGTCTTCGAACTGTCGGCGACTTGGTACCCACGCAGATACGGCAGCAAGAAATCCAGTGTCTGGGCGATATCGCCAACCAATTCCTTCTCCGGCTGGAAATTGTGGTCGATTTGGGCGGCGGAATCATCAATGGCGATGATCCGGGCGTCGCTCTCAGCGTTCCAGTTCCGGGGTTCGTATTCGATCGGATCGTACCCGATGGTGATTACCAGATCGGCGTGCTTCAGCAGCATATCGCCGGGCTGGTTGCGGAAAAGACCAACGCGGCCGAAGAAGTTCTTCTCCAAGTCGTGGGAAATAATGCCGGCGCCCTGGAAGGTTTCCACGACGGGCAGGTCAGAAACGGCCAGAATATTCCGGATGGCCGCAGTCACTTCCGGCGACGATGCCCGCATGCCCAGGAGTAAGACGGGCAGCTTGGCTGCTTTGATCTCTTGGGCCAGCAGGGTGGTTTCAGCCGGGGAGGCCGGCCCCAGCGTGGGCGGGATCAAGGGCTTGATCACCTTGCTCTTGACGGGGGCATTGACGACATCCATGGGGACACTGACGAAGCTGGCGCCCTGCTTGGAGGATTCCGCAGCCTGATAAGCATTGGCCAGTACTTCAGAAATGTTTTCCGGTTCTTGCACTTCCACGGAATACTTCGTGATCGGTTCCATCAAAGCGGCGGAACGGATGCTTTGGTGGGTCAGCCGGAGCAGGTCAGCCCGGGGCACTTGGCCAGAAATGGCCAGCACCGGGTCGCCCTCAGCGGTAGCCGTGACTAAGCCAGTGGCCAGGTTGCTGGCCCCTGGGCCGGAGGTCGTTAACACGACGCCAGGATTGCCGGTGATCCGGCCGATACCAGCGGCGATGAAGGCCGCGTTTTGTTCGTGGCGGGTCACGATCAGCTGCGGTTTCTTAGGCAGATCGCTGTGGGCCAGGACTTCGAAGACCCGGTCCACTTTGGCACCGGGCAAACCGAATACGTATTGGACATCATGGTTGATCAGGCTGTCGACGATGGCGTCGGCGCCGCGGTAAGACGTATCAGACACTGAAGAATCCCTCTTTCTTATAGGTGATACACAGGTTGGTGAATGTGTATCATTTTACGCTTCAAACTGTATTCGTCAAGGGCTAAAAATGCTTATATTACGTGCAAAACAGCACGAGCAACTGTTATACAAACGGTGAATGCCAGCGGCATGGTACACTAAGCTTGAACAGTGCTTTGCAGAAAGGAGCGGATTGCATGCAATTAACTCAAAACTGGCTGGCCCAGCTGCCCGTAACCGTCACAGAAGTCATCCCAGTGGGCGGCGGCGATGTGAATGCCGCGTTTCGGCTGACCACTTCCCAGGGGACAGTTTTCTTACTGGTGCAGCCTGGTCAGACCAAGGATTTCTACGCCGGCGAAATTGCTGGCCTGAAGCTGTTTGCGCAGGCCGGCATCAACGCCCCGCGGGTGATCGCCAACGACCAGATCAACGGGGATGCTTATTTTATCCTCAGCTATGTTGCCAGCGGCAGCGGCGACCAGTACGCGTTGGGCCAAATGGTGGCCAAGCTCCATCAATTCCAGAGTCCCAATGGAGAATACGGCTTTGATTATCCGTACAAAGGTACCGCGATCACCTTCAGCAATGCTTGGACGAAGAGCTGGGCCGAGCTGTTCGTGGATCGCCGCTTAGTGGGGTTAGCGACCGCCATTAAGAAGAAAGGGCTGTGGGATACGGCCTGGCAAACGCCCTTTGATCGGTTGTGTGCCCGGCTGCGGGATGAATTTGAAAAAGATCCACCGGCCCCGTCCCTGCTCCACGGTGATTTGTGGGGCGGCAACTACATGTTTGACACCCAGGGCCAGCCGGTGCTGATCGACCCCTTGGCACTGTTTGGCGACCGGGAGCTGGATATCGGCGTGACCACAGTCTTTGGCGGCTTCAACGAGCGCTTTTACCAAGGCTACCAGGCGACTTACCCGCTGGCGTCCGGGTATGAAGAGCGGATCCAGGTCTATCGGCTGTATTATTTAATGGTCCATTTAAACAAGTTTGGCGCCATGTATGCCGGCAGTGTAGCTGGGGTATTGGCCGCCATCAGTCGTTAGGCGGAGATTGACTTACAAACTTGTTCGCGGAGGCGCACGCTTTCTTGCCTATGATAGAAGGGAAGAAAGGGGCGGTATCCATGCGCAAGGTTTTAATTGGGATTGGGGTTTTCGTGCTGCTGGTGGCCGGGGTCGGCTTTGGTTTGAAATTTTGGACAAAGGATCAAACCAGTACGACGGCGCAGGTGATCGATTTGTTAAACCCGTTTGTCACCCAGGAGACGGTTTATGTGCAGACGACGAGCCGGTATGCCCAGCGCTACAAAGACAGTACCGGTAATAGTATGGACTATGCCTATGACACAGTCAGCTATAATGCTCAAGGCCAAGCCCGGACGATTCGCTACACGGCGTTTGGCAAGAAAATTAAGCCGAATCATTATTTGGCAATCACGACTAAGGGGCAGAATGTACGCCAATGGGCAGAAGTCGCCTGGCGCAACATTCCATCCGCAGCTCAGGTCAAACTGAAGTAACGAAAAACGATCCAATTCAGGCGCTGCTGCCAGTGCTGAATTGAATCGTTTTTTAGGTTAAGCGTTTGGATGTTTCGCTTCAAAGGCACTGAGCGGGATCAGATTCTCACCGTAGTAACGCTTCTTGAACGCCGCGATCGTCGCTGCGTCGAAGTGGGCCGGATCAAGCTGCAAATGCTCAACGGGGATCGGCCGCTCGTTGGTGATCTTGACGTCGATCAGCACCGGTTCGCCATTGGCCGTCACCGCCAAAGCCCGGTCAAAGGCCGGTACCAGATCCTCAACCTTGGTCACAGTGATCCCGGTCATCCCTTGGCCGTCAGCAATTTCAGCGAAATTCAGGCCCGGCATATCGATCCCGAACCACTCCCGGCCATCGTCTTCCTGTTCGTCCTCGATATACCCCAGGGCATTATTCGAAAAGACGACGTTGATGATCGGCAAGTGGTAGCGGACTTCAGTATTCAAGTCCTGCATGACCATGGCGGCCGCCCCGTCCCCGGCCAGGTTGAAGACCTGCCGGCCCGGATAGCTGAGCTGGGCAGCAATGGCCCCCGGCAGACCCACGCCCATGGTGGCGAACAGCCCGGAGGTGATCCACGGCTGCTTGCCGTTCACTTTCAACAGGCGTACTGAATTCTGGGTGACATCACCGACATCAATGGAGAAAATAGCGTCGTCCTTGGCAATTCGATTGATTTGCTTGAAGGCCGGTTCAAAGCGCAGCCGGCCTTCGGTGCGGTTCATCATGTGATCGTTGTATTGATGCCAATTGGCGACATTATCCTTGTTTGCCGCGTACCAGCCAGTGGGAGCCGTGGCGGTACTGCGGTCCAGCAGTTTCTGCAAGGTCTGCTTAGCGTCGGCCAAAATGGCGACATCGGCGTGGTGCCGTTTGCCCAGCATCTTCGGGTCGCTGTCGATCTGAATGAACTTGGCCGCCGGATTGAACATCACTTCAGCGAAGGGGTAATTGGACCCGACAAACATGATCAAGTCGGCTTCCCGCAACGCTTCGTTCGCCGGTTTTGACGCCACCCGGGCCGCTGATCCCAGCAGCGCTGGGAATTCATAAGGAATGATCTCCTTGCCCAGGGCGGTGGTGATCACCGGTAATTGCAGTTTTTCTGATACCGCCTCAACGGTGCTCGCCGCACCGATGGTCCCTTGGCCCACGTACATGACCGGCTTCTTCGCCGCTTGGATCAGGGCTAAGGCCGCGTCCACCTGCTCATCGCTGCCGGCGGCCAGTTCCGGCCGGGCAAAGTTTGCCGCGGCGCTGTAATAGCCGTTGGCAGGAATCTCTTCTCCAGGCAGATCGTTGGGAATCACCACCACCGCCGGCCCATGGGCCGCGAAAGCCCGGCGAATCGCTTCGTCCACGATATGGGGCAGCCCTGCCGCCGTGGTTACCGTCCGGGCATACACGGCCGCGTCTTGGAACAACGGATCCTCATTGAGTTCCTGAAAGAAATCAAAGTTCATAAACCGCTGCTCCACCTGGCCCACCAGGAATAGCGTCGGTACCTTATCCATCTTGGCATCGTAAGCCCCCTGGAACAGATGCGTCGCCCCCGGCCCGGCAGAACCAAAGGCCACACCGATATGCCCCGTCAGCTTGCCATCGGCTACTGCCGCCAGCGCGCCAACCTCTTCATGACGCACATGAATATAGCGGATCCGTTCCTTTTCCGCATCCAGGGCGTACATCATATTGTTGAACGTCCCGCCGGGAATGCCGTAGATATGGTCCACATGCCAGCTCTCCAAGGTCCGCAATACCGCGATCCCTGCATTAATCGTATCAGCCATCGTTGATACCCCCTTACTCATTTCTGGGGCTTATCATAGTCGCAATTGGCTGTAGTACAAGAAATATGCTTGGCGGGCGGGATTCGCGGCACAAAATAAAAAATGCGGTTCGACTAAACAAAAGGTTTGGTCGAACCGCATGCACGAATGCACGTGTTAACGCCGGCGGTAAAATGTAGGAAATTGCCGATTAAGAAATGTCGGATTTCCTGCATTTTTTAGTACACTTAAACGCATACTGAATTTGGAGGAATCCCATATGCGTTTAGATGTTGAGCACTGCGTCCACCAGCACCTGATGAATAAAATTAAGCCTAACTTTGCCGAGATTGCCCGGCGATTCGATACCGACCCACGAACGGTCAAACGATACTACGAACAAAGCCTCAACCCAGCTGCCAAGCCACCAGAAAAACTGAAACGGCCCAGTAAATTAGATCCGTTCAAAG
>NZ_AUEH01000056.1 GCF_000425885.1 Schleiferilactobacillus harbinensis DSM 16991
CCCTATGGAATCAGTTTTGCCTGTCGATTTTTAGAGATTTCAAGAGCTGCTTTCTATAAATGGCGCAACCGTAAACCATCGGTCCACGCCCAGGAAAACAAAGAAATTGCTCAGTATATCAAGGTTTTGGAAGAAGATAACCACTGTATCTTTGGCGTCCGTCGATTAGCGATTTATATCAACCGCGAGACGCGATTCCATGTCGGTGCGACCCGGGTCAGAAACATCATGCATAAGAACCATATCGTGGCCGCCATTCGTGTGGCTAAACGGGATCGAAAAGCCGAGAAAAAGGAATACTTCTTTGCCAATAAGTTACTGACTAACGATGCTGGTCATGACTTCTCGCCAGAGCGTCCTAACATGGTTTGGGTGACAGACTGTAGTGAGTTGACCTATGGTGATCGAATGCAGTATAGACTGCGTCTAAGCGCCGTTAAGGACTTGTTCGATCACAGTATCGTGGCTTGGCGCGTATCACCAACAGAAACGACTCTGTTGGTCACCAATACGGTTGAGACCGCACTGAAGAATACTGGGGGAATCAAGCCTGAAATACTGCATAGTGATCAAGGCTCTGCCTATACGTCACGGGGCTATAATATGAAATTGGCCGGGCTGGGGATCACCCACAGTATGTCTCGACCAGGTACCCCAGGGGACAATAGCCCAATGGAAAGCTTCTGGAGCCACATGAAGACAGAGTTCTTCAGGTTCGAACATGCCCTGTCGGAGCTAAAGATGATGCAATTGATTCAGCGTTGTGTTGATTGGTACAACAATAAACGGCGCCAAGAAACACTAAACGGCATGACTCCGCTGGAATATCGGAATCATGCCGTAAAAGAAATCGCATAGTAATTTTAATTATTTGACTTGTCTACTTGACGCGAAGCAGCCCCCCGCCGTGTTGTTTCCATGGCTGAGCCCCATCAGCCTCCGCTTGCTACGCACTTGGCCCTAGGCACGTCAGAATAACACAGACACCTTATCTCAGCACTAATTTTAACACGTTTGTCTCACTACGCTACTTCTTCGTCACATCGCTGCCTTTGTCCCCAGGTAAACTAAAAATGATTTCTCCGGGTTTGGAGAAGTAATATTTCTCCCGAATATACTTAGCTAAGTAATCCGGATCATTAAGTTGTTTGACTTGATTCTTGAGGTTGGTGTTCTTGTTCTGGACAGCGGTCAATTCGCTGCGGCTGGTGCTCAGGTGATTCTGTACTTGGGCCTGGGAGGCGTGGGCTTGGTGGAGTTTCAGGCCGAAGAAGCACAGGACGAGGGCCAAAATGGCCGTCAGGGCCCAGAACCGCCGGCGGTGTACTTTGCGCATGTAGGCGGCCGGTGTGATTGGCGCCGACTGCTGACGCGGTTGTTTCTTTAACTGAATAATTTTACCTGGTGCGGCTTGAGGCTTCTGCACTGTTAATACCCCCCAATGATTTGCTTTAGCTAAATTAAGTATAGCAAACCGCCAACACCCCTGTCGACAATTAGAACGGACTCTTGGCCTCCGCCTGTTCGTCGCTGTCAATTTTGTACATGGATGCTGCGTCGTCTTTCTTCGTGGTTTCCTTAATATCGGTGATCGTCACGGTCAACGTCCGATTGCCAAAGAGCAAGGTCAGCTGGTCGCCCACGCTGATATTACTGGATGACTTGCCGGCCTTGCCATTGATCAGAATACGCCCCTTATCGGCGATTTCTTTGGCGACGGAACGCCGCTTTACCAAGCGGGAAACTTTCAAAAACTTATCCAAACGCATTGTGTCACTTCGCTTTCTACAACCTACTTATTTCGCTGTAACCGTTGTACTAAGTGTAGCATACCACTGCCGAAGGGCAAGACCAACCATTCTCGAATTGTCAAGAGTTTGTTTCTCAAGGCCAGGGTCAAAAAGATGGTAACACCGGCGGCAATGCCGATCAGGGTCACGCCGATACTGGCCCAGCGGGACACACCCAACACGGCTTGGCTGGCGCAAGCGATCATGAACGTCGCAATCATCATCGGGATCGTGACGCCCAGCAGCCGCGTGCCGAATAGGCGGGTCGAAACTGAGATGCGAATCAAAGACGGCAATTGGTTGAAAATGATCCACCAGACTACTGCTAGGCCGATCAGGGTCGCCAAAGACGCTCCGGGCAGACCGAAAATACGGATCAACGGACCAGTGAGCGCGGCCTTCAGGGCAATCCCAATCAACAGGCCGTAAGTGGCTGCCCGATAATTGCCCACACTTTGAAGAATCGCATTATAGGTATTGATCATCGCCACGAGAATGATGGCACCCAGGTAAAGGGCCAGGGTCATCAGCTGCTCCCGGTCGCCAAAGAGAAATTGGTTGATCCAGGGCAGCAGCGCGATCAGGCCGCCGGTGGCAGCGACGGAAAACAGCAAACTGATATGGGTCACTTCTGTCGCCAAGCGCTGAATCCGCAGACGGCTGCCGCTTTGCAAGGCCCGCGTCAAATTAGGTACCAGCGTGGTGCCAAAGGCGCTGGACAGGACCAGCCCCAGCTGCACCAAAGGCTGGCCCCGGTCGTAGATTCCCTTCAGCGAACGGGCGGCCACCGGCAGATAGCCGATTTTTTGCAGTGAGCGGGCCACGGTGAAAGAATCTACCAGCTGAAAGAGAATCAGGGCAGCCGCAAACAGACAGATGGAACCGCCCTGGAGCAGCAGCCGGCGGGTCAGTAAGCGCCAGGAATTATCCGGGGTCGCCAGATGCACCGTCCCCCAGAAGGGGTCGCGCCGCCGGTAGCGGTGCAGTGTCCAGGCTGCACCCAAGGCCCCAATGGTCGCGCCGCTCATGGCGAAGGTCCCCATTTCATAGTAGGTCCATGCCGGATGACCATGGAAATACCACGCCGCCCAGATAATTACCGCTACTCGCAGGATCTGTTCCACGACTTGGGAAACCGCAGTGGGCGTCATGTCCAGCGTTCCTTGGTAATACCCGCGGCCCAGAGCCAGCGTGGGCATGAACAAATACATCCAGCTCACGGCGCGAATCATCGACGTTAAATCCTGGTCGCCCATCGCTCCGGCGATCCACGGTGCCGCCGCTTGGAAGCCGACAAAGGCCGCCAGACTGACGCCCACCAAAATAGAGCGCAGCTGCCGGACCAGCGCCGGCCGCTCCGCCACGGTTTTTTCCGCTACTAAACGGGAAATAAAAACCGGCAGGCCATTCAAGGCAAAGGTCATGCCGATCCCATAGAGCGGATACACTTGTTGATAGACATAAAACCCCAAGTCCCCCGCCAAGTTTTGCAAAGGCACTCGGTAAAACGCCGATAGGACTTTGGCAATCAAGGCCGCGATGCTGAGCAAAGCGGCCGAACCAAAAACCGTACGTTTGGTACGTTTACTCATGCTTACTCCCGGCATGGACTTTTTTCTGCTCAATCTTCGGCAATGCCGCGGTCAAGGTCATCAGCGTATCGATCATGGTATCATCGCTGATTCCCTTGCGTTGGATCAGCGTAATTTGATATCCGCCGTCCTTATCCGTCACCTGGGCCTGCAGCGTCGTGTTGCTCAAGAGGGCAAATAAATCCTCACCCCCTAAGCGGGCCCGGCCCGCCGCACCGATGTGCATCGTCCAATGCGTATCCTTTCGCTCGATCTTCGTCAACAAGGCCTGATCGGCTTGATCTTTTAACAAACCGATCTTCAATAATCGATCCACCGGCGCATCGTATTCGCCGAATCGATCAATTAAGTCTGATTGTAAGTCAGCCCACTCGTCGGCACCATCGATCCGCTGGATTCGTTTATAAATCTCAATCTTTTGCCGGGGATCGCTGATGTAGTCAGACGGCAAATAGGCTTCCACATCCAGATCGAGTTCGGCGTCGGTGCGCTCCTGTTTGGTCTTCCCCTTCTTGGCCGCCACGGCGTCCTGGAGCATCTGGGTATACAGATCGTAGCCGACAGAATCAATGAAGCCGTGCTGCTGTTTGCCCAGCAGGTTGCCGGCACCGCGGATGGACAAGTCGCGCATGGCGATCTTGAAGCCGCTGCCTAATTCCGTAAAATCGCGGATCGCAGCCAGCCGCTTTTCGCCCACTTCAGTCAGCACCTTGTTCTGCTGGTACATGAAATACGCATATGCCAGCCGAGAGGATCGGCCGATTCGGCCGCGGAGCTGATAAAGCTGGGACAGACCATACTTGTCGGCATTCTCCACGATCAACGTGTTGGCGTTGGGCATATCCACCCCGGTCTCAATGATCGTCGTGGTCACCAGCACGTCGTAGGCGCCGTGGACAAAGTCGTAGATCACCCGCTCCAACTGGGTTTCACTCATCTGACCGTGGGCGTAAGCAATCGTCGCATTGGGCACGAGCTGCTGGAGCTCATCCACCGTCCGTTCGATGTCTTCCACCCGATTATGCATGTAGAACACCTGGCCGTTACGGGCCATTTCCCGCTCAATGGCGTTCTTAATGGTGCCGGCGTTCTGTTCCAGCACGTAGGTCTGGATCGGATAGCGATTGGCCGGCGGGGTCTCAATCACCGACAGGTCCCGGACACCCAGCATGGACATATTCAGCGTCCGGGGAATCGGTGTGGCCGTCAGGGTCAGCACATCCACGTTGGTTCGCAGCGCCTTGATCCGCTCCTTGTGCTTCACCCCGAAGCGCTGTTCCTCATCAATGATCAGCAGGCCCAGGTCTTTAAAATGGACATCCTTCGACAGCAGCCGATGGGTGCCAACGACGATATCCACCTTGCCGTTTTTCATCCCCGCCAAAGTCTCTTTCTGCTTGGCCGGCGAGACAAAGCGGGACAACATCCCCACGGTTACCGGGAAATCGGCGAACCGGTCCATCATCGTATCGTAATGCTGCTGCGCCAAGATCGTGGTCGGGACGAGAAACGCGACCTGTTTACCGTCTTGAATTGCCTTAAAAGCCGCCCGCAAGGCCACTTCAGTCTTGCCGAAGCCGACATCGCCGACCAGCAGCCGATCCATCGGTACCGGCCGTTCCATATCCCGTTTGATTTCAGCGGTACTGCGCAGCTGGTCGGGAGTCTCCGGATAAGCAAAGGCCGCCTCAAACTCGCGCTGGTAATCATTATCTTTTGAAAAAGTATAACCCTTCTGGGACGCCCGGGCGGCGTACAGTTCAATCAAGTCATCGGCGATGTCCTCGATTTTCTTCGCCACCCGGCGCTTGGTCTTTTGCCACTCGCTGCCCCCCAGCTTATTAATATGGGGCGTCTTGCCTTCACTGCCGACATATTTCTGGACCATGTTCATCTGGGTCACGGGAATGAACAGCTTGCCGTCGTCGGCGTATTGAATCGTGATGTAATCCTGATGCTTGCCGTCCACGGTCAGGGTTTGGATACCCATGTACTTACCGATCCCGTGATTCACGTGGACCACGTAGTCGCCAGGTTTCAGTTCGTTATAACTCTTGATCCGCTCGGCATTGGAGAAATGTGCTGGCCGCGGCCGGGCTTGGCGAACGCGATTGAACAGTTCGTGTTCCGTTAAGACCACTAGATTGCTCTCTGGCAAGGTGAAGCCGGCCGACAGATTGCCGTGGACCAGTTGGACCGCGCCGGATACTAGCGCATCCGGGCTAGCCGTCCGAGTCACAATTTCGAAGTCCCGCAGGGTCTGCTGGAGCTTTTCGACCCGACTCTGGGACTGAATCAAGATGACCACGGTTTGGTTCTGCTTACGCCACCGATCGATCTCCCCCTTGAGCATCGGCATCTGGCTGAAGAATTGGGGCACATCGTGGCTGGTCACGTTGATCAGGTGGTCCAGCTTGACCCGGCCCATGCCCTTCTGAAAGACAGAAAGGTAGACCCGGCTATGCGCATCCTTATTCAGGGCGGCGCGCCAATCAGCTTCCAATGTCGCGTGGGGCAAGATCTCGCCACGACTGAGCAAGTCCGTTTGCCACTGGGCCGTCTCTTCTTCTGCGGCAGCAGCCTGATCGTTGATCCGGGCATAGTCATCCAGAAATACGGTGCCGGCGGCGGGCAGATAATCCAATAAGCCGTAGTCCCCGCCAAACAGCACTTCCCGGAAGAGATTAGCTTTCTCTCCCAGATCGCCTTGGTTGAAATCGGTGATCGTATTCGCCAGATTAGCCTGCAGCGCATCCTGCACAGATGGCACGGCCTTCGCGGAGACGGCCGTCATTTGTTTTTGCAATTGGGCCGCCGCCTGCTTCAACTGTTCGGCAGGAACGATCAAATCGCTGGCCGGCGGGATCGTCACCGTATCGACGTTGTCCATGGAGCGCTGATCGCCTTCATCAAAGATCCGCAGGGAATCCACATCAGTATCGAAGAGCTCGATCCGCACCGGATGGTCAGCGGTCAAAGGAAAAATATCAATCAAATCGCCTCGGATGGCGAACTCGCCGGGCCGGGAGACCAGGGTGTCGCGCCGATAACCCATGGCCACCAGGCGTTCCGGCAGGGCTTGCGGATCCAATTGGCCGTCGCTGGTCACGGTGAACGCCTGCTTCGCCCACAGGGCCGGATCCGGCAGCAGGTGGGCCAACCCGGCCACAGAGACGACAAATAGCCCGGGGACGCCGCTGCTCAGTGCAGTCAAGGCGGCGACCCGGGCGGCCCGGCCTTCCGGGGAGGCGGTGGCGACTTCGGTCGCCAGCACCTCATCCACCGGGAAGGTGTACACCGTATCGGTGGTATTCAATGCTTGCAGATCGGGTAATAATTGCTCCACGGCCAATGTGGTGGGTTCAACGATCAGCAGGGGCTGGCGCGTCTTTTGCAAGTACGCCGTAAGTGCCAGCGCCTTCGCCGCAGGTCCCAATCCTGTCAGCAGTGTGCGCTCCCCTGATTTTTGCGCTCTCAGCCATTGCTGCAATTGCGGTTCCTGGCTGATCCATTCAACTAAATTCATGCCCATTTCTCCCATATAATTGGTTAGTTGTACGTATTCATGAGGGTCGCGTCATCAGCCCCGCTGGCCCATTCGGTGGCTGCCGCCGCGGCCTGATCCAAGGCTTGGGCAATATCCGGCGCGTTCTTCGGCGTGAACGGCGACAAGACCCAGTCCACCACGGTGCCCACGGGCGGGTGGTCAATGCCCACCTTAATGCGGGTAAACTGATCGCCGCCCACGGCCCGGATGATGCTCTTGATGCCGTTATGACCACCGGATGCACCGTGGGCCCGGATCCGGATCTTGCCGATGGGCATATCCAGATCATCCTGGATCACCAGCAGATCGCTGAGCGCCAATTTGTAATAATGAAGCAGCGGGCCGACCGCCTTGCCGGAATCATTCATAAAAGTCAGCGGTTTGGCCACAATGACTTTCTCCCCGGCCAGCAACCCCTGCCAGGTGGCCGCAGTGAACTGCTGCTTCTCTTGAGTGTTGGGCATTTCTGCCAAGATCCGGTCCACCGCCATGAAGCCGATATTGTGTTTGCTTTGGGCATATTGACTGCCGGGATTGCCGAGGCCGACGATAAGTTTCAAAATAAGTTACTTCCTTCCTGAACGTGGTGGGACGCCAAAAGGCCAGCACGAGGCCGGCCTAATCCGATGTGTGTTGCGTATCGTTATTATACCATAATCGCCGCAGGGCTTATGATTTTCAGAATGACTGTCCCCGCGGCCATTGGGCTGACGACGGCAATTTCGGCAGCGGGCCCCATCCGGCCCAGCATTTCTGGAAGCGTATCCTTGAAAATCGTTCGGAATCACCGGCAAATTTTGCCTGCAATTGTGTTATACTTGCGTTGTATAAATGTTTATCAATTGAAAGGAATGAAGATCTTGGCTTCTACAACTGAAAAAGATCACCAAAAGGTCATCCTTGTCGGTGACGGCGCAGTAGGTTCCAGCTACGCTTACGCAATGGTACTGCAAGGGATTGCCCAAGAGATCGGCATTGTCGATATCGCTAAGAATAAGACGAAGGGTGACGCGATTGATTTATCGAACGCCCTGCCTTTCACGCAACCCAAGACGATTTACTCTGCTGAGTATGCTGACGCAAAGGATGCCGACGTTGTCGTCATCACTGCCGGCGCTCCGCAAAAGCCAGGCGAAACTCGTTTGGACCTGGTTAACAAGAACCTCAAGATTTTGAAGTCCATCGTTGACCCCGTCGTTGAGTCCGGCTTCAATGGTATCTTCTTGGTTGCTGCTAACCCGGTTGATATCTTGACCTACGCCACTTGGAAGTTATCCGGCTTCCCGAAGGCACGGGTTATCGGTTCTGGTACGTCTCTGGATACCGCTCGTCTGCGTCAATCCATTGCTGAACTGGTGAAGGTTGATGCCCGTTCCGTCCACGCTTACATCATGGGCGAACACGGCGACACCGAATTCCCGGTTTGGTCTCACGCTAACATCGGCGGCATCAAGATTGCTGACTGGGTTAAGGCCCACCCTGAAGTTGACGAAAGCGAACTGGTTACCATGTTCGAAGACGTCCGGGATGCCGCTTACAAGATCATCGACTTGAAGGGTGCCACCTTCTATGGTATCGCCACTGCCTTGGCTCGGATCACCCGCGCTATCTTAGACGACGAAAACGCCGTATTGCCGCTGTCTGTCTATATGGATGGTCAATACGACCTGCACGATATTTACATCGGTACACCGGCTGTGATCAACCGCGAAGGGATTACCAACATTTTGGAACTGCCTTTGACTGATCACGAAATGCAATCCATGCACTCTTCTGCTTCCCAGTTGAAGAAAGTGCTGACGGACGCATTTGCTAAGAACGACATCGAAACTCGTCAGTAATTTCTGATCAGCTTCGTCCATGAAACTGAAAGCCTCGCTGTGAATGTGCAGCGAGGCTTTTTTAGAAGGCTCAGGCCTGGCTTCTGTCGACCTGAGTCCGTTTAGAAAAAGCAGTCTGTTTTACAAGAGATAGCGCTCTCTGTAACACGCCTGACACACAATTGTAATTAATCAGCAAAGATGTATTTATGTTCGCATCCAGACATGATATAATTTGTTCGCAACCTACTAGGGGGAAGGAGCCTTACTCGTGCAATTTAAAAAAAGTGCCGTCATTGGCGGCGGCCTAGCGCTCATTGCATTGCTGGGCGTTTATCTCGGATTCGCGCTTCATTATCAAGACACCATGCTGCCCCACACGACCTTCGCCGGCGTGGCGGTTGGCGGCATGAAGGTGGCGGATGCGCAAGCTAAAATCAAGGCCAATACACTGGACAAACAATATGTCCTGGATGATCAAGACAAGCAAGTCGCTACCTTTACCGGTAATTCAGTCGGCACGTTCCAAGACGTCGGCAAAGATCTGGTCGCGTTGAAGAGGGACCAGAACCCATGGGCCTGGCCGGCAGCATTGGTCGGCGGCGAGGCGACAGCGGCTGATGACAGCACTCATTCGCTGAAGCTGGATAAAAAGAAGGTTGACACCTTTGCCAACCAGACAGTGGCCAAGCTCAATCAGGGCCGGACGCAAACGACGAATGCCTCAATTGCCAAAAAAGACGGTGAGTTCGTCATTACCAAGGAAACTTACGGCAATGCCCTGGACAAAACTAAAGTGGCCAACTTAGTCACTAAAATGGTATCAACGGGACAAACCAAAGCGGACTTGAAGAGCACCTATGTCCGGCCGACAGTAACTGCCGGCTCCGCGAAGCTGCAAAGTGACCTGACCACCTTAAAGAAGTTGAGTACGGTCAAGGGCACTTACAGCATCGCCGGCGATTCCGTAACGATTCCAGAACACTTAATTAAGAACAGTGTGTACTATAAAGACGGCAGTATTGAAGTGAATCCATCCGTCTTCAGTGATTTCTTAGCCCAACTGGCAACCAAGTACAACACCATCGACAAGACGCGGACGTTTAAGACCACCAACAGCGGTACGGTCTCTGTCCCCGCCGGGACTTTTGGCTGGAGCATTCAGCAATCCAGCGAAGCCGATGCCTTGGCGGCAACGATCAAGAAAGGCGAAGACTTCACCCGCCATCCATTGGTCAGCGGTTCTGGGCAAAGCTTCCACGGCAGCGAGGTGGGCAAGACCTACGTCGAAGTCAGCAAGGCCAAACAGCACATGTGGGTCTACATTGACGGCGTGGAAAAGATCAGCACTGACGTAGTCACCGGCAAGCCCAAACAGAATACCCCCAGCGGTGCGTTCTTCGTTTGGAGCAAGCAGCGCAACGCAACCCTGAAAGGCTTGAACGATGACGGCTCCAAATATGCATCACCGGTCAGCTACTGGATGCCCATTGATTACACCGGGGTCGGTCTGCATGATTCGCCCTGGCAGCCGCAATACGGCGGCGATTGGTACAAGGAGCACGGCAGTCACGGGTGTGTCAACACCCCGCCGACCGTCATGGCCCAACTGTACAGCATCGTGCCCGCTGGCACGCCAGTGATCATTTATTAATTCCTGAAGCAAAGCAAAAGCGCGTCGAAAAATTTCGACGCGCTTTTATAATGGAAAAAATTAATAATCAGGACTGGTTTCGTCGTTGCGAATGGTGATGCCTTGCTGCAGATCGTCAATTTCAGCGACCCGGAAGTTCTTCCGTTCCAACCGGCTGACGATTTGTTCCATCGTGTCTTTGTCCATCCCGGCCGGCAGCGTAAACAGTGTCCGGCGGACAAATTGTTCCCGGTGGGCATCCAAGGTCAAACAGCCGGCAATGGAAGCATACTTGGCGATGATCTTGGACATGTCGGCCAAGTCGCCCCGTTCCCCAGCGGACAGCACAGTCAGCATGTAGGACCCGACATCCACGTTCCAGGCCTCAGACAACATGCCCAGCAGCTTGGCGTGGGTCAAGATACCGTAGAAACTGCCATCGGTGTCCAGCACCGCGATGTACGGCAAGTCCTTGATGTTGAAGAAAACCTTGAAGAACGGTGATTCAACCGGCACGGTCTTCGTAGCGTTCTTTAACAGGTACGTCACCGGCAGACTCATGTCGCCGCCCTGGGATTTATGCCGGTAGATGTGCATCTTGTAGATATTGCCGCGGAAAATCTTCCCCGTCTCGTCCAGAATCGGCACACAGCGGAACCCGGACTCTTCCAAGACCTTCAGAGCCTCCGCCAGCGTCACCGTTTCTTTAACCGTGGTGAGAAATTCCTTCTTTAATACCAGCGATTTAATAATCATTGCCTATCCTCCTACGCACAACACAACTGTGCCTTATATTGCTTTTATCATACCATAAACGGCTTGGGGACGGAACTTGAATCTAACGGTTCTATTAGAAATACAGGAAGACCCTGCCAGACTTTTGTTCCATTTGCCGGTCGTGGTAAGCTGGATGGGCATCTTAACTGAAAAGGAAGACGATCATGCATAATGAAATGCTCCACCATCCAGCGATTCCCGCCCCGCTCCGCGAATTCTTGCGGGCCCATGGTCAGCCGCTGCCCGAGCCGTTGAATACGTTAGAAAATCAGGCTCGGGCGGCGGACGTGCCGATCATTCCCCACGAGACCGTGGATTTCTTTCAGACTTGGTTCCGGCAAGTCCACCCCACCAGTGTCCTGGAACTCGGCACCGCCATCGGCTTCTCCGCCCTGCTCTTTGCCCAGTTGATGGGCCCCGCGGGCCGGGTGACCACGTTGGAGCGGGCACCCATCATGATCGGCCACGCCCAGGCCAACCTGGCTCAGTACGACACTGCCCAGCAGATCACTCTGCGCACCGGCGACGCGACCACCCTTCTGCCGACCTTGACGGATACCTACGACGTCGCCTTCATGGACAGCGCCAAGGCGCAGTATATCCATCAGCTGTCCCTGGTGCTGGCGCGGGTCAAGGTCGGCGGCACGGTCTTTATCGATGACGTCCTCCAGGGCGGCACGATTTTTTTGCCGGAGACAGAAATCCCCCACCGGCTCAAGGGGATCCATCGCAATTTGCGGCAATTGCTCGAAAGCGTCTTTGCAGCGAAGGGCTTGACGGCCACCTTGATTCCGTTGGGGGATGGGTTGTTGATGATGACAAAGGATGTCGACCAGGACTTTACGTTTTAATCAGGCATCCAGCACTTTGTCGAAGTGCACAGCCGTGTTGACCGCGGCCATGAGCGGGGCAGTGATCGTCATGATGAAGGCTTCAGATAATCCAGTGCTTAAGTACGTCAGCCAGAAAGGCAGCTGAAAGGCTAAGTGCAGCATCCAGGCAATCATTGCCATAGAAATTGTGAAGACAACAATGTTCAAGACCATCTTCATCCAGAGTTTGGGCAGCTTAGGCGCCACAAAGCCCACCAGTAATAAGCTGATCATTGTTTGACCGACACCAAAGGGAACGTTTAATAGAACTGGCGTTGATCGGTCAAGGACATCAGCAATCAATACACCGAGGGTGATGCCCCAAAAGTAACGTTTATCAAAAACGATGAGGTGGTTCAAGCCTTCGGAAACACGGAACTGAATCGCCAGACTAGCCAGATTGAACGTCGCGGCGACTAACCACAACGCAACATACAACGCAGCAATCAGGGCATTGACCACAATTTCTCGTAACGCATGGGTAGAACGTGCATTAGTCATAATAAATAAATCCTCCTATAGTTTTTTAGTGTGGGATAGTTGCGAACCACAGCGGCAGTGTGCCGCGAATGTAACTGAACTAGTTTACCACGAAAGGAGGGTTTTCTAAACCGCAACCGTCTATTTGACTGGCCAGATATGCGACTGACTAGCTGTCTCAGGTGCGCTGGCGTGTTCCGTCTTATCCCATTTTGTCATATGCAGAATCTGACGCCCCAGCGCAATGTAGGGTACCGGAATCAGTAAAACTAAGTAAGCTTGATACAGTACACTCAGCCACAATGCATGGTGATACGAGACCGGTGTGATTTTTGCCATGTTTTCATGGTATTCCAAACCAATGGCCATGCAAATTGCGAAGCTCAACAGCAGAATGACCACCAAGGCCGGACTGATCCAGCCTGCCGGGCCGTGCAGGTAATTATAGACTTGGATAATCAGTGCGATGATGTTGGTAATCGGAATTAAGGTCGATAAAACCGGCAGGACCAGCCACAAAGTCGTATCGAACTTCTGAAACCGATTAATCTGCTTAGACCGCCAAAGTGCTGGCAAATACCGCCAACACTGCATGCTGCCCTGACACCAGCGGACCCGCTGGCGGATCAAGGGCCGCATTTTATCGACCCCGCTTTGCGCCACCACGATGTCATCACTGAAGGCCGTTTTGTATCCCTTCAACCAGGCCCGCAAGGTGAACTCCGTATCCTCCAGCAAGCCCTTCCCCCAGGGATTAGCCAGAGCCATGGACAGGGTCACAAATTGCCCATTACCAGAAGCGATGCCTTCATCGTACGTCTCCCGGACTTGCTGCAGCGCACTGTTGACGCCCACAAATTTAAAATCTTGCATCCGGGTCAACCAATGATCATCATTGTAGATTTTGACACTGCCCTGCAGCATCGCAATATCTGGATGTGCCGTGAAATAGTCGATGACTTTCGTCAAATCCGCCGCACTGATTTTTGAATCGGCGTCCAGAATACCCAAAATGGTATGATCTGGATTGCCATTGGGCAGATGCTGAATGACATTCACCGCATAATTCAGCACGTCTCCTTTGCCTTGATGGGCCTCTTCAGGGGGCCGATCAAAGGGCAAGATGTTGGGGTGATCAGCCTGCAGTGCCGTAATGATGGCTTGGCTTTGGTCGTCGGAGTCGTCATTCACAGTAACGATCCACGGGGCGATATTGGTCGGCAGCTTCCGAATTTCAGCCAATAACGATAGAAGTGTCTGCCCGATGACTTGTTCTTCATTCAGGACGGGAATGACGATATAGAGTGTGAAATTTTCTGCCTTTGGCACCGGTTTGATGGTCTTTGGCCGAATACTGGCGGCCAAGGCAAAGTCCGACAAATAAATGAGATAGGCAATAAACGACAGCGTGATGACAATCCTGAGCCAAGTCATATGGTGAACTCCTTTCGATTCGTTCGACTGAACAGTTGGGCACCAAGGGCCAATAGCACGACCAGCGGCAGATATAATATAATGTGGTACCGCCCCTGGACTTCCGGCAGCATCGCGCTGAGGAAGAAACCGTCCAATGCCAGCGCACTGTAAAACATCAGATTGATGCGCCGGTTACTCAGCGCCCGCTTTTTAAACATCAGCAGCAGCTGGGCGACAATTGCCAGCGCCGTCAGCCCTAAGAACAAGCCGAAATATATCACGGCATACACTGACGCAAAGGGCAGAATGTTTTTCGCGAACTCTTTAGACGCCTTTGATTTGCCATTGATATTGTAAAACAGCCAGTCCGCCCCATAGTTTTCATCCATGTAATTCTTTGTCTTATGCCATAAAAAAGCCGTCACGCCTGTGCGCTCAATGGCCTTCAAATTCGTTCGGGTAATTTGACTCATGCGCTGAGTGATCCGCGTGTAACGCTCGTCCAGCGGTACGTGTTTCTGGTTAAATAAGGTATCGGTTTCATTTCTAACTTGGGCATTATACGCCCCGCCGGTGGTGACACTGGTCCCGGTGGCTAGTGAGTAATTCTGGAGTACCGCCGCCGGTGCCCAGTCCACCCCGTAGAACACGCGGTAAATGGGGACGGCCGCCGCGCTTAAAATGCTGAAAGTCACGGCAAAAATCGCAGTCATCGCGAGCAAGTGCTTGAACGGCCGCCGCCGGTTGGATAGACCAAAAATAACGAATAGGACGATCACAATGACCCAAATAATGCCCACGGGCCGAACCATATTCGCTAAAAACAGGAGCAGCAAAGATAAGCCGAGAAAGAAATAGTTGCGCGTAAATGTATCGTTGACGGTGTACAATGCATCGTAATAACAAATGACCGCCCCCAATAGAAACACCAAGAAAAAAGATTCTGGCGCGTTGATCACTGAGTATAGCCAGTATGCGGGAATCGCTTGAAAAACTAATGCCGCAAACACGGCCACGGGTTTGACCAGTATCTTTTTGACCAGGACGTAAATCAGAAAGGCGCTCACCCCGCTCAACGTGATGCTCACCAGCTGCCCGACCACAATATTACTGAAAAAGAAGCTGTAGAACACGCTGAAAAACCAGCTGATATTGATCACGTGGGGCCACAGCATGTTGTCCCCCAACAGCCCAGTCGTCTCCATTTTGTGCCAGGTCAGACCAGCAACTAGATTCTGTGCGAAACTATGGTAATTAAAGTAGTCTGATGTAGGACTTAGCGGAAACTTGACCAGCACAATCAGCTTTAGCGCTGTGAGCCCCATGCTCAGGGTAAAAATGAACAAGTTGTTCCGCCGGCGCACATAATAAGCCAGTACCCCGGCCCCGGTGATCACTGCTAAGCTGAGCAAACCTGCCCACACGATTGTGGACGTGCTGCGGTGAGACTGAAAATCCTCAGACTGAAAGACTGCCGCAATCATCACGATCACAATTGCCAGAGTGACAAAAGTGGCCAGCCAGATGGCGGCTTTTTTGAAAAATTGTAGTGTCATACCGGTTTCCCAAGCCGCATCCCCCTATTTACACCCCTGGAGAAAAGCCTAGGCCCACTTCCTTTCCATTTAATCACAGCAGCGGACAAACGCGAATTCAACGCGACCACGCTGCCTGTCCACCAGGCTGCCGCTTTGTTGTTTTCACCATTCTGGCATGCTCAGTGGACTATTGTCTTATAATATGCTCAAAAGCTTAAAACAAATTAAACACCGCTGACCCATTCAACGAACTGTAAGCGGTCGTTAAACGGGTATATGGTTCGCGCCGTAGCCTCCTTGTATGCTTGAGTCATCAAGTACACAAGGAGGCTTTTTATGGTTCAAATTAAAGATATTGTGCCGGTTCAAATGACAGATCGGACACCCAGCACTGGTGGGAAGCCCCAGATAGCTGCTCGAATCAAGCTCAAAGATGCCAAAGTGATTTTTTATAATGGTGCTGATCGGAGCACTCTGCACATCGTCTTACAGGAGTTGACTGGTAATGTTCCCCAATATCCAAGAACTTAACATCTACATCATCTGTGGCAAGACTGACCTCCGCAAAGGAATTGACGGTTTAGCTGCCTCACTGCGGGAACTC
>NZ_AUEH01000057.1 GCF_000425885.1 Schleiferilactobacillus harbinensis DSM 16991
TTGATCGGTAATTGGTGATGCAAGCACCACCGCAAACTGACCAAACCTCGTTCGACTTGCATGTATTAGGCACGCCGCCAGCGTTCGTCCTGAGCCAGGATCAAACTCTCATTTAAAAGTTTGCGGCTCAATAAATTTACTTGCTTGCGAAATTGACATTCGCAAATGTTGCCTCAGCCGAAGCTGAGTACCGATACATTTGCGGGATTGCTTATCTTCCCGAAGGAAGATATGTGATCCGTTCGTCAAAACTTTGTTCAGTTTTCAAAGGCCTGCGCTGTAAAAAAACAGCTTAATTACTATATCATGCACACACTCGAATGTCAACATCTAATTTTTTAATTAATCGTTGCCATCCGCGTCCTGACGCACTTTCGTCGCTGTCGCTCATCACGACAACGAATAATATCTTATCAGCCCAGTCCCGCTTCGTCAACACCCTTTTTACAAGAATATGATATGTGGTTTCTGCAAATATGAACGATCTGAGTTTTTTGTTTTCTATCGTTTGCTTGTAGCAACCATCGAACCGAATATCAGGTGGCGTGTTCCCGTCGATTTCCAATAAACACTGAACAACGATTAATTCAAAAAAGATAAAAACAATTGTTGCCACGCCTTGCAGTCGAAAAAAGGCACCGGCTATTAAAGCCGGCGCCTCGTACACTACTCTGCTTTCTTCTCTGACCGCTTCTTCTGGCAGTCCTTGCAAATCCCATAGACTTCGATCCGGTGACTAGTCACAGCGAAGTCTGTAGCGTTCTCGGTGATCGTATCGATCTCGTTCAATCCAGGATAGTACATATCGAAGATTTTGCCGCATACCTGACAGATAGCGTGGTAATGGGCTGTCTCGACAAAGTCGAAATGGGACGAACTATCACCGTAAGACAACTCTTGGATCAGCCCCAACCCAGTCAGGGTACGCAAATTGTTGTATACGGTCGCGACACTCATATTGGGAAAGCGGCTGCCTAGATGATGGTAAATATCATCGGCGGTCGGATGGGAATCGGTACCCATGAGGAAGTCTAAGATCGCTTCCCGCTGCGGGGTCACCCGCGCATGGGATTTTTTCAACAACGCACTGGGACTGAGTGTCTCTGTGGCCATAGCCCTCATCCTTTCTAAAACTACTTACTGCTGGAACTGCTGCTCATACTCCACGAAGCCGAACTCTTGGCGTCGGCACTGCTGCTGCTCGCCGAACTGCTGGCCGCGGAGGATTCACTGGCTGCGTCATCGGTCGAACTGCTGCTGGCTGCGGCACCATCGGCGGTTTCGCTGTAGTTGCTGCTGCTCTTCAACTCTGGCGCGTTCGTCTTGTACTTGTCCATCGTTGATTTGTCATTATTCTTCTGGAAGAGACTCGTGGGCGATTCCTTCTGCAATTTCTTCAGCAGCGCATCCCCCTTACTCTTCTTGTAATTATAGTCGCTCTTGTCCACTTTTTTAAACCAGCTGGGCTTATAGAAACGCAGCAAATCACCAGTGATGACCTTATCTGACAAAGACAGCTCAGTTTGAACATGGTTGTTGATCTTGCCAATCTCTTCCTTCTGGGCATCGGTCAGTTTCAAAGCTTTCCCCGTGTTGGTGTCATAATACGTGGACCCGACTTTGGTGTACTTCGGTGTCACGAAGTCCCCATTACGGAAAGGCACGATCTGGTTGCGATTAGTGGCCAGCAGATCCTGACCGAATTGCACCGTATCAGTGTTCGGTACCCCAGCCAAATCCAGAATCGTCGGCAGAGCATCGATTTCGCCACCGAAAGTGGTGTTGATACCGCCCTTGAGACCAGGCATTTGGATCATGAACGGTACACGCTGATACATCGCATTGTCATAGTTGTTGAAAGAGTCCTTGTTGGTCAGTTTGGCCATTGCTTTCTTATGGTTGGCCGAAATGCCGTAGTGGTCCCCATAAAAGACAACCATCGTGTTCTTTTCCATACCGCTGCTCTTCAGCCAGCTCATAAATTCCCCGATGGCTTGGTCCAGGTAATGGGCAGTCTGTACATAACCGTCCACAGTGTTATCACCGGTATCAGTCTTGCTGATGGACTGATTCGCTTTATCCAACGGATAAGGATAGTGGTTGGTGACGGTGATCAGTTTGCTATAAAACGGCTGGGGCAGCTTCTCCAGATAGCTGGCCGACTCCAGCATGAAGATCTTGTCTTTCATCCCGTAGTTTTCCATGTAACTGGCTTTCTTGGGCAGATAATTCGTACTGAAGAAGAAATCGTATCCCCAAGACTTGTAGGTGTTATCCCGATTCCAGAAAGACGGCACATCGCCATGGAACGCGGCAGTCGTATAGCCCTTCTGATCAAAGATCGCCGGAGCGGCCTGGAAGGTATTGGTCGTACCATATTGCACCATGGCAGGACCTTCCGGCAAACCGAACAGTGAATTTTCCATCATCATTTCAGCATCGGCAGTTTTACCGGTCCCGACCTGGTGGAAGAAATTGGAGAAGGACAGCGTGTCATTGGCGTGATAGATCTTATTCAGGTTCGGGGTAACTTCCTGCCCATCCCATTTAAAGTCAATCAGAAACTGCTGGAACGACTCCAAGTGGATGACGATGATATTCTTACCCTTCGCCTTGCCGTAATACTCCGTGTTCGGCCCGACTCGGCTGGTCTTTAAGTATTTCAGCACACTCTTCATGTCCGAGCTGTCTGCCTTATTACGAACGGCACTGGTTTGCGCCGCCTTTACACTGTCGTATACCGTGTAGGCATTGAGCCCAAGATATTTAACAATGTAGTTATTATCAAAGGTCCGCGTGAGCAATCCGCTGCGGTCATTTTGGGCCATTGTCAGATTCAACCCGAACAAGGCTAAAGCAAAGGCCGTAACGGTTAAAGCATAGCGAATCTTTAACGGATGCACATCAATACGGATCACCTTGAATGCCAGCAGCAGAATCAGAATAGCCACATCTAGGAATAGCAGAAAATCCGACGCTTTGGTAATACCGACAATACTGGTGCCTAAGTTGTTTGAAACCGCCCCGCTCCCTTTGATCAAGTTGATGCCCAGAAAATCGGAAAACTCGCGGTAGTAAAGGGCATTAGCGAACAGCCACATGGACGTCAGCAGGTCGATCACGATCATCACAATGTAGGACTTGCGCCCTTTCATGTACAAGGCAATGCCGAACAGGAGGAGCGTGGTGGGCAGCGGGTTCAATACCAATAGCAGGTATTGCATACCGCCCTTGACGCCGAGATTGAATTTTGTCGTGTAGGCATACACTGTCTTGATCCAAAACAGCACGACCGCCAGCAGAAAGAAGCCCCACCGGGAATTAAAAAAACGACGTGTTGCGTGTAACGCATTTTTCATCAGATGTTCCTCCACGCTCGATATTTAAAGTAATGGTGCATAATCTTTACAGTCTGTTGAAATTGTACCTGAGTGCGCACTGATTGACAACGTATCTGCCCATCAGGTACACGAAGTTAAAGCATTTTTTAAGGGTCCGCGGGGGCGGGGGCCTCCCCTCTTAAACGGGCTTCGGCCGACAGAAGCTAGGGCGCCAGCCTCCCCCTAAACGGGCGAAATCGACCAGAAGCTAGGGGATAGTGTCGGGAAGGCAAAAACCCAAAACCGGGGTTTGTGCCCTCCCGACACTATCCCTACGCTTCTAACCGGTCGATTTCGCCCTCTGCATACAAAAAAACTGGAACGATGTGACGTGTCCCAGCTATTGTGCCCGTGGCTCGCCAACTTGTTTAGTCGTACAACAGGTCGTAGATTTCCATGGCGACAAGATCAATGTTATCGAATTGGAATGATTGGTGCGCGTCGAACTCTTCCAACATAAACGAATCGGAAGCGGGATCGTACGTCACGGCACACTTCTCGGTACCGTCAATCTCAAAGCGACGGGTCCGTTCTTCTTGGCCGTCTTCTTTGATCATGGCGTCCAGGCGATTAATGATCGCTACTAATTGTGAGCTTTCCATGCCCATGCCCCTTTCACTTCAGGCTTCATTGTCAGTTTAACAAATGTCAGGGCACATGTGGAGATAAATATGCATGTTTTTAGGCATTATTATCGACTTCGGCCGTTTTTCTTTTATCCACCTGAGCATCCTTGTGCGCTGGTACAGCCAGCATGACCACCCCAGAGAACATCCCGACATAGTAAGTGATGAACCGCCACAGCAGCATCCCCAGCACTAATTGCGAGGCATTGGGGATAAAAGCAGCAAACAGAGTCCGGAAGCTGTACTCGGCACCGCCCGTCCCGCCTGGGATGGGGAAGATCGAGGTGATCATGACGATCATCACGTGCATCGACATCACGCTGAACGGATTGGCATTCGTTTGCCCCAGCGCCAGCAAGATGAAGTACGGAATACTATAATAAATCAATAATTGGACCATGGTCAAAATAACTGCTTTGACCACCCGTTTCTTTTCTTGCTTCAATCGCTGGCTTTCTTCGTAAAACGTATCGATCTTGTGATCTAACGTCGTCATCAACTCGTTAAAACGAGCCGCCGACATGAACCAGCCCACGGGCTTCATTACGATTTGCAAGAGCCGCTTGGTGAACCGATACCAGAACATGATCATCAGCAGCGTGGCAATCGTGAACAGATGGGTCACAAAACCCAGGAGGATCAGCCAGGCGATCCCGGAAAACTGCTGAGCGACAGCAGAAAAGCCGACCACCATGGTCAACACGAAGTTCACGAGGACTGCCAGCTGATAGATGATGAACTTCATCAACAGCAGTGAACTGGACTTGCCCGCTTCAACACCGGACTGCATCATCGCAATCAATTCCGCCGGCTGACCACCGGAGGAGAATGGTGTAATACTGTTGAACAGCTGCTCGATAAAGGGTACGCGCACCGCGTTGTGATAACTGAGGCGGGTGTTCTCATCATTTGTCAGGACCTGCATGATCACGCCTTCGATACACAGCTGACCAATCATAATGATTACCGCAAACAGCAGCCACCACCAGTTAAGATGAAGCAGATCCCGCCAAAAATGGGCCATATTGATGGTCCGTAATTCGAAAACCAGGATACCCATGCTGAGCACGAGCATGATGAAAAATGCGAGTTTGTTTTTTCGACTCATGGTGTCCTTCTTCGTGTCCGTTGACCGAGAGCGGCTTGGGTTGTGTAAAATTTAGACCAAATGCCCGCCAGGCGGTCTTCAGAATAGTATTGGGCCGCCTCAACGGCTTGTGCCCGCCAAGGGGCCAGAGCACTCGGATCAGCCGCCACACGGGCGAGCTGCGTCGCCATCTCAGTCACGTCAGCGGTTGGGATGTAGCGATTGTTGATGATGGCGTGATACAAAGATAAATCCCGCAGCATCACCGGTACCCCGCAGGCAAAAGCCTCCAGGACCGACATGGGGAAAAGTTCATCATAGCTGGGCAGCAGGAACAGATCGGCGACATTGTAATAATCCCGCATCTTTTCCCGGGGAATAATACCCGTGAAGGTCAAATTCTGAGGTGCATTGTCGATCGCCTTTTTGAACCCCTCATACCCGTCCGTCAAGCGGCCGAAGGAGAACCCCCCAGCCCAAATGAACTGCACGTCCGGATGGGTCTGAGCCAGGGTAATAAAATCCCGCACCCCTTTGCGTTCCTGCACTTGGCCATTGCCGAAGACGACAAACTTGCTGGCCGGAATTCCAAGCTGTGCGCGCAGCGTTTGTTTTTGATCCGGGGTGTACGCATAGAAATCCTGCTGGGATACGAAGTTCGGGATATATTCCACTGTACTGGCGGAGATACCGTAGTCCGCTAACTTTGGAATAAAACTGGGATTAACAACCACCAGCTGGTCCATCGCCTTATAAAAAGCAATCACGTACTTATAAAACACCTCATCCGCCGGCCACGGAATCGACAGCGACCCTTTCAGCGTCTCCGGCAAAAAATGCACGTAACCGATCCGCCGCCCCCGTTTTTTCTTATGCATCGTCAAGAAAAATTGGGGGTCGATCGTGTGATAGTGGCTGATGTCGCTGGCACTATAATCATTCACCCGTACGTCAAACTGATCGGGAAAATGACGTTTCAGCAATCCCATCAGCTCCGTGTAGGCACTGCCGACACCCTGCCCCGCGACCTTCGTCGCCGAGGAAAACATGTGAATCTTAATCATTCAAAAAACTCCCCATCTTCGTCTTCGTCATAAACCATTGATGCATAGTGAACTTCGGCCGTCCGGTAAAATGACAGCACCTGCTCACCGAAATGGTCAGCTGAAATATCATAGAGCTTGCGCTGGCGTGTTGTTTCATCGTCAAAAGCGTGCGGGTGGCGCAAATATTCCACCGTGGCCCGAACCATTTCCGGCGTGTCGCTGAACGTGATCCCCAACGACGGATCGTCAAACAGACTGTTGGTGTATTCGCCCGCCCGGGTAACGACTTTCAAATTAGCTGCCAACGCCTCAATATAGGTCAAGCCCTGTGATTCGGTATCAGAGGCCGACACCAGCACATTGGCCATGTGGTAATAATCGTTCACATGGGTGTGGGGTACCTCACCGGTGAACAGCACATGGTCCGCCACGCCCAGGTCCTCAGCCTGCTGCTTCAAATCGTCCAAAGCGGGGCCGTCGCCGACGATCATCAACACCGCCTGGGGCACTTGGTCAAGAATTTGGGGGAAAGCGCCAAGGACAATATCAATTTTCTTTTCATATGCCACTCGGCTGAGGGACAGCAGCACCGGCGTGTCCGGGGCCAAATGCCACTTTGCCCGCAAATCCTGCTGGGGCTGCTGCTCGTATTGACTAAGATCGACACCAGTGGGAATTACCCGCATGGGAATCTTGATGCCGTACCCGATCAGCGACTCCCGGGTCTTTTCACTGGGACAAATGACGCCGTTCATGTTGGCCAGATACGCCCGCATATACTGCTTCACGTGGTAAGGCCGCAATAAATGACCGTTTAAGACGTAGTGCAGGTAATTTTCATACATTGTGTGGTACGTATGCACCGCCGGGATTTCTAACTGCTTAGCAACGTATTTGCCCAGCAAACCTAAAGAAAACTCCGTTTGCGTGTGAACGATGTCCAATTTGAGATCCTTGGCCACTTCCACTCCGCGGATAAAGCCGCCCACGGCAATGCGCCGATCCGTAAAGGAGACGAAGGGAATACTCGAAAACCGAAATACATTGGGTTCCACGGCGTCCTTCGCCACATGGGGATCCGTTGTCGTGAAGATGTAGACAGAATTCCCCCGCTTCTCTAAATTTGTGGCCAGGGTCTTAATTGAAGTAGCTACCCCGCTCACCTGAGGGAAATAACTGTCTGTAAATAACCCAATGTTCACGTGCTTGTCCTCCTGCTTCATTGACTGTGTAACCGTTTCCTACTGTACAAAGCTAACTATACAATAGCATAACATGGAAAAAAAGGCGGTGAAAGCCGCCTTTCAGCATTGTAAGAAGAAACGATCAGCGCCGGTCAACGAAGAAAGACACCACGGCGACCACGATCACCGCGCCGATGATGGCGGGAAACACCGCCATGCCGGCGACGTGCCAGCCCCAGTGGCCGAACAACGCCTGGCCGACCCCAGCACCCACCAGACCAGCCAGAATGTTGGTCACACAACCCATTCTGTCGCCGCGCCCCGTGATTCCGCCGGCAATCGCGCCTACGATGGCGCCGACAATTAAGACCCAAATCCAATGGAACATGGTCAGTTCCTCCATTCTGGCTGTTCGCCAACTTGTTAATCCGATTATAGCAAGGCCGCCGCCAGCAAAAATGGCACCAAAGACCGAATTATAAAGCACCCCAAGGCGGATAAAAAGGCCAGGTTCCCGGAAACGGGTCCTGACCTAGAGAAATTTCTTAAAAGAATTAGCTACAACCAGCCATTATCCATCAGCTGATGCCGCGGATTCATTGCCAGCCACAGTTGCGATTGCTGGATGCGGTGCAAGATCCGCAGATACAGCGGATCGTCTTCCTGCTTAGGCGTCAGGAACACCCGGGTGATATGGCCATCTTCTTCGACCCCGTAAATCGTTTGGCCCTGGATCGATACAATTCTTACTGGAATACGTTGTGTCATTTCATTCACCTCGTTTGCTTGATTGTCTTTACTATACCGAACGCAAGTAAAAAATCTGTCAGTAAACCGTGAAGTTTTTGCGCCATCTGCTAAAGAAAGATTTAAGCCAGTCGTGTGAAAATGCTTGTCCCGGCTAGACCGCATCGATATAATAGCGACCAGGGAGGGATTCGTGATGCACATTGATCGTTCAGAAATTAAAGGGATAGCAAAACGCAAACTCCGTCACCACGTGGGTCAAGGTTTCATGATTGGTCTCCTGCCCCTGATCATTCTCGGGGTGATGATTTTTCTCGCTGTCCTGAGCTGGCAGCAGGCCACCCATCAAATCATGCACGTTGACACACTGGCCAACCGGCTATTGTGGCCGACTTCTGTCCATTTAGGCAATACCCTGGCTGAAATGCTGCTATCATTAGCCGCCGATATCGTCACCGCCAGCACCAGCTTGGGTTATCTCTATTGGCTGCGGCAGAAAGAACCAATCACGCAGCCGTTTCGTCTCGGCCTGCTCGGCTTTTCGCCCCGCTATTTTCCGCTTTTCATTCTGACCTACATGACGCTTTCCGTGATTAATTATTTTCCGCTGGGGCTGCTGCCTACCGCTAAGGGGTGGTTTGCAGCACTGTATCTGGTCTTAGCCGTCGTCATAATCATCGTCGGCCTGGGCCTTTCCCAGGTGTATTACGTCGCCATGGATCTGCGGGATAGCGGCCATGGCAATATCTTAGCCGTTCTGCGCATCAGCTGGCAATTAATGAGCGGGTTCAAGTGGCAATACTTCGTTCTCCAGCTGAGTTTTATCGGCTGGAACTTACTTGGCGCTCTGCTCCTCCCGCAAATTTGGATTGTCTCTTACCAGCAGCTGACCTATGCCGCTTTTTACGAAAAATTGCGGGACTATAAGCCGGAACTGCTGCCGGCCCGGTGAGATTTCCGGTTGCGCGCATTGACCGGTCCAGTGAACTTCGGTAGAGTTGGTCAGTGGAAGAAAAGGAGGTCGATTTTATTGCAAAGTATGCATATCGATCGTGGTCAATTGAAGAATCAAGCGAAGGAAAAGCTCCATAAGCATTGGGGTGAAGCCATTTTGGTCGGTTTCTTGCCCATTGCAATCATGTTCATCGTGGTGATCGTCACCATTATCGGCGCAATGGCGGTCGTCAATACCCAACCAGATAACATCAAAGCATTGCAATCCAGCGGTACCTTGATGACTCAGACACTATTCTCCAGCAGTGTCGGCGGCGGTACCAATCTCACCGATCTCATTGTTATTCTCCTAGCCGGGGTGATGGGTGCCAGCACCAGTATCGGCTTTCTCACTCTGTGGCGCCGGGAACCGCGGCAGCTTAACCCGTTGCTGCGCAGTTTGATCGGCTTTCGGCCGGAATATATCGGCGGTCTGTTGGTTGCTTATATCGTTATTCAACTGATCGACAGTATCCCCACTTTATTGGGTCTGATCAATAATCCTGCCATTAATGTAATCAATTTTGTGCTCCTTTTCGTACTCCTCGTTGTGGATATTGGTTTATCCCAGACCTTCTTAGTTTGGAAGGACCTGCGGGATGCGAATAAGGGCGGTGCCTTAACTGCCATCCGGATCAGTTGGCAATTGATGGCTGGTTTTAAGTGGCAGTATTTCGTCATGAAGCTCAGTTTCCTGGGCTGGTGGATACTCACCTTCTTACTACTGTTTATCCCCTATTTTTGGCTGTATCCATATCAGTCGATGACGTATGTCGGCTTTTACGATGCTCTAAAATCGCGCAAACCTGAATTATTCGCCTAGCTTAGGCAAGCAAATACCCTGCCGCTGTAATCCAGCGGACAGGGTATTCTTTTACGCAAATTCAGGCTGTAAGCGGCTGGTTTCCGCAAAACAGCAACACCCAACCAGGTGATCATTGACTACCCCGGCGGCTTCCAGCCAGGAATAGATGATCGTCGGGCCGGTGAAGGCAAAGCCGCGTTTTTTCATATCCTTGGCAATTTGAACCGCCAAGGGCGTTGTCGTTGGGACTTCATCAACGTGATGGTAATGCCCCACGATGGGTTGACCGTGAACGTAGCCCCAGAGGAACTCGGCCAGCGTGGTGCCATTTTGGTGCAGATCCTGGATGACTTGGGCATTGTTGATGATGGCTGCAATCTTGCGCCGGTTGCGAATGATTCCGGCATCAGCGAGCAGCCGGCTTTCGTCCTCCGCGGTGAAGGCCGCGACTTGATCCACTTGGAAATTGGCGAAGGCTTCTTTGAAAGAAGCCCGCTTATTCAATACCGTTTGCCAACTCAGCCCGGCCTGCATCATTTCTAGCGACAGTAATTCAAATAAGGCCCGCTCATCCGTCAGCGGCCGGCCCCACTCTTGGTCATGATAGGCCAGCATCAGTTCGTTTCCGGATGTTGCCCAAGCACAGCGTTGAACCATTTTCATCACTCCTTGTCTTTCCTACCTGATTACATTACGCATTTCTGACGCTTTATTGCAAGGTGTTTTGCCAATTGGCCAGCATGGTATAATAAGCGGTGCTTTTTAGTCACTCCGGAACACAGAAAGAAGGATATTCGTTGAGCACTTCTCGTCAACAACGGCTCCACCCAACCAAGCAGAAAAAGCGGCGCTGGCCGAAAGTCTTGATTGGTTTTCTCATTGTCGTCGCGGTCCTTGTGGGCCTGGTCATTGCCTTTCCGTTTCAAACAAATAACGCACTCCGCAGCGCCATGGGCGGCCGCGACACACCGGTGGATACCGCCGCTAAGAATGAATTGATCAAGAAATTAGACAGTACCAAGACCGGCAGTGTGGCCGGGGACGAATTGATTTCCGAAGCCGTTTCCCGGCTGCGCAACACGTCCATGCAGCAAGTACGGGACGCTGCGCAATCATCATCGGCGGCGGCCAAGCTCATTCAACAGAATACAGGCTTGTCAGACACTCAGGCGCAGGCGCTTAGCAGCTTTGTCTTCAGTCACCCGCAATTCAGCGGCATGCGCACCGCGGTCGCTGACGGCGACTGGCTGCAAGCCTATCGCGAATACCAGCAGCTCACCAGCAGCGGCGATATGGCCACCCTGCGCAGCGATATTCAGGGACAGTAAAGAGTAAAGAATCAAGGGTTTGCCGCCGGTGAGCGGCAGGCCTTTTTTTGCGGCTTATGCCGGCATATCTGGGGAGGAACATATGCAACAGAAAAGATTGAAACGTGCAGCGGCTCTCGCCAAACGATACTATACCGTGGCTTTTGCGCTGCTGGCGATCATTTCCATCATCTTGATCGTTCTAGATTACATGGGCCGCATCGATATTGATGCCTGGCCTTATGCCCTGATTGATAACGGCATCTTGATTGTTTTTGCCATTGACTACATCTGTCGATTCATTAGGGCAAAGGATAAATGGCACTTTTTCAAGCACAATTTAATCGACCTGCTCGCCATTATTCCGTTCAATTATGCTTTCTCGCTCTTTCGGTTCGCCCGCATCTTTCGGTTAGTCCGACTGACGCGGCTGTTTCGCTTAACCCGTTTCGCCCGCTTGGCTGGTATCATTGGGATGCTGACCAAGAAGCAGCATGCGTTTCTTCATCGCAGCGGCCTCATTTATTATCTTTGGCTTTCGCTGGCATTGATCCTGGTTGGCGCCGGCATCTACTCAATTACCGAAGGCACAAGCTACGGCAACTCCGTCTGGTGGGCTATCGTGACGGCCACGACAGTTGGCTATGGAGATATTTCACCCCACACGATTCTAGGCCGAATCACCGCGGTGATCTTGATGTTCAACGGAATTGGGTTGATCAGTGCGCTGACCAGTGCCGTCACGATGTATCTGGCCAGTGACGACCCGGATACTGGCGCACCCCAAGCGATGTCAATTGCCGACGAGATACGGCAGTTTCACGATTTGGCCGACGATGGCATCATTACGGCGAGCGAGTTTGAACAACAGAAGCGGCGATTGCTGGCGCTGCATCAAGCTGATCGGGAGGACTGAACTGATTGGCTAAAGTTGCTGACTCAATCCGGCAATTTTAGTCAAGAACTCTACCCGCTGCTGGCAAGTCAACTGAGAGCGTCGCTGGGTGTCAATTCATTAGCGGACCCCGTGGGTCAACAACAAGCTGACGAGTACCACTGCCCCGTAGCTCAGTGCCAATCGGGTTTGGCCGATTGCAACAGCAGCCATCGCCGTGCCGCCAAACAGGACGATTTCTGCGATGAGCCGTTGCCACTCCACCAGCTGAAATGGCGACCTGGGTGCCATCCAGCGCCCCCAGGCGAGCAGCACCGCAATCGGGAGCGCAACGCCGCCAATTAACCGGCCAACCAACGAAGGAGAATGCCAACCCGCCCAAATGAGCAAGCTGACAGTCGTAATTTCGACCAGGAACCGTAAACTGTCAATTAATGATTTAATCATCCAGCTCATCCACTTTATTGATCAAGTCGTTGACCTGTTGCGGATTCTTGGTTGGTTTTTCGATTTCTTGACTGATGCGCTCCAGTACGGTCAGAAGACCCTGGTAGAACCGCGCTTGCGCAGCGGCATCCGTTCGTTTCGTCTGGATAAAGGCAAGCGTCTCGCCGCGACACTCGGCCGTGATTGGCCGCTGCTGCAAGGCAAGTACCTGTTGGCACTCGACTAGGCTTAGCCCTGCCCGCTTCAAATTGATGATCACTTTTGCTGTCGCAGCGTCCGTCTGATTGTAGCAGCGGTAATTGCCTGGTGTCCGGGCGGGGATTAATAATTGTTTCTTCTCGTACAGACGCAGGGTATCCTTTGATAACCCAGTCTCTTCCGCAAATTCTTGAATGTTCATGCAACCATCTCCTTTGGGTGGTGTAAGCATAGCATTAGACCGGGGTCGAAGGTCAACCGGGAAGAGTAATTTCAATCAACGGCTGACGGCAAAAAAAAAAAGAAGCCATCGCTTCTCTTCGTAATACCGGTGATCGGGGTCGAACCGATACGCCCTCAACGGGCACGGGATTTTGAGTCCCGCGCGTCTGCCAATTCCGCCACACCGGCATAATAATTATCAGTAACACTGTGATACTTGGCCTTTTAAGGCAAAGGCGGTAACCGGATTTGAACCGGTGATGAAGGTTTTGCAGACCTCTGCCTTACCACTTGGCTATACCGCCACCAAGGAACAAATCCTCAAATATCTTACCAGATCATGATGATCGACGCAAGAAGTATTTGAATTGGGATAGCTGGATTCGAACCAGCGCATGATGGAGTCAAAGTCCATTGCCTTACCGCTTGGCTATATCCCAGTAAAGGGCGGTATGTGGGTCTCGAACCCACGCATGCCGGTACCACAAACCGGTGTGTTAACCACTTCACCAATACCGCCATAAGCATAAATGCACCAGGAAAGCACTGCGGCAAGATCAAACACTCGATCAAAGGCGGTATGTGGGGATCGAACCCACGCGTGCCGGTACCACAAACCGGTGTGTTAACCACTTCACCAATACCGCCATCAGTGCTTACTGGGACAACAGGGATAGTAGGAATTGAACCCACACCGACGGTTTTGGAGACCGTAGTTCTACCTTTAAACTATATCCCTATATGGAGGAGAAAGGATTCGAACCTTTGAACCCGAAGGAGCGGATTTACAGTCCGCCGCGTTTAGCCTCTTCGCTACTCCTCCAACAGATAAATGGCGCGGGACGGAATCGAACCGCCGACACATGGAGCTTCAATCCATTGCTCTACCAACTGAGCTACCGAGCCATTAACGGTCCCAACCGGATTTGAACCGGTGATCTCCTGCGTGACAGGCAGGCGTGATAACCCCTACACCATGGGACCAATTGCGGGAGTAGGATTTGAACCTACGACCTTTGGGTTATGAGCCCAACGAGCTACCAGACTGCTCCATCCCGCGATAATATTAAGTTTAAAGGAGGATGTGGGATTCGAACCCACGCGTGGTTTCCCACCTGACGGTTTTCAAGACCGTTCCCTTCAGCCGGACTTGGGTAATCCTCCAAATGTCTAGCCATGACCCGTACGGGATTTGAACCCATGTTACCGCCGTGAAAGGGCGGTGTCTTAACCACTTGACCAACGGGCCGACAACGGAGAAGGAGGGATTTGAACCCTCGCGCCAGTTTCCCGACCTACACCCTTAGCAGGGGCGCCTCTTCAGCCACTTGAGTACTTCTCCAAAAAATGGGCCTAAATGGACTTGAACCATCGACCTCACGCTTATCAGGCGTGCGCTCTAACCAGCTGAGCTATAGGCCCAAAACATGAATCACTAATCGGGTGCAAAGCGGGTGACGAGAATCGGACTCGCGACTACAGCTTGGAAGGCTGTCGTTTTACCACTAAACTACACCCGCATGATCTTAGTGATATGGCGCGGGACAGAATCGAACTGCCGACACATGGAGCTTCAATCCATTGCTCTACCAACTGAGCTACCGAGCCATTAACGGTCCCAACCGGATTTGAACCGGTGATCTCCTGCGTGACAGGCAGGCGTGATAACCCCTACACCATGGGACCAATTGCGGGAGTAGGATTTGAACCTACGACCTTTGGGTTATGAGCCCAACGAGCTACCAGACTGCTCCATCCCGCGATAACGTTAAAAAGTATAGCATACTACATGACCTAAATCCATCTGGGGTAGATGGACCTTGTAGGACTCGAACCTACGACCGGACGGTTATGAGCCGTCTGCTCTAACCAACTGAGCTAAAGGTCCAGGAAGCTCAAGTCTTAATAGCGGCGGGGGGGATCGAACCCTCGACCTCCCGGGTATGAACCGGACGCTCTAGCCAGCTGAGCTACACCGCCATAGTGTAATATGAAGCACCGGTATTGACTAATGCCGGTATCGGGAAGACAGGATTTGAACCTGCGACCCCCTGGTCCCAAACCAGGTGCTCTACCAAGCTGAGCCACTTCCCGATGATGCACCCAGTAGGAGTCGAACCTACAACCTTCTGATTCGTAGTCAGACACTCTATCCAGTTGCGCTATGGGTGCGTCATTGTATGCCGAGGACCGGAATCGAACCGGTACGGTGATCACTCACCGCGGGATTTTAAGTCCCGTGCGTCTGCCAGTTCCGCCACCCCGGCATTATACAATGAAGCGGAAGACGAGATTCGAACTCGCGACCCCCACCATGGCAAGGTGATGTTCTACCACTGAACTACTTCCGCATGAAAAAGTGCCGACTAGACGATTCGAACGCCCGACCCTCTGATTACAAATCAGATGCTCTACCAACTGAGCTAAGTCGGCAGATTGACGCATGCGGGTAAAGGGACTTGAACCCATACGTCCAAAGGACACTAGAACCTAAATCTAGCGCGTCTGCCAATTCCGCCATACCCGCGACATGGTCAATGAGTCGTGACAGTCTCGAACTGTCGACCCTCTGATTAAAAGTCAGATGCTCTACCAACTGAGCTAACGACTCAATGGAGGCTACAGGGCTCGAACCTGTGACCCTCTGCTTGTAAGGCAGACGCTCTCCCAGCTGAGCTAAGCCTCCATTAAGAACAGCAGCGTCCTACCCTCGCAGGCAGTTTCCCACCAACTACTATCGGCGCTGAGAAGCTTGACTTCTGTGTTCGGCATGGGAACAGGTAGTTCCTTCTCGCTATCGCCACTGTACTTAAATTTGAGAGTTTGTTCTCTCAAAACTGGACATCATGAAGTGTCTTTCTTCGAATCACCAATGTGACTCTTTGAGGTGCGTACCTTCCGGTACGCTCTTGGTTAAGTCCTCGACCGATTAGTACTGGTCCGCTCCACCCCTCACGGGGCTGCTACTCCCAGCCTATCTACCTGATCATCTCTCAGGGGTCTTACTTCCTTAAAGGAATGGGAAATCTCATCTCGAAGGGG
>NZ_AUEH01000058.1 GCF_000425885.1 Schleiferilactobacillus harbinensis DSM 16991
AAACTGCCTTCTGGCGTCACACCGATCATGCATTCCGATCAAGGCTGGCAATACCAAACCCGTGAATACCAGATCCGGTTACACGCCATGGGAATCGTTCCAAGCATGTCCCGCAAAGGCAACTGTCATGACAATGCCCCAATGGAAAGTTTCTTCAACCTGCTTAAGCGTGAACGTCTCAATCGACAACCGATTAAGGATATTAAGGAGCTGAAACAAATCGTGACGCATTACGCCAGATGGTTTAATCATGATCGAATTTCACTGAACAAAAACGGCCTGACCCCGATTGAATATCGGAATCAAACCGCTGCGTAATTAATTTCCAAACTGTCTAACTTTTTTGTTGCACTTCAATGGGATGCCTTTTTTGTGGGCTGAGAAAGTTGTTCTGACGCCGTGCCAGCTAATCCTCAATTGGCTTTGGTTGGTAGAAGCGTCGATTGTCCAAGCCGAAGACGCGTTCGGAGTATTCGCCGGGTTTGGCGTCAGTGAGGGCCATGGTGATCATGGTCAAGCTGGCATCCATTTGGTCGATTTGGTGGAGCAGTTCGGCTTCAATCAGCTGCGGCCGCACAGGCGAGCCGTAGTCGAGCTCGCCGTGGTGGGCCAGGACCATATGCCGCAAAAGCATGACGGCCTCGCTGTGACTGTCCAGCTGGAGCTTGTCGCAGGCGCGAATGATCTCTTCATCAATCATCACTACGTGGCCGATCAGGTTGCCCTCCGGCCGATATTGGGTGGCAGTAGGCCCAGTGAGTTCCCGGGTCTTGCCCATATCGTGGAGCAGTGTGCCCGCCAGTAAGAGGTCTTCGTTGACTTTATGGTACAGCGGCGCGATTTTTTGGGCCAGCCGCACCATCGAGACGGTATGGAAAGCCAATCCGCCCTCGTAAGCATGGTGGTTGGTCTTGGCCGCCGGGTAGGTGAAAAATTCATGCCAGTGGGCCCCAAAAATATATTGGACGATCCCCCGCCATACTGGCTGCTGGATCTCGGCGATCGTCTGCTTCACGAAGGCTTGCAGATCCTCGATACTCTCCGGCGCCGTGGGCGTATAGGCGTGGGGATCTTGTTCCGATTCCGGCAAGACCCGCATGTGTTTGATCCGAATTTGCGGCCGATCTTGGTAGACTTCCCGTTTGCCGGTCAGCTGCACCACGGTTCCCGTTGTGAAGTCCTGAGTGGCCTTCTCCGCCGCATGCCACAGCTTAGCCGTGATTTCCCCCGACGTATCCGTGAAGACCAGGGCAATGTACTTACTGCCGTCCTTGGCCTCCCGCACGTCGGCGGACTTGATCAAAACCGGGATGTCGAGTTGTTCGTTGGGTTGAAAATCTTTGAGTAATTTTGTCATAAATCGCCAAACGCCCAGCCGGTCAGTCCGTCTGGGCGCTTTCTGCGTCATCCTCTCAGTATTCTACTGGAACAGACCTTTGAGGCTATTATACCATTCACTGGCCTTATCCTTGAGCCCATTGATACCTTTCTCCACGTTGGATTGAAAATCATTCAGCCAATCATCCCCAGAACCGCTGCTGGTGCCGGTGCTGCCGCCATTATTCGCCGCATCTTCCTGGGCGGCATCTTGGACCTTGAATGGTGTCTGTTTAGTGTTGGGCAGAATATTTTGCATTTCCTGCTTAAAAATCGGCGCGACCCCCTGCTCGCTGATGCCCTTCAGGAAGTGATTGGCATCAGTTTGGTCAAAGCCGACCCATGTGGCCACGGTGACATCCGGCGTGTAGCCAACGACCCATTGGTCCTTGGTACCAAATCCCCAACTGCTGTCGCCCTCGGTACTGCCGGTCTTGCCGGCAATCTTATACCCGCTAGGCGCCGCGGAGGTCCCGGTACCGCTGGAAAAGACGGACAGCATCATACTGGTCATCTCGTTAGCCGTCTTGGCGGTGATGATCTGCTTGGCCGTCGTGTTGGTATTATCCACGACCACAGCCCCGGTGGCGTCCACGATTTTTGTAATGAAATGGGTGTCCGGTAATTTGCCGCCATTGGCAAAGGCCGAATACGCCCGCGCCATCTGCAGCGGCGATACCCCTTGGGATAAGCCGCCAATGCCAAAGGCTAAGTTTTGGTCACTCTTAGGAATATTGATCCCGAAGCGTTCTGCCGAAGCGACACCCTTTTGCACCCCGATCTGGTTCAACAGCCAGACGGCAGCGGTGTTCTTACTTTCCGCCAAAGCCTCATACATCGGCACCTCGCCGGCATATTGTTCATCCACATTGTGGGGGGTGTATTTATTTTTACCGAAACTCTGCAGCTTATCTTCCAACATTGAATCCGGATGATAGCCGGCCTCAATCGCCGGGGTATAAATTGCCAGCGGCTTCATTGCACTGCCTGGCTGGCGGCGCATCTGGGTGGCCCGGTTGTAACCCCGGAAAACATGCTTGCCGCGGCCGCCGATAACGCCCAGCACCCCGCCGGTATTGGGATCCACAGCCACACTGGCTGCTTGGACCGGCGTCCCATCAGCAGCGTTAGCCGGGAAGGCCCAATCTTCTTTGAAACTGCCCTGCATCTGGCTTTGAATCGTCTGGTCCAGCGTGGTGTAAATCTTGTACCCCTTATTCAGAATGTCTTCTTCTTTAATGTCGTACTTGTTGTAAGCTTCATCTAAGACCGCATCGAAGAAATAGGGATAGCGGTACTCGTCAGACTGCTGGTAATTATTCACCAGCGTGAGCTGTTCGTTCTTGGCGCTGTTAGCTTCAGCTTGGGTCAATTTGCCGTTGTCGACCATTAAGCTCAGAATCAGGTTGCGCCGGCCGAGGGCATTATCCATATGGTCTACTGGATTATAGAAACTGGGGGAACGCAAAATCGCCGCCAGGGCCGCCCCTTGAGACGCATCCAGATCCTTGGCATGCTTGCCAAAATACCGCTCCGATGCATCCTCCACACCCCACACGCCATTACCGAAATAGGCGTTGTTCAAATACATCGTGAGGATGTCGTCCTTAGAATAATGCCGGGTGATTTCCACCGCCAGAAAAATTTCTTGAAATTTTCGGACAAAGGTCTGCTTCTGCGTCAACAGCGTATTCTTGGCCAGCTGCTGAGTGATCGTACTGCCCCCGCCGCTGATCTGGCCGTGGTGAATGACATAACTGACCGCCGCCCGCGCCAGGCCCTTAATGTCGAACCCCGGGTTAGAATAGAAACTGCGGTCCTCAGTGGAGATCACCGCGTTGCGGATCTGGGGCGAAATCTGGTTCAATTCCACAAACGTCCCTTTATTGGTGATCGTCCCCGCTTTTTCGTTATGGGTGTCATAAATCTGGGTGACGGTCTTCAGGTTGGTCTTCAAGTTCTCCACGTCGGCGGTCTTCGCTTTGTACGTGAAAAAGGCGGACGCGGCCACCGCGACTGTTAGAAACAGCACGATCGCCCAGCGTACCACCTGGTAGCGATGATTGAAGCGGCGGATAAACACCCAGGCCCGGTGGCAATATGGATACAACCACGAGGCAAACTGGAGCCAATACGCCCATACACGGCGCCAAAAACCCATGACGAGGATCCCTTCTACATTGGATTACAGAAAAACGATGCATTACAATTGTTAACATCATAGCACACCCGCGGATTAGCTCTGCAGGCAGCCCAGCAAAATTAGGAAAAAGACAAGGATGACGACTTGATGACCGCATATCAGCACCGCATTGTATTGCCCCCGGATTATCCCGGCCGCACTGTTCGAGAACAGCTCCAAGCGTGGTGGATCCCCAAAAAGTGGCAGCACTTCCTGCGCATTGAAGATGGTGTGCTGGTCAACGGCCGCTATCAATCCATGAACACGCGGCTGCACGCCGGCGATCTCGTCAGTTTGGCCTTCACCCATGTGGACCACCCGGTGCAAGATTACAATGTAACCGCCCGCAGCAGTCTCGTCATTTGTCACGAAGATCCCGATGTCCTCGTGGTCGATAAGCCGGCGGGGGAAAAAATGCATCCGAATCACGCCGGCGAAAGCAATACCCTGATGAACGCCGCCGCCAGTTACCTCGCAGCCAGCGGCGGCGCCGCCTTCATGGTTCACCGGCTGGATCAAGCCACCAGCGGGGCCGTACTGATTGCCAAAAACCCAGCCGTGGTGCCGCCGCTGAATCGGCAATTGGCGATCAAAACTCTGCATCGGGAATACTTGGCTGTCGTTCCTGGCACACCAGTGCTGCCTGACCACGGCCATTTCACCGGCCCCATCGCCCACGCCATTAACGACGTGCGCCGCCGGACGGTGGATAACAAAAACGGCCAAGCCGCGGACACAGAATTCCGGGTCTTGGACCGTTCTTCAGAAACACAACTTTTATTACTGACCCTGCACAGCGGCCGCACCCATCAAATCCGGGTCCATCTGGCCCACGCGGGTCTGCCGATTATCGCTGACCCGCTCTACGGCCCCGCTGCCGATCAAATTCCAGAAGACGAAATGCTGCTCCACGCGTGGCGCTTGACCTGGGCAACACCGCTGGGCTTTGGTACACAGACCGCCACAGCCCCTATTCCGGCGCGTTTTCGTCCGTATCTGCGGGCGTGGCCAGCGTATCGCTGATGGTTTGCTGAAAAGCCTTGGCCGCATCCTCATCGGGACAGATCACCAGCACCGTGTCGTGCCCCGCGAGAGTCCCGATAATATCCGGCCGGTGGACGTCATCCAACGCCGCAGCGACCAGATTACCGCTGCCGGCTTCTGTTTTCAACACCACCGTGAACTGCACTGCCACCGCCGTTAAAACTTGCGTTGCGACAGCCTGCCGCAAATTCTCCGGCAGGGTTGGCGCCTGGTGATCGGCTACAGCATAATAGGCGTGACCATTGCGGTCCTTGTACTTGCGAATCCCTAATTCCCGCATGTCCCGGGATAAATTACCCTGGGAAATCATAATACCGCGATCATGGAGAGCCGCCATCAGGTCCCGCTGCCGCTCGAAGCGGGTGCTGGTGACCAACTGACGAATGGCTGCCTTGCGCTCTTCCCGTTTCATCAGCCCATCACCCGCCTTACATTTCGGCCGGTGCGCCGACCCCCAGCAGGGCCAACGCACTCTGGAGTACCGCACTGACGGACGCAACCAGCGCCAACCGGCTGTCCTGGTCGGCGTCACCGGTCAAGACCTTAGTATGGGCATAATACTTATTGAAGGCCTTGGCTAACCGCAGCGCATACTTGGCGATGACTGACGGTTCGTATTCCCGTGCGGCTCGGGTAATGATTTCTGGGAAGTCCCCCAAGGTCCGGATCACTTCCCAAGCCCCCGCGTCATCTAATGCGGCTGCATCGATCAGGTCGGCTTCCGTCTTGCCTGCTTTGCGCAAAATACTTTGTGCCCGGGCATTCGTATACTGCACATACGGCCCAGTCTCGCCTTCGAAGCGCACGACTTCTTCCAGATTGAAATCGAAGTTGTCCATCCGATCGTTCTTCAAGTCATGGAAGACGACCGCGCCCACACCGACCTGGTGCGCCACTTCTTCTTTGTTGGCCAGCGTCGGATTCTTTTCATCCACCTGCTTTTGCGCCAAGCCAACAGCATCCTGGAGCACTTTCTCCAACAAAATGATTCGGCCGGAGCGGGTCGACAATTTCTTCCCGTTTTCCGTGATCAAACCAAAGGGGACGTGGACGATCTCGTCGGCCCAGTCGAAGCCCATTTTCTTCAAAACGGCCTTCAGCTGGTCGAAATGTTCCTTCTGCTCACCACCGACAACGTACAAGGACTTAACAAAGTTGTAGGTCCGCTTGCGGTAGATCGCCGCGGCCAAGTCCCGGGTCATGTACAGCGACGCGCCATCCGACTTGCGGATCAGCGCTGGATTCAGGTCTTGATCACTGAGATCAACGATATCAGCGCCCTGGCTCTTTTCCAGCAGGCCCTTTTGCTCCAAGATTTGGATCACTTCATCCATCTTGTCGTTATAGAAAGCCTCGCCGTTGTATGAATCGAAGGTGACACCCAGCTGATCATAGACCTTCTGGAATTCTTTGAGGGAAATCTCCCGGAACCACGCCCAGAGCTTGGTTGCTTCTGGATCGCCCTCTTCTAGTTTCTTGAACCATTCCCGAGCCTCGTCATCCATCTCAGGATGATCCTTATCCTCCTGATGGAAGCGGACATAATACGCCAGCAGATTCTTGATCGGATTCTCCTTGACGGCCTCTTCCGACCCCCACATCTTGTAACCAACGATCAGCTTGCCGAACTGGGTGCCCCAGTCGCCCAAGTGGTTGATCTTGATCGGATGATAACCCAATTTTGAGAAAATATTAGCCAGGGCATTGCCGATCACCGTGGAGCGCAAATGGCCCATGGACATGGGCTTGGCGATGTTGGGCGAAGACATATCGATGGGCACATTGCCGCCGTGTCCGATATCTGCGGCGCCGTAACCGGCAGGATCGCTCAAGATGGCGTGGAACGTCGTGTGGGCGAAGACCGGCTGGTCCAGGAACACGTTGACGTACGGGCCCTTCGCCTCGACCTTTTGCAACCCATCCGCGTTCACGAGCGGCGCTAATTGCTGGGCAATTTGCACCGGTGATTTGTGCAGCGTCTTCGCCAGTTGGAACGCTGGGAAAGCAAAGTCGCCCAGATCCAGCGACTTAGGTACTTCCAGTAAATCGGCCACTTGGTCCGTCGTCAGTGATGCGTCGATCTGGTTCAAGGCCTGGCTGATCTTTTCGGCCACAGTATGACGTAAGTCCATGAAAAACATCCTCCTTAAGATAGAAAAAAATCCTGCCGCAAAAAACGGCAGGAGAGACGGACAGTGACGTCCGCGGTACCACTCTCATTCTTACGAATCGCACCGCCGAAGCGGCGCAACGAAGCGCTCGAGAAATGCACTATATGGTTGTGTGCCTGGGGTGCGCCGGCCAGCCTGTTGATCCGGCTTGCACCATTCCGGACTCGCTCGGCAATCAGAGTTGACCTATTCCTCAGTTCAAAGCGGGTGACGAGAATCGAACTCGCGACTTCAGCTTGGGAAGCTAATATTTTACCACTAAACCACACCCGCATTACAAGATACCAGTATAGCGAATTTTGGCGGCAATGGCAAATGAATTTCACAACGGTTAATTCAAATATACCATTCATTTCTCTTTAATTTTTTGACACAGGTTGTTATACTAGGAGTAAGAAATCCATGTTGGAGGAGCCGCGTATGAAACAAGCAGAAAAGGTCGATCAGTTGATCTATGGCGTCGTGAGTGAGCGGACACCGCGAGGCTACATCTTGCGCCTAAGCAGTGATCCGCAGGTCTTTGCCAAAGGGACAGTCTTCGAGGAGGCTGTTTATTACTTCTACCGGGTACTCGCCGAGTTTCTAAAAAAGCAGCGAGACGCCGGCCACGATATCCACGATTACACCTTTCAACAGTTCGATTTTGCCGCATTAGATAAAGTGCATTTTCTCACTTTAGTCAGTGCCACGAATGATCTCGACCCGCACCATATGAATATGACCATGACTTTTCCCCAGGCCCGGCTGATTGATCTGCCGGAGACCTTTGATCAATTGAAAGCTTTGTTAAGCTAACCGGTTGAGCCGCAGGGTAATGCCCGTGGTGACTAGGACACCGGCGATGGCAATCGCCAGGTCAAACCACATTACCGTGGTGAGCTGCTGGCTCCACTGGGCCGTGATCAGCGGCAGGATAAATTGAGCGGTGGCCCCGGCGGAATAGTACAGGCCGGTGGCGATCCCCTTACCCAGCGGCAGCGTTTCACCCATCACCGTCAGCCCCAGCTGCATTACCCCGCCGGCCATGCAGAAGCCGATGAGGAAGACGCTGGGAAACAGGATGGTGGGTGGTGCTTGGCTGAGAATTGGAATCAGACTGAGTGTGCCGCCAATGGTGAACGGAACTAGTAATTGCGGCGGGGTGAAGCGGCGGCTGAGGATAAACACATTGACCAGCACGCAAATGAATGAGCCGGTGCTGTACCAACTCAGTAAGCTCCCACTGGTGCTGGGGGTCAGGTGCAGGATTTGAATCCCATATTGCGTGATGTTTTGGGTAAAGACCCAAAAGACGCCTTGAGAGAGGAAACCATAGACAATGAACAACGCTAATAACAGCCACGGCATCGTGGCAAACGAGACAGCTGCGGCTGGCTCGTTTTTTGTTGGGGCTGATTGCGGCTGTTGCGGTTTGGTGCGCTTGGCACCCCACCAGGGGGTGAGAAACACGACCGCGTTGATGATGAGGATTGCTGCGAGAAATGCGTAGTTGAGGCCGAACCAGGCGTGGCTGGTGATCGTCCAGCCCACCAGCAGCGGCAGGATGAACTGGCCGGCGGACATGGCGCCTTTGATCAAGACGTTGGCCGCCCCGGCCTGCGCCGGATAAATATCCATTAAGGCCGGATAGGTACCGGCATCCAAAAATGAATTGGCACAGCCGGCGAGGAAGCTGAAGGCAAAGCCCCAAGCCGCCGTTGGACTCCACAAAATGCCCAGGAAAAAGAGCAAGTAGCTGACCATGCCCAGGCCCACGAAGAACTGCCGCCCCCAGCGGTCGCTGAGCCAACCGGACAGGAGCAGCACGACCAAGCGGCCGATCCCCATGGCAGCGATGACGGCGCCGACTGCGGCGGCGGTGGTGTGCCACTGAGCGGCGAGGCTGGTCATGGATTGGGCAAGGATGAGGACCCCTGCGCCGTGAACGATGTAATTGGTGTAAAGACCGATGGCGATGCGGGTGCGGTGGGGTTTGGCTGTGGACAATGTGCGGCGTTCCCTTCTGTGGATCGATTTGCGTGCTCTGGTTCTTAGTTTACCAAAAAAGCCGCGGGTTGGGCGGCTTGCGGGGAAGATTATTGGTGTTTGGGGTGTTTGGGGTGTTGGTCGGTTTGGTCATCGTCGGGGTCGTCCCATTCCTTATAGTGGGGCAATGGTTTGTGCAGTTCACGAAGCTGGCTGCGGTGTTCGTAGTTGAGGTACCAGACCAATGGCACAATAAACAGTATTGCGGCAATGATGAAAATACCGGAAAGCTCAAACAGATTGACGAAAAAGACCTGCACGTTGTCCCACGACCAATCAAAGAAGAAAGGAGAACTGGCAATTTTCTGGGGAATGTGCCGGATATACTGGAAAAATTCGTCCGGATTATGCGCAAAATTGAGGAATAACACGGTGATTAAGAACGTAGCCAAAAAAGAATGCCAGGGTCGCCGCCGGCGCTTAGTCTTGGGTGTTAGCTGTGCTTGTTGTGCTGGTGTCTTTGATTGTGCGCTCACGGTCGTCACCCCCTACTCAATAATCATCCCAGTGACCGTCGTCGTCACGGCTGTCCCAGTCGTCATACCAGAACATTCCGCCGCCGAAACCGAAAAAGCCGAACGGTAACGCCAGGCCGCCGGCACTTAACGTTGAAAGAATCAGCAGGACCACCATACCAACGACAGTCCTGATGAAGGCCAGCGCTGCGTTCTGAAATACATAGAAGAGCAAGCCGACCATCACTCCGGCCAGCCGGAGACTGCGCTTTTGCAACTGCCGGGGAGTCCGTCCGGCTTGGCGCTGCGTCCCATAGGCGGTTACCAAAAACCAGACGATCAGAATGATGCCGACGTTTAGCCACTGGGGCAAGCCAAAAAGAAATGCACTGCAAGTCATGAGCCAGTGCTTAAAAAGGTCTCGATTGTCCCAAAATGACAAGCCGCCTCCTGCAATCATGATAACGATAAAGAAAATAATGCCCGCATTGTTGAGCGATTCCTGCCACTTGGGCATTTGGTGACTTGTTGCGGGTTGCTTTGCTGGTTTGTTTGTCATCGCTGTGTCCCCTCCCAACCCGCTGCCATTAAGAACGCGGTGGGTGATTCTTAGTCTTTGTGGTCTGCTCATGCTCCGGCGGAAAATGATAAGGTCGAAGCATTTCTTTCAACTGAGACTGATGCTCCCACCGTACAAACAAAACTATCGGACCGCCAAAAATAATTGCTGCGATAATCACTAAACCAATCAGTTCCACCGAGTTAACAAAAAACGAAATGACATTGTCGACAGTGATTCCTGTATCGATACGCCAATCGAAGATTGCCCGTGGAATACCTCGAATATACTGATAAAAGCTGTTGGGATCACGGGCATAATTGAAAAACAGTACTGTGATCACAAAGCTGGTCAAAAAAGGATGCCGCCGCCAATAATGGGGTTTGGACGGTTGCGTTTGGTCCGGCTTCTGGGCCGCAGGCTTTACTGGCTTTTCCATTGCTGCGTCCTCCTAATCAATAATCATGGCGCCGACCATAGTCGTCATACCGGTCCCAATCGTCATACAGCAGCCAGCCGCCAAAACTAAATGGCAAGGCGCCCGCTGCCGCCCCAAGCGTGGAAAAAATCAAAAACAATACGGCCACAACAACCGCCTTGATAAACCCAAATATGGCGTCTTGGAAGAGAAAGAACAGAAAGCCAGCAACAAATCCCGACAGCCAATACCAACGGGTTAACTGTTCTGGTGAAGTGATATCCCGCCGCTGTCTTAATCCCATCGTCACAACTCCCCAAAAGAAGATGATGACACTGGCATTAATCCACTGCGGAATGCTCAAAAGCAGTGCGCTGCAGAACTTCAGGAAGTGTTCAGTCATCCCTCTGTTCTGCCAGAGCGACCAAAGCCCCCAGCCAATCGTGAATGCAGCCACTACTGCGTCTAAGTTGGAGCGCCATTCCGGTACTTGCTTATCTTTCGTTAAGTGTTTCGTCGATTTATTCGTCATCAGCCGTTTTCCTCTCCTCGGCTTATTGACTTTAGTATCCCGCAGATTGGTGTAAAGTCAACGGATACGGATTACTTGAATACTACCTAATCAAGCATACTGATGCATCCGATTCACCTCGCCGTCAAACCCCAGATAAAAGGGAGTGGTCGAGTTGCAAGAAGGAACTGAAAGAAATTGCCGCAAAAAATTCGTGAAAAGGTTGCCAATCAAATTGGAATCTGCTATTCTAATAAGTGTTCAGAGACGTCTGAACACCCTCCGATTTTAGCCGATTCTGGAGGGATCCAATAGCAAAGGGATTGTCTTCGGACAATCGCCTGTCAAGCTCTGACCCCCATCTTCGTGATGGGGGTCATCTTTTTGTACGAAAACATTGTGAAACCGTTCCCTTCACGTTATGATAAAGCTATCATGAAACGCTTGAAGGGGAGACAAACCATGGGTTATATCTTGTCATTAGACATTGGTATCGCTTCGTGCGGATATTCCGTATTGGAAACGGACGCACTCGGTGTGCCATACAAAATTAAGACGTTGAACTCTATCATTTTTACACGGGCAGAAAATCCCAAAACCGGAGCATCGTTGGCTGAGCCCCGCCGAAAGTATCGCGGTGCCCGGCGACGTAAGCGGCGTACTTCCTTCCGTAAACACCGTACCCGGCAATTATTCATCACCAGCGGCCTATTGAGCAAACAAGACATTGCTCGCTATCTAAATCAACAGGAACCTCACGACGATATCTGGGAATTACGGGTTAAGGGCCTTGATGAACCGCTAACCAACCTGCAACTCTTCCAAGTCCTCTATTATTTCGTCACCCACCGCGGGTTTAAATCGAATCGAAAGGCTGAACTCAAGGACAAGGATATTGGTCCCGTTTTGAACTCCATCAACGCCTTTAAGGAAGAAATGCAATCCCACGATTACCGGACAATTGGCGAATTATATGCCAATGATCCGCGTTTTCGTGACCGTAAACATAATAAGGATTACACCAATGGCTTCTTGGGGACAATACAGCGCTCTTGGTTGGTTGATGAAATCAAAATGCTGCTGACAAACCAACAATCCTTCGGCAACACGCAGCTCACATCAGAATTCATTGAACTTTACCTCAATATTTTTACAAGTCAGCGAAACTTTGATGACGGCCCGGCCAGCGGCCCCTATTCCGGTGATTTAATTGACAAAATGGTCGGCCCAGACACTTTTAATCGTTCCCGCAAGCGTGCTCCACGGGCAACCTACACTTTCCAGTATTTCAGTTTTCTCTCAAAATTGAATTCTTTGCGAATTGCGCCAAGTATTAGTGCGCCCTTTGAAACCCTCACTGTTGACCAGCGGGCATTGATAACCAAACGACTCTGGGGACCCGATGTTAAATCCGCCGATCTTAAATTCAAACAGATCCGGATGGTATTGTCCCTGCCGGAGACTGCACGATTTAATTTGGTCAACTACGGCAATACCCCTGAAAAAGCACTAGAAATTGAGGACAAGACTACGTTTATTTCCATTAAGCCGTTGCGCGAAATTGAAAAAGCACTGACTGGCACCACTTTGCCCGTTAGCCATGATCAATTGGATGCAATTGCTCGCATTCTTACCGTATACAAGAGCGATAGTAATCGGAAAACTGCATTCCATAATCAGACGGTTCTCTCTGATGAAGTCATCGAGCAATTGCTACCACTGAATTTTTCGAAATTTGGTCATCTGTCAGTGGAGACGATGCAAGAAATCATTCCCTATCTGGAACAAGGGATGGTTTACAGCGACGCAGCCACAGCCGCCGGTTATGATTTCCGTAATAATCAAATTGACATGGAATACATCCGCGACAACGTGACGAATCCCGTTGTGCGCCGTGCTGTTAGTGTGGCCAATAAACTGGTGAAGGCTGTGGTTCGTCGGTATGGCAAACCGGACAGCATTCATATCGAATTAGCCCGCGATTTGAGCCAGAACTTCCAGGAACGGCGGCAGGATGAAGTACGGCAACAGAAGAATGCTCGGGACAACGAGAAAATTGCGAAGCGCTTGGAAGAGCTGGGCATTCCTGTCAACGGTGTCAATATTACCAAGATGAAACTGTACGATGAACAGCATGGCATCGATCTGTATGATTTAAGCACAAATGCCAGCATGGCTGTGACGGATATCTTCTCTGACGACCGCTACGAGATCGATCACATTATTCCATACAGCGTCAGCTTTGACGACAGCTACACCAACAAGGTGCTGGTGAGCGCCAAGGCCAACCGGGAAAAACGCGATCGTATTCCCATGGAAGTCTTCGGCAATGATTCCGAGAGGCGTCGCCAATTTGAGAACCGGGTCAATACCAACATCACCAACCTCCGTAAGAAGCGCAATTTGCTTAAAGAAACGTTTTCCGACGAGGATAAAGCCAAGTGGAAATCCCGGAACATCAACGATACCCGTTATTTGAACCGTATTCTGATGAACTATCTTTCCCAAAACGTGGAATTCACTGATGTGTTGAGCGATGCGAAACACGTCATCGCTTTGAATGGCGCAGTCACCGCTAAGATCCGCTCCCGGTGGGGGATTACTAAAGTGCGGGCTGCTGGCGATTTACACCATGCCGTAGATGCCGTTGTGATTGGCTGCGTCACGGATGCCTTGATTCAAGCGGTCACCCGGTATGCCAAATATCAGGAACGACGAGACAACAAGGCGGCCGCTGAACAAGATTTGGCTGAAAATAACCCCGAGGAACTGGACGCTAAGCAGTTCCGCAAGGTATTCAATGACTATCCCCTGCCCTGGCCGGAATTCCGGGAAGAACTGATGGGCCGGGTCTCTTCAGATCCTAGTCAGATCATGGCTGGACGGCAGTGGAGCCACTATACCGCCGAAGAAATTTCAGAATTGAAGCAGCCCTTCGTTGTTCGCGTGCCGAACCACCGGATTGTTGGGCCGGCGACTTTGGACACTGTCTATGGGCAGCCCAACCCTGACGATGGGTTGATTACCCAACGTGTTCGGATTACTGATCTGAAGCCGCAGAAGAATAAAGACGGTGAAGACATTATCAAAGCCGGTGCCAACGTTTATGAGTTAGCGGCTGATGGCGGAAATAAATTAGTTTATGAGTCGATACTGGATGCTTTACAGGTTGCCGGCGGCGATGGCAAGAAGGCGTTCCCGACTGGGCGTTTGCTTGTGCGGTCTCCGATTCAGGATATTCCTGTGGAACGGGTACGGGTGACTAGTAAGGCGACATTAGTGGTCCCTGTGGGGCCTAAGAGCGTGGCGGCGAATGGGTCGATGGTACGGATTGATGTTTATAAGACACCTAAGAAGTATGTTTTTGTACCGATTTATGTGCGAGACACAGTAAAAGCGGAGTTGCCAGATAGAGCCGTTGCACCTGTAAAGCCATACAGTCAATGGTATCAGCTTCAACCTAAAGATCAATTTCTCTTCTCGTTGTTTGCCAATGACTTGATTCGATTCAAACATCCGCGAGGGGTTTCGACTAAAGAAATACTCACAGACGGTTCTCAGGAGAAGGGAAAACGAACGGACGTTGTTGGGTACTTTACTGGTGCAGACATTGCAACTGCATCAATTGCCATTGAAGGCCCAGATCGCTCATTCTCGGCTAGAGGTATTGGTTTTGCCAGTTTAAAAAACGTTGAGAAGTTAACCGTTAACTATTTCGGTGAACTACATTCAGTTCATGAAACACAACCGATGCAGTTTCGTGGTCAAAGAGGCTAGCTGATGGGATACCGAAATCTTTTTATCGAAAGTCCTGCAGAGCTTTCGATTCAGAATGGTCAACTCAAGATTAGGACTACCGAACAATTTACTTTTCCTTTGGATGACCTGCAAAGCATACTAATTGATGACTCTGCCGGATTTAAAATTGAAGTGCAACACCGATTGAGTTAGACCAATCGACCGGGTTGATTTAACAAAATAGGCCATGAAGACCTATCCTTGAAGCGACTAAACTACCAAGAAAGGTGACCTTCATGACCCACAATCAGTCTAACAGTCTCGGCTCGTACACTCAACTCACAGAGGGCGAGCGCGGAATAATTGATGCGCTTTGGCACTCCCATGAATATTCCATTCGCGATATTGCACACATCATCCATCATTCCCCTAGTACGGTAAGCCGTGAGCTTAAGCGCGGCCGAGTCCAGCAAC
>NZ_AUEH01000059.1 GCF_000425885.1 Schleiferilactobacillus harbinensis DSM 16991
GGCCAAACCGTCGATTCCTTTGCGCAGGTCCGTTTTTCCGCAAATGATATAGATGTTAAGCTCTTGGATATTGGGGAACATTGCCTGTCAACTCCTGGAGCACCACGTGCAGAATTGCCCGGTCAACACCGGTGTAAAACACGACCTCGGCGTCCTTGAGCTTCACTCGTGCCGCAACCTGCGGTTTGACCAGCGGCTTCGGCGACCGGTCGGTCACCTGGATCGGCACGATATCTTTGATTTGAACCATGAAAGGCCTCCTTGTTTACTTGATAAACCAAGTTTACAAGGAGGCCTGCACCGGGTCACGATACCTATGTCAACGACCGCTTACACTTGATTAAGCGACACTCTATTTTGGAAACCACGACAGCGTGGAAAGACCAAAAGCCTCACTACGAGTAGGCTGATTAGCTTTAATCAACCGCATGTATAGTTTAAGGCCTTCCGGCGATATTTTTCGTGATACAGCGAGTTTATTCAATTGTAAGCCTAAATTCATCAGCACTTGGTGCACATTATTACCAGCAGTCAGTGCCGCAATACTTTCATCAATCATGCTTTTCTCGTTAGGTTGGTTGAATTGCATCTGTTTGAGTAGGTCAATTAATTCTTTACGCTCCATACGCAACACCCTCCATTCAAACAATCGTCAAGGCTTAATATACCGATATCCGGTATCCTGCAAAGCAATCAGATCAGCCACGCCGGCCGGTACCACTACAACGCCTGCCGGCAACTGCTCGGCTCTGACGCCATGACAATTCATCGCGTTATTGCATGCATGGAAACTGACATCCTGCGGTTGCAGTTGGGTAATGGTATCCCGCAAGCGGGTAACGAGATAGCCCATGATCGCGTCGCCATTGACCAGCACAACAATATCGTAGGCGGTTTGCTGGGATTGACCATACGCAATCAAGTTCTGAATGTTGCCCAGCGTGTGGTCCCACTTTTCTAATTCATCAATATGGAAAACGACTTTATTCGTCATCGTCGTCGTCCTCCTTCGTCGGGACAGCCAGCGTCTGATCCTTCACTGCCGCCGTGAAGGCATCATAGTCGGCATGGACTTGCTTGGCGTATGCCGTAGACCAGTCGATCAACGCATTGACCAATTTCTTCTTCTGGCCGCCATAACCGCGCACGATGGCCCCGGTAGGACTCTGAGCGTGGCCGCGGGCCAGCAGCAGGGCACAGATCCGGGCATAGGTATCGAAGTCGTCCTTATCCATCTTGCTGACGTCCAGGGACTCCTTCATGTCCCGGAACTGGCGGACGTAGAAGCTGCAGCCGGTGTCGTCATTGTGGTAGAAACCAAGGAAAGGATCGGACGCCCGCTGCAGAATCTGCTGGCAGGTGACGATCCGTTCGCCGTTATCCGGACCATCCTGGCTGAACCGGGTGGTCACGTCGAAGCCTTGGAACCGCCGGGTGGGCAATGCTTCTTTGATTTGCAGCACCAAATGGCTGCCATCGATCGCCGTTAACAGGACCAAATAGCAGCGGGTACCGAAACTGCCGACGCCCACACTGTGGCGGACAATATCGCTGACGTGGAATTGGGACAGCAGCACGGCCACATCCGGCTTGATCGTCTGCATATAGGTCCGCAGATGCGCATCGATTTCTTTGAAGCGCTTATCAGAAACATGCACAGTCCGGGGCGCGTTTTCCTTGAAGACCAGGCGGCCGCGGTCGTCCATCGTCGTGAACTTGCGGACGACCTGCTCAGAATCCCGCTGCGGCGCATTATCCTTGATCTTGCGCCACAATTTAGGCAGTGAGGCCCCTTCCGCTTGGGCGGTTAAGAAACTTTCGACTTCAGTGGAAAAATAATATCGCTCCAGCGCACTGTGATCGTCGAAACATTCAATGATAATTTGTTGGTAGGTTTGCACGGCGTGGCGCATAATATCAGCCAAATCATCATCATCCAGACTGATCTGTTCACCGGCTAGAATAATACTGACGAGCAGCCGCCGCACATCCCAATCCCAACTGCCGATCGTGGATTCATCGAAGTCGTTGACATCGAACAGCAGCTTGCGCTCAGGTGACGCGTAAAAGCCGAAGTTGCCAATATGTGCATCCCCAGCGATCACGACTGGGATATTCGTTGACGTCTGCTGGGCCAGATCATAGGCCATCAGTTCATCGGTGCCGCGGAAGAACGCAAAGGGCGACGCCGCCATGCGGGCGTGCCGCAAGGGTAAAAGCTCCTTGATCAAAGCACGCTCCACGTGCTGAATCCCCTGAACCACGTCGCGGTGGACGGGCTTGAATTCAGCCAGTTCACTGAATGGGACTTTATCCCGGACATTCTTCCCCATATCAGCCAATTCACTGATCGTATTCTTGATACGAATCTGACTCAGGTCATAACGCAGGCGGGACGCCTTCTTCGGCGCCGCCAAAGGCTTTGGTACTGTTGCCATTCCTGAATCCCCCTTTGTGGACATGTTTACCCTCCATTGTGGCGATCGAGAAACGGCAAGTCAACCGTGGGGCATTACAGCCCTGAATTAGCACTAGTGTACAGGCAATGCATATGATATTATCATTCGAGTAGAACCGCACGATTGGCTAGCCCCTGCACCCCGGAGGTGATGCCTATGGAAAAATCTGACTGCCGAGAAGCACATGAGCACGTACGAAGTGTTGTCGCTGTCAATTGCCTTTAGCATGTTAATTGTGGCAATCATGGCCTTCAAGTCAAAAAAATAACCGTCGGTCGACCCCCAACGGTTTGAAGTAACTCTTTGCTTTGAACTCGCGGCTGGCCGCCGATAAGACGGTTCCGCTCGGGGACGCCATCTCACTGACGTCCTTTTCTGTCTTTAAAGTAACATTTCTGGCCATTTCGGTCAATCAATTGCCATGGTGAAAATCCACTCCGCTATAGTATGTTCATCACTTATTTCCCGGGTAATATTTCCGTCGGCAGGACTCTACCGGCTTCTTTCAACCACCCCTGATCCGTCGTCCACGACCGCTTCGGTGTCTTCGACACCCACTGGTTACCGGCGACAAAGAACCGATACGGCCGGTCGTGCCAACCGCCGCTGCGCACGCCAACCCGGGCACTGCTGCCGATTTGGCGGGGCTGGCTCTGCCACTGATCCCCTAGCAGGATCGTCAGCGGTGCATCGGCCAGATTATGTAAATTCAACGCCTTATCCCGCACGCCAAACGCCCGGAACAGCTTGCCGGGCCCGTTGGTCAGCTCACCCACGGGCCGGCCCTCCCGGTTCTTGGTCATCACGTCCAGGCCCCACACCGGTTGAATCCCCCGCAGCAAGACCCCTTGGGGCACCTCGGCGTCTTGCACGGCGATGTCGCACATGAACAAGCCGCGGCGTTCATAGATGTAGATGGTGCCTGGCGGGCCATAGAGGGCCTCGTTTGCCGCAGAGCGGTGTCCTTGGTACGCATGGGCGGCATTGTCCGCCTGGCCCAAGTAGGCTTCCGTTTCCACGATCCAGCCGCCCACCAGTCCCGCCGGCGACCGATACAGCAGCGGCCGGCCCAGCAGGTCCTGGGCAATCTCTTGGGTCGGTCGGCCCGTGAAGAAATCTTGATACGCCAATTGTCTCTCTCCCTTTTTCCAGTAGATGATACACTTATCTTAGAGGTGACCTAGATGAGTGTCAAAATCAAACGTATTTATGGCGATCTGCTGCCGGATCCCAAAGACGGCTATCGAGTCCTAGTGGATCGGCTTTGGCCCCGCGGTGTTTCGAAAGTGAAGGCCGAACTGGACGAATGGGACAAACAAATTGGGCCCAGTAATGACCTGCGCAAATGGTTCGGCCACGACCCGGAGAAGTACCCAGAATTTAAGCAGCGTTACATCGCTGAGCTCGATGCCAACCCGGCCACGCCGGACTTTCTGCAGCTGATCAAAGAAAAAACGGCGGCGGGGCCCGTTGTCCTGCTCTTCGGCGCTAAGGACGAGACCCACAACCAAGCCGTGGTGCTGCAAGACTACTTAGCCCAGCATGGCATTCAATAGACAAATGCAGGCTTCCCGTTCATGCGCGGAAAGCCTGCATTTTAATTATGCGAATCGTAATCGATTAAACATTGCCGATTTCGTTGATCTCTTCCTCGGCTTGTTTGGTGATCTTGATTTCTTTCAGTCCCAGTTCCGCACTCAATGTATCCATCGCGGCGTCCCGGTTCTTGATGATATCCATATTGAAGATAATGTTCTTAATAACCCCATTTTGGTAATCGAAGCTCTCGAACTGAATGAAGGGGTCTTCTTCTTCGCTCCGTACTTCTTTATCAATGGCCTTGGCCAGCGCTTTCGCGTAAACAGCGTCTTTCATGTTGGCGGTGTCCTTCTCGGTAATATACCCGCGGGACATCAGGATCTTGCCCAACGCTTTAACGTCGTCTTTGATCTCAATTTTTGGAGCTTGTTCTTTTGCAGTGTCTTTTTTGTCGCTATCTGCCATAATTAATCGCCTCATGGTTTATTATAGCGCGTTTGCCACCCAATGATGAAAGAAAAACCCTCAGCGGACGGCTGAGGGTTGAAAATTTCATACTTATTCGACGGTCACGACGGCGGTAGTGACGCCGTATGAGGGAACGGAAGCGTTGGGCCAAGCCACATCCAGTTGGTTCGGATTGCTATAGGCGAACGTCCCGGTATCGTTGACCACCCGGTGGATCGTCGTGCCATCGGCGAAGACGATCTTCAAGCGGGTGCCCTTCGGATAGATGGAGAGGGCGGCGGCGACGCCGCCATAACCCATGCTGGAACCCAGTACAGCCGGGTCATAGAAGGAAATCTTCATAACCCGCATACTGGCACTGCTGCTGGCGCTATTACTGCTGGTATTGGTATTCGCGGTGCTCGTATTGACCGTGGCGGCACTGCTGTTGGCGCTGGCAGTTTGCTGCTGTTGTTTGGCGGCCAACGCTTCTTGCTGCGCTTTTTGAGCAGCCAAGGCTTGCGTTAATTGGGATTGCAACCCAGCCAAAGCTGATTTATTGTCGTTGAGTTCTTGTTGTAATTTGTTTTGCTGATCCTGAGCGGCCTTTTGTGCCGCCTTCAAATCATTTTGATCCTGAACGATCTGCTGTTTCTGCGATTGGAGCTGGTTTTCTTTCTGCTCCTGTTCGCTCTTCAGATCGGCCAGCTGCTTCTGGGCATCTTGGACAGCCGTTAAGGCATCTTTAGTGGCTCCAGAAATCTTGTTGACGGTGAAGGAGCGGCTGATCAGATCAGACAGGTTGTCGCTCTTCAGAATGAAATCAATGTAAATATTACCAGTAACGGTATCGGAATTCTGCTTCTGCAAAGCAACGAGTTGCTTCTTCAAGTTATCTTTGCGCTGCGTGATTTGGACTTGTGTGTCGGCAATCTTCCCGGACAATTCATTGATCCGCTGTTGAGCGGTATCAATGGCCTCCTCGGTACTATCCAGCTGGGACTGCTTGGCAACGACTTGCTTATTCAATTCGTTCAACTTGTTGGTTTGGTCATTGATCTGGTTGACCAACTGACTCGAAATATCTTTCTTGCTGCTGATCGCGGACTTCGCATCGGAGACCGAATCAGCGTGTACATTCACGGGATTGATGAGACCGGCGAACATGGTTATGACGGCGATCCCGGTTAATACGCGTGAGATTTTCTTCATGGTTGATGACCTCCTGAACTCTGTGATACACGATAACACGCCGATTGTTACAGTTTCGTAACGAGCTGTTTACAACTTGCAACGTGAAACATGTAAGGTCACAAAATTCGTAATAAAGGTGGTCCTATAACAATATTACCAAGGTCTGAAAACCATGAAACCGGCTAGATACAGGTATCAACCAAGGGTCAGCAAATAATGCAAACGGTCTATGAATGTCATAAATCGTGTTCTATAATATACTTAACTTGCCATTATTGAATTAATGCAAGCAATACAAACCAAGGCGGTGATTTTCGTGCAGTTTCACATCACGGAAGACAGTGCCCAGCCGATTTACATTCAACTGGCCCAACAGATCATCATTGGGGTGGCCATGGGCGACCTGCTCCCCGGCGAGCAGCTGCCGGCCACTCGGGTGCTGGGACTCAGCCTGAACATTGACCCGATGACCGTGTCGAAATCTTACCAGCTGTTAAAGCAGGATGGTTACGTGGAAGGCGACCGTCACCGGGGCACCCGGGTCAGTACCCAGCTCCCCATTACCACCGACGCCACGATCACGCCGGAGCTGACGGTGGCCTTAGCCAAGGGATTACTACAAGGCTTGACCATTCGGCAGTTGCAAGACCTGTGCCAAGAGATCATTTCTCGTTTCCACGCCTTACCTCAGGCATCATCAAAAATTACACAGTAGTTGCTATTATTCCCGTATTCGGATCTCCCATCCCCTTCCTTACCAGCATACGCGAAAAGCGCCTGATCGGACTATTCAGTCTGGTCAGGCGCTTTTCTTCTACTAATATTACTAATAACTAATTAAGCTGGGAAATGCGTCAGCTTGGCGTGCTTCACGTCTGCAATGGTCTTGGTCCCGGCCAATTGCATGTCGATCTTCAGCTCATCGTTTAAATGTTCAAAGACGCTTTGTACCCCTTGGGCGCCGCCCAAAGCCAGGCCATAAATAGCCGGCCGGCCAAAGGCAACCAGATCTGCCCCAGCGGCCAACGCCTTGAAGACGTGGGACCCGCGGCGGACACCGGAATCAAAGATGATCGGCACTTGATGGTTCACTGCCGCCGCAATGCTGGGCAGTACGTCGAAGGAAGCCGGACCACCGTTCAATTGCCGGCCGCCATGGTTCGATACGTATACCCCAGCGGCGCCGGCGCCAATGGCTTTCAAGGCGTCCTCAGGGGACATGATACCCTTGGCGATCACCGGCAGATCGGTGTAAGCAGCGATGCGTTCAATATCCTTCGGGCCAATCTTTTGCGCCGCCGCGGCATAAATTTCCGCAATGCCCTTGCCGGAGCCGTCGCCTTCGGAGTATTCCGTCAAGTTCGCCATTGGGATCGGGAACTGGAAGTGATTGCGCAGATCGTCCTCCCGGTATCCATCGACAGGCGCATCCAAGGTCAGGATGATACCTTTAATGCCGGCCTTCTTTGCTTCGTCCAGCAAATGGTGGTTGAAGTCCCAGTCCTTGCTCATGTACAACTGGAAGAATTGGGGCGCGCCGTTGCCAGCCGCCGCCGTATCTGCGATGGACGTGGAAGAATACGTACTTTGGGCCATCAGCGCACCAGCCGCCGCGACCCCGCGAGCGGTATCTTTTTCACCCTGGGAATGGGCTAATCCTTGGGCCGCTGTGGGGGCCATCATCAGGGGTGTCTTGAAATGCAATCCAAAGGCATCAGTTTCTGTGGCAGGATTCTCCATATCAGTCAGCGCACGGGGCACGATCTGGGCATGATTGAAGGCGGTGGTGTTTTCCCGTAAGGTCCACTCATCCTCGGACCCGCCGCGGATGTAACCAAAACCGCCCTTGGGAATAATTGCCTCGGCCTCTTTTTCCAGATCATTCAAGTTGAAAAAATCCAGCTTCTGTTCGCGATCGCTTTGTTCGTAACCATTTGTGACTGTCATAAAGAAATCTACCTCCATTTTTCAGAGCGCGGCGGTTGGAACCAGTGACGGTTATCCCGCCGACTATCGCCAGACGCTTATGTAAGCTCCTTGCTCGTTTGCTACAAGGTCTATTATATCCACTTACAAAAAGTAAGCGAGGGCTCTGCCATATTTTTCTGAAAAAAAACAGGCGAAGCGGTTGGGCTTCTCCTGTTGGCAAAATTATCGTGCTTCCCGCAAGCGCGGCACCACGGGCGGTTGAATCAAATGCACATTGAGCGGCAAGTGCTGCACGCCGATCTTGTGCCACTGGGCAATTAACGCATCGGCGTCCACGGTTCGGTCCAGAATGACGATGCCGCAATCGCCGCCGCCAGCGCCTGACGTCTTCGCGGCGCCGCCGGCTTGAATTGCCAAATCACACAGACTGGACAGTTTCATCGTCTCAATGTGCACGTGGCTGAATTGACTGAGCTGTTGCAGCAGGAACCGGTTGCGGCTGATCTGCTGTTTGATGACAGCGAGATTGCCATCGCGGAAACCTTGGACCAGTTTCTCCACGACTGCGCGGCTGCGCCGCAGGAATTGTTTATACTGCGCCTGAGATCGGGACGTGGCCGCCTTGATCTGGTCCACCAGATGGGACGTGGAGGCCGGCGAGCCGGTCCAGCCGATGAGCAGCCGCAGGCTCTGGGGCGGGGTGAGCAGTTCGATGTCCAATCCCGGCCAGGGCATCGTCAGCAATTCGCTGAGCGAAACCAGATTCCGCTGGGCCCGCAACCATTCCCGGTCAAAGGAGCGGTAGGCGATCCAGCCGCCAAAGACGCTGGCGGCGATGTCCCCCAGCGAACCGTTGCCTTGAATATCCAGATGGGCAATGGCCGACAGCTTGTAGATCTGCTCCTGACTCAACGCCAAGTTATAAAATTGGAGCAGCGCTTTAACGGTCCCCACCGTGACAGCAGCTGAACTGCCCAGACCGAACTTGCGGCCATCGGCGGAGTCCAAGTCAGAATCCACGTAGAGGTTGAATAACCGCAGTGGTTTGCCCTGTTCGCTGGCGTATGCTTCGGTGAGATGAATGGCGGACAAAATATAGTGGAAGGGATTGTCCCGATTGTCGAAGACCATCTCGTCCCCTTGGCGCCGCCAAATGAGGGAATTTTCTTGATATTGTTTCGATTGAATCCGGCCCATACCATGGGCGGGTTCCACCCGCACCGTCACGAATTGATTCAAGGCGACAATCACGGCCGGCTGCCCGGTTTCGACCACGGCGTATTCACCGGCAATATATAATTTTCCTGGTGCTTTGACTGTAATCACTGAAATAAGCTCCTGTATATGTGACATTCTTGTAAGTCCACGGAAAATATTACCAGTGATGGGCTATCCGGCGCAACTTATCCGAGGTATCTTTCCGAAATCATCAACATTATTGTCAAATCGCAAACCAGGTGTTCCCCCGCCCCGTCAAGAAAGTTACCAAAAATGTTGAGAAAGGGGTGGACAACTCAGAACATGAGAGTAAGATGTGTAAATAATTACTAAAAAAGAGGGGATATCCATGACTACTGATCCCAAGACTATTAATTGGTCAGACCTGGGTTTTGAATACATCCAAACACCATACCGCTTCGAGGCAAGTTACAAAGACGGGGCCTGGGAACCCGGCACACTCACCGAAGACCCTAATATTTCGATGAATGAGGGCTCACCGATCTTGCATTATGGCCAAGGCGCCTTCGAAGGGCTCAAAGCTTACCGCACTAAAGACGGCCGCATCCAGTTGTTCCGGCCGGATCAAAACGCTAAGCGGCTGCAACACTCTTCTGACCGCCTGCTCATGCCGGAGTATCCGGTAGATGATTTCGTCAACGCAGTGAAACAGGTCGTTGCCGCCAACGCGGACTATGTGCCGCCCTATGGGACTGGTGCCACCTTGTATATCCGACCGATGCTGATTGGGGTGGGTGAAAATATTGGCGTCCATCCCGCGCCGGAATATATCCTGCGCATCTTTGTCACGCCGGTCGGTCCCTACTTCAAAGGCGGCTTGACCCCCACAAGCTTCTTAGTGGTCAACTATGACCGGGCCGCCCATAACGGGACTGGCCAAAGCAAGGTCGGCGGGAACTACGCTGCCAGTCTGCTGGCCGGCCAAGAGGCCCATGAACACCACTACAGCGATGCGATTTACTTAGACCCCGTCCATCATCGCTATATTGAAGAAGTCGGTTCTGCCAATTTCCTGGCCTTCACCAAAGACGGCAAGACGTTGAAAACACCGAAGTCGCCCTTCATTCTGCCCAGTATCACCAAGTACTCCAGCCTGTATCTGGCCGAACACGTCCTGGGCATGCAGACCGAGGAAACCAAGATCAGTATTGATGAATTGGACGAATTCGGCGAAGTTGCTGCCTGCGGCACCGCCGCCGTCATTTCCCCCATCGCCGGCATTAAGTACGGCGACCACTATCATGTCTTTTATGATGAAAAGAAAGTCGGTCCGATCACCCATAAGCTGTATGATCTGCTCACTGGGATCCAGTTTGGCGACGTTGGGGCGCCTAAGGGCTGGATCCAGCAGGTTGAGGTATAATCTTTGACCATGATCTGACCTTCCGTTAGAATGCAATTGCATTCTAACGGAAGGAGCTGGTGGCGAATGAAACACTGGCAGAAACTGCTGGTTTGGTTGGCAATTGTTGCCGCAGTCTTGGTATTTCGCGCGCTTATCCCCTCACCGCCCGGTATCTTGCCGATCACGCTGCTATTATTTCTTTACCGACTAGTCGATCTCGTCGGCAGTGTCGCCCTGATTGCTGCCGTATTCACGATTGCCGCCATGATTCGCGATGGGTGGCAAAAGAGCAAGACACATTAAATTTGCAACCAAATAACCGGTGCTTGGCCTGGAAAGTTTCCTTTCTGGACAAGCACCGGTTATTTATTCTAGAAAAGATAATCGCGATCAATAAACACGTCAGTAACAAAATCCGTTGTTCGTTTCGCCTTGATCTGCACCCGGCCAGCCTGGCCCGGGCCCACCGGCTTCGGCTGCGTGGCCTTTGTCGTTGTGCGTGCAGCCACATTCCGTTGATCGTCATATGCACTGGCCCGTCTGGCAGCAGCATATAATCAATCACCCCAATAAACGTATCGGTCCCTGACTGATACGTCACATACAGAATCTCCTTCAATCCATGGAACAGCTCGCCCTCACTTGTCCGACAGTAGAAATAGAAGCTGCCGGCATCCTGATTCCCCGGCTGCAGCTCGCCTTGGATCACGGCAAACGTTGCCTTGTCCACCGGCGAGTATTTCCCAGGGAATAAGCGGCGCCTGGCTGTCTTTCTGCTAATTTTCTCCTGCTTGGCCAGAACAGCAACGAGTTCTTCCTGGGTCAAGGTGGGGATACGCCGTCAGTGAGATCTGTTCCGGATTGCTGGGTGCACTCACCGTCGCGGCCGTGACCGACCCAGCTGACAAGAAAACAAACAAACCCGCAACGATCACGAGCAAACCAGTCTTGATTTTACCCATCAGGACCACGCCTTCCCGTCATTCATCCATTGCAACCAATTCTCAGAGTATCTCAAGTTATCACCAATATAGCACGTTACGCAACCGCTTACAATTATTTAGACCAAAAAATATTGCGCCAGTTTCAAAATCCTGGTATCCTAGTCGTAGGTGCCAAACCTATTGGGACGCAGAGTTGCTGGCGGCGTAAGTCGTTTCGAAAACAGTTTCTGCGCCCCTTCTTTATTTTTCTGTCGGTAATTATTATAGAAAGGATCTACCCATGGCCATTCTCTTCCCCATCGTGCTTGTCCTGGCAGTGACGACGCTGCTGGCCCACTTTTCCCGCCGCTTGAATATGCCCGCAGTGGTCGGCCAGTTATTGGCCGGCATCCTGCTTGGTCCAGCGGTGCTTGGCTGGCTGCACCCCACGGAAGTGATGCATATCTTTTCTGAACTCGGGGTCATCGTTTTGATGTTCCTCGCCGGGCTGGAAAGCGACCTGCACTTATTGCGCCGCTTCCTCAAGCCCTCCCTGTACGTGGCCTGCATCGGCGTCGCGGCGCCGGTTCTCTTGATGGGCATCGCCAGCAAATTATTGGGGATGTCCGTGATTGAAAGCATCTTGGTCGGCATCGTCTTCTCCGCCACCTCCGTCAGTATTTCTGTGGACGTCTTGAAGGAAGAAAATGCCCTGAACCGGCCGGAAGGCGCAACGATCCTGGGTGCTGCCGTCGCCGACGATATTCTGGGCGTGCTGTTGCTGAGCTTCTTCATCAGTTTCGGTGGGGCCCACGCGGCCGGCGAACAGCCGAATATGTTCCTGACCATCGGTGAGCAGCTGCTCTTCTTCGGAGGTGTTGTCGTTCTGATCCGCTGGCTGGCGCCGCTGCTCATGCATCTCAGTGAAAAATTACTGGTCATTGCCGGCCCCACTTTAATGGCGATGATTATCTGTCTCGGGACCGCCTCCCTCGCTGATTTCGTCGGTCTGTCCGACGTCGTGGGGGCGTTCTTCGCCGGTGTCGCGGTGGCCCAAACACCGACAAAAAAAGAAGTGGACGCCAGCATCGAGCCCATGGGCTATGCTTTCTTCGTCCCCTTCTTCTTTGTGGGTATCGGCTTGCAGATGAAACTCGCCCTCAGTTGGGCAGACGTGCTCTTGATCGTCGTCTTCACTTTGCTGGCCGTTGTGACTAAGCTGTATGGCGGCATGGCCGGTGCGATGCTGGGCGGTTTTACCCAGCATCAAGGACTGACGATCGGCGCTGGGATGGTTTCCCGGGGCGAAATGGCCCTGATCACTGCCCAAATCGGCAACGATGCCGGGCTTTTCCCGGCCGAGCAATATCCGGCCATCGTCATCGTTATTTTATTAACGACGCTGTTGTCGCCGTTTATCTTGAAGCACTATTTGCATCAGACGCCAGTGCCCGCTGCTTGATCGCCGCCATTTCAGCAAACACTTCATCCTCTTGCCGGCTCATTTCCCACGTCCGGGAGTGAATCGTCGAGCCTGGCCGATTGATCTTGGTATACAGCACAACGGGGTTGTACCAGAAATTCTCCCCCGCCGCGGCGGCTTCAGTGGCGTACAGGTAATCTTCGGCAATTGTCAACCGGGTATCGTAAGTCACATGATGGGCCTGCAGCATTGCCCGGGAGAAGCCCTTGTTCCAAATGTACCCGCCAACTTCTGTGCCGTGCCGGGTCACCTGATCCAGCATGTCCGGTTTCGCAATCTGCTGCCACCGATCCCGCCCGCTGCGTTCGCCGCCGCGGCGGAACCAGCCGCCGCTCCAGGTATAACCAACGGCGACAATGTCGGCCTGGTGCTCTTGAAAGCCGGCAATCAGGGTGGCCGCAAAGCGGGGATCCACTTGATCATCCGCATCGACAAACGTCACGAGCGGTGCTGTCCCGGCATCCACGCCAGCATTGCGGGCCGCCGACGTCCCTTCATGCCGGGGCAGTGTCAGCACATGGAACCGGTCATCCGCAGCGGCCGCTTGCTTAGCCAGCGCCAGCGACTCATCGGTACTGCCGTCATCCACCAGCCACACGGCGAAGTCTGTACTGGTTTGTTGGCGTAAACTGGTTAACGAATTCTTGAAGTACCCGCCTAAGTTATAGAACGGGACGACGATATCTAATGTATGGGCCATCATGTCTGCCTCCTCTTTGAGTTGAGGGTCATCTTAGCCGCTGGCAGTAAGAAAGGCAAATGATATGCTTGGTACAAAATAACACCGGCTTCAGGGATGCACGCCCTAAGTCGGTGTTTTATGTCAACAACTTATTTCTGAACCTTCGGCGCCCAATGATTGATTGGGCCGAACTTATGCCCCACCGCGATTGGCTGGGCAATGGCCTCATACGTATATTGCTTGGCGATGCGGAACGCATCAGCGATGCTCGTCCCCTTGGCAATCTCCGCCGTGATGGCCGCCGACAGCGTGTCGCCGGTGCCGTTGATCCGGTCAGTCGCCACATACGGCGCGCTGAGCCAGAAGCCGGTACCGTCCTCTAGCAAGGCATAATCCCGCACTTCCTCTTGGTCGCCCGCATGGTGCGCGCCCTTGACCAGGACGTTTTTCGCGCCCAGATCCTGTAACTTTTGCGCCGCGGTAATCATATCCTCATCCGTCTTAATATCCATTTCAGCCAATTTCTGGGCTTCAAAGAAATTCGGGGTAATGACCGTCGCCAGAGGAATCAGTTCCTGGCGCAGCGTCTCGTAAGCACTCTCCTCCAGCAGCATGGCCCCGTGTTTGGTAATGATCACCGGGTCCAAGACCAGCGGCCCCACCGCACCATCCTGGACGTGGGCAGCCACCGTATGAATCAACTCGGAGTCAGACAGCATGCCGGTCTTGGCAGCGCGAATATGGAAGTCGGCCGCCAGCGTCTTGAACTGCTGAGCGATGAACGCGGTGGGCATGTTGTGGGCCGCGTCGATCCCATAGGAGTTGCCGGCGACCGCCGCCGTCAGGACGCACATGCCGTGCACGCCTAAAGTGAAGAACGTCGTCAGATCGGCTTCCATGCCGGCGGAACCGTCGGAATCCGCGCCAGCAATCGTTAGCGCTTGGGGAAATTCATTTGCCATGTCAAAACCCTCATTTCCTGATATTTTTCTTGCTTGGAGCCCATTATACATTGGCTTGCGCCTGCAAGACAGTTGTAAGCATAAAAGTAGGAATTTTGCTCCCACCTTGTTACCACAATAACCGTGGGGAGTGCATGAAGACTTGCGGTCTGAAGTCAAGAAGGTGCAGGAAGAAAATTGATGGTTAGTAAGAGCTTATGGCGTATACCTCCCCCAGCCCAGGAACGTGATGATTTTTCTGGGTAGTCCTAGCTTTCTAAGTTGTCGCTTGCCGCGTTAGACCACTTTGGCAGGCACGTACAGCTCATGATCAGATAACAGCTTATAGATCACGCGTACGAGCTTGCGAGCGGTCATAATGCAAGCACGTCGGTGTTGATACTTTGGTACCTCCCCGTATTTTTTGTCGTAGTACTTGGCGAATACGGGATCATGCACTCTTATCGAATTGGCAGCTTCAA
>NZ_AUEH01000060.1 GCF_000425885.1 Schleiferilactobacillus harbinensis DSM 16991
GTGTCCGATCTGTCATTTGAACCGGCACAATATCTTTAATTTGAACCATAAAAAGCCTCCTTGTGTACTTGATGACTCAAGCATACAAGGAGGCTGCGGCGCGAACCATATACCCGTTCAACGACCGCTTACCGATAAGACCCTTATGGGGTATAATAAGGTCTGAAAAGAGTTATTGACTACCCTAGGAGGGACCGCAATGGATGTTAAGGAACGAGATCAAGACAAGAATGCCAAGAAGCGGGTTCAGGCCATGGTGGACGGTGATACTGTGAAGGCCGCCCACTTAGTGTTAGATCAACTTGGCGTGCCCACTTCTATGCTGATTAACGCTTTGTACAAACGAGTCGTAGCGGAACAACGGATTCCGTTTACTCTAGCTCTGACACCAGAAGAACAAGTCAAAGACCAGGCAGCTGACTTGATTGACGAAATTCAGAAACATGTCCCGACAGCAGATAAGGCTCAGTTTGGACAATGGTTGATGGACAATGAAGATTAGCAGGCTAGGCGAGCTGTATTTGATGCATGTATCCTATCCGGAAGGGCCTGGCGGGAAGACCAGACCAGTAGCTATCGTCCCAACTTGGGACGGGCGATTAATGGTTTTCAATGTCTCAACTAAATACAAAACCAAATCCAAAGTAATCAAGCGACAGTATGCTGAAATTAAAGATTGGCGTGCTGCTGGATTGGACAAACCGTCATGGATTGATGTGCGTGCCGTGCGTTTGGTTACGCAGGAGACTTTTAATACGTATACACCGTCATGGGTTGGCCGTCTTACGGCACGGGATGTAATGACCTGGTTGACTAAGGCTAAAGCAATGAACAAGTAAGACTACCAAAGAGATCAGCGTTCTTTCAGTACAGATACAACAAGAGAAGCTCCGATTGCTTGCAGCGTAAGCGATCGGGGCCTCTTGGCGTGACGGAAGACAATATGTTACACTACCGGTAGTAATAAAGAAGGGGGCAGATCTCATGAACATCATTGAAGTCACCGACCGACTACAAGCGGCTGGAATAACATCAAATCCCGAGGTCGTCCGGCGTTGGATTCGGCAAGGCAAGTTGGCAGCCACGATGCACAGCCGAAAACAGGGGTACCAGGTGCTGCCTACCGACTTAGAAGGATTCATTAGCAGTTATGACCGATCAAATCGAAAATCCATCGATAAACGGGCAGATACGGATTATTTCCGTGGGTTCCAGGACGGTTACGCCAAAGCTCAGGCGGACCAAGACCAGCTGTTTCAGCGTTTATTGCGACGTGGCAGCTATACGGACCAATACCGGATCTTGCGTGCCGATGTGAAGCGGTTAGTCATGCAGGGCGGCCCCCTGGACGAAGATAAGAAGGCACTGATGGCATACATTGACCGTGACAGCTTTGGACGAGATGACGCTGGCTTACCGCTGAAACGGCCAAAGTCATTTGTTGCCGTGATTGTTCTGGGCAAGCACATGCGTCCGTGGACCAGTGAGCAGATCATGCCCTATAGCCGCGATAACGGGGATGGGACAACGACTTCCCCGAAAATTGCCATTCGACGGCTGCTAGTGAGTTATTACCGGGAAGCCTACGAAAAACAAGCGTTGAAGAATAGCTAAAGCAAAGGCCAGTCTTGGAGGGCTGGCCTTTTCATTTGGGATCGATCACCAACTAAGAATCCAGCCGATTATCAGAAAGATTAGCACGCACCCCATGATAAAATAGAAGACAAATTGGATCACGGGCCAAAGGATGAGGATAATCAAGCCAATCATCGCGACAGTAAAGAGAACACCAAATATTGATCCGATTGTTGCAGCGAAAGCCTTGCTGAGGAAGAACAAACCGAAAAACAGAAGAGCAAGAACGATAGAGAGAAACTTATGGCGCAAAACGAACTGGATCATGATGGTTGGCCCCTTCCGTAAGGACTATTGACGGTTCTGCTCGTTTGTCAGTACGCCGTCTGCGATGGCGTATTTTTTGATACGGTAAATCTGTGTCCGTTCCAGGCCGACTGTTCGAGCAATCTCAGCCACCGTAATAGGTGGATCGGTCCGCAACATCTTGATAACTTGCTGATAGAGGTACCTTTTACGCGGGTTGCGGGAGTCAGCCGAGTATTCCCGCTGCCGCCCCTTGTAGACCCCTCTCTCCTTGGCTAGCTTGATACCTTCTTGTTGCCGTTCCCGGATCTTACGCCGTTCTTCTTCGGCAGTATATTTGTAAATTTCCAGGACCAAGTTGGTGAGCAGGGCCTTAAGGTTGGGGTCTTGAATACCTGCGAAGGATGGCAAGTCCAGTATATTTAGAACGGCCCCTTTCCGCCGAATTTCATCGATGATGGCTGTCAAATCGTCCGAACTTCGGCCTAAGCGATCGAGACTGAGGACCACGACTTCATCTTTTTCCCGAATGAAGTGCAGCATACGCTGGAGCTCTGGTCGGTCTGTGTTCTTGCCGGATACCTTCTCGGCGAACAGCTTCTCGACTCCACTCTCTTTGAGCGCTGCCAACTGGCGGTCTAGATTCTGGTCAGTGCTGCTGACCCGCGCATACCCGACTTTGATGATTAGCACCTCCTGGCTGATTATGTAACAACCCTATTGTTACGTTCCGCACCCATAGTATATCAGGTATTTAACAATGAAACAATAGGGTACACCCAATCGGGATAGAATCTACATCGTGGGGCCGGTAACTATTTGCAGGAAATTAAATAGTCTACAATTATTTTATAGATCATTGAACTTTCGTGGCGGAGGAGAGTGACAACCAGCCCCAAGACCCATAATACTGTGGATATGTTGACCATTGACTAGTGCTTAAGTTGCAAGCTAATACTGCTCTGTGTCTGCCAAGCACTCAGCAACAAGGCCCCGATCTCTTCAAGAGACTATTCCTCTTTATCTTTAACGGGCTGTTCTATAACGCCCTGTTCCTCAACATAAGCCGTATGGTTAGAGAGAAAGAACCCTAACCACTTTACCATGCCGCAATTGTGATATAACCAGTTAGCCGGTGCCATATTACGTTCCACAATTCCTCGAAAAGTTGGTTCTTAGTTAAGAAGACAAACTTAAGTTCTCGACTGCCAACAATAATCAGGGTATTATAAGATCTATAAACACTTCGCGGAGGGACCCCTATGGCTAAATATACTAAACAGGACTTATACGCTGCGTACGCCAAACACGACCGTGAGGGACTTAGCAAATTGCACGAACCCGGCACTGACCTCGATTGTGCCGTTTGTGACGAAATCAATCGAATAACAGCAGACTTAGAGGGAGTCAGCGTCGAAGAGCTCGTTAATAGTAATAGTATGGATTCTTCTTCGGCTGAGGAAACACGCTATGCATCCCCTCAAGTTCGCATGGCTCCGCACGTCTATAAAGTCTCCATTGACGGCAACACTTACCTTTGGCGGGTAACGACACAAAAGCAATGGAGTCGATTGCAGAAACAAGCCTCAGTGGATGAGATGACCGAAATACCAACCTCAGAGTATGTAAAATGGCCGGTCTTCACCCCACGCAATTCGGTAATCTCTCTGGCCGCTTTTCTGCATAGTTATCCTAAAGCTAACGGTCCAATCGCCACATTACAATCGTATCGAGTCACCACAGCCGGACTTGCGGCACGTAAGCCGGGGACAGAAGACCAATGGATATATTACGACGGAACCAACATCAAGGAAGTTAGGCGATTCTCTGAGCCCTTACAGGCTAGTATCACGCGTAAGAACAAGGTACAAATTGCTGCACCACCGGGTAGCTTCAGCTTATCCGCGGGAGATTATCTTCTAAAGCTGCCTACCGGTCGTCTCCTAAGCTTTACCACTGAGGAATTTATGGCCCTCTACGACATTAAAGATTCCAGCAGCTGGGTAATACTGTCCGAATCGGTATAATGCAGCCAACAGGAATCCTCGGAAACGCGCATGGCAACAATTTTGTACGTGTACGTAAAAAACGCCGTCCAGTCTAGGATGACGTTTTTCTTGAATTGTTTTCTCACTTGAGTGTGGCGAAGAATCTCAGGATAGAATCCTCAAAATCAGCGGTTTCAAAAAATCCAAGGTTTTGATCCGCCTCAATTTTGAGTAAGCATGACTTTAGTTTGGGATTATCATTAAGGCCTACGCCCGGCCAATACAACTCATACGCGTCCACAATGTCATTACCATTCGCTCCATGATCCGCTGACCAGCGCCGTATTTTCAACTCTTTGTTTTCAGTCCGGATCTTTTTCCGGGCACGTTGCAGGGAATCGGTATCGAAGTGACGGGTATAATCACCATTTTCAATTCCATCCAAAATGTCTTCAATCTCTGAACGATTATCATCATCCATTGGGGTGATATGGGTTTCAACCGCGCCTCGATTGACTGGCGTTGTTTCGTCGATATACGTGTTCAACAAGGCCACTAACTTATCGTAATCAATGATTTCATGGGCGTATAAATCAATAGCCACCTTGATATTGGCAAGGTCAATCTTTTTCTCGGGGGGCAACAATTCGTTGACATCGTTCAGGCGGGCTTGGAGAGCACTGAATTCCTGGTTGCTCTTAATATTGAGGCCCACCTGTTTCCCATTAGGCTGCCCCTTATCGTTAACCTCCGGCACCAGTGCGCCGAGGACATAGCCCTGCTGCACGAGACGTTGCACTTTTTGATTAACTTCAGCCGCTAACCGGGTAAATTCCAAACGATCTTGTTCAGAACGTGGTGTTTGGCTGAAATCGTTTCCGGAAATTTTCTTTAACCGATCTACTTTGGGCTGCAGGTCATTAATTTGAGTTGCTATCTTAGGCGCTAAAATATTGTCATCGAGCAAGCCTTGTTGGGCCGTTTGATCCGGTTGCTTTTGAGCATCCTTAAGGGTATCATTACCCCCTTTTGTGTATATGATCAGCGCTTTTTTAACGTTTTCTTCCATGAGCTCACCTTTACGGAAGAAACGCACCTTGCCATAGGGCTTGGCGTTCTTGTCGATAATTCGGTTCGTGCGCGACATTGCCTGAATCAGCATACCTTCTTTCAGAATTTTATCCAGATAGATAATGTTGATGTACTTGGAATCAAATCCTGTCAATAGTTGGTCAGAAACGATGACCAAATCTAGTCGTTGCGGATGGGCAATTTCCTGTTCATCGGAAAGTTTATGGTTGTACGGTTTTTTGTGGGCCAAGCGTTTTGTGATGTCATTGAGGTAGTCACGTTCTGGATTTTTGGCGTCTAAGAAATTACGCGTACCATATAAAGATGCGTAGTCAACCATCGCTTGCTTTAACGCCGCTTGTAGGTCGGAAGTACCCTCACCATTATTTTCATCGCGCGAATAAGTCATTGCTACCCGTAATTTAGGAGCCAAAGTTTTGAACAACGCATAGTAAGCAACCACAGCTTGTTTTCCTGATACTGCTAAGATCCCATAAAATTGATTACGTTGCCGAACGCCCATCTCAATTGAGCCAGAATGGATATCATCCCAATTTTTAACAATGTCTTCCACCACCGCTTGCCGATATGGCAACGAGGTGTAGACCTCCTTCTCTAAATCCTCTTCAGTACGCTTCTTGGCGTGATCAGCTTCCACGTCAACGTCACTGTAAGTGACGTCGAAACCTAAGACGTTGCCGTCTCCAATAGCATCTTTGATCGTGTATTGGTGCAACCGCCTGCCGAAAATATCATGTGTCGAAATGTTTTGTGAAGTTTGAACATCCTGCACCTCATCACTATAGAAATTGGGTGTGCCCGTAAACCCAAACCAGGTCGTGTTGGGAAAGGCATTCTTGATCCGTTTGACTGTGTCGCCGGAAGCAGAACGGTGCGCTTCATCCATCAAAATCACCTGTCGCTCGCTGGACGTCAACCCCGACTTTACAATTTTGTCCAGGCCCTGGACAGTAATAAGATAAATATGGGAGGTCAGTCTTTTCTGTTTCAAGTGATGCTTAAGCTGACGGCCGTTAACAACCTCTATTCGTTGTTCAAAGGTCTTGTAGGCATAAGCTTTAAAGTTCTCGTAGGTTTGACTGATCAAATCAACCCGATCAACGATGAATAAGACATTGCGGACCTTGGGCATAGATGCCAGTAACTGCGCAACTTTAAACGCAGTCACGGTCTTGCCGGAACCCGTGGTGTGCCAAATATAGCCGCCCTCTTTTTCGACATAGTTATTCTCTTCCATCGTTCGCATCCGATCCAAGATAGCACGGGTGGCTTGGATCTGGTAAGAGCGCATGACCATCAAGTTGTCATTAGCCGCATCCGGAATCATATTAACCGTCACCAAGCGATGAAGCGCCGGGATACCCAATACTTGATGGATAAACGCCATCGTATCCGTCACATCTTTACCATGATCATCTCGCCAGCCGAAAACAAAGTCCTTGTTGTATTCTGTTGCATTTTTCGGCCGCGCAAAATAATGAGCCGAATGTTGCGACAAGATGAACTGGACTTGAACGAACGAAAACAGCCCTGTATACATCCCGTCACCGTCGTACTTCTGTAGTTGCTCAAAAGCACTCCATTGATTTTGCAACGATTCATCTTTTTCTTCAATATGTGCGACGGGCAAGCCATTGATCAGTAGCATCACATCAATGCGGCGTTTTTTGCTGAGTGTAAAGGGGAGCTCGTTAAACGTAATTTGGTTGACGATTTCGTAGCGTGAACGTCCACCAGCAACATCGTCACCGTAAAAAATTTCAATCTCCAGCTTTGTACCGTCATCACGTGTGAGCGGCACTGTACCAATACCGCCAGAGCCAGCGATCATTAGCTGTGCATCGTAAGGGGTCTTATTCTTGCTCACTTCCATCTTGATCCCTTCAAATTCGGTATCAGACAGTGGCATACCGGCCAGCTTGCTGGCGTTGTTCTGGTTTAAGATGTCGCGCCAATGATTGTAGAGTACATCAGTCGTCATTCCTGAGAGGTCGTTGCGGTAAGTCCAGCCCTCTGACTTGAGCTTCTCGATCACTGCTTTTTCAAATTTATCTTCTGCCATTTACCCATTCCCTCCCAGAGAACTACTCAGGAACTTACGAACTATATAAACATAAGGCGCAGTAAAGACTTCTTCAGTTTCTGAAGGTTTTCAACCTTACGCTGGTTGACTGCGATAAGATTATCGAGACTAGCAAAAAAATTGCCGATCTTTTTTTGTTCGTCCATTGTCGGAGTTCGAATTGATTGTCGCTCAAAATGCCTTGTATCTAGCTTGTTTGAGGAATTACCAGACGATGTTATCGACTTTGCAAAGATGTACTTCCAAATCCATTCCAATTTGACGGCATACTTCCAGTAATTTAGGTTGTATTTACCGGAGTGCCGATAAATTGGAAAAAGTTCAGACACAACGCCATCTCCAATATCATTCTCGACAAATCTACCAAACATAAACTCTTTGTTGGGGTGTCCTTCAAAAGCAATATCCCCTTTTCGCATAACGAAAGTTCGTGTATCAATATTGTTTGATGTCACCTTGTCTGGTTCTTGAAAATACATTCTTGCAACCGAGATCCACCGGGTATTGTCAAACTGTCCATTGTTTCTCTCGTTCACCTTATGGAATAAATCTCCCAACTTCCGCTTTTCCCAAGCGTCAGCAAACCCCTTAAAGCGGATTTTCGGAACCTGATCATTGCCAGAAACGAACATTTGCTGCAAGAGCGATTTCTTCAGTTTCTGGAGGTTTTCGACCTTACGCTGATGAAGAGCGATAGTTTCATTCAGCAAGGTTAGCAGCTTTGAAATGTGTATTTGTTCCGTAATAGACGGTACGAAGAGGACCAGTCTGGTAAAGTCACGGAGATTATAATTATTTCTTCCATCTCCCGTAGACATTCGTAACGCCCACTGTTTGTGTTGCACAGTGTTCAAAAACAGGGATAAGAACTTTGAATCCAACAGTTGAGAGACAGGACGAGTGTTTATTGTTGCAAAACCAATTGCACCGACTTCATGTGGCCCGACAACTGCCGATGTTCCAATATCGCCAGTGTGTACTGTCACAACGTCATTTTCCAATAACTTACGCGTTCTGTTTTTCCGCGCGAATTCTTCATTTAGGTAAATAGGGGTTTTTGAAAATTCAAAACGGCCATCTTTTATATCTGAGTTGCGAATTAGAAGAGTGCCTTTGATCGTGTAATTTGTGGTCATTGTTGTAACCAACCCGATAAATATTTTTGAGATGTCAGATAACTTACGCTGTTCCCAAGCGTCAGAAAACCCCTTAAAGCGAACAGCTGGCTTGGAGTCCTGATTATCCCGAACATTACTCATAATCAAGCACTCCCTTCAAGTTATCCAGAATTTGCTGGTCCTCTGGATGGGTGACTACCAGATCCGCCATCATGTCTTTCAATTCAGCCGTAAGCTGTCTTTCCTCATCGGATACTGACTTCATACTCTCGAGCAGCTTGGCTGTGTCAACCGGCTCTTCTTCCTCGAATGTATCCACGTAACGCGGAATATTTAAGTTGTAATCGTTATCATGGATTTCATCCATTGTTGCGACGTGGGCGTATTTATCCAAATCCTTACGAGCTAGGTAAGTGCTGACAATCTTGTCAATGTCCCTTTGACGCAGCTTGTTACTATTTTTCTGTTTTTCAAACCCTTTTGATGCGTCAATAAATAGCACGTCATCGGTTGCTCGATTTTTTTCCAGCACCATAATAATGGTTGGGATACCAGTATTAGTAAAGATCTTTTCAGGCAACCCAATGATGGCCACAATATTATGGTTATCAAACAACTTTTTGCGGATTTTTGCCTCAGTACCACCACGAAACAACACCCCATGCGGCAACACGATGGCCATCCGGCCGTCGTTCTTTAGATGATAAAGACTGTGCAGCAGAAAGGCGTAGTCCGCTTTTGATTTTGGCGCCACACCGAATCGGAACCGGGGGTCATCCTCTCGATTTTGGTTGTCCCAATTTTGGGAATAGGGCGGGTTGGCCATCACGGCATCGAACATCCGTGGATTATCAACCCCATCGACAACACCGTCTGGCCAATCACTATTCAATGTATCCGCATTTCGCAGGTTGATATCGTTGTACTCGACCTTGTGCATCATGAGGTTCATACGGGCTAGGTTGTAGGTGGTCGTGATCCATTCCTGTCCGTAATACTTGATTGCTCCTCGGACACCGGCATTCTTCATGTATGAGGCAGTCGTCAGAAGCAATGATCCAGAACCCATCGTTGGATCATACAGCGAATACTCTTCAAGATTTTCACGACCAGCCGTCAAGATACGGGCCATAATATCTGACACTTGGTGCGGTGTATAGAATTCGCCAGCCTTCGCCCCGGAATTAGCCGCAAACATGCCGATCAAATACTCGTATAGATCCCCTAGCACATCGGCATCCTCATCGAGCTCAATCTTGTTCATGAGGTTGATCCAATCCATCATGGTTGCCGTACGTGTCTGAGCATTGGCCCCAAGACGAGAGGAGGTCAGATCCATATCCGCGAAAATACCCGCAAAGTCGTTTTTAGCCTCTGGACTAACCCCTTGATCGAAATGAACCATTGCATCCGAAACCATCATGATGTTGAACTTATCTTCGTTGATAGCCGCCACCCAGTCGGAAAACATGTCCCCTGGTCGAATCACGTAACCAAGTGTTCGTTGCATGAACTCGGAGGCCTTGTCTGAATCCTGTTGCCAGACAGCCGCCCAAGTCTCCCCCCGAAGAACGCCTTTAAGCCACGCTTGGGCCTTTTCAGACAAGAACTTGTAGAACATCACCCCAAATATGTAATTCTTGTACTCAGACGGTTCAATCTTTCCTCGTGTGTCATTCAAGGTTTTCCAAATCATTGCTTCTCTTTCGCTTGTCAGTGCCATCTTATTCTCCTGTATTCTCCAAATTTGAACTGTCGCTTTTATCGATCATCCAGTGCGACCTGTCGTACTATATTATACAAGTCATTTCCCATATTACGCAGGCGTCGGTAACGCGTACAAAATATATTCTTCATCGGCATGGTGATTGGGGGCGATTGCGCAAGGCAGGGGGCTGGATAAAAAGCGTCACTCAAGGCTTGCTCCTGCAAGGACCGGTTGTAGCCAGTTGCTAAGTACTGTTGGCTAGCGAGCATGTTCCTAGCTTAAGGAATTAACCCCTAAGGCGCTAGTCTCCACAACCTAGTTGTACTCTAAACCAGACAATGCGCCCACTTGGGCCGGTCGGTACTTATCTATATAGCTAGGACCACTCAAATCATCAATCATCGTGTTTTTTTGTCTGTACTAAGTCGCTGGTCCTTGTCTTCCTATTTCTCCACCAGCGACGTACGAAGCGGCTATTTTCTGCGTCCGCAATGACTCCCGCCAACGCGCATACTGTTAAAGAAAGTGTCAAGTGTTCACTAAATAGATTGGGGAAGATAATATCAAGGAAGATGGTGGGCACGATTATCCAAATAGCGATGGTCAGGGCTGCTATGGCGCACCGCAGCAGAACTAACCCAATAATGATCAGTCGACCAATAGTCTTGTTACCCATTGTCATGATCCTTCATCTCAGATCCTATCATATAGCCTATGAAGAAATCATCTTCGCCACCATCATCATGGAAGTCATCAGGGGAAAGGGGATTCCGTGGCGGTTGCCGTCGACACCACAGTAGGAACATAACTGGCAACCAGAGAAGTGTGGTGCAAACAATAAAGCTTTGTACCATATTCCAATCAGGAGTTTCACCTTGTGGATACTGTGAATTATGGAGGTAATGGGTTTGATAGAACGCTGCGTAGCGACGAGCGAAGCGAACGATGTTACTTCCAGTAGTTATTGTGGAGCACAGCCCTATAGTTGTATACCAATTTTGAAAGTCTGTAATAAAGCCCCCGTCTAGACCGCTGCCAGAAGGAATGATCCGATAGTGGTTTTGTTCCACAGGAACGACAAACAAAATCAATTGCTGCTTCATTGCTTTGTCCAATTTTCGATATTGAGAATCAGACAAAGCAGATACATCTTCCACCCCCAGTTTGTGCGCAAACATCTCTTCTTTGGCGCCATCTGCGATGTCGATGTAATTACTTACAGATGGCCGACCATTAACGAAATCATCCAGTTCCTCCCACTCACTATTCTTCGGAAGGCTTCGATAACTGTATAGGACGATCTGACAGTCTGCCCCATCGGCGCTGAGCTGATTATTTAAGTCGTCTAATTGCTGTGCATCGTTAGTAGATAATAGGCCCAATTCGTCATGACTTTTCGTACTGTCTGCACTAACTGGTTGTACAAAACCAAAAACGGACAATGTCGAAATTAAGCCAACTATCAAAAGTCCCACGGAATAGCGGTTGAACCACATTCTGATTGCCTCTCCTCATCTCAACTTAACGCGCGCACCACCAACATCTGTCCTTTTTTGAAGGACTAACGCCATTAGTCGGGCGAATACCGTTTCTTGTTCAGTTCTCCATGTATTGATCCGGTGCGGTACGTCATGCCTCATACGCCGAAGCCTTCACCGACTCATTTGTGATAGACCACTCCCGTTACCAAGTCACAAATCGATTCCCTTTTGTCGTAGGTTGGCCAGGCACTCTTGCAGATAGGCGTCATCATGTTCTGGATAAATTGGATCCGTTTCCCTTTCTTCCGCCAATTGTTTGTAAGGCGGACAGTGCTGGCCACGGCACAGAGGATTATACCAACATTTATTGGGTTGATAGCCACGCCGTACCATCTCATTCAGCACTAACCTGTGAAATTGAAATAGCTTAAACGGCGAATGTCTGAATACGTAATCTACAGTGGCGTGCCGACGTCCCCAACCGTTTCCTCTCAGTGCAGCAATTTCTCGATGTTGCCCGAGCAACTGTTGCCTTGGCAACTTCGAAATTAAGGCTTGGTGCCATAAACGCAATTACTTCACCCTCTAAACTCTTTCTGCACCCATTATACCGCGACTAACCTCCGTATTTTCGCTATGATTCTTGCAGGATCACGGTCAATTAGTTTGAGCACAGGAGGAATCGGCAGTTCCGGTAACAAAGAATATACCAAGATCACTGTCATAACTGTTCAGTATTGACAGCAAAGTCAAAACCGCGCTATAGTGGCGTTTATAAAGGTGTCAAAACAAGCTGTCAAAACCAGGAGGGAGAAACGGTAATGATCTACGGTTACGCACGGGTTTCTACCGCCGGACAAGATTTGCATGAGCAGATTCAAGAGCTGCGCGCTGCTGGCGCGCAAAAGGTCTTCTCGGAAAAATATACGGGTACGACGACCAAACGACCAGTATTTAGCAGCTTGACCGCTACACTGGCCCCTGATGACGTGTTAATGGTCACAAAGCTCGACCGATTGGCGCGAAATACCCGTGAGGCACTCAACGTTGTTAACGCGCTGCTGACGCACAACATTAAAATCCAGGTGATCAATTTAGGTCAAACATTTGCCATTGACGCTACCACCGGTCGCCAAAATTCGATGACCAAAATGCTGATGACAATCATGCTGGCATACAGCGACATGGAAAGAGACATGATCATCGAACGTACTCAGGCCGGTAAAGCATACGCCAAAGCGCATGACCCCAATTTTCGTGATGGCCGGCCGCGTGCTGCAACTGGGCAACGCTTGGAAGCGATCCGCGTGTACGTCAAAACACACACGGCCAAAGATACGGCTGCAACCTACGGTGTCAGCGAAAGTACTGTATACCGGATCAAGCGTCGCGACAAGGCCGCAAAGCAATTAGAGAACGCACGAGATACGAAAAATCCAGTTATCAGCAATGCCGAGAATAATCGCTGACACCAAAGAGGGAAAACAATAATGCTTAACGTTCCAAATAATGCTGTTTTCGTTACGATACCCCGTGATGGTTTACCGCAAATGCCGATGAACCCTACCGCCTTCAACTTGTATGTCAATGTTTTGGCTCACCAAGCGGAAACACGTTTTGAAATTATTCCACCTTCTTGGCAACAAGGAATCGTCGCCTGGCGGGAAAATACAGATTACAAACCGCTTTGTGCGCTGTACCATATCAAAGTAAGGATTGTACAACCTATGGTGTAGCAGCTAGCAAACGATTTCACAGCGCACCGCAGCCAAGAAACACATTGCTCGTACATAGAAAAGAGGGAACAACTTGGTCAAAGTGGAAAAGAATGATCTGCACAAAAAATTCACAATAAAGAGTGCCGCTCCGAAGCCGAAGACAACAAAATCAGCCAAACCGGCAGCGAAAGCTCCGGTGACTCAGAAACAAATTGAACTTGCAGAGGAGAATGAACTAGACGCTGTACAAGATGAGAACCAGCCGGTCGTCAGCCAAGCCTTAGGCAATACACCGCGCAAGATCAAAGCGTACGATCGCGAATACGCCGCAGTAATCGATACTGACGTGGTCGTGCTGTTAACCACTGGCGAACAAGTCACCGGTCATTTTATTCGTGCTTTTGCCTTTGTTTTGTGGATAAGCCGCGATAATAAGATGGTCGTCATTAACAAAGCGGCTGTTGTCTATGTCCAGGGACTGGAACAAAGCAAGGATTGATACAGCTTAAGCCAATAAAAGAGGCACTGAAAGTCGATACGGCTTTCAGTGCCTCTAACCCTCCTGGGAGTAGAAGAATTTACGAGCTAATCATCCTGACCGCGGGTCAAGAGGAGAAAGCTCATGCAATCGTATCCATATTGCACTTCCTACCAATATTTGTCAATTCCGGAGTGCTGATTCAGCAATGGAAAAAGCGCCGAAAGCCTTGATACGACTGGTTTTCGGCGCTTTTTAGGAGTAAAATATAAGGCGAAGAGAAGTTAATGAGCGGTGGTATCTCTATGTTTCGAAAGAAGGTGACGCCAATGGACATTAGGTTCATTGCCTCATATTCCAGAGAAAGGAGGTACTGGTTTGTCTGTGGTTGCCGCAATTGCGACGATCACTACCGTACTCGGCGCACTCATCGGCTTGGTCATCGTGGCAACACGGTTGACCAAGGCGTTGACGAAACTGTGTTTAGCAGTTTCTGCGCTGGTTGCGGCCCTCCGGGTTTTCCGGAAAAAATAGGCAAACTAAAAGCCGCACTAGCTTTGACGAGTAACTGCGGCTTTTAGTTTGTAGTTTCTTGCCACCGTTCTTAAAACGGCTCTTCATTGGGACGCCCTGGGAGGCGTCCCTTTTTACGTCTCTATTATATCATATTTTATGGAAAATCAAGCAAAAAGAAACGTTCCCGAATTGTCAAATTAAGTCCCGAATTGTCAAATTAAGTGCAACAGTGAAGACTCATCCATGTGAATTGGTTTAGGTAGTGGGCAGGGATTCCTCCAGGCCCAGGGGGGA
>NZ_AUEH01000061.1 GCF_000425885.1 Schleiferilactobacillus harbinensis DSM 16991
AAGGCTGGCAATACCAAACCCGTGAATACCAGATCCGGTTACACGCCATGGGAATCGTTCCAAGCATGTCCCGCAAAGGCAACTGTCATGACAATGCCCCAATGGAAAGTTTCTTCAACCTGCTTAAGCGTGAACGTCTCAATCGACAACCGATTAAGGATATTAAGGAGCTGAAACAAATCGTGACGCATTACGCCAGATAGTTTAATCATGATCGAATTTCACTGAACAAAAACGGCCTGACCCCGATTGAATATCGGAATCAAACCGCTGCGTAATTAATTTCCAAACTGTCTAACTTTTTTGTTGCACTTCATAATTCAGTGGTTGTTTTTCTTCGGACATATTAAATACACCACTTCCGTTTGTTTTTTGAATCCTGCATTGGCATAAACATGCAGCGCCGCCGGATTATTGGTCTCGACCCCCAGCGTAAATGCCTTGGGGGCCGCCGCACTGCGCACCGCCATGATTTGCCGGACCATGTCGGTCCCCAACCCCTGATTTTGGTAGTCCGCACTGATAAAGAGACTAAAGAAATAATCACTGACACCGCTGATATCCACCGCACAACTGCCGACAAGCTGCTGGTTCAGCACATACACATAGGTAAGCGTCTGGTCATCCGGAATGGCCCGCATCAAATAATTGCGCGCCGCCGCTGGGGTTTGATCGGCAAAGGCGGCGGTGTACAGCGGGACCAGCGCCGCCACATCCGCGGCACGCAGGGGCCGAATACGGCCGGGACTCTGCTTGGGCATCGGAAACTGAGCCGTGGCGGCGGCCATTTGATACTCGGCTTCCGGATCTGCTTGCAAGCCGGTCCGGGCAAGAAATTCGGGATAGTCGGCTAGAAAGACTTGCTCCGTGATGAATTCCCACTCAGTATAGCCGTTGGCCAGCAGCACCGGCTTGGCCGCCTGCCACAGCGCGGTGGCCACACCCTGCCGGCGGCACTCGGGGTGTACCAGGACAAATACATCGGCCATGGTGCCCGCGCCGCCGTCCGTATACAAGGACAGCAGGCCAATTAATTGGTCAGCGCGATACGCCAGAAAAAAGCTGGGCATGGTCAGCGAAAAATTAAACTGATTGCTTAGGTACGGCTCCCGATACGTGTGATCATGGGCCTCAACAGCGGCCACCAGTTGATTGGCCGCTGCGCGTTGGGCAGCTGAAAGATTAGGAACAATAGTAATCGTCATACGCGTGCTCGCTTCCATTAAAAATTGATACGTATACTGTAGCATATCCCTGCTGATTCGCGTACCATACAAAGCAAGGAGGGATTCCATGGCCCAATTGTCCCGTAAAGAAGCGACCCGCCGGATGGCGCAGTACGCTGAACAAGCCAATGCACTGCCGGATTTTGCCCAGCACTATTTACTTTTTCAAATGGTCTGGTCAAAAGAAGAGCTCGCCGCGGCGCTAACGCCGTATATCACCGCTGACCAAATCAAAAAGTGGCTGCAGCCGCCAATGTTTTCCGAACACTTCCCGCTAGTGGTCATTGTGCGCCCCGATCGACCGGATGAAATTGAAATCGATGGGTTGCGCGATTTGTACAATTTATCTTTTTTGGCCCAGGGCAAGTAAAAAAGCATCGCAGAGAAATCTCCGCGATGCTTTTTGATCGTCTAAAAAATTAGAACGATGTCGGATCAACCTTGATGCCAGGGCCAAAGGTGGAAGAAATCGAAAGGTTCTTGATATAGTTCCCCTTAGCAGAAGCCGGGCGAGCCTTGATGATGGTGTCGTTGAAAGTCTTGAAGTTCTCTTCCAGCTTGGCATCATCGAAGGATACCTTGCCAATGGGTGCGTGCACGATACCGGCCTTGTCAACCCGGTAGGCAACTTGCCCAGACTTGACGTCGTTGACGGCCTTCGCCACGTCCATGGTCACCGTACCGGTCTTGGGGTTAGGCATTAAGCCCTTCGGTCCCAATACCCGGCCCAGACGACCAACTTGGGCCATCATTTGCGGTGTTGCCACGGCAACGTCAAAGTCCAACCAGCCGTCTTGAATCTTTTGCACCAAGTCCTCGGCACCGACTTCGTCAGCACCGGCTTCTTGAGCTGCCTTGGCTTGATCGCCTTGGGCAAAGACAATGACGGTAACCTTCTTACCAGTCCCGTTAGGCAACACGACGGCGCCCCGGATCTGCTGGTCGGCCTTCTTCGGGTCAACGGCTAAGTTGTAGGATACCTCAACGGTTTCATCGAATTTGGCAAAACCAGTCTTCTTAACCAGCGGAATTGCTTCGCTGGCAGAATAGATTTTGTTCTTGTCCACCAATTTGGCGGCGTCTTGATACTTTTTACTCTTTTTTGCCACTCTGTTTTCCTCCTTGCAAAATGTGGTTAACGGGCGCTCAGGCCCTCCCACTTGATCAATCAGCTTTCACTAATCATCCGTACTTAGTCTTCGACGGTGATCCCCATCGAACGAGCCGTACCTTCAACCATGCGCATGGCGGCGTCAACGTCAGCCGCGTTTAGGTCTTGCATCTTGGTTTCAGCGATTTCCTTAACCTGATCCTTAGTGACCTTGGCCACCTTCTTGGTGTTCGGTTCGCCAGAACCCTTGTCTACGCCAGCTGCTTGCTTCAAAAGAACGGCAGCCGGAGGAGTCTTCGTTACGAAATCAAAGGAACGATCTTCATAGACGGTGATAACTACAGGGATGATAGTCCCCTTTTGTTCTGCTGTGCGGGCATTGAAGTCCTTGGTGAAGGCGACAATGTTAATGCCGGCTTGACCCAAAGCAGGACCAACAGGAGGTGCAGGGGTCGCCTGACCAGCAGGGATCTGCAACTTTACAACGTTTGCTACTTTCTTTGCCACGAAACATACCTCCTAGCGTTCGTGCCGTGGTTCATGGAGATGTTGATTTCTCCTCCCACGTGTAGAAAAAACTACCTGAATACTATAGCATGGGCGCGCATAAACAACAAGTTTGGTACGGTTAAATCGTTCGTTGATTGCCGTGCCAATGCTCCGCAAGCTGCGGCTGAGGGGGCTGGCGACGCGCAGCAAGTGCGAAGCCGAAGGCGTAGCTAGCCATGACGGCGTTTTGAGCCTGCTGCGCAGTCTCAAAATCGCCTAACAACATCGGCGGCAAAGCCGCCGTGTTGTTTCCATGGCTGAGCCCCCTCAGCCTCCGCTTGCTACGCATTGGCACTAGATTCACTGTACCCATAATTTTGCCGTGTACCGTCCGACTATTTTCCATTAATCAAACTACGACGCGTACAAAAACCGCACAATATTATCATCCACCAGCTTATTCTCATGCAGCAGCGAGTGGGCGCCGCGGACGCCGCGGATGAGGACTTCTTGATAATCGATGCCGGCCTTGGGTAAGAGCCAGCGCAGGGCGAAGGCGGATTGGACGGCGATGACACCGTCGTCGTGCCGGGTGGGGATGGTGAAGATGTCGCCGGCGATATTCAGGATGTGAATATCCCGGGGCAGGTCGTGGACTTTTTCGGCAATATAATGATAAATCGGTGCTTGCCGGAATGGTCCGCGGGGTCCCCATTCGTAAACCAGGATCTCATCCGTGTCCTTGCCCAGTTCAATATCATTGAACGGCCCCGCCAGGGTAACGATCTTATTGATTTGGGGAGTATCTTTGGTGGGCAGCTGCATCGCCGCCAGCATGACCAGCACAGCGCCCATGGAATGACCGACCAGGTTCACCCGGTGCACGCCATTGTGTTTCAAGAGCACCAGGATTTGGTGCAGCCAGGTGAGTTCAGTGGACAGATGGGCCCGGGAACGGCAGAAAATCACCTGAATCGTCGGATTTTTAGTATCCAGCAAATGGCCCTGAACCCGTAACTGGCCATTTCTTTTTACGTGAATCACCATGGCCTTTTGCGCAATGCCGGCCCGGTGCAACCGCCCCAGCAAGTGGCCAAAGGAATAACGGTTGCCGCTATACCCATGAATATAAATTGTCGGCGTGTTGCCGAGGTGCGGCTGAATGGGGGTGAAGTGTTTCGGCACGTGACCGATTCGCCACCAATCCACTGCGGCGGCCACCAGCACCGCTGCCGCGCCCAGCAGCAGCCCCCACAGCCACCAAGCCATAATCAGATCTTATCGACTTGGTCGAAATTGAGTTCTGCGCTGGTTTCCCGCTCGAACATGGTGATGTTGACCTTCAAGGTCAGCTTCTCCTTGTTCACTTCGGTCACCTTACCAACCAGCCCACTGAAGGCGCCATCGATGATGGTGACACTCTCGCCAGGTTCGAAGTCCACGGCACCTTCATGGCGCGTGCTCATGCCCATGGAGTGCAGGACTTGCGCCACTTCGCTGTCCAGCAGCGGGGCTGGCTTACTGCCGGCCCCGTGGGACCCAACGAAGCCGGTGACACCGGGGGTGTTCCGCACGACGAACCAAGATTCATCGGTCATGACCATTTCCACCAGGACATAGCCAGGGAAGGTCTTCTTCTTTTCCATGACTTCTTTCCCGTTTTTCTTTTCCATTTCCTCGTCTTCAGGCACAACAACGCGGAAGATGAAGTCCTCCATGTTCATGGATTGGGCCCGGGATTCCAGGTTTGCCTTGACCCGGTTTTCATAACCGGAGTAAGTGTGCAGTACGTACCAATGTTTCTCAGCTGTTTCGACCATGATTGAACTCCTTTTCTTTTTGGGCAAAATAAAAAAAACTCCGCTCACGAAGTTTTCGACACCCCTAGTATAGCAAATGCGGACAAAAAAAGCGACGGCTAAAGAAAGTCATCGCTGCAGCTGGTTAATCGTCTTTACAGCTTGACGAACCAGTTCATGGCGGTGCCCAGGACCCAGTCCACGGCACCGAAGAAAACGCCGAACAAAATAGACGTGATCACAACGGTCCCGGTATCATGGCGGTTTTCTTTAAATGTTGGCCAAGTGACCAGCTTCATTTCTTGAACGACACTCTTCAAAAATTTCATTTCGTTACTTACCCCTGACTTATCGTGTTTCGCGATGGATCGTATATTTACCGCAATGCTTGCAGAACTTGCGTAACGTCAAGCGCTCGGTCCGGTCCTTTTTCTCAGCAACCATATAGTTGCGGGAACCGCAAACGCTGCACGCCAGGGCGACTTTCCTTACTGCCATGGGCTTGTCCCCCTATTGTTTCAGATTCTGTACTGAACCACTTTAGCATAAGGGAGCGGGCAGCGTCAAACCCGAGGGGGTGTGCTCATTCGGCGAATTTCGGCCGTGGTGCAATCCTCCGTCATTAATTCCGTCAACTTCTCCCGACAGGCAGCCCGCGCACAGCGAAACTGGTAAGGGGTCATCGTTTCCACCACAGTTTGCCCCTGCAGCATAGCTTGCCAGACGGATTGTTGCTGACCGGATAATTGCGGCCAGAGGTCGGGGATATGCCGCAAATAGGTGTCTAACACATTAGTCTCAGTGTTTTCAGCAGCGGTCTGTAATTTGCCGCTCACCAGCATTTGCTCCAACGATACATTGTCAGCATCCCCCTTGCGTTTGGCCGCCATTTCCCGCCGCACAAGCCCGCGCACATGATTGGTAAAACAGTACTTGAAGAAGCCGCCAAACTTTGATCCCCGCCGACCGTCAAATCGGCAACAGCTCTGATAGCAGCATAACCGAGCCTCCTGATACCAATCATCATCATCAAATAGGCGGACAAAATAATGTTTACGAATACTATTCACCAACGGCAAATATTTTTGGAACAGAGCTTCTAGGGCTTCTGAATCGCCGGCGGTGACGGCGGCGATCAAGGTCTCATCGATTGGCATGCTCATCCCTCCACAACTGTCAATAAATTCAGTATAGAGGGGCAAAAAAAGAGCCGCCAAGCGAACTGACGGCAACAAAATATAGTAATTTTAATCAGAAATTATTAGTCCATGATCAGCGCATTAATCATGCGCGTCATCATGGCCCCGTTTATCGATCAGCTTTTTCAGGAATTGCCCTAAGCTGAGCATTTGGTCCGGCCGCCAAGGGACATTGCGCGGCGTGGCCGCGGCAAAATGTTTCGTGTCGGCCGCCAGCTGATCGCGCATACGCTTGATCTCCCGGCCAAACTCCGGCGACGAGATCCGCAGTGCACCCCGGGAAAACACAGTCCACTGCTCCGCCTGATCAGAGGTCACCACCGTCACCTGATTCAGCGGGGTATTCAATTCTCCGGTGAGGTGCTCAATATAGCTGTCGGCCGTTTCGTCTTCCGGCGTGAAGGTCACTTCCAAGTCCCATTTCGTGAAACTCTCTTTGATTCCCGGGACGTACATTGCATCAAAAATTACGATGATCCGCACGTCGCCAATAAACTTGTGATATTCCGACAGAATGTCCAATAACCGATCCCGGGCCTGGTCGAAGTGCCCTGCTTCTTTGAGCTTGGTCAGCTCGGCCCACGACCCGATGACATTATAGCCATCCACGATAATGATCTGATGGCGCATCAGTTGTCACCCCGTCGACCGAGAAATACCCGGTACATGATGATTGCCGCGGCGACGGACGCATTCAGACTCTGAATCTGCCCCGCCATGGGAATCGTTACGGTCCCATCTAGCAGCTTGGCGACACCTGGGGAGATGCCCTTGCCTTCGTTGCCGATGACGATAGCCACCGGACCGCTGCTGTTCCAGGTCGTGAAGTCTTCCCCATCCATGGCGGTGCCAAAGACCCAGACACCGCGTTTTTTGATTTCTTCGATCGTTCGGCTCAAGTTGGTCACCCGGGCAACAGGGACGCGGCTCAACGCGCCAGCCGCTGCTTTCGCCACAGTGCCTGTAAGCGTAGCCGCCCGGTGCTTGCCGATGATCACGCCGTGGACACCAGCGGCATCCGCAGTCCGAACAATGGACCCGAGATTATGGGGATCCTCCACGTTATCCAGGACCATAATAAACGGCGGCTCACCCACCGCTTCGGCTTTGGCAAAAATATCGTCCACGCTGGCATAGGGAAATGCCGCTAGAGCCACGACAACACCTTGATGATTGGCGCCGTTCACCAAGGTATCTAATTTAGCCTTGGGCACTCGGGACACCATAATCTTATGCCGTTTGGCCAGGGCTAAAATATCCCCGGCAAACTCCTTTTGTACTGTATCCTGCAAGAAAATCTTATTCACCGTCTGGGCATCCGCCTGTTGCAGGGCGGCGATGGCCGGGTGGCGGCCGAAGACGAGGTTTTCGTCCACTGCCGGTGTCTCATGTTCAGTCATGCGTATGACCCTCCTCTACTTGCGTAATGCACCAGTGGGCCAGTTCAGCGATCCGGACGGTTTGTTCATTCGCCTGCAGATAACCGAAGATGGCTTCAAAGCCGGTGGAAATCCGATACGTCAATACCGATGTGTTTTTAGCGTGGGTATAACTCTTGGCATTCCGCCCGCGCCGGAACGCATCCTTTTCATCCGCCGTCAGCACATCGCCAGTTTCCATCAATGCGCTCAGTTTAGCCTGCGCCTTGGCTGAAACAAAATGGGTCGAGCGGCGCTGCAGGGCGGCCGGCTGGCGAATTCCCTGACTCAGTAAATGTTCCCGGATAAAGACTTCATAGACCGCATCGCCTAAGTAGGCCAGATCAATGCCGTTCAAACTTTTGTCATCAATCATTTGCGGTGCCACCGCGTTCCTTGAGGCGTGTCTTCCAAGATGATCCCTTCCTGAGCCAGTTGATCACGAATCTCATCGGAGCGGGCAAAGTTCTTGGCTTTGCGGGCCGCAATGCGTTCTTCAATCAAGTTTTCCACATCCGCATCCAGCAATTCGCCCGTTTCAGCAAATTGAATGCCAAAGATACCGGCCAAATCCCGCAGCAGGCCCCGGAGATGTTCCAGGGTGCCGATCCGCACGACTTTCTGCTCGACATAGGTGTTGATGGTCTTCGCCAATTCATAGACATGGGTCATCCCGTTCTGGGCGTTGAAATCATCATCCATGGCCGTGATAAACGCAGTTTGAATCGCGTCTGCCTGGTCGTCCACTGCCGAGGTATTACCGGCTTCAGCGCTGGCAAAACGGTAGTTCAAATTAGTCCAGGCCGTCTGCAGGCGCTCCAAATTATTCTTGGCATCCTGCAAACTGGCCTGGCTGTATCGAATCGGCCGCCGATACTGGGTGGTAGCCATCAAAAAACGCACTGCCTGGGGATCATTGTCTTGAATCAAATCCCGGGCCAACACAAAGTTGCCCAGGGATTTACTCATCTTTTCATCGTCGTCGCCAATCGTGACGAACCCATTGTGCAGCCAATAGCGGGCAAAAGTGTGGCCCGTAGCCGCTTCGCTCTGGGCAATTTCATTTTCGTGATGGGGGAATTCCAAGTCCTGGCCGCCGCCATGAATGTCAAACGTCGCGCCCAAGTACTTAATGGACATCACGCTGCATTCAATGTGCCAGCCTGGTCGGCCCTGGCCCCAAGGCGATTCCCAAGAGATCTCGTCGGGTTTAGCTGCTTTCCACAGAGCAAAGTCCAAGGGGTCTTCCTTCCGCGCCAGTTCTTCAGCCGTCACGTGTTGGGAGGCGCCCTGTTCCAATTCATCTACATTCTGACCGGACAATTCACCATAATTCTTGAACTTCCGCGTCCGATAATAGACGTCGCCATCCACAGGATAGGCATAGCCTTTATCCACCAGAATTTTGATGAAATCTATAATTTCCGGAATGTTGTGCGAAGCCCGGGGATTCACCGTCGCCCGTTCAATGTTCAGCGCATCGGTGTCTTCATAGAACGCCGCAATATATTTGTCCGCAATCGCTGGTACCGTGCTGTTTTCGGCCTTGGCTTCATTGATCAGCTTGTCGTCCACGTCAGTGAAGTTCGAAATATAGTTGACCGTGTAGCCGCGAAATTCAAAATAGCGGCGAATCGTATCAAAGGCAATGGCGGACCGGGCATTGCCGATATGAATATAGTTGTAAACCGTGGGCCCGCAGACGTACATGTTCACAATGTGCGGGGTCAACGGATGAAACTCTTCTTTTTGGTTGGTAAGCGTATTCCAAACTTTAAGCATAGGGTCCACCTTTCTTTAAATGGTGTTTGCTTACTATTATACCCTAGAAAGCAACGTCAACTAAAAAAACACGCACCCTCCACCAGGCTATTCACCCAGCGCAGGTGCGCGTCATTCTCATATTTAATCTTGTTTTGTACTCAGTGAGGCCATTTCCTGCAAGGTCAAATTCAAATGTTTATTGACCTTGTCGATCCCCAAGATCTCAATGGACTCCGCTAATTGCGGGCCATGGGTCTCGCGGGTCGTGGCGATCCGAATCGGCATGTAGAGCTTGCGGCCCCGGGCACCGGTATCCTTCGAAATATCATAGATCATATTTTGAATGGCATACGCCGTAAACTGAGGCAGCTCCTGAATCCGCTTCTGGAACTCCTGCAAGACTGGCAGGGCAAGCGGATCAGATAATTCAACCTTCGCCTGGTCCGTCAATGCGGGCGGCTCGATGAAGAAGATCTCGGACAGCTTAACGATCTGCTGGGTAAAACTCATCTGATCTTGGAACAGCCCAACGATGGCGCGCAGCCATTCCAGCGTCTTACGATCGATCTTTTCCTTAGGCAGCCGCTCCGCGTCTTGCCAATTGCGAATGCTCAGGCCGAGCAGCGTGCTGGGATTGGTCTTCTTCACATACTGGTTATTGACCCATTCCAGCTTCTTGGCATCAAACTTTGCTGGCGAGCGGGACAGCCGAGTCGGGTCGAACTGTTTGATCAATTGTTTCCGGGTGAACAGTTCGTTTTCGCCCACCGGAGACCAGCCCAACAGCGTAATGAAGTTGAACATGGCATCCGGCAAATAACCTAATTCCCGATACTGTTCGATGAACTGCAGGACACTCTCGTCCCGTTTGGATAATTTCTTCCCAGTTTCGGTATTGATGATCAGGGTCATGTGGCCGAATTTCGGCGCTTGCCAGCCAAAAGCCTCATAGATCATCAGCTGCTTCGGCGTATTGGCAATATGGTCGTCACCGCGCAGCACGTGGGTAATTTCCATGAGGTGATCATCAATTACAACGGCAAAATTATACGTCGGCATGCCGTCCCGCTTCTGGATCACCCAGTCGCCGCCGACATCATCGGAGTCGAAACTGATCTTGCCCTTGACGATATCGTCCCAGGCATAAGTGTGATCCTTGGGCACGCGGAACCGAATGACCGGCTTTAAGCCCTTAGCTTTCGCGTCGGCGATTGCTTGGGCCTTTTCATCCGCGCTCATCCCGGCGTATTCGTCTTCGTACCGCGGTGTTTGGCCAGCAGCCTTCTGGGCTTCACGCTGCGCCGCGAGTTCGTCTTCAGTCATGTAAGACTCGTAGGCCTTGCCTTCGTCCAGCAATTGCTTGATATAGCGGTCATAAATATCCCGCCGTTCACTCTGGCGATAAGGACCATAATCGCCGCCGACATCCGGACCCTCATCCCAGTCGATGCCCAGCCAGTGCAAGTTGTCGATCTGGCTTTGCGTACCGCCTTCAATGTTCCGCTTAGTGTCGGTGTCTTCAATCCGCAACACCATGGTGCCGCCATTGTGGCGGGCAAACAAATAATTAAATAGGGCCGTCCGGGCATTACCGATATGCAGGTGACCCGTCGGAGACGGGGCGTACCGGACACGAATCTTTCCGTCAGTCAAAGAAATAACCTCTTTCCACAAGTTAAAAATCCACAAATATCAGTCTACTTGGAACCCAACGGGACTTCAAGCCCGTTTCTTCGACTTATTGTCGCTATCGCTGCTGTTCAGCTTCTTGGTTTGATGCGCCGGCTTGGCGAAGATCATCCGCCCGGCACTGGTTTGCAGGGCACTGGTGACGATCACATCCAGCATCTTATTGATGTAGAACTGACCATCCTCAACGACGATCATCGTCCCGTCTTCCAGATAAGCGACCCCTTGGGCCCGTTCGGTCCCTTGCTTGATCACCTTCACCGTCATGGTTTCCCCGGGCAGGACTTGGGGTTTCAAGGCATTGGCCAAGGCGTTGATATTCAGCACCGGCACGTTTTGAAATTGGCTAACCTTATTCAGGTTGAAGTCGTTCGTGACGACAATACCATCAATCAGCTTCGCTAACTTGATCAGTTTCGAATCCACTTCGGTTAAATCGTCGAAATCGCCATCGTAATTATCGATGTGCACCGCTGGGTCCTTGCGCATGGCATTGAGAATGTCCAGGCCGCGCCGACCCTTAGCCCGCTTCAGATTATCAGCGGAATCGGAAATCAGCTGCAGTTCGTGGACTACAAAATCTGGAACAAGCAAAGTGCCCTCGATAAAGCCGGTTTTGGCAATGTCGTGAATCCGGCCGTCAATGATCACACTGGTATCCAGAATCTTATACCGGCGAAAATTATCATCTGCCTTGCGGCCCATGACTTCCCCGGATTTGGTCGGTTCCGGTGTCCGCCGGCGGGCAAACGTCTTGCGCCAATCCTCCACGCGCAGCGAGCCGACCCGGGCCCCCAAATAGGCCATCAAAATCATTAAGCCGATAGGCACGATCTTATTCGTCAACACATTCCGTGTCTGGTACAGCGGAATAGAAATCAAATTGGCAATGATCAGTCCCGCAGTGGCGAATAGCGTACTGAACAGCAGCACCGACGGCGATAGCGCCGCCAGTTTAGCCTCTGTTTTATTTAAACTTGCCGTTAGCGTCGGTTCCGCTGCCAATTCGACCACTAATAGAATAATTGCACCTAACAAGGCATTGACTAACCCGTTCATCAAGAACATGTTGGTATCCTGACGGAGCAGTGCCCAGAAATATGGAAAAATAGCATAACCCATGGCCGCCCCAGCCAGGGCGAAAACAAACCGCATAATATTTTTTCTCATGCGCCACGGCCCCCTTTCCCTGCTAATGCAGCTTTACTTGGTTTCAGCGCCTGTTGCAGGCACTGGGTGATCGTCGTGACCCCCACGACCTGAATCTTCGCAGTGGGCTTATAGCGGGATAAATTATTTTTCGGAACAAAGATCCGTTTGAAGCCCAGCTTGGCCGCTTCTTCAATCCGGCTCTCGATCCGATTCACCCGGCGGATTTCACCGGTCAAACCGATTTCGCCCACGAAACAATCCCCAGGATCGACTTCGGCGTCTTGGTAACTAGAGGCCACTGCCATGGCAATCGCCAAATCAATGGCCGGTTCATCCAACTTCACCCCGCCAGTGGCCTTCAGATAAGCATCCTGATTCTGCAACAGCAGATTCGCCCGCTTTTCCAGTACCGCCATGATCAAGGCTGCCCGGTTGTGGTCGATGCCTGTGGTGGTTCGCTTGGCATTGCCGAACAGTGTTGGGGACATCAAAGCCTGAATCTCAACCAAAATCGGCCGTGTGCCCTCCATGGACACCACGATGGCCGATCCCGTCGCATGGGGCAAGCGTTCCTCCAAAAACGACTCGGAGGGGTTGTCCACCACGTGCAGGCCATCTTCTTCCATGGAGAAAATCCCGATCTCATTGGTGGACCCATACCGGTTCTTCACGGCACGCAAGATTCGATACGTATGGTGCATGTCCCCCTCAAAGTATAGAACGGTATCGACCATGTGCTCCAACATTTTTGGCCCGGCAATCGCCCCATCTTTAGTCACGTGCCCAACAACAAACGTCGTCAGCCCATCGTTTTTCGCGATGCGCATCAACTCATTGGTCACTTCCCGCACCTGACTGACACTGCCAGCGGCTGAGGCTAGGGCCGGTTCATTCATCGTCTGAACAGAATCAATGATTAGAAAACCCGGCTTGACCTCTTTGATTGCCCGGCGAATCAAATCCATATCGGTTTCCGGATAAACGACGACGTGCTTGCCGCCAACCCCCAGCCGTTCAGCCCGCAGGCGAATCTGGCTCGCGCTTTCTTCCCCGCTGACGTACAGCACCTGTTCGCCGCTGGTCTTGGCCAACTGGCCAGAAACCTGCATCAGCAGAGTAGACTTGCCAATACCCGGATCACCGCCGATCAAGACCAGCGACCCCGGCACGACCCCGCCCCCCAAGACGCGGTCGAGTTCAGAAATGTGCGTTGGGATGCGCTTGTTATCATCCAGATTAACGGCATCCAGGGCAACGGGCTGACTTTGCACGCCATTGCTGCTGCCGCCCACTTTTTTGTTGGCATCCGCGGTGTAGACCTCTTCCACCATTTGGTTCCAAGCGCCGCAGTTGGGGCAGCGGCCGAAATATTGCGGTGACACATAACCGCAGTTTTGACAGACATAGCGGCTTTTTGTTTTGACCATTGAATACCCCTTTCCTTTTGTTGGTATCAGTACAGTATGCGCCCTTCAGCGACAAGTGCCATCAGTCGGAAGAACCAAATCCGCCGGCCCGGTCGCGGTCGTTCCCCGTATCCTGATCGGCCGTTAAATATGGCATGAAAATTCCCTGCCCAATTCGATCTCCCTGGTGCAGGACCACGTCCCGTACGCCAAAGTTCACCAAAGCAAAGAAAATTTCACCTTCGTTGCTGGGGTTGTTGTAATAATCAGCATCGACAATACCCACCCCATTAGGCAGGATCAGCCCTCGCTTGATCGGGTTGCTGGATCGATTGGCCAGCATCAGATACTCGTCGTCGCCCATGTAAGCCTTGATCCCCGTGGGGACCAAATATGGCTTCAGTACCTCTTCAGCCCGCTCATAATCGCGATCAGTCAACGGATGCTCATTCCGAATCAGCCGAAACAACCGAACAAAATTCATCCGCCACACCGTCGGCAGCAAGAAATCCTCTGCCACGGTAAAATCATATCCCGCCGAATGCCGCGTCGCCCGCTGAGGCAAAGCCAACCCCGCCTCCGCAAACCGACTCACCACGGCAAAACCGCGTTTTTTTTCCATGTTCATCCCTCTTTATCAATCACTCTGAAACTGGCCGTCATTGTCCATGTCTAGTGTACGTAGTGCCAATGCGTAGCAATCGGAGGCTGAGGGGGCTCAGTGGTGGAAACCACACGGCGGCTTGCCGCCGATGTGGTTAGGCGACTTTGAGACCGCGGTTTTTGCGGGCTCAAAGCGCCGTCACCACGTTCCAGCCCCCTCAGCCGGAGATTGCGGAGCATTGGCACGGCAGCCAACGACGTATCAAGTTCCATTGTCTCATTCTACCATCGCAGGCAGGATACTTGCACTCCAGCCGTTCCTCCGGTACATTGAATTTAGAAAAACACCCGAATTGTCAAATTAAGTGCAACAGTGAAGACTCATCCATGTGAATTGGTTTAGGTAGTGGGCAGGGATTCCTCCAGGCCCAGGGGGGAGG
>NZ_AUEH01000062.1 GCF_000425885.1 Schleiferilactobacillus harbinensis DSM 16991
TGGGTGCTGCGCGATGCTCCCTAGTTATGAACCTACAACACATCCTCGCAACTATGAGCGGTCATGTCCGGCTTCAATGAGCTGCTTGGCGAAACGCGAGTCGCCAACATCGGAACCAGACCCCGCAGCTTGTGGTTTGCACTTGTTCGATTCATCTGGGCGGCAGTCTCAACAATGTAGTTTAGCTACAGGAGGAAAAAGCCTATACCAGTTGGACCCAAATCCAATGAACTACTAGAGAGTATCACGCAACATCCAAACAAGAAAACTATCCACGAACTTGTCTGTAAATTAACTATACGAGGAGGAAAGCATCATGCACATGAAGAATGTGGCAAAAATGGCCTTTGCGGCCATGACTGCCGTCTTGCTGCTGGCGGCCTGCGGTACGGGCGGCAACAGCCAAAGTGGCAGCGGCAAAGTGGACGTCAAGACAACTGGTTTTCCCATCGTTAGCAAAAATCTTAAGATGACGATGATGGCCCCGAGTACAGGTGCCGCTAAGTGGGATGATATGGCGGTCTTGAAGGATTATGCTAAGAAAACTAACGTCACCTTGAAATACAATACGCCGCCGATGAGCGATTTTAGTACCAAACTCAACCTGGCGTTTGCTTCCCAAGACTTGCCGGATATCATCTATGCAGCCAGCAGTGACAACCTGACCGCGACTAAGGAAGTGACCTATGGCACGAACGGGCAATTACTACCGCTGGAAAAGCTGATTCCCAAGTATGCCCCGAATTTTAATGCCCTGATGAAGAAGAATCCAGATATCCGCCGGTCGATTACCGCTCCTGATGGGCATATCTATGCCTTGCCCATGGTGGCAGTCAATGCGTATGCATCGTGGCAAAATAATCCGATGTGGTACAACGGCGCTTGGTTAAAGAAACTAGGGATTAAAGAACTGCCAAAGACGACGGATGAATTCTACGACTTGTTGATGAAGTTCAAGAATGACGATCCCAACGGCAATGGTAAGCAGGATGAAATTCCATTGAGCGATACGAAACTGGCGAGCATTCGGACGTGGCTGATGGCAGCCTTTGGTTTGTTAACTCAGGATGTCCAGAATGACGGGAACAAAGTGTTCTATACGCCAATCACGACTCAGTACAAGGCATATCTGACTTATATGCATAAGTTGTATGCGAATGGTTTGCTGGATAAGGATACCTTTGCCCAATCAGATGATCAGCGCAAGGCGAAGGGCCAATCGAATCGACTCGGGGTTTATGCAGACTATTTCTCCTATTTCACTTCTGGTAAGACACCAAATCAAGCAGTAGAAGATCCGATGTGGCAGCCGCTGACCAGTCCGGAATCCACCAAGGCGGTTGTGCCTCTGAACAATGGCCTGAATCGCGGGAACTTCGCTCTGACTAAGAACAACCCATCGCCGGCGGCTTCCCTGCGCTGGGTGGACTACTTCTACAGCAAGAAAGGCAGCGACTACCTGAATAATGGTCCAGAGGGTGTTTATTGGGTCTATGCCAAGAACAAAGAAGGCAAGAAAGTTCGGGTACTGGCCAAAGGGATTAATGAATCAAATTCTGAGGACAAGCGCAGCAAGATTACGCCGGATTATGGTTTGACGACTCCGTCGTTAGTCTTCGATAACGATAGTGATCCAGTTCTGGTTTCGGCCAATGCGCCCACTGGCGGCGGTTTGAACGCGTTTTTGCGCAAAGAAACTAAGGATAAGATTTTACCCTATGCTAAGCAAGGTTTCCCGATGGTTTATCTGACTTCCAGTGAGCAGGATTCAATCAGTTCTATTACCAACGATTTGAAGACTTACGTGGAACAATCTGAGGCTAAGTTCATCACGGGTGTTACGCCGTTGAGCGATTGGGACAAATACGTTAGCACGATCAAGGGCATGCATGTGGATCAATACGTGAAGGTTTACCAAGCTGCTTATGACCGTTGGAAGAATGCAAAATAAGTTGCAAGCATAGAAACAGCGGAGCGATATGCCCCGCTGTTTTTATGCTATTGGGTAAGTCACTTCTTCATTGGCCCAGTCACATTATCCCCATTATGGGCGATCACGTCCTTATACCAGGCAAAACTATCCTTCTTATACCGCTTCAATGTCCCGCTGTCGTTCTCTTCGCCACGATCAACGTAGATAAAGCCATATCGTTTCACGAAGCCTTGGTGGGTCGACACCAGATCAATCGCCGACCAGGGATGGTAACCAATCACCGGAATGCCCTCGCCAATGGCCAAGCGCATTTGGTAAATATGATCGTTCAAGTACTTGATCCGATACGGGTCATGGACTTGGCCGTCATCCGTCAGTGTGTCGTGGGCCCCCAGGCCGTTTTCGGTAATGATCATTGGCAGGTTATAGCGATCGTACAGTTGGCGCAGCGTTACGCGGAAACCTTCAGGGTCAATATCCCAACCAAATTCATTCTGATTAATGAAAGGGTTGAGGACTTTCTTAAACGGCAGCATATCGCTAGAATCGGCGGCCCGAACGGTTTCGCTGTTGTAGTAGTTGAAGTACAGCAGGTCCGGGTGGGCGGCCGCGATGGTGGCCATATCATCCGGTGCCAGGTCAGGGGCAGCGTGGAACTGTTCGAAGAGGTGCCAGGCCACGTGATTGTATCGGCCGAGAATGGTGACATCGCCGAACAGCAAGTTGCGTATAGAGTCGTAAGTGTTAGCCGCCAACACGTCTCCCGGGCGCGCCGTCAGCGGATAGATCGCCACGAGGTTCGGGGCCGGCCCAATCTTGATTTCTGGATGGTTTTCATGGGCGTAGGTGATCACCTTGGCCGCCGCGACGAACATGTTGTGGTTGGCCTGAACCGCGTCCTTGAACGTCCCGTGGCCCTTGAAGGCTGCGAAGACGGCGCCTTGGAACAGCATGTTTTGCTCGTTGATCGTCTGGTAGTAAGTGATTTGCGGTGAGAAATGATCCAGCACGACCTTGGCGTAATTCACGAAGGCCTCAATCGTCGCCCGATTAGCCCAGCCGCCTTGCTTTTGCAAGGCCGCAGGCAGGTCAAAGTGGAACAGGGTGGCGACGGGTTCAATATGGTACTTCTTTAATTCGTCCAGCACGTGCTGGTAGTAATCCAGCCCCGCCTGGTTAACCTCGCCAGTACCGTTAGGAAAGATTCGGGTCCAAGCGATGGAGAAACGGTAGGACTTCATGCCCATTTCACCAAACAGGGCGAAGTCTTCCGGATAACGGTGGTAGCCGTCGCTGGTCAGTTGAAAATTGGCCGTGCCGGCCGGCGGCGTGGCGACGTCCTGAACCGACAAGCCTTTGCCGTCCTCGTTATAGGCGCCTTCGTATTGATAGGCCGACGTGGAGGCGCCCCATAAGAAATCGTGCGGAAAATCTGCTAATGCCATTATGCTTTTCTTCCTTTCTGTTGTTGCATTACTTTTAGTTTACCATGTAACCGCGTTCAGCAGGCAGCAAACCACTTTTTGGCGCTATTCAAGCGCAGAGTTTGGTACAATTGGCGGAAAGGTGGTGGTCTGCATGGCCGATCAATCAATTATTGTGAGTCAAGACTTGTGCGGGGCTGGTGCAGTATCGCTGGGCGCAGCGCTGCCGATCTTGGCTGCTCTAGGGCTGCGGCCCCGGGTGCTGCCCACAGCATTATTATCGACGCATACCGGTATCCCGGACAATACATATCTGGATCTGAGCGGGCAGATTGCACCGATTTTGCGTCATTGGGCGACGGTGGCGCTGGATATTGGCGGGCTTTATCTGGGCTATTTAGGGCCCCAGGCCCTGGCCGTGTGGCGGGAACAGCTGCCGCGGCTCGCGGCACTGCCCCTGCGCGTCGTGGACCCCGCCATGGCTGACGGTGGCAAACTGTATCGCGGCTTAGACGCGGACTACGTCACCGGTATGCGCAACTTGCTGGCCCACGCCACGCTGGTCACGCCGAATGTGACCGAAGCCCAGTTGTTGTTAGGGAGAAAGCCGACAACTGAACCGGTGACGGCGGCAGCCGCCCAGGAATTAGCCGCTGCCTTTTTTGCCCAGTTTCAAATTCCCGTGGTATTGACCGGGATCGCGTTAACCAGCAGCCGTATCGGTGTTGCATCAGCGGCGCAGCAGACGGTTCAGATGCAAACCACGGAAGCACTGCCAGGGCATTACTTTGGTACCGGTGATATGTTTGCCAGTGTCTTGGCCGGCCGGCTGCTCCAAGGTCGGCCGCTTCAGACGGCCATTGCCAGTGCCATGGACTTCATTGCCCGGGCAATTACCGTAACGAATCAAGCCGCTAAAGCAGATAATCCGTTGCAGGATGTCAATTTTGGCCCGGTCTTGCCGACCCTGGTGGCGGCCAGCACCCGAGCAGAGAGCGAGGAGCGACCATGACTATTGCCATTATTACTGGGGCGTCGTCGGGCCTGGGCCGGGAATACGTCCGGGCTGTGGCCGAAATGATGCCCATGCTGGACGAAATCTGGCTGATTGCCCGGCGCAAAACGCAATTAGTTGAGCTGGCCCAGTCCATCGCTGGCCGCCGGTTCCGAATTCTGCCTTACGATCTCACGGAGCCGGCAGCGCTGCGCAAAATGCAGGGGCTGCTGGCTCGGGAAAAGCCGCAGGTGCGGTTGCTGATCAATGACGCCGGGGCGATGCATACCGGGCCGGTGGCCGCCATGCCGATTGCCAATCAGCTGGAACTGATTGCCCTGCATGCCGTCGCGCCCACCGTGTTGACCCGGTTGGTTTTGCCCTATATGGCGCGGGGTGCCGCCATCATCAATGTCACCTCGATTGGCGCATTCACCCCGTCACCGAACATGGTGGTTTACAGCGCCAGCAAGGCCTATCTGTTGGCGTATACCAAGGGTCTGCACGCTGAACTGCGCTGCCAAGGAATCCATGTCTTGGCGCTGGCGCCGGGCTTGATGCGTACGGGTCAGTTCAGCAGTACGGCACCCAGCCGGTTCAACATGGCGGCCCACCTGCCGCTGCTGAACATGGCCAAAGTCGCTCGCCGGTCGCTGACCTTGGTTCAGCGGGGCCGCATGGTTTACACCCCGCACCCGTTCTACAAGGCCTTCAGCCTGGCCGCTGCCCTGATTCCCGATGCGCTGCTGACCTACTTTGATCAAGTCTAGAAATGGAGGAATTATTCAGTGTTAGGAAGAAATAAGCAGTTGTTGAATGCCATTTTAACCGCGTTATTCGCGGCCATTATTTATATCGGAATTTCTGTTTTACGGATTCCCCTCCCGGCGATCGTCGGCCGGCCATTCATTCACTTCGGCAATCCCTTGATGGTTATTGCCATTCTATTTCTGGGCGGTGTCTGGGGCGGCGTGGCTGCCGCCGTTGGCCTAGGCGGCTTCGATATCCTGAATGGGTATGCCGCTACGAGCTGGCTGACGGTGCTGGAAGTGATCGTGATGGCGATCGTGGTCAGTGCGATTATGCGCGCGTTCAAGCACGATGATCGGCCCAGTCATATTATTACCGTCGGCATCGCTGCCGGGATTACCAAACTGATCACGTCTTTTCTGGCGACCGTGGTTGAGGGCCTGATTGCCGGGATCACGTTGCAACCGGCGATCATCGCCTCGTTTCTCAGCCTAACCGCGACAGCCATCAACTCCGTGGCCACGGCGATTATTGTGCCGATTCTGTATTTCTTGCTGCGGCGGGCGTTTCAGGCGGCTCGGCGGCAGTAAAATAACTTCAACCTTTCGCAGGTAGCTGGTGATTTTTCCGAAGAATCACCAGCCTTTTTTAACTCTGAATTGCTCTTCCCTGAACAATTATTTTATAAGTTAAAGTCTAAAGGAGACGTCAATATCTAGGCCATAATTGTATGTGCAAAGCGAGACATATATAACGGATGTTATATATCTGAGATGTACCAATTCAAAAATGTTTTTTTAAGAATAGAAAATACCAACAATGTGATTCCACATGCAATCTGAACTAAGAAACCACCGGATCTTATATTCTGAATTGTCAATATTGGTAAAAAATTCTTGTCGCTTTTGCCCGGCACGTTGCACTAATTAGCTCTACGGTTAAATGGCAGACTAAATAATTCGTAGAACTAAATAGATAGAGGTGCCAATTTTGCAACAACAGCGTCATCATTTGAGAACGAAGGCAGTTACAATTTTTCTGATTAGTGATCTGCTAATTGGTATGATCATTCTTCTCATGGCTAAGCCAACACTGGCGATGGCTGCGAGCGGAGGCTCCTATGAGCCGTCAGGTACGACTGCCAGTGGAGCGAGTATCACTACTGGGGATGGGGGTGACTGGGAAAAGAAAAATGCTGAATCACCGGTCACTATTACTTTCCCCAGTCCCAATTCCAGTGATAAGAACTACGATCCTAATTATGATGTCGCTTCTTACGGTAAACCCTATTACAGCATCAACTACGTGGACCGAAACGACTTCTTGTCATTCTCTTCGCCCGAGCGCGCCAACAAGTTCAATACCGACCCAACGACTGAATTCAATAGCCAGACGGACTTTACTTACAATCCCGGGAATCTAACCAGCAAAATGGACGCCACTAATAAGCTGAAAAGCGGCGAAACGTATGACAACGGGTTCTTAAAGATTTCAGGCAATGTACCGATTCACGCCCAATTGGCCCAGTCGAAAACCACGGTTGATTCCGCTATGGCTGGAAACTGGGGTGTCATGGCGCGCATCACTTTACCAGCGGGGGTTGATGCCAAGTCATTGGGCGGTGCAGTTGACTGGAGCGGGTCCTATTTCTATCTGAACCTGCAAACTATTAAAGCCCTGGGATTTCAATTGAAGAACATCAACTTTCCATTGCAGTTTGCCCATCATGTCTATCTTGATCCTGACCACGCCAATGTCTTTTACCTGAAAGTTAAGGGTATTCCGTTTGGTTACACGGCATCTGATAATGGTACGGCGGCAACAATGAAATTGCTTGACAATGCGGATACCCGAGATTATTTGAATAACGTTTATCTGGACAGTTCTGGTCAACCGTCTACATTGGATCAAATTGGCAGCCCCAGCACCATAGATGGGCACCCCAATTTTCCTACTCAAACTGGTGGTAAGAGCACAATTTGGGATCCATACTACGGATTGGTCAAGGATACATTTTCCAGTTGGTGGCCGGTTAATCAATTTATCGATGGGATTACGAGTCTCTTTTCTGGCAGCCCCATTTATGAAACTGGCAGTGTGGGTCGTGCGATTACTTTATTAAATGCGGCGGATCCGAGCGATAATCGCTCGTTGGTAAAGGTAGACGGGGGACTCATAGCGGAGGCTATGAGCGCGCTGAGCACGTCCGTTGTTAAAGTCATATCAGGTTACTTCGTTAGCAGCGGCTTCTACGGCTCTGCCCAAATCAATTTCACCTTTGACATGTCCAAATATCGCGGCAGCTCAGACACTGCGCTTCAATCTTTAACGACCAACCGGCTATTTGCGGCACCCTACAAAGATGGGACATTTAACACTGGGGATACCAGCGGCAGTGACGATAGCAATCGACGTTCGTTCAGTATTACCATGTTCAACAGCAACCAACTGGCTGATCCGGACAATGTCATCGCTGGTATGGATCGGACTGATCCGACAAAAGACACCGACTTGATGAATCAAATACAGCCTGGTAAAACACCGATGGATCATGCGTTAATCAAAAAGAGTGAAATAAATAATGGGGTCGAATTCCCTGTCTACACGAACTTCACCTCGTGGACCGCGGCCGCAGTGCCTTACGACAAGGACACAACGAACGACACGCTCCACTCTTCCGGCAATCCAATTGGTGACGATATGCGGTATCGGACGGCGACGCCGAATCCGCGAACCGATGGGGCTTTGTTGAACGATGGGAGCAATATCTCCGTGACCAAGGATTGGGATCACGCAGGCCACGCTCCGCAGTTTTCGGCAGATAAAAAGACGCTTCAGAAAGCGGGATCAATCACGCCTGAGCGGTATGCCAACGTCTATGAAGTGTATGATTACTCCCAAAGTACGCCAACAGTTGCTCCGCATCCCATTTACTCGGCTGATGAACCATCTCTGAAGCTGGCTGTGACGAATAGCGGCAGTGAGAACATTGGCACGGGTTATTCAGGTGAGGTCTCAAAAGATTTTTCTCCTGGCCAATGGATTTACAGCGGCTCGCTCAATGGCATCCCCATTGCCAGTGCTAATTTGGGCTTGAACCAAAGCCTGACACCGAACATGGACCTGTCCAGCAGTCCGTTCCTCATTGTGCCCAAGACCAGTGTAACCAATGGTCAGCATCAAACCTATTCGTTGGGGAGTTGGCGCGATGGTTTGATTATTAACAACGACACCATGACTGCCGCGTTAAACGGGTTCGATGGTACAAAGTACGGTACTGCCACGGCCAATAATTTGGTGACGAGTACCACGGCCAACAAGGTCGGTCTGGGCTTGGCGGATACGTACAACTATGGCTTTGCCCAGAAGGGTCCCTATGGTGACATCACGCCGGAGTTCAAGATGCCGCCAGCAGCGACCACGGATCCTGTAACTTTCTATTCCGGGGACTTCACGTTATCCCGGCAGGATGATATTCCCGTGCATATGCCGACCACGCAGCCGACGATTGGCAGCACCCTGGGTACTAAGAAAGCCTCAACACTGATTGCGCTGATCAATAATGCCCATGCGTCTTACACCATTACGCGCAGTCAGGATACGCAGTATGCTTATGCCAACGGGCAAACGATCACCGCCACGGGGGTAGTGAAAAATGTTGGTACAGATAGCAGCCGGACTAAATTCGTTGTCGTCGTGCCCACGCCAGCCGGTCTGACATTAGCCGATTATAATTTTGGCGCAGCAAACGGAACGGTAAGTAAGGATACCAATATTACGGCAAAACTCGGGGGTAACGCTGCGGCTTATGATGTCACGCTCACCAATCCGCTCCCTGTTGGCCAGACGTTCACCTATACTGCCAAGTATCAGGTATCTGATATCAGCAAGATGCCCAGCAACGGCACGCCGTTCCAAGATCTGTTGCTGGATCCGGATACCCTGGATTACTTGGGCGAATCCAATACCAATTGGCTCTATCCGGCGGCGTCGCCATACTTGCAAACGGTGCCGAGTTTTGACTTCGGCAAACATCCGCAACCGGGCAGTACGGTTACGTACGCGACTGTGGCCGGCAACAAACAGACCTTTGCCGTGACTGATCCCGACACGGCCAGCACCGTGAATAATTGGTCGCTGTTCGCCCAGCTGTCCCCGTTCGTTAACGGCGACAGTAATCTGTCCGATTTGGCGATGACCTTCGGTACCCCGAATGGGGAAACTAAACCGGCTGATTATGATGCCAATAAAGCAAACAATAAAATGACCGACGACGATTGGCTATACTTTAACCATACGGCGAATACCGTACCGTCCAATCAGTCGATGCAGCGGTTATATCGTTTGGATACCAGCCTGGAGCCAACGGTTGATCCTAAAAATGCGGCCTTAGACTACAGCGGCGGCAACGGAGGTAAGGGAGTCACACTCACGGTGCCCGCCAACGACGATGCGGCCATCAAGTTGGGCAAGTACAACGCAACGATTACTTACACGCTGGATTCTAACAAGTCGACAATTAATTAACCGGCGCAAAAAATTGACCGGCAGCCCACGTCTTGGGGGAGACGCGGGCTGCCGGTCAGTTTTTGCCTAATGGACCAGCGCATAGTCATTCAACGCCTCGGCGACACCGCCGTCGGTGTTGCTGGCCACGGTCTGGGCTGCTTGCGCCAAGACGGTCGGGCGCGCATTGCCAGTGGCGATACCCAGGCCGGCGGTGGTGAGCATGGGCAGGTCATTGTCGCCGTCACCAATCGCCATGGTTTGAGCCAACGAAATGTTGAAATGGTCGGCCAGCAGGTGGAGGGCACTCTGTTTGGAGACGCTGGCGTCGCTGATCTCCAGGTAGGTATCTTTGGACCGGCTGGCGTTGACGTGCCACTCTGGATGGGCGGCAATGATCGTCGTGAGTTCGTCGATGACGGTGGGGGCGGCCATGGCGAGCATCTTGTGGACGGTCAGACCGGTGGCCAGCCGCTGGGCCAGCGGCTTGATCAGCGGCCAGGTACCGGTGATGGCTGCTTCCTGGTCGTTCCACTGGTCATGCTGGTTGGCGATCCAGGCCAGACCGGAGTAAATGTTCAGACTGACAGGCAGCTGGTGGGTGACGATGGTTTGATACAGCTGGATGGGCACCCGGCTATACAGCGGCTGTTCAGCCAGAATATCCCAACTGCCGGCATGGGGATCATAGGTGACGATCAGGCTGCCGTTGAGGGTGACCAGCGGAACCGTCAGGTCGAGCTGGCTGGCAATGTCGACCATCGCCAGCGGCGGCCGGGCGGAGGCGAGGACAAAATGCCCGCCCGCTTGACTATAGGCTTGCACGGCCTGAACGACATGGTCCGGAATTGCACCATTATCATCAACCAGGGTGCCATCAATATCACTGAGCACTAATGGATACTTGATCATGAGAATCGCTCCCTTCTGCTTTCATCTTGAAGTATACATGGATTTGTGTGCATTTACAAGCGTTAATGTGTATTTATGTGCAGAAAGGAGAAAAAGAAAAACCCAGCCGCAGGGCTAGGCGTTTTGTCCGGCAACGATCACGGAGACATCGCTGGGTACTTTTTCATTAGCAGTGAGCGCTTGGTCGGTGATCAGCAGATCAATGTCCGCCCAGCGTGCCGACAAGTAGGGGGTTTGCTTCTGAAATTTTTGGTGTTCAGCCAACACGATTACTTTCCGCGCTTGGGCCGTGGCTTGGCGTTTCATTGCCGCGTCATTGTCGTCATTCACGTAGATGCCCGCAGCATCCAGGCTGGCGGTGCCCAGTACCGCAATATCAAAGGTGACGTTAGCTAGGGTAGTCAAACTGTCCCGGGAGTAAAACAGTCGATTTTTTGCTTCGAACCGGCCGCCCAGCAGATGCAGGTCAATATTTGGATGGGTCGCCAGGGTCAGTGCGTTATCCAGGGAGTCGGTGAAGACGGTGGCGGGTTCGTGGAGCTGCTGGCACAGGGCGAGAACGGTGGTGCTGACGTCTAAAAACAACGTCATGTGCGGTTCAATGAGCGGCAGGGCCGCAGCGGCCATGGCCGTTTTGGCATCTGAAAACTGGTGCTGCCGCTCCAGGTAGTCCAGTACCGGCAGGGCCTTTTGTGTTTGCACGATGCCCCCGTGGGTGCGCTGGGCTTGGCCCAGCTTGACGATGGCCATCATGTCCCGCCGGGCGGTTTCCCGGGAGACGGCAAACTTCGCCATGATTTGTTTCGTGGTCAGCTGCCCGTCCCGGCGCAGCCATTCGATCAGTGCTTGAATACGTTGTTGCTGATACACGGTGGCACCTCTTTTCTTCCTTTAATAGTATAGAGTATGCCAAGCAGCACGGCAAGAAATGCACATAAATGCACACCCCCCGTAAATGACTGGTCTAGGGTACAATGTAGATAAGCAACAGAACGGGAGGATGGGCCGATGGACCTGCAAAATAAAACAATCGTCTTTTCTGGGCATTTCGAAACAATGACCCAGGATCAATTGGCCAAGTTGGCGTCGTTTGTGGGCGTTGTGCCCCGGGATACGATTTCGGGGTTGACGGATTACGTGGTGGTGGGCACGATGTACGGCGACCTATTCTCGCCGCCGATGACGGAGAAGCTGCAACTGGCTAACAAAATGGGCATTCCGTTGATCACCGAAGTGGACTTTCTTAATTACGTGGTGGACACGTGGCAGCGGCGGCTGGCGGCGATGACGGTGAAAGATCAGATTCATACGCTGCATCTGGGCCAGCGGATTTAGTAAAAAATAGCCTGTCTTTCAGTTAAAGAATCCGCTATCATAGAGATGATTACTGAATTGGAGGCTTTACTAAAATTATGTTATATCCGAGAGCAACTGATAGCCGGGCGGTCGTGGACTTGTCCGGCGTGTGGCAATTTAAGCTGGATGACGGGCACGGCTTCGCTGATCACTGGTATGCCAAACCGCTGACCGCTCCGGAAACGATGGCCGTACCGGGGTCTTATAACGATCAGAAAGCGGATGCAGCCCACCGGGATCATTACGGCTGGGCGTTTTATCAACGGACTATCACGGTGCCGCCATTTTTTGCCGGGCAGCGAATCGTGCTGCGTTTTGCCAGTGTGACCCATACCGCCAAGGTGTATCTGGATGGGACAGAAATCGCAACCCATGAGGGCGGCTTTTTGCCCTTCGAAATTGACTTGACTGACCAGCTGACGCTGGGGCAGTCGGCGCTGCTGACCGTGGCGGTGGATAATCGGGTGAACTTTTCGACTCTGCCCGTTGGCAATGAGGACGGCGGCAGTATGTTCGGCATGGGCGACGGCGGTATTCCCAGCGTCAAGATCGCCCAGGAACATGCCAAGAAGCAGAATCAGCCGAACTTCGATTTCTTCAACTATGCGGGGATTCAGCGGCCGGTGAAGCTGTACACGACGCCTAAGGCCTATATTCGGGACATCACGCTGGTGCCGGATATTGCCGGGACCAATGGGCTGGTCCAGTATACCGTAACCACCCAGGGCGCGGGCGAAACGACCGTGGAAATTCTGGACCGGACCGGCCAAGTGGTGGTCCATGGCGGCGGGACAACCGGCACGCTGACCGTCCCGAATGCCCACTTGTGGGCTCCCGGCCACCCGTATCTGTACACGGCCGTGGTGACCTTCGGCGCGGATCAGTATCGCCAGACCTTCGGCATTCGTACGGTCCGGGTTGCGGGTACCAAGTTCCTGATCAATGACCAGCCGTTCTACTTCAAGGGTTTCGGCAAGCATGAAGACAGTCCGCTCCACGGCCGCGGCTTTGACGCCGTGTTCGATGTGGCCGATTTGAGCCTGATGCACTGGATCGGGGCGAACTCGTTCCGCACCAGCCATTATCCCTATGCGGAAGAAATGTACGACCTTTGCGACCGGGAAGGTATCGTCGTGATCGATGAAACACCGGCGGTCGGCTTGGGCCGCGGGACGAAAGCCGATGCTTACAAGACCATGCACAATGGCGAACTGCATCGGCAGAACCTGCGGGACATGATCGACCGGGACAAGAACCATCCCTGTGTCGTGATGTGGTCCCTGGCCAATGAACCGGAAACCGCCGCGTTTCCTCAGTCGGCTTACGATTATTTCCGACCCTTGTATGAGCTGGCCCATGAGCTGGATCCAGAAAATCGGCCAGTGACACTGGTTAACGCGCAAAGTGACTACAACAAAGACATGATCACTCGGACCATGGATGTTGTCTGCATCAACCGTTATTATGGCTGGTACAATCTTGGCGGCGATTTGGATGCCGCTTGTGAAGCGTGGAATATCGAGTTGGACTTTTGGGCCAAGCAGCACAAGCCGGTGATGGTCACTGAGTATGGTGCGGACACCGTGGAAGGTCTGCATGACGTGGTGCCGCGGATGTTTGATGAGGAATATCAGGCGGAATATTTCGACCGGATCAGTGCCCAATTTGACAAGCGGCCCTTCTTCATCGGGGAACAGATCTGGAACTTCGCGGACTTCAATACGATCCAAGGCCTGGTCCGGGTTGACGGCAACCGCAAGGGCGTCTTCACCCGGACTCGCCGGCCGAAGATGGTTGCCCATACGATTCGCCGCCGCTGGCATACGATCCCGGACTTTGGCTACAAGGCATAATATAGGTGGGAAAAGGTTCCGAAAAGGGCCACATTGTCTTCAAAGAATCGTCACATCTATCCCGTAGTATATAAAATGTCAACAGGAACGAGGCCAACAGAATTCCTGCTGAACGCCAACAACCGACAAACTTTTTCTTCATGATGCAACATTGATTTTCCCTATCCTGACTGAGCCATCGCGGACCTGGGTACACTCCCTTCAGGGTGGACAGACCAAATAATCAAAGGTCTGTTCTCCCAGAAGGGAGTTTTTTTATGCGGCGGAAGGGAATCCGTTACTCTTTGGAAGACAAGATTGAGTTCGTTAATCGAGTACTGTCTGGCCAGTCACTCATGGATGTTCAGCGATCCGGAGGGCCGCGCAAGGAAGCATTGAGTCAATGGGTACAGAAGTATAAACAATGGGGAGCAGCCGGACTCGTCCCTAAGGAACGAGCACCGCGACGCCAACAGCGTAAGCGCACGACGTATTCCAGCGAGCTCAAGTTTCAGATTGTTCAGGAATACCTAGCGGGTGGGACGTC
>NZ_AUEH01000063.1 GCF_000425885.1 Schleiferilactobacillus harbinensis DSM 16991
AAAGGACCCCAACAGTGGGGAGAACTGATTGGCGACGAAATCATTGCGGCAGCGATACTAGATCGCATTGTGCAGAAATCAGAGATCATCGAACTGACAGGACATAGTTACCGAGTAACCCATCGCCAAACGATCTTCGATAATCCGCATCGTTCGGTAATCGGCCTGTCAAATGGTGTCCAAAACCCGTAGGATGACTATTACACCGGCATTGGGATGGAGTGGCTCAGTCTTATTGAGCGAAATTGGTTCAAAATTAATGAGCGAAAATGGCTCAATCGAACTTGACGGTTACATTTGTGTGCTAACAGGCCATTTCTGGTGCACGCCCGGTGAAGAAGGCAAGTGAATGACTGTCTGGATCAACCGGCAGCGGAATTTTTCCCCTGTGGGTGTCGCCATTTTTGGACATACCCAGTTCAGCACAAAAAATAGCCACCCCAAGATGAGGTGGCACACTCAGGAAAACTAGTTGTGGAGCTTGTCTTGCAATTGATCGCCAGCCTTGTCGATGCTCTTAGCTGCAAAAACCGTACTAGCAACAAGAACTCCGCCAACAATTAACGTACTAGCAACCATAAACTTAAACGCGGATTGTAAAACTTCCATGAAAGCAGCTCTCCTCTCACTTATTCGACCTGCTAATGAAGAATGAAACAACAGCGACCACAATAATTGCGCCAATAATCGACGGAATTAAAGCCATGCCAGCCAACTGCGGTCCCCAATGGCCTAAAAGTGACTCACCAATAGCAGAACCAACTAAACCTGCTACGATATTGGCGATCCAGCCCATTGATTTACCATTGTTAGTTATTGCCCCAGCAATTGCACCAATCACTGCGCCAATGATCAAAGCCCAAAGCAAATGCATAAGCACACCTCATTCCATGAAGTAATCAGAGAAACTATCTAGGACACTATCAATTATACGTTAATGGTTACTGCAATTGCAAACTTCAGTATAAAAAAAGGCCGTTCCTGATTCAGACCAGAAACGGCAACCGCCCACCCGTAATGATATTTTATTTGTGGTTTTCCGTGGTTTTCTCGTGGTTTTCTTTCATTGTCAATTCATGCGAATCAATGACAATTCGGCCAAAAGAAAAACCAGTAACAACGCCGTTTTAGCAACGTTTGCTACTGGTTGATAACGCAAAAATGGGTGGCCAGGGGATCGAACCCTGGACCCACGGATTAAGAGTCCGTTGCTCTGCCAGCTGAGCTAGCCACCCATGAAATGTCCCTGTCGCTCTCAACGACTTAAATATAATAGCACGAGAAAAGGGGGTCATGCAACCCCCTTTTACGGAAAAATGTCAGTAATGTTGACTTAGGGACGCTGGCTGTCCCCGTACTTACTTGTTATCCTGAATGATTTGCTCGGTTTGCTTCTGCAAGGCTGTCAAGGCAGTCTTCGCCGACTCACCCTTGCTGATGGTGGCGTCCACGGCTGCATACAGGTCGTTGCGGTACTCGTTGTAACCGACGAACGGGGTGGAGGAGAAGGCCTTCTCATATGCATCCACGGCCGCTTGATATTCGGGATTCTTCTTTAGAAAGGCCTGGTAGCTGGTGCTGGTCACGGCAGATTTCACCACGGGCACATAACCGGTCTTTTCACCCCAATCAGCTTGGACTTTGCTGCTCATTAGATATTTCATAAACTGCCAAGCCCCTTGCTGCTGTTTGGCGGACGCCCCTTTGAAAAGCCCTAGACCATTGTTGCCCAGCACGTTGCTTTCTTTGCCTTGGAAGCCGGGCATCAGCGCCGTACCCCAGTGCATGGTCTTGGGCGCCGTATTCTTCAATTGCTGGATCGTGGCGGCCGGCGAACATCTTGCCCTGAACGAAGGGCACGTTGAAGTAGAAGTCGGTCCCGGCAGAAGCGGCCGTCTTGTCGTGGAGCATGGCGACAATGGCGTTACCGGCGGCTAGTGTCGCTGGCGTCGTCAAATTCACCTTCAGCTGCGGCGTGACCAGCCGGTTGCCGGCATCGTAGGCCAAGGTTTCAAGTTCAAAATGATAGGACTTGTTGAACCCCACCGTGGTGATGCCAGTACCCTTGAGCTTCTGGCTGATGGCGGCGAAGTCTTCCCAGTTCTTCGGGACGCTCAGTTTGTACTTATCTTAAATGTCTTTGTTGTAAAACATGATCCGAGTGCCGGTAGCAAAGGGCATGGTGTAATACTTGCCTTGGTACTTCAGGTTTTGCCGGATGCCGGGGTAAATATCGGCCAGTTCCTTATCGGTCAGTTTGTCGCTGCCCTTCAGCGCCACGTTGTCCAGAGGCAGGATGAAGCCGTTCTTTATGTACTCGGGCACCGTGATATCGGTGACCTGGCTCATGGTGGGCAAAGTTCGGGATTTGGCCGCCGCCAGCAGCTTCTTTTGGAGGTTGTCGTAACTCCCCTGGGACGTACCGACCACTTCGTATTGCTTCTGGCTCTTGTTGAAATCAGTGATGTAGGACTTCAACGCCTTTTCGTAGACCCCGTCATCCGATACCAGAACGTGATCTTGGTCCGGCCGCTGCTGCTGGTTCCGCCGCCGGGGGTACTGGACGAACCGCTACCGACGCTGCATCCAGCCAGAATCACCGCGGCCGCCAAGGTCGCTGCCACTGTTAAGAACCGTCGTAACTTCATGCTTTTTCCTCCTCGTATAATACATCGCTTCAACTACATCATCAGTATAAGATGCCGAATCGGCTTTGCAACGGAAAATGCCTCGCGTTACAGAAAATAGACAAACACGAAGAGACCGTTTTCAACAAGGCGAGCCCAACAGTTTGCCCCGCCCCGCTTCGTGACACTTTTGTAATATTGTCCAGAATTGTTATAATTGTTACAGGTCACTATTGCACGCACCATCAACCTCAAGGAGGTATTTGTTTCGCATGGCCAAAAAAATTCTCGTAGTAGACGATGAAAAACCAATTTCTGACATTCTGAAATTCAACTTGACCCAAGAAGGCTACGATGTCGACACCGCAGCCGATGGCGAGGAAGCCCTGGCCAAGGTAAAAAGTTATGAACCGGATCTGATTTTACTGGATCTGATGTTACCGAAAATCGACGGGCTGGAAGTGGCCCGCCAAGTGCGCAAGGACCGCGATACGCCGATTATTATGCTCACGGCGAAGGACTCGGAGATCGATAAGGTTCTGGGTTTGGAACTGGGGGCTGATGATTATGTCACCAAGCCGTTCTCTAACCGGGAACTGATTGCCCGGGTGAAGGCTAATTTGCGCCGCATCGATGCCACCAACAGTGCCCAAGAAGTCGATTCAGATAGTCCCCAAGAAATTACCGTGGGCGATCTGCAGATTTTGCCGGACGCTTATATTGCTAAGAAACGGGGCGAGAAGATCGAATTGACCCACCGGGAATTTGAACTCCTCTATTATTTAGCCCAGCATCTGGGTCAGGTGATGACCCGGGAGCACCTGTTACAAACCGTGTGGGGTTATGATTACTTCGGCGATGTGCGTACCGTCGATGTGACCGTTCGCCGCTTGCGGGAAAAAATCGAAGACAATCCAAGCAAACCGGAATGGCTGGTCACCCGCCGCGGCGTCGGCTATTTCCTGCGCCGGCCGGGGGATGAGTGATCGCCGTAAGGCGGGTCTAACCGCATGAACAAACGAATTAAATTATTTCAATCCATTCATTTTAAAATCGCCCTGGTTTTCGTCCTGCTGCTGGTTGTGACACTGGAAGTCATCGGGGCTTATTTTGTCGGCCAGTTGGAGGAGCAGAACGTCCAGTCCTTTGAAGACTCGATCCAGCTCCAAGCTTACGTCATGAACCAATTATCGACGGCTTTGGTGGATAAAAACAGTACCCAGGCCAATCAGACGATCAAAGACGTTCTCAGCAACGTGAACAACAATAACATTTCTGAAATTCAAGTCGTGGACAATCGCGGCGTGATTCGCGGCACGAGCAACGTTAATGATCAAGACGCCGTGGGCCATCGCTCCACGGTTCCTGAAGTGAAGACTGGAATCTATCAGAACCGGAAGCTGGATCGGATCAGTTACGATGCCCGCAACCGGAGTTTTTATATTGCCATCACGCCGCTGTCGAATCCCACCGCGGAGAGCAACGCCACAGTGGGGGTCGTCTATGTGCGGGCCAATATGGAGGACGTCTTCTCTGGTATTCAAAAAATTGTCCAGATCTTCCTGGCGGCCTCGCTCACGGCAGCCGTTTTGGGGACTGTAATTGCCATTCTTATTTCCCGGGCAATAACCAAGCCCATTGATGATATGAAGAAACAAGCGATCCGCATGGCCCGAGGGGATTACTCCGGTCAGGTACGGATCTACGGCAATGACGAACTCGGCCAGCTGGCTGTGGCCGTCAACAACCTCTCTGTCCGGGTCGAGGAGGCCCAGGAAGCTTCAGAGGCGGAACGCCGGCGGCTGGACTCGGTCCTCAGTTACATGACGGACGGGGTCTTGGCTACCGACCGGCGGGGCAACGTCGTGATCATCAACGATACGGCCCAGGATTACCTGGATAAGTCCGAAGAAGATACCATCGGCCGCTCAATTCTGGATGTGCTGGATATCAGTGAAGACTACACCTTGCGGGATCTGCTCGAAAAGCAGCAGGAAATCATCCTGGATATGTCCGACAAGGGCAACAAGGACTTGATCTTGCACGCTTACTTCTCTCTCATCCAGCGAGAGACCGGGTTCATTTCCGGCTTGGTCTGCGTACTCCACGATGTCACCGAGCAGGAAAAGAACGAGCGCGAACAGCAGCAATTCGTTTCCAATGTGTCCCATGAATTGCGCACGCCGCTGACCAGTCTGCGCAGTTATATTGAGGCCCTGAACGACGGCGCGTGGAAAGATCCGAGTATTGCGCCGAAGTTTCTGAAAGTGACTCAGAATGAAACCGACCGGATGATTCGGATGATCAATGATCTGCTCAGTCTGTCCCGGATTGATCGGGGAACGGCCAAGTTGAACTTGGAGTATGTCAATCTGAATGAGTTCTTGGCTTACATCATCAATCGGTTCGATATGATGATTCATTCTGATGAAGAGAACGCCGCCGGCTCTGGGGCACCCCAGAAGCACTACGTGATCAAGCGGAACTTCACGTCCCAAGATATCTGGCAGGAGATCGATACAGATAAGATGACGCAAGTGATCGACAACTTGATGAATAACGCCATCAAGTATTCACCCGATGGCGGGACGATCACCGTTCGGCTCTTCCGGTCCCGGGAACACGTCCTGATCAGTATCGCGGACCAGGGTCTGGGCATTCCCCGGGCGGATCTGGCCAAGGTCTTTGACCGCTTCTACCGGGTGGATAAAGCCCGTTCCCGGCAACAGGGCGGTACGGGCTTGGGCCTAGCCATTTCCAAAGAAATTGTGGAGGCTCACCGCGGCCGGATTTGGGTCAACAGTACTGAGGGCAAGGGCTCCACGTTCTATATTTCACTGCCGTATGAAGCCTACGATCCAGGAGGTGACTGGGATGACGAGACTGTCTAGTATTATCCTGCGGGTGGCCCTGATCATCGCAGTAGCGATCAGCTTCGTGCTGACCTACTTGATCATGGCCCATAATACCGCGTTCAATCGGCCCCAGGATGTGGTGAATGACAACGCCAATGCCGTGCAGAACAGCACCGTGCAGAGTCTAGGCGATGTGTATTTGCCGATTCGCGTTATTTATCATGATGATGTGACCGAGAAATTGGTGTATAACCGCAAGAATAACCTGATGGCTAATTTGCAGAAGCGCTTGGCCAAATGGAACATGACCACGATTGGGGTGGTCCAAAAACTGGACATGAAGGCCTATTTGGCCCGCCTCAATCAAAAAAACAGTATCATGATGATTTACCCGGACCGCATCACGTGGCGCTTGTTTGCGGATACGTTCAAACAGCCCAGTAAATTATCCGAGACGGATTTCGCTTTTGATCGGCTGATTGCGACACCCAAGGGCAACCGCTTAACCATCACCTTTTTGAACGATGACAACCAAACAATTCGCGAGACCACTATGGCTGGCAATTATACCGATCTGACCAGCCTGGTGCGGAGTGCTGATTTTACTGCGCAGTGCAAGTACGTGGCGTTAAACAACACTACGCAGCTGCTATTTACCAAGGCGTTCACGATGAACCCTTATAGCTACCTGGTGTCCTACACTCCGGACAACGAGTTCGTCAATAATCTGATGAGCGGGTCGGAAACGAGTAATATCGAGTCCAAATCATCTGGCGGTGATACCCAGTACATTTCAGGCAGTCAAAAATTGATCGTGCCCAAGAACGGCCATTTGGTGACCTATCAGAGCTACGGCCAAAAGGAAGTCAAGACGATGACCGCGAAGCTGGAGAATAGCTTTGAAACGTTGAAAAATGGCGGGATTTCCCTGCGCAATATCCGCTATTTCGGCTATGACGATAATACCGACACGGTCTCGTTTCGCAATTATGTAGAGGGCTTCCCGGTATTCCAGCAAACTGATAAAGGAGCGGCGCAAATCACACCGGGGGATTCCACTGGACTGTTGGAGGCACTCTTCGCTAATTCTAATTTGCAAGTGCCGGTACCCTCGGACCAAGCGGCAGTATCGGTGATTCCCACCGAGCAGGTGATCGATCAAATGGTACAGCGGGGCTTCAAACGCAAACGCATTGAACGAATCCAGCTGGGCTACCGGTGGCAGATGGATAAGGAAACCGACCAGGTCGTCGATTTGCTGCCGACGTATTATGTCCGCTACTATGGACAATGGCAGTCGTTTGGAACTTGGCTGAAAACTGACCCGGATACCGTTTCCGATACGTCACCGGCTGACCAAACCAGCGCTTCGGGCGAGTCGAATGATGCTGATCAAGCGAGTGCCAATACCAACAGCACGGCCATGGGGGTGAGATAAATGGACTTTCGCAAGATTGAAGGCATCTTTCTCATCGTGTTCATTGCGCTGGATATCTTCCTGTTCTTCTCCTTTCGCTCCAACCTGACCCAGGTCGGCTCACGGACAACCTCCACTACCACGACCCCCACCAGCTTCGTGCGGGAGATGCAGGAGGATAATATCAGTGTGAATAAGCTGTCCACCAAGCGGGGCAGCGGCTATTATTTGGCCAGCCAGCCCAACGCCGCCCTGCAACAGAATTACCATCGGTTGACAGATCAGACGGTGTCTTTAGATTCAGCCCAAATGACGCTGATCAGCAAGCTCAATGATCCGTTCCGAGTCACCACAAAGAACCGGAACAGTGTCTTTCGGGACTGGCTGAAAACGAGCGGCAACGTTCTGTTTGCCGATCAGTACGAGTATGTTCCGGAAGTATCGGATACTACGCGGGCGGTTTATGCCCAAAAGGTGGACGGTCAGCTGCTCATGGACAGCCACGGCCAGCTGGTCTTCCAGATCCGCAACGGCTGGGTGACCGGTTATACCCAGACCTATATTGATCGGCTGTTAAAGCTGCAGGAAATGGATCAGACAAAGAGTGCTCAAGAGGCGGTGATGCTGCTGTATACGTATAGTGAAATCCCGTCCAATTCTCGTATTCTTTGGGAGAAGCTGGCCTATGGCTGGCTGCTGGACGCCAAAGGCAGTACGATTTACATCCCCGTGTGGTACGTGGGCATTGAGAACCGCAACACCAAAGTCGTCACTATCAAGCGGGTCAACGCCTTCACTGGCGCGGTATTGAAGAGCAATACGAACGATGCCACCAGCAGTACGACCAGCAGCTCATAATTCCGTCTGACAGGATATTATGTTATTCTGGGCAGAAAGCAAATCAAGATTTAGGGAGCGACATTCAGTGGGAAATTTACCAGGGTTGGATTATTTCAGAGTCAGTCCATTGGCCAGCAGTTCCACGGGGAACGTGACATATATTGAAACGCCCCAGCATAAGGTGCTGGTGGATGCTGGACTGTCGGGTAAGAAAGTTGAGTTATTGATGGAAAGTATTGGCCGTACCTTGAAAGAGGTGGACAGTCTTTTCGTTACCCATGAACACAGCGACCACATTCGCGGCGTTGGGGTCTTGGCTCGCCGGTATCCGCAGATGAATATTTATACCAACGCGCAAACCTGGCAGGCCATGCTGCCGAAAATCGGTAAAGTGCCGGCGGCCCAGCGGCAGCTGTTCCCCATGGGGACGACGCTGTCCTTGGGTGATCTGGACGTCACCAGCTTCGGCGTTTCCCACGATGCCATTGCGCCGCAGTTCTATGAATTTCATCATTCAGGGGAATCTTTTGTAATCGTCACCGATACCGGCTACGTGTCTGAGCGGGTCGAAGGGGTGATCAAGGATGCCACCTGCTACTTATTTGAAGCCAACCACGACACCGAGATGCTGCGGGAAGGGATGTATCCCTGGCCGCTGAAGCAGCGCATCATGAGCGACTTAGGTCATTTGTCCAATGTGGACGGGGCCCATGCTTTGATGGATGTGGTCGGCAACGATACAAAACATATCTTCTTAGGCCATCTGAGTCAGGAAAATAATATGAAATCGTTGGCCCACATGACGGTGGCGGAAACAATGGCCGCCCATGATTTTGGGGTTGATCATGATTTCTATCTTCACGATACCGATCCGCTGGTGGCGGTACCGCTGCTCACGCTGTAGGCGGCGCAAGTTTGGCTACAGAAAGATCACCGCAGAGCAACACAATGTTCGCATTTTTTTCAAACTTCTTCGATACACTAGTAAGTGAAGATTGATAGAGATAAAGGAGGGGTCAGGTCTTGGTGTCGGACAAGACCAGTCATGATGGATAATAATCAATTTAACAATAATGAACCTAATAATGAACCGAATCAGCAACCCAACCAACGCCCGGTACGGCCGGTGAATAATGGCAACGGTCAACCGCCGCGGCAAAAACGCGGGGGCGGATTATGGAAAATTGCCGTCGTTGCCCTCGTTTCCGCCTTGATCGGCGGCGGCGTGGCGTATGCCGGCTTCAGTCACCAAATTAGTAATCAGGCCAGCGACACGACCGTTTCTTCTAGTTCTGAACCGGGGACAACTCAGGTCAGCAACGTGACGATGAAGAATTCGACGTCCATGTCCAAGGCGTTTTCGAAAAATAAAAACGCCGTTGTTTCTGTGGTGAACCTGCAGAAGCAGAGCAACACCGATAGTTCTGATCCGTTTGCCGGACTCTTCGGCGATGACGATGACAGCAAGAGCAGTTCTTCTAAAGGCAGCTTGGAAGAGTATGGCGAAGGTTCTGGGGTGATTTATGCCAACCAGAACGGTAAAGGCTACATCGTGACTAACTATCACGTCGTTGAAGGCTCTGATTCATTGCAAGTTATTTTAAGCGATGGTACGAAGGTATCAGCAAAGAAAGTCGGGACCGATGAAGTCAGTGACTTGGCAGTTTTGACCATTGATTCGAAATATGTCAAAGGGACTGCGACTTTCGGCAATTCCGATGCACTGACACCGGGTGAACCGGTCATCGCCATTGGCTCGCCGCTGGGCAGCGAATATGCGACCTCGGTAACCCAAGGGATCATTTCGGCCAAGAGCCGGACCGTGGACACCACCAATTCTAGTGGTCAGACGACCGGTCAGGCGACGGTTATTCAAACGGACGCGGCCATCAACCCTGGGAACTCCGGCGGCCCGCTGGTGAATGCGGAGGCCCAAGTTGTGGGAATCAACTCGATGAAGCTGGCCCAGAGCAATGACGGGACCACCGTTGAAGGGATGGGTTTTGCCATTCCGAGTAACGAAGTGGTGAAGATCATCAATCAGCTGGTGAAGAATGGTAAGGTCGTGCGGCCAGCCCTTGGGGTGCGGGTCATTGACCTGAGTACCGTGGATAATTCACGGATCCGCAGTCAGCTGAAGATTCCGGATAGTTTGACCGAAGGGGTCGTCATTGGCAGCGTGGACAAGAACACACCGGCGTCTAACGCTGGTTTGAAGGCCTACGATGTGATCACGGCACTGAACGGCAAAGCAGTGAACTCTGTGGCGCAGCTGCACACGGCGTTGTATAACTTCAATGTCGGCGATAAGGTCACGGTGACGTATTACCGGGGCAGCAGCAAGCAGACGGCGTCAGTAACGTTGAGTGAGACGCAGAGTCAGGTGGAGAAGAACAATTCGAGCAGCAGCAGTTCTTCGAGCCGGGGTTAAGCGGTAATAAGTGAGTAAGTGAGAAAGGTCCTGCCTGAGCAACGGGTTTGTTGCTGGGGCGGGACCTTTTTTGTTTGTGAACTGGAAGAAAGCATTCTACTGCCGTGCCAAGTACTCCGCAAGCTGCGGCGGATGGGGCTGGAACGTGGTGACGGCGCTTTGAGCCCGCAAAAACCGCGGTCTCAAAGTCGCCTAACCACATCGGCGGCAAGCCGCCGTGTGGTTGCACCACTGAGCCCCATCCGCCTCCGCTTGCTCCGCACTTGACACTAGGTACGTCTAGACTATTAAGTGGTTCTTCGCATGATACTCGTTACACCAGACGCTACTCAGCGGCATACTGAACCTTGGTATTTTCCTCGTTATGCGTTATGACTGCTGTTCGTCGGTCATTGCGGCGAGTTGGGCGGGGGTGTAGACGTACGGCAGATGCATGGTGGCGGGGACCTTGTCCCAGTTGACGGTGTATGCGGCGCCGTGGGCGACGAAGACGGAGCCGGGGGGATTGGCGAGATCGCTGGTGGGATTGTAGGTGGCTTCGGCGATGACGGTATCGGCGTTGTGGGCGGGGCGGTAGCCGGCGACGACGTATTCGAGACTGCCTTCGCCGTGGGTGTAGGTGGTCACTTCCTGGGTGTAGGACTGCATTTCGGAGACCGGGGCGGTGCCGGTGAGGACGGTGAGGGTGCCGCCGGCAGTATCTTCAGTTTCAGCGATCGTGCCGCTCATCCGTTGAATGTCGTTCATCGCCCGGCCGACCTGATCCCGAGTAATGGTCAGGCGAAAATCGTACCACGGTTCTAAGACGACGCAGTGATTTTGGCTGGCTAGGACCATCAAACCCTGGCGCAGGGCGCGCCAGGCCGCTTCCCGAAAATCGCCGCCCACAGTGTGGACAATACTGCCGCGACCGGTGACCAGAGTGATGCGCATATCAGTGATCGGCGCGCCGATGAGGACCCCGAGCTGCTCCTTGGCCTGAAGGCTGGTGAGGACTTGGTGCTGCCAATTTTGGGGCAAGGTCTCGGTACTGGTCGTTGAATCGTAGACCGACCCGCTGCCCGGTTGGCCGGGGCGCAGGAGCAGGTGGACTTCCGCATAGTGGCGCAGCGGCTCGAAATGGCCAGCACCTTCGCCGGCGGCGGTGATCGTTTCTTTGTACAGGATATGGCCTTGGACAAAGTCCACTTGTAAGTTAAAGCGGTCCGCCAGCATTTGCCGCAGGACGGTCAATTGAATTTCGCCCATGAGCCGAACCCGGATCTCCTGCAGGCTTTCTGACCAGCTCACGTGCAGCTGGGGGTCTTCGTCGGCCAGCTGGCGCATGGCGGTGAGGCAAGCATGAATATCGTTGCCTTGGGGATCCAAGGCGTAAGTGAGCACCGGCTGCAATTCAGGTTGGGGCGAGTCTTGGGCCGCACCAAGGCCTTGGCCGGGATAAGTGTCGGTGAAGCCGGTCATGGCGCAAACACCGCCAGCGGGGACAGTTTGCACGAGGGTGAATTTCTCGCCGTTGTAGACCCGCAGCTGGTTGGCCTTTTCGTCGTCCAAGACGACTTGGCGGGCTTGCAAAGTACCGCCGGTGACCCGCACCCAGGTAAGCCGCTCGCCCTTGGTGTCGTGGGTGATTTTGAATACCCGGGCACCAAAGTCAGCAGCCGCTTGGGCCGGTTGGGTCCAGCGCTGCAAGCCGGCCAGGAAGGCGGTGATCCCTTGCCGCTTGAGGGCCGAACCAAAATAAACTGGAAAGACTTGCCGGTTGTGAATCAGTCGCTGCACAGTCGTATCGGACAAGGTTCCGGCAGTGAGGAAATCCGTCAAAACCGTATCGTCTTGCACGGCCGCGTTTTCCAGAGCGGCTTCGCTCAGCTGACCGGCATCCGTCAGGGTGAAGTCGGTGCAGCCGGGGGCCAGAGTCTTTTGCAGTAAGGCTAAAACCGCGGCTGGGTCGGCACCGGGGGCGTCTATTTTATTGACCCAGATAAAGACGGGGACGCGGTAGCGGGCCAGCAGGTGCCAAAGCGTGCGCGTATAGCCCGGCACGCCGTCCGTGGCGGAGACTACCAAAATGGCGTAATCCAGCACCGGCAGAACGGCCTCCATTTGAGCCGCGAAGTCCACGTGGCCCGGGGTATCCAATAGGGTCACGGCTAAGTCGCCGGCCTGTAATTTGGCCTGATGGGAAAAGATAGTGATCCCGCGTTTTTTCTCTAAAGCGTCGTTATCGAGAAACGCGTCGCCCTTGTCCACCCGGCCCCAGGTGCGGATCGTGCCGGCGGCGTAGAGCAGGGCTTCGGATAGGGTAGTCTTCCCGGCGTCGACGTGGGCCACAATACCGGTGACGATATGTTTCATGGCGATCAGTTCCTGCTTTCTAAAATCGTGAATGCTTACATTATACCGTTTTGGGCAAGCACACCGTTCCTTTTTTCGGTACCAAATGGTACTAAACAAGATAATTGCCGGTTCTCCAGACGATGGTCTGTCCGAGATGCTCTCAGCCAGCTAGGGTAGCCTGGCAGTCGAGTCTAACACTGATTCCCGGCCTTAGAGTCCCCGTGAACGTCGGGTAGCCAAGCGAATGCTTGGAATCTTATTCAGTTGCCGTAAGGACCGTATAGTCTGTTGCTTGCTGCAAGTTGATCGCGGCATTCACGTCGCGGTCGATGGATAATCCGCAGTGCGGACAATTGAATTGGCGGACGGCCAGATCCGCCATCGTACCGTGGAATTGAGCTCGATTGTAAGTGCCGCAGGTGCTGCATAACTTTGTACTGGGATACCAGGTGCTGACTTCGCGCAATTCAATGCCATGCTTTAGACACTGCCACGTGAGCCAGGTCTTGAAGTAAGCAAGTCCCAACTTTTGGATACTGGGTGCCAACTTGGGATTGGCCTTCATCCCCTTGATATTGAGTTTTTCCACGGTGATATGCGGCGGTTTAAGCTTAACAATTTGCGCAATGGCTTGGCGTACCGTTTCTTTGTTGATCTTTGCCAGTTTAGCTGACCAGCGGGTCAGATAGTATCGAGCCTCTTCGATGCCTCGACTGGTCAGATAACCAGCCTTTTGATGCGGGTGATTCTTGGCGAAACTCTTCTCGGCCGCAATTTTGCGCCGGGCCAAGCGGGCCTGCCAGCGTTTCTTCATCTTTTCCACGTGGTAGTAATAGGACGTTTTGGAAATATTGATAAACTTTTTGCCGGTATTCAAAATGGCCATATCTTTGATGCCCAGATCAATGCCCAGGCCTAACTCGGTCTCCGTGTGTGCGACTGGCTGGGTTGGTGCCGGCTCATCAGTAGCCACCACCACCCAATAGTCATTCGCCCAGCGGCTGACCCAGCAGCCAGTGATGTGATACCCGATTTTTTGAAGCCGGTCATCAGTGGGCAAATAACCAAATTCAGAAAGCCGCAGCCAACCAATCAGTGGTAATCTGATACGGTCGCGCTGAACGCGGATCGCACCGCTGAAATAAGCCACTTGGCGGGCATGATAGCCCTTGAAGCGCGGCTCTTCCGCTAAGCCCTTGAAATAGTTCTGGAA
>NZ_AUEH01000064.1 GCF_000425885.1 Schleiferilactobacillus harbinensis DSM 16991
ACGCCAATCATGCACTCCGATCAAGGCTGGCAATACCAGACCCGTGAATACCAGTCTCGGGTACATGCTATGGGGATCGTTCCCAGCATGTCTCGTAAGGGTAACTGTCACGATAATGCGCCAATGGAAAGTTTCTTCAATCTGCTCAAGCATGAACGGATCAATCGGCAACCCATCAAAGATCTTTCAGAGCTGAAACAAGTCGTGACTCACTACGTCACGTGGTTTAATCATGATCGCATCTCACTCAACAAAAACGGCCTGACTCCGATCGAATACCGGACTCAGGCCGCAGCGTAATTATTTTTCAAACTGTCTAACTTTTTTGTTGCACTTCACCCCAGGTACCTCGCTTTTTTTTAGTTGAGCAGTTCATTAATTTAGAAAAGTCGGCTGACGATGGATTGCCGAACAAAAAAGTATTATCGGCTTATTCCGGAATCTTTGGTGCCGCCGTCATTTCACTCTCCGGCCGAGTCATGCCCTCTGGGAACGGCATATCCTTGCTCTTCACCGGAATATCCGGCAGGGCAATTGGAAAGACCTCAACCGGTAAATCAGCATCCTGGCCGCAGGATTGATAGGTCTTCAGCAGTCCTAATTTGATAAAGAGAGTTTGCTGATAAGCAATGCGCGCGTTCCACTCCAGTGTCTCCAGGATACGGGCGCCGATGTGCAGCTCGGATGCGGTGATTACGACGCCGTGGCTGTTGAGCAGAAAGACGTTTTCGACTGCTTTATCACCAATCTTACTCAGGGCGTCTTTGACGATTTTGGCCAGTTCAATGGAAGTGGCCGGGGCATAGGGCAGGGTCCGAATGCGACCGAGTTCCCGAGTAGATTCGGTAACATTAGGCATTTCCAGACCGCTGGTGGCCCAGAATAGCGATTCCGGGGCATGGGAGTGGATCACTGTGCGAATACCAGGGTGAGTCTCGTAGGCCCCTTCGTGCAGGTTGATTTCCCGAGTGACCACGCCGACACCGTCGACTTTTTCTTTACTGACCGCATCGACGACCAGGATCTGGGCAGCATGCAGGTCACCGTAGAAGGTCTCGGCCATGAAGGTGGGGGTAATTAGGATATAGGGATGCTCGCTTTGGTCGAACACTTTAACGGAGAGGTTGCCCCCGGCAATATTAGTATCTTTCCGATCGAACAGCAGGCGGACAGTCCGGGCCAGGTCTTCACGTTCCTTTTGAAACATCATTTCCATTGTGTTTTCCTCCAGTTCTGTTGGATGCGATAGTTGGTGCCATCCAATTGCGCTTTTGGCTTAATTATAAGCGCTTACAGACAGCTTGCGGGAGTCAGCTCAGCAGGTTGGATAACGTGCAGAGAAACTGACTGAATCCGTCATCAATCGTCAAAAAAGCTCACTTAAAATCATTTCACAAGCTTAGACTGTGGGAATTATTACGGAGACGGTATAATCATGGTGAGGTGATGAACTTGTATAAAAGCGAACGAATATCCAAAATCCTAGAAATTTTGGAGAAAAAAAAGGTCGTTTCAGTGGCGGATTTGCAGAAACAGTTGTTTGTAAGCGATTCGAGTTTGCGCCGGGATTTGGTGGAATTGGAACGCACCGGCAAGATCAATCGCGGTTATGGCGTTGTCGAACTCGCTCGGGCCGATAACGTGGAACTTTCCTATATGTTTCGCGAACAGGAACACGAGGCCGAGAAGAAGAAAATCGCCGAAATTGCCAGTACATTTTTGACAGATAATCAGGCCATCTTTATTGATTCCAGCAGTACAGCGTCTTTCTTAGCACCATATTTGAGCGTCCTGCATAGTGCCATCGTGATTACCAATGGCTTGCGGCTGGCAGTGGCCTTGGATAATATGCCCGCGGTGAAGACGTATGTGACCGGCGGGCGGTTGAAGAGCGGTTCTGGGTCGCTGCTGGGGGAAACAAGTGTGGACTATGTGGATAACTTCACGGCAGATCTCGCCTTTCTTTCTTGCACCGGAATCACACCCACCCATATCTATATGTCCAGTGAATCGCAGGCTATCTTGAAAAAAAAGATGATGGCCCATGCTGAGAAAACCGTGCTGCTGGCAGATCATTCCAAGTTTGGCGCCCGCAGTTATTACCGCTTGGCCCGCACAGAAACGCTGGAGGCAGTGATTACTGATGAAAAGCCGGGGGCAGACTTCGTGGCGAACTTGGAGGCCAATGAGGTGGAATTGCTTTACGGCAATTGACGATTGTTGGCGATTGATGGTGGTCAGTAGGCCGAAGTGTGACGGATTACCAAGTGAGCGCCGGTTTCTTTTCCGCCTAAATGTAAGGGGTTACACTATAACTAGTAAACTGGTTGAAAATATAAGGAGGAATTATCAGCATGTTGCAAGTTGAGTATCCAAAAATTGGTATTCGCCCGACGATCGATGGCCGGGAGCGGGGTATCCGCGAGTCATTGGAAGATCAAACCATGGCGATGGCCCACCAAGTGGCCGCGCTGATCCATGAGCAGTTGCGGTATCCCGATGGTACGCCTGTCGAAACGGTAATCGCGGACAGCACGATCGGCGGCGTGCGGGAAGCCGCAGCGGCGAAGACGAAGTTCGACAAGGCCAATATCTGCGGCACGATTACGGTCACCCCGTGCTGGTGCTACGGCAGCGAAACGATGGATATGTCCCGGGATCTGCCCCACGCCATTTGGGGTTTCAATGGGACCGAACGGCCGGGGGCGGTTTATTTGGCCGCCGTGCTGGCCGCCCATGCTCAGAAGGGAATTCCGGCTTTCGGTATCTATGGCGAAGATGTGCAGGATAGCGACGCCGACCAAATTCCCGCTGATGTGGCGAAGAAACTGATTCGTTTCGCCAAAACGGCGTTGGCCATCGGCATCATGCGCAACAAGGCCTATTTGTCCATCGGTAGTGTAGCTATGGGCATTGCCGGGTCAACAGTGAATCCGGATTTCTTCCAGGATTATCTGGGGATGCGCAATGAATATGTGGATATGTCCGAAATCACGCGGCGCATTGATGAAGGTATCTATGACCATGCAGAATTCGATAAGGCGTGGGCCTGGGCGCAAGAGCATACGCCGGTTGGGCCGGATATTTACAATGCTGATGATCCGAACAAGTTCTCGGATGCCCAAAAGGCTGAGCAGTTCCAGACCAGTATCAAGATGGTCCTGATTGCCCGAGATCTGATGGATGGTAATGAGAAACTGGCTGAGGAAGGCTTTGGTGAAGAGAGCAAAGGTCATTATGCGATCGCGGCCGGCTTCCAGGGTCAGCGCCAGTGGACCGACCATTTCCCGAACGGCGACTACATGGAATCCCTGCTCAATAGTCAATTTGACTGGAATGGCATTCACGCGCCCAATGTGTTCGCGACGGAGAATGATAGCTTGAACGCGGTGTCCATGCTGTTCAATTATCTGCTGACGAATACGCCGCAGATTTTTGCCGATGTGCGCACCTATTGGAGCCCAGAGGCCGTTAAACGGGTCACTGGTGAGACTCTGACTGGCAAGGCGGCTAATGGTTTCCTGCATCTGAGTAATTCCGGTGCGCAATCGCTGGATGGTGCTGGTTACGAAGAAATTAACGGCCAACCGGCAATCAAACCGTTTTGGGATGTGACCCAGGCTGAAGCGGATGCGGCATTGCAGAACACGCGCTGGATCCCGGCTAATATTGGTTACTTCCGGGGCGGCGGTTTCTCCAGTAATTATGTCAGCCGCGGCGGCGCCAACGGCATGCCGGCAACGATGACCCGGTTGAATCTCGTCAAGGGCGTCGGTCCAACGCTGCAATTGGCCGAAGGGTACATCGTTGATTTGCCGGAGAAAGTTTTCTCTGTGATCAATCAGCGGACTGATCCAGGCTGGCCGTCCACCATTTTTGTACCAACACTGACGGGTCACGGTGCCTTCAAGAGTGTGTATGGTGTGATGGACAATTGGGGCGCCAACCACGGGGCTATTTCTTACGGCCATATTGGCGCTGATCTGATCACCCTGGCATCAGCGTTGCGGATCCCGGTTTATATGCATAATGTCGCTGAAGAGGACATCTTCCGGCCTCGGGCCTGGAGCAACTTTGGCACGGAAGAGGCAGAAGGAGCTGATTTCCGGGCGTGCCAGAACTTCGGCCCGCTCTATCACTAAAAGCAATTAACAAGGGGGACAGGGCAATGCGCGACATCAATCTGATTGCGGTGGATCTAGGGGCCAGTTCCGGCCGCATTGTCTCGGGCGAATTCACCAAGAATGGCCCGGAAATCAAAGAAATCTTCCGCTTTGGCAATCGGCCGGTGCACATTGCCGGCGGCTTATATTGGGACTACATGAAGCTGTTCCAAGACATCAAGTACGGCTTGAACATGGCGGAGAACGAAGTGGGGGCGCTGGCCAGCTTCAGCGTGGATACCTGGGGGGGGTCGATTACGGACTGCTGTCGCGTTACGGCGAAGTGGTGGCTGCGCCCCATAGCTACCGCGATCAGCGTACGACCGTTGACCTCAGCGCCTTTGGGCAGCTCATGCCCGCGGCTCAGCTGTTTCAGACCACCGGGGTCTATCCCCAGCAGATCAATTCCAATCTCCAGCTCTTCAGTGATTTGCGCCGCTACCCGGAGTATAGCGGGTTAGTCGCCCAGGTCCTGTTGATGCCGGACTTCATGAATTATCTATTCAGCGGTATCGCGGAGACAGAGTATACGATTGCCTCCACGACAGGTCTGCTGAATGCAGAAAAGTGGCAATGGGATATACCGCTGATGACGAAGTTGGGGATTCCCACCCCTTGGTTCGGCAAACCGGTGGTCGGCGGCCGAGTCCTGGGACCAATTTTACCTGCGATTCGAGAAGAAATGGGGCTCACGAGTCCCTTGCAAGTGGTGATGGGTCCGGGGCATGATACGGCAGCCGGATTGTTGGCGGTACCGCTCATGCGTCACCCAGACAAACCCACGGCTTTCCTCAGCAGCGGCACCTGGTCGATCATGGGAATTCCCACTAAAGCACCGATTACCAACGATACGGCCTTTGCTAATGGGCTAACCAATGAAGGTGCTTTTGACGGCAGCAACCTGCTGCTGAAGAACCTGACCGGCCTCTGGATCATCCAGGAGCTCCAGCGGGAATGGTCCCTGAAGGGGGACAGCATCAGCTTTGAGCGCATGACCAGCGAAGCAGATCATGCCACTAGCATTCACGCGTATATTGATACCGGCGCCGACGTCTTCGCTCAACCAGGCGGGATGAGTGAAAAAATCCACGACTACCTCATCAGCACGCTTCAACCATTGCCTAAGACCCGGGGTGAACTGATTCGCCTGGTGTTAGAAAGCATCGCGTATAGTTATCGGGATACCTTGGAAAAAATAGAAGAAGCTGCTGGCGTGCGGGTGGAACAAATCGCCATGTTCGGCGGCGGTATTCAAAACCGCGTACTGGTGCAATTGACGGCGGATGTCACGGGGCTGCCGGTGATCACTGGCCCGATCGAGGGGAGTGCCACAGGCAATCTCGTTGCCCAGCTCCAGGTGCAGAATATGGCCACTGATGATGAAGTACAGGAAATTGTGACCGCGTTGAGCGATGCCAAGCAGTGTCTGCCGACCGCAGAGAAGGAAGTCGACACGGCCTATCGATTGTACAAGAGTGCGATTGCCAGTCATCAACTTTCCTAAACATACAAAGAAGGCACTCGATTTTTTTGTCGGGTGCCTTCTTTGTATGGAAAAACAGGGCATTCATTAAAATGTTGGGAGGAAATTAATCTTCCCACGGAATAAAGTTGGTAAAATCCACGGTCCGCGGATCGTCATTCATCGGACCTTTGCCCTGCAGCGTCGCGATCTGCTCATGATCGTCAGCATCTAATTCGAAGTCAAAGACTTGTGCATTGGCGGCGATATAGTCCGGATGAATCGACTTGGGCAGCGGCAGGAAGCCTTCTTCCAAGCTCCAGCGGATCAGGATTTGGGCAGCGGAGCGGTTATGCTTTTTGGCGATGGCGGTGACAATGGCGTTATTCAACAGCTCACCGGTAACCAGAGGCGAATACGCCTCGTTCAGAATGTTGTTGGTCGTATCGTAGGCGACCAGTTCCTCTTGACGGTCAAAAGGGTTCAAGTAGTTTTGATTCACCGCCGGGACGACTTCCTGGGTTTTTGCCAATTCTTTCAAGTGGCGCACCATATAGTTAGACACGCCGATGGCTCGAGCAGCCCCGTGGGTGTAAAGATACTCCATCGCCCGCCAGGTAGTAGCGTTGAGCTTTTGCCATTCCTGATGGTGGTTGGCAATTTCGGCACAGTGGACTAAGTACAGGTCAATGTAGTCCAGCCCTAACCGTTGCAGTGAATCAAACTGGGCGTGCAGGACATCATCGTAATTCAAGCGCTGTTCGTTCCATAGCTTGGTGGTGACAAAGATGTCCTGACGGGGGACACCCGAATCCTTAATGGCTTTGCCCACGGCCTCTTCGTTACCATAAACGGCGGCCGTGTCGATATGCCGGTAGCCGATAGCCAACGCGGCCTTCACGGCGGTGTAAGCGTCATCAGGCTTAGCCTGCCAGGTACCGAAGCCAATGACGGGAATATGGACGCCGTTGTTCAATGTGTACGTGTCGGTTAATGACTGTGCTTTGATTTTACCCAATCCAATCGTCTCCTTTGTGATTGACTTGATTGTATCGGTAAAAATGGCGCAAAGTCAACGCGCGTACTTGGTGATGATCTCGGCCAGCACAGCGGCTGCGTTGGCAGTGCCAGTTTTAGCCGTATAGTACTGGTGAAAGCGGGAATCGGCGAGATACATTTGTGCCAAACCTTGATGAGCCTTGGCAGAATAAGTCGGCCAAGTATAATGCAGCCACTCCTTGTGCAAAGCAAATACTTGGTGGGCAGCGGCGGAGTTGATTGTGCCGCTTGCAGCGACTTGTTTCAGCAGCGTCAACATTTTTGCTTCAGTACGTTGCATGGCAGCATAATCGACGGCAGTTAACCCGGCATACTGATTGTTTGCGGCCGTCACTTGGTCTTCACCATACTTTTCGCGAATTTCGGGGCCAAATTGAGCATCGTTATCCGTAATCTGTTTCTCCTTGAAAGCAGCAAATTTTTCTTCATCTGTCATCGTGGGACCTCCTTGACTGAGTGTTTGATCTAGGTTGATAAGCAAGCGATTGAGACGATCTCGTTCTTGAACAATTCGGGTTCGTTGAGACTGTAGGGCGGTCTGCTGAATTGCTGGCGGGGCATCAAGAATCTGACGTATGGTAGTTAATGGCATACCGAAAAGGCGGAGAAACAGGATGCGTTGCAACCGGTCGACTTGTGCTTCGGTATATTCCCGATAGTCATTGTCTGGATTCCGCTGAGCGCTTAACAAGCCGGTGTTGTCATAGTAACGCAGTGTACGGGTACTGATACCGGCTAAGGCGGCTAGTTGTTGAATTGTGTAGACCATGGGATCATCCTTCCTTGTTGCTCACAGTATAGTGTATAGGTTGACGCAGCGGTAAGGTCAAACAAAAAAGAGACATGCCCGAAAAAATTCGGCATGTCTCTTCGTCGTTAAGGAGTCTAAAGCTGATTAGGCGTTAACAGTATTCTCTTCCTCGACCTTGTCAGTCCAAGGCGTCGCCGTTGTGGCCAAGACCTTGTTCAGACGCTCGATGTTAGCGCGTCCCTCAGTCTCCAACCACTTGCGGCCAGCCGCTTCGCCTTCAGCAGCGAACGGCTTGATCCCTGGCTTCCAAGTTGCCCGGCCGCAAAGGACACCATTGAAGGTAGACCCAGCGTCCTTGGCGAATTGCAGTTCCTTTAAGAACAGCTCGTTGGATACCCCAGCGGACAAGAAGATGAACGGTAAGTCAGTGGCTTCGCTCTCTTCCTTGTAGTACTTAGCGGCTTCTGCCTTGCTGTAAACCGGCTTGACGCCTTCGTCAGTGAAGCCTTCGACGAACTTCTGGTTAACCGGAACTTCCAGCTTCAAAACGGATACGTTGTATTGCGGCTTGCTGAATTCCTTAGTGGCAGCGATGACTTTGTGCGGCTTAACCTTGGCAAAGTCAGCGGCGCTGGCGTTCTCGTTCTTACCATCGTAAGTAACCAGCTCCAAGAACAGCGGCAGGCCGTTTTCCTTGGCTTCAGCACCGACCCGCTCAACAAAGGCATACTTGCGATCGTTGATGCTGTCGGGTTCGTCTGGATCATAGTAAAGCAGGAACTTGACGGCGTCCCCGCCCTCGTTCTTGATCCGCAGCGCAGATTGGTTGTCGATCAAATCAGGGAAGCGGCCGGGTTCAGTGGCATCGTAGCCGGTCTTCTCGTAAGAAAGCAGCAGACCGGACTGCGGGTCACGGACCTTGGTGGCCGGCAAGCCATATTCAGGGTCGAGCAGAATGGCACTGGCGTACTTGGTCAATTCGGCAGAAACGGCCTTCTTGAAGTCCACGATCTCGGTTTCGTTAGCGGGCTTGTTGCCGGCTTCCGCGATCATCTTCTTGATCGAACCCCGTTGGTCAATGGCCAAGGCAGAAATGACATTGCTGTCGTTAGACAGCTTCTTCAAGTGTTCCAACTGTGATGCATTCAATTTGACACTCATGAATAGAATAGCCTCCTATTGTAATTGCGTTTGTTTTCCCGAACCGCCTCTATTATAGAACAGGTTGGCGCTGACGTCACATATTACCCCCGATATACCCGGGAATGCACACTTTAGTCATGGTGAAAAGCCGCCACCGCCTGGTATGTTTGCTGCAATACCGGGTCTAAGGCAGTCCCACGGGGATAAATAAAGCCCATGGGCAGTGGGGTCAGGGTGTCGGCCAAGGGCAGAATGCGCCAGCGATGCGGATCTTGGCTGCGCAGAAAAGCAGCGGATACTAATCCCACGGCGTGGCTGTGTTGTACGACAGTGGCGATACTGTGGTAACTGCCTAGAGCGAGCTGGTAATGGGGAACCAGCGATTGGGCTTGGAAGGCATCGTCCAAAATACGCCGGACATAGAACCGGTCGGCCAGGACGGCCAAGGGTACGCGGCTTAAGTTAGCGAGGGTGGCCTTTTGCAAGGCGTTGTTATCCGGCGCAGTGATGGCCATGAGACGATCGCTGAAGAGGTAGTGGCTGCTGATGGCCGGATCATCCACGGGCAGAAAAGCGATCCCGGCATCCAAGGTATGATTTTTCACCTGGTCAATGATATCCGTGGTGGTCAACTCGCTCATTTGAATGGTGAGTTGGGGATAGGCATCGGCGATTCGGCCGATGATGGGCGAGAAAAGGTGATTGCCGGAGGCCCCAAGGCGCAGCGTCTGCCGGGGCGTGCGGGCCGTGACCGAGCGATTGGCATCATCAACGGCTTGGAGGATTTGAATCGCATGAAAGGTGAATTGTCGCCCAGCAGTGGTTAAGGCAATGGCCCGGCCTTGGCGATGGAACAGTTTGGTACCCAGGACACTTTCTAACTTGCGAATCTGCATACTCAGGGCGGGTTCACTGATATCCAGCCGTTCGGCGGCTTCACGATAATTAAGGGTCTGGGTCAAAATATTGAAATAGCGCAGCTAGGTGAGTGTCCACATGAAAGACGGCCCTCTTTCTAATTGATAATCGTTACTTATCGGTTACCAAGTATACGGCATATTGTTCACGGGTGCACGACTTAATATACTCAATGTGAAGTGAAAAGCAATCAATCGTAGACAAGAGTTATGTAAAGGAGCGTTCGTTGTATGCTTAACCGTCCGTTAAACCGCTGGGTCATGCTGGCCGCGCACGTCGTGATCAACTTCGTGCTGGGCGGCGTATATGCCTTCAGCTTTTTCAAGGGACCATTAATGGCTGAGTTCCATTGGGATCCGGCCTTATTGGCGCTGGCTTTTTCCCTGAATATGGGGATCATTCCGATACCGATGATTATCGGTGGCAAGATGATCGATCAGGGGCACGGGAAGGCGGCCATTATTATTGGCGGCATTCTGTTTTCCCTGGGCTTTATCCTGTCCGGTTTTGTCCACACCCTGCCAATGCTGCTGCTGACGTACGGCTTGCTGGCTGGATTTGGTTCCGGCCTCGCCTTCACGGGGAATTTGAATAATGTGATGAAGTTCTTCCCGGATCGCAAAGCCTTGGCGTCAGGAATCGTGCTGGCCGGTGTCGGTGTCGGCACCCTGTTGTGTACGGAGCTGGCCAAGTTCTTCTTGGCGCAAATGTCGATCACGAATTCGCTGCTGTGGCTGGGTATCGTGTATTTGGGCGTGCTGTTCGTCACCCAATTTTTCATCCGCTCAGCGCCAGCTAAGGGCAGCGGCGGAATTCCAGCCTCACCCATGGATCAAGATTGGCGCGGTATGCTGCAAACGGTACGGTTTTGGATATTGTTTATTATTCTCGCTGTGGGCTGTTTTGCAGGCGTGGTCATTAATTCAGCTTCTGTTCAAATCGGGACAGAACAATTCGGCTTGGCTTCCGGCGCTCTGGTGGTCAGCTTGGTGTCTATCTTTAACTCGATCGGTCGGGTCGTTTGGGGTGCTGTAGCCGATCGATTGGGCAACTACCGGACGCTGACTGTGGTTTACCTGAGCATGGCCGCCTTGATGGTGCTGCTTACGTTAGGCAGCGGTGCGGCGGCGTTCTACATTGGCGCTGTGGGGATCGGCTTTGTCTATGCCGGGGTACTGACCATCTTCCCGAGTCTGACTAGTCAAAATTTTGGAATGCGCAATCAAGGGATGAACTACGGCTTCATGTACGCCGGCTTCGGCCTGGGGTCGGTGATTTCGCCCTATGTCACGTCGGCGATCGGGGCTGGCGGTTCTTATAGCCCCGTGTTCATGCTGGCCATCTTCTTACTGGTTGGCGGCGTGGTCATGATTCAAGTGATGCAGCGGATGGGCCAGCGGGCCATTAATCAAGCAAAAGGAGCGGAAGTACATTGAAAATTGCAATTGCAGGTGCGGGCGCCATGGGCGGCCGGTTTGGGACGATGCTGGCGACGACGGACAACCAGGTCATGTTCATTGATCCCTGGGCTGACCATGTCCAAGCCATTAATGATCGGGGATTGCAGGTCCACGTGGGCAACGCAGTGACGCCTCATTGGATCCCAGCAGCCCTGCCTCAGGATGTCCACGGAAGCTTCGACCTGATTATCCTGTTTACGAAAGCGATGGGCATCGCCCCAATGCTGGAATCGTTACGGTCCATCATTACTCGTACGACCCACGTGATGGTGCTGGCCAATGGAATCGGCAACATTGAGCAGGTGGAGAAATTCGTCCCGGGGCGCCAAATTATTGCCGGAGTCACGGTGTGGTCATCTGAATTAGACGGCCCGGGCGAGATCACATTGACCGGTGCGGGCAATGTGACCCTGCAACCATTAGCCGGTCAAAACGATGACTTTTTCCAAGCAGTCTTGACGGCCTTCCATCAAGCTGGGCTGAATCCCATTGCGTCGGATGACGTCTTGGCCGCTATCTGGAAGAAGGCCGCCTTGAACTGTGTCTTGAACACTTATACGGCACTGCTTGATTGCAACGTTGGCGAATTTGGCCGCCTGCCGAATCATGAAACACTGATCGACGGTGTTTTGAACGAATTTGCCGTAGTTGCTCATCATGAGCACATTGCCTTTGATCTAGATGCGGCCCGCCAATTGATTCTGGCCCAGTTTGCGCCAGGAGGCAACAGTGCCCACTATCCGTCGATGTATCAGGACCTGGCGAAGGGGCGGCCGACGGAGATTGATTTTCTTAACGGCTTCATTGCCGCTAAGGGCGCGGCGTCCAATATTCCGACCCCGGTGAATCGCCTGTTGACGCAGTTGATCCATGGGAAGGAAGTGCTGTCGAAGCAATCGGTGAGGATTCCTGCGTAGTACAATACAAAGAGCGGCCTGACATCAGTTTAAATCGATGTCAGGCCGCTCTTCGTTTGAGACAGGTAATGCCAGTTCAATGGTGGGTGGAGTAAAGGTTAATTTGTTTGAGCCCGCCAGTAGCCATAATCAGTTCTAACCCACTGATTGCCACCAAGATTGAAGTATGTCCGACCATCTGCCAATGTTTGCGTACCATAAGTCAACCAAGAAGAGCGGGCAGGGATAAGCTTCAATACATTCAGATGAGAATCGTATACTGCAACCGACCAGTTAGCATTTTTGGGATAACGTACAGTGAAGATGCCGCGATCAGCAAAGGGGGACGTCGACACGTCGCTTGCTTTGACATACTGCTTACCGCCCAAGTTGTAGGCGATAATTCTGCCATTAGCGTCTTTCACAATACCATAATATTTCCAAGCCGTTGCAATAATGAGTGTTCGGCCTAGAGAGATACTGGTGGCTGAATCAGAATACAGCACCGCTCCCGCATTATTGATAACATAAACGACTCCGCTTGTCTTACTTTCGGTGGGGCCATTGACGGCCACCGTAATTGTACGAGTTAGTGTGGCCGTCCGCCCATACGCGTTCGTGATCGTGTAGTTAATCGTATAGGCACCTGCTCGGTTCGTATTCACGTTGCCGGAAATTTGCCAATCTACGCTTGGAATCGGCGTACTGTGCGTGCTGTCGGTCCAAGCATAGATACCTGTAATTGGATCAAAGGTAGTCCCCGAGTTGATGGTTGGGTCCTTGACGAACTCCTTGGTGAAAGTAAATTCCGGCGCTGGATAAATAATTGGCAAGACGTTAAGCACTGTGAGCTTAACAGTCTTGGTCTGACCATCGGCAGCAGTCAGGACAACATCATAGGTGCCCGCTTTTTGCATGTCGACTTTGGAGAGGTCAGCAGTCACA
>NZ_AUEH01000065.1 GCF_000425885.1 Schleiferilactobacillus harbinensis DSM 16991
AATCTTGCCCCAGCTCTTTTTCTGAACTAAACACAGCACCGTTTTCGCGCTACCCTAATCAGTGACCAAACCAATAAAAAGGAGATCGAAATAGTACCATGCCACTTAAGTGTACCAGAAAATTAAGCCGTGTTTCACTGATATTCAAATTTACCGTTGCTCCATACAGTCTCGCCGATGTCATTGACCAATTCGTTGAAGCCATGCCGCATGTCCTGCTGACCCTTAATGAGCATAAATACGGCCGCCCGCGTTTCGCCACGGCGGCCCTTTTGAAGATCTATCTTTATGCGTATGCCAAACACCTGCCGGTCACTGGTCGTCAGCTTCATCAGCTGATCGCCGAGACCCCTTGTCTGCTCTGGTTTCTCAGTCCTGACCAGCGGGTCCCCAGCTATCGGGTTTTGGATCGTTTCCGTGTTGATCCGGCGATGGATCAGCTGATCGCCGATGCCCTGGACAAGTTTCACCAGCTGCTATTGGACCAGCACATCATTGATCGTCAGGCCGTCTTCATTGATGGGACTAAGATTGAAGCCGTTCCCCAGAAATATTCGTTTGTTTGGCGCAAGACCGTGACGAAGAGCAACCAGCGGCTGGTCGCCAATGGTCAGGCATTCTTAAAGAGTCTGCACTTGGTGCAGATCAATGCCCCGGCCGGCAAAGAAAACTTGGCGAAAGCATTGGCTATCGCCGCTAAACAGCTGCACCATGCCATTTGTCATCTGAACCGAGTGATTGCCCATGAAAAGACCGGTCGCGGCGGCTCGCCCAACAAACGCCGACGCCGGGCCTTAAAACATGATCTGCACGTCATTGAGACTAATTATCTGCCGCGCAAACGCCAGTATGACAAGTACTTCGGCGGCTTTGAACAACGCAACAGTCTGGCTAAGTTCGATTGCGATGCGACCTTCATGCGGCTCAAAGAGGACCCCATGAAGAACGGCCAACTGAAACCCGCGTATAATGTGCAGATTGCAACGGATAAGCAGTATATTTTAGCCGACTACGTCTGCCAGCGGCCGACCGACCAAAAGACGCTGATCCCGTTTCTTAAGCAGTCCCGCTGGATCTTTGCCCACGTGCACTATATCGCCGCAGATGCCGGCTATGGCAGTGAACAGAATTACGGTTATATCGCCGCCCAGAAGCATGTACCGCTGATTCCCTACACCATGTATGAAAAGGAAAAGACCCGCAAATATCGGCGCGATCCCAGCAAGTGCATGAACTGGCACTATAACGCTCAAGGTAATTACTACGTTGACAACCATGATGTTCAGTTCTGCTTCTGGCGTTTAGGGACTCGGACAGACCACCAGACCGGCTATACAAGACACTTTGCTTACTACCGGGCCCTGCCGGGTGAAACACCGGAAGCCTACTACTATGCCCACACGCAAACCGGTCGGTTGCGTCAGATTGGGGTCAACGCCACCTGGGAAAAGCAGAAGGCCGCAGAACAGCTGGCCTTAGGCATTGAACCTGGCCGTGGCGTCTACGCGCAGCGCAAGGACGAAGTGGAATCTGCTTTTGGCGTGATCAAACGCGAGCTGGGTTTTCGCCGTTTCCACGTGCGCTGGCTGCCGCACGTGAGACGAGAAACCGGGTTAGTGCTTCTGGCCTACGATCTCAGAAAGTACACCAAGTACCTGCAAAAACGGTATGAAAACCAACCAGCGACGGCATGAAAAGACCGAAGCTCGTCTTCAAATTGATGAAAACGAGCTTCGGTCTCAATGCCGGAATTGGGAGTTTTGGCCCAGTCCCTTTTGCTGTTCCAGCACATTTACCGATGATGCAGCAAGCGGTGTGCCACCCAGTACACCAAGTAGCCCACCAGCGCGCCCAGTGTATTGAACATCACGTCGTCCACATCGGTGATCCCCGTGTACAAAATAAACTGAAGCGCCTCAATACATACTGATACAGCCATTCCGGTGAACACCGTTTGAATCATGCCAATGCGCCGCTGGCGCAATACCGGGTACAGCAGCCCAAACGGAATGAACCAGGCAATATTGCCGAACAAATTGTAAATGAAATCCACAATGGATTGGCCTTGCTGCAGCTTGGCCGTCTGGGTCCACAACTGCCAGTTGATTTCACTCAGCGGCCGGTGCCAGTAAAACTGCAGCTGCCAAGGAAAATAGGTCCCGCGAAAAACGGTGAGGGCGAAGACCAGCATTAAGTAAAAGACAAACAGCCAGACCAGTATTTCTCTCCCCCACTGGCCCCGGTAATGGCGGTGATGGCGCCACCAGAGACGCAGCCCTAAAAAAATCAGAAAATACAGAATGGTTTTGTCCAACGAATAAAAAGTCAGTCGAATCAGCGGAAAATGGTTAATTCGGCCGCTGTATGTGTGTGCCACCCAGTCATAGAGTGGTCCAAGAAAAATCATGCAGTTCGCTCCCCACGTTTAGGATTATCTTACACTTCCCCTGCGAATTGCGTGTTGTTCGGCTTCCGCGGTACAATATTGGCATTGAACACACAGAAAGGATCACGGTCATGCACAAAATTCAGCAATGGGTCGGTACGCGTCCTCGGTATACCATCCTCCTCATGGTCCTGTTTTGGGCTAAATCAATGTTAGCCTACACAGTGGACTTCTCCCTGGGAGTGGATAACCCGTACGACGCATTCATCTTACTCATTAACCCGTTGGCCACGACCCTGTTTCTCTTCAGCTTGAGCTACTTCATTCCCCATCCCAAAGTGGCATATTGGGTGCTCTTCGGCATCTACGTGGTCAACACGCTTTTATTGTATAGTAACATTATTTATTATCGGCAGTTCAGTGACTTTTTGACCCTTTCGACAATCTTAAATGCGCGGAAGGTTAGTGCCGGCTTGGGCGCCAGCACTTTGAAGCTGATGACACTCCACGATGTCCTCTATTGGCTGGATATCGTCGTCCTGCTGCTCTTGCTGCTGCGCAAGGCCATTCCCATGAACCCCAAGCGCTATCCGTCAGTGAATGCCTGGGCGTGTCTGGTGGGGGCGCTCTTTCTGTTCCTGGTCAACCTGACCCTGGCCGATATTTCCCGGCCCCGGCTGTTATCCAGCACTTTCGACCGCACTTATATTGTGAAATACCTGGGCATTGACTCTTTTATGGTCTATGACGCCGCCAAATCCGCGCAAAATAACCAGGTGCGCTCCCAAGCTGACGGCTCTGACCTGGGGAATGTGCTGGCCTATACCCAAAAGCATTATGCGGCGCCAAATCCGCAATACTTTGGGGTGGCCAAGAATAAAAATGTAATCATTATCCATCTGGAATCCTTCCAGCAATTTCTGATCAATTACAAAGTGGACGGCAAAGAGGTTACCCCCTTTCTGAACAGCCTCTACCGCGACAGCAACACCCTGTCCTTCGATAACTTCTATCATCAGGTCGGCCTGGGCCGCACCAGCGATGCTGAAAACATGTTAGAGAACTCAGTCTACGGCATTTCCGACGGTTCCGTCTTTACCTCCTTGGGCAGCGACAACGTCTTCCAAGCGGCTCCGGCCATCCTACAGCAGACTAACGGCTATACGTCCGCTGTCTTTCATGGCAACGTTGGCAGTTTTTGGAATCGAGACAGCGTCTATAAAAATCTAGGTTACCAATACTTCTTCGACAGCAAATACTTTGATACCTCCGCGGATAATTCCATCGGCTACGGGCTGAAGGACAAGCTGCTCTTTGCTGAGAGCATCAAGTACCTGGAGCAACTGCAGCAGCCGTTTTATACCAAGTACATCACCGTGACCAACCACTTCCCGTTCACCCTGACCAACACGGACAGTACCTTCCCCAAGGGCGACACCGGCGACAGCCTGGTGGATAACTATTTCCGAACTGCGAATTATCTGGACCAGGCCGTCAAAGAATTTTTCGATTACTTGAAGAAGAGCGGATTGTACAACAACACACTCGTTATGATTTACGGCGATCACTATGGCCTGTCGAACACGGATAATCTATCCCTGGCTAAAATGATGGGCCGGGATCCCAGCCATTGGACCGCCTTTGATAATGCCCAGATGCAGCGAGTGCCCTTCATGCTGCACATGCCCGGCCTCAAGGGTGGGCTGCAGCACCAATACGGCGGAGAAATTGACGTTTTGCCCACTTTGCTCCACCTGTTGGGCGTGAACACCCAATCCTACGTCCAGTTCGGTACCGACTTAATGTCCCCGCAACACGACCAGACAGTGATTTTCCGCAATAACAACTTTGTTACCCCGAATTACACCTTTGTCGGCGGCAAAGGCGGTGACAGCACAGTCTACGATAACCACACCGGCTTGGCCTTGAACGGTTTAACGGACGCGCAAAAAGAGACTTTCAACACGCTTCAGGCCACGGTGGACAACACGCTTGCCCTGTCTGACTCGCTCAATTCCAAGAACCTCCTGCGTTTCTACACGCCTGCTGACTTCACGCCGGTCGACCCGAAGCAATTCGACTATCGTACCCTGTGGTCAAAAGTGACGACTGAGCGCGACAACAAGGGTAAGAAATCCACCAGTTTGTATAGTGAAAATCATGATCAAACCACCACTGGCCTCTACCAAACCGATGCGCCTGAACTGCAGAATAACCAGGACGCGATCACGACTGTGCCCGCGGATCAGTTGAAGCGGGAAAAGACGCTGCAGCCGGATGACAGCAGTACCAGCAGCAGCCAAAACAGCAGCACGGCCAAGTGATCGCCATTTTGTGCAGGGATTTTCACAAATAATTCAAACTCACCCAGTACAATAGTTGTTGGAGGGTTAAGGATGCTGTTTATTAATCGCGCGATTGCCAGTCTCAAATACCATCGCCGTAATTCCATAATTACTGTGGTGGGTATGGTGTTTTTTATGATCATTGTGCTGGCACTGCAAATGCTGCGTCAGATTGAAACGACCATTTCGACGGGGTTCATGAATAACATTCAAGGATTTCCCAAAACGATTCAGAGTGAATTGCAGTTGACGATTCGGGCGATGCAAGTGACCCATGGTACGGTACTCAACCAGTACGCCGCATATATTGCCTATACGTATTTGGCAATTTTCATCTTTCTCGTGGTCATCAACAGCATTTCCCTGCATCATCGGCAAAGTGAATTGAAGGCATACTCAGCTACGGGTAAATCGGTCTCCTGGATTTCTCTGCAATTGTTCGTGGAGTATTGTCTGCTTTTCTTCATCGCCTATGTGATCGTGTTCGTCCTAGGCATCGTGCTGACTTTTGTCGGTACCGGCTGGTTGCGGCAAGTGAATCAGCACATCTTCTTGCAGCAATTGCCGGATGTCTTGAGTACCACCCAAACCACGGCGTTCATTAAAAGCCTTTTCCACCAGCAGCTCACCTTCTTTAACTGGCAGGAATTGCTGGCGGGGAATACGGTCACGGTCAATCGGATCGAGATCTTTACTTCCGGTATCCGTCAGAGCTTCTTCTCCTTCCTGTCCATCGTGATCCTTGCCATTATCGGCAGTTCCTGGGTGGGCATTCACTGGTGGCGTTTCCGCCAAAGCCGTCAGTATCGCTAATCTTTTATAATGGAGGTCATGCAATTGCGCAAAGCCAATACTTCACCCCGGTGGGCGGAGGCCCTGCCCACCGCTGGTTCTTACTTCGTGCTTACCCCGACAGGAAGCTCCCCTGCCCACCTTTACCAACAGTTGTGGCACAGTTTCCACCGGTTGGACGACGTTGGCTTTGTTGATCCCAGCGATCAATCGGTTATTCCCTTTTTATCTGTCGCGGATAACATTTTGATTGACTCGCCTAAAAACGATATCGTCCGCTTACGGCAATTTCTGTTTGATAATGAATACACTGAACTCAACACTCACGATTTTTTGGATAAGCCGGCTAGCCAACTCAATGAAACCGAGCGCTTCTATGTGCAGTTGTTTCGCTTCCTGCTGTTGAAACGGCATTACATCATTACAACGAACTTCTTAGATAATCAAGGGATCGCCACATTTCGGATTTTCTTCAATCTCTTGGAAAATGTCCTGCAAGCGACTGACAGCCATTTGATCATGGTGACCAGCGATCACGAGATGGTGGACGGCCAACCAGCGGAACGGCTGCTTTCGGCTGACTTGTTTACCCAACAATAATGGCTTTTTTCAGACCCGGCGCAAGTCGGGTCTTTTGCGTTCTGCGGCTAATCTTTGCATAATAAGGGGGAAAGGAGTCTTGATTTCATGTCTGACATATTTATTGCTGCCCCGGTGCCTCAACGCTTATTGGCCCCGCTGGCGCAATTGGATGCCCATGTGACGATCCGCGAGAGCGATACACCGATCACCCCGGCAGAGTTGAAAGCCGGTGCGGCGAACGCGGAGGTGCTGGTGGTGCCTCTCTCGACCCCCGTGACTGCCGATATCATTGCTGCCGCGCCGAAGCTCAAGCTGATTGCCAATTACGGTGCCGGCGTTGATAATTTAGCCTTGGACGCGGCCCATCAACGCGGGATTCAAGTGGTGAATACTCCGGGTGTTTCCGCCAATGCCGTCGCCGAATTAACAATTGCGCTGATCCTGGCCTGGAGCCGGCGGATCCCCGAGGGAGACCAGCTCATGCGCGGCGCTGGCTTCCAAGCCTGGGAACCATTATTCTTCCTGGGCCATGAGATTGCCGGCAAGACCTTAGGCATTGTTGGGTTGGGGGCTATCGGCCGATCCGTGGCGGCCAAGGCGAATGCTTTGGGGATGCATGTCCGGTACTGGCAGCGCCACGCCCTAAGTGCAGCCGATGAGGCCAGCTTGAATGTCCAGTATGCGTCGCTGGACGATTTGCTGGCGGTCAGTGATTTCGTTAGCCTGCACGTACCGCTGGTGCCCGGTACGCATCATTTGATTAACGCCGCGAAACTGATAGAAATGAAACCCACCAGTGTCTTAATCAATGTCGCCCGGGGGCCGGTCGTTGACGAATCTGCTCTGCTGACTGCTTTGCAGCAAAAGCAGCTGGGCGGTGCTGCTTTAGATGTTTATGAACACGAGCCCCAGGTCACGGCTGGCCTCAAGGCCCTGCCCAACGTTATCTTGACCCCCCACATCGGCAACGCCACCGTTGAAGCCCGCGACGCCATGGCCGGGTTGATCGCGGATAACATTGTCGCTTACTTTAATCATCAGCCGTTACGCTATACCGTTTAATAATTAATGAGTGACCAACAAAGCCGGCCCCTCCCATCATGGGAAAGGCCGGCTTTGGACTGCCGCTAGGATTTCGTTTTCTTCTCTGCAGCCGTTGGTGCGTCTGTATTATCTGGGAACGAAATTTTAAATGTCGTTCCTTGGTGCAGTTCACTGGAAACTTTGATGTCTCCGCCATGCTGCTTGACCAGCGAATGGACAATGGACAAACCCAGCCCAGATTCACCATACTTGGTGTTTTTCCGGGAAGGATCCGCTTTGTAATAGCGATCCCATATGTTGCGTACTTGTTCCGGCGTCATGCCGATGCCGGTGTCGCTGATCGTAAAGACCGCTTCGTGGAAGCCGCGCTCGGCTTTGATCGTGATCTGGCCATTCTGGGTAAACTGGATCGCATTTTGCACCACGTTGAAGATGATCTGGACAAACCGATCATAATCCGCGTAAACACTCACCGGCGATGTGCCCTGCAAGACCAATTTATCCTTGGCGTCTGCCGCTTTCTTGGTCAATTGGGTGACGATATTGTGCAACGGCCCCATGGCGTCGAATTCCCGCTCAGACAAGCGAATCTGACCGGTGCGGATTTTTTCATAATCCAGATTTTCGTTCACCAGCCGAATCAGCCGCTTCGTTTCGCCTCGCATCAATTCGATGCTCTTCCCCTTGGACTCTTCCGGAATGGCATCATAAGCCAAACCTTCCAGCAGGCCGTTGATCGTCGTCAGCGGCGTCCGCATTTCGTGGGCGGCATTGGCCATGAATTCCTTGCGCCGTTCTTCCTGGCGTTCAATCTCTTGCTGAGAATCCTGGAGCGACTTCGCCATGATATTGAAGTCTGTGGCCAAATCGTCAATTTCATCCCGGTGCTTGCTGGGTAAATCAATGTCGAAGTTGCCATCCGCCACTTCATGGGCGGCATGCCGCACGCGGTTCACCCGGGACACTTGATACCGAGCCAGCAGATAGGATAGGATCAGCGCCAGGATCAGGGAGATAATCAAGGCAACAAAGAGATTAGACTCAATTTGAGCAATGTTGGAGTCAATATCTGCTACCCGCGCACTAACCACCACGGCCGCGAACATCTTATTCTGATAGAACCAGGGTACGATCACGTAGGCCTGGGGCTGAGCTCCTTTGGGCATTTGATTCGCACTCAGCAGCTTCCCCGCGTTCGACGTATCCTTGATATATTCACTTTTTTTCAGCCGCGCCCAATAACTCTTGCTCAAGTGCTCCGGCATGGGCCGCCGGCCGACCTCTTGTTCCGTGGGGTAGACGCGCAAATTTTGGTTGGTCGCGCCCTCAGCCAGGGAATAAATCGCGAAGTTGACATTCTGATTGGAGAATACCATTTCGATCTTACGAATCGTATCGGAATTGATTTCGTAATGACCGCTCGTGACGGTTTGAGCCACCAGCTTCTCCGCATTCTGACCATAACCGGTCAGCTGATTGTAGGTGCTAGTGTACACATACGAACTATAGTAATTTAACACGGTCCCGCCGACGATGAAGATCACGGTCAGGATGACCGCAAAGAAGCTGATCATCAGCTGGTAAATAAGTTTCATTCAGTCTCACTTTTTTCATCTGCATCATTTGGTGCCGTGATGCCGGTATCGTCGTACTTGTAGCCCACACCCCAGACCGTCTGGATCACCTGGGGACCGACCTTTTCAATCTTCTGCCGCAATTTCTTGATATGCGCATCCACGGTCCGTTCATCGCCGTAATACTCGTAATCCCAAACCAGCTCCAGCAATTGTTCCCGGCTGAAGACCTGCTTGGGTTTTTGGGCTAGCGTCTTCAACAGGTCAAACTCCTTGGGTGTCAAATTCTCGATTTGCTTGCCGTCTAAGAAAGCTTCCCGGGTCTTGGTCGATAGTTGCAAGTGCTCCGTCGTCACGTCATAGGCCCCATTGCCGTTTTCTTCATGTTCTTCGCCCTCACCGAGTTCTACCCGGCGGTGCAAGGCCTTGATCCGGGCAATCAGCGTGATCGGGCTGAACGGCTTCGTCACGTAATCGTCGGCACCCATCTCAAGTCCAAGCACTTGATCACTGTCGGAATCCCGGGCCGTTAACATAATGATCGGCACGGTTTGCGATACTTCGCGAATCTCCTTAGCCACTTGCATCCCGTCTTTCCCAGGCAAGTTCAAGTCTAAGGTAATAATGTCCCAGCCCGTGGGATCTTCTTTGAATTTATCTACAGCTTCATTGCCGTCATAAGCAAACGTGACATCCCAGTCTTCTTTTTGGAAAAACATGGACATCATTTCCGATACTGACTTGTTATCTTCAATCATTAAGAGTTTCATGTGTTTGTTCCCCTTCATTTCAATCGATCGCGCAGACCTTTGACCCGGTGGTGTTGACGGTAGGCGAGATTCTCGTCGGGGTCCACATAGTCACGGGGCAATTCATGCCGCTTGATTAAGTATTTTTTCAGCTTCGTTTCCACGTAAGCGAAAATGCTCACGGTGATCAGCACGCTCAGAAATAACCATATGATAAAAAAGTTGTCCCAATGTAGCCAATGTATGAAGATTCCAAGAAGGACGGTGCCTCCGCCGAGCACCAGGTGCACATTGCGGGCTTCCTTCTGGGCATAAGCAAAGGCGGCTGGGCTGGTGGACGCCAAGTACGATTTATAGGCTACCACTTCTTCTGGATGCTTTGCCGGCCAAATTAAATACTTCAGGCCGATCACTAAAATAATGGCGCCGACAACGATAAAAACCATTAAAACCACCTCCACAATAGGCTTACACGCCAATTCTACATGAATTTACAAGGGATTGCCAAAGATGATACGATTACGCTGTATAATGTTACTAAAAATTCAGGAGGATCAGCATGGCACAGTATTCAGGCGTTGTATTTTTTGATTTGGACGGGACTTTGCTCAATGGCCACTCTCTGGTGGATGCGGCCACGGGTCAGGCGATTCACCAGTTGCGGGCCAATGGCTATTTACCGATTATTTCCACCGGCCGCTCGCCGCTGGAAATTAAAGAAGCTCGGCGCGTCACGGGCATTGATACGTTCATCACCTTAAACGGCGCCTACATCGAGCATAACGGCGAAGCGATTTATAAAGGGGTCATCCCCACCCCCACGGTGGGCCAACTGATCCGCATCGGTAATTCCCTTGGCGAGTCGATCAGTATGTACACCCCGGACCAGATTCGGACTACCTTGGACACCCCGGACATGCGCCGGGCTTACGAATTTATCCACACCCCGATTCCGCAAGTTGATCCGGATTTTTACAAGACCAACGACATCTTGATGCTGCTGGTACTCACCGATCACAATGACGGCCGTTATACGTTCCCGCTGAACGGTTCCTTGACCTTCTATCGGAATGGCCCTTTCTCCATCGATACAGTGAAGAAGAACGAATCGAAGCGGCACGGTATTGAACGAGTGATCAAGCTGCTGAATCTGGGTAACGTACCCTCCTGGGCCTTTGGCGACGGCCCCAACGACATTCCCATGTTGGAGTATGTCGACCACCCCGTGGCCATGGGTAACGGCATTACCCCGGTGAAAGACCGGGCGGAGTTTATTACCGGGACGAATACCGCTGGCGGGATCATTCAAGGGTTGCGCCACTATCAGCTGATCGATTAAGGAGCGCTGCTGTAATGGATATGCAAATCATCGGTCGAATCGGCAGTATCGTTCTCGGTTATGCGCTGGGCAACTTTTTAACTGCCTTTCTGGTTACCCGCATCGTCGCCCACAAATCACCCACCGAGATTGGTTCCCATAATCCGGGCATGGCCAACGTAATGGCTCAGCTGGGCTTTGTGCCCGGTGTCGCCGTCTTGGCCGGAGATCTGGCGAAAACGATCCTGGCGGTCGTCCTGGCCAACCTCTTCTTCCCCCAAATTGGACACTTTGCTACCCTGTACGCCGCGGTGGGTGCTACATTAGGCCACAACTTCCCCCTCTGGCAGCATTTCCGCGGCGGCAAGGGCGTTGCCGTCACAGTGGTACTGGTTATCCTGTATAACCCCTTCTGGGGGGTGATGGCGCTGCTGGGGGCACTGGCCGTCCTGCTGATCAGTCAGTACCTGAGTCTGGCCGGTATCGCAATTCTAACTGTGTATGTCATCATCAGTGTTTTTGTGTTCCCGCTGGAGACAACGATCGTGCTGGCGTTGCTGACGCTGATCATGCTTTGGCGCTTCTGGGCAGATATTTTGAACATTGTGCATGGCACCCAAGAGAAGAAGAACATTCCAAAAAAAATCATCCAATTGCTGACTAAGAAGAAAGACTCCGCAAAATCTGCCAAGTAAAGAAAACCGGCCAACCCATACATATCAGGGCTGGCCGGTTTTTCTTGGCCTCAGCGCAGTGATCGATCCGTTGGTTTTGGCTTGATCTCAGCACTTGCCGCGGTCATTTCAATCTTTGACCCAGTCGCATGGCCTCGCGGTTGAGCGGCTTTCGCCGGAGCGGCCTCACCCCGAATAGACAACAACGCGCCAGCCGCATCCCGAGTGACAAGATATAGCCGTTCTGCGATAATGCGGCTTGTCCCTAACAGACGCCGTTCATCCGCTGCCAACATATGTCCCAGTTTACGCTCTGTATGCATTTCTGCTGCCATCGCATTTCCTCCCATGTGCATGTTTCAACTCACCCGTATTATAGCGCACAACCAGATAATCATCGTTCTTTTTTTCTCGGGCTCTGGTCCTTTGGGCTGATTTAGACCAGGTTTCAGTGGGATTAATTGCTCAGTATGGTAAACTGTTAAGATAACGTTGCGTGTGATATGACAATTGATGTGATTATCATAATTGGTAACTAGTCACCGCCAGATTAATGTCATCGTTGGGTATCACTTCATTATCGTTGGTGGTACAGCATCCGCAACGTCTGTCTTTTTAATTGAAAAAACATTTCAGTAAACAACTTGGAGGTTATGATATCGTGCGATTTGACAATTCAAAATATCCCAGCGGCAAAAATGCGGTCGACCCTGTCCACGTCCGGCACATCAAAATCCTTGGCCGGGTGGCCACACTGACCGCAATTCTGATGTACGTCTCCTACATTCCGCAAATCATCAGCAACTTTTCTGGTCATCCTGTTTCCCCCATCCAGCCGTTGGTCGCGATGATCAACGCAACGCTGTGGGTTGGCTACGGCTGGTTCAAAAGTAAGCGGTCGTTGAAATAGGTGTGAAGACAAAAATGGTGCAATCCTCTATCATGAAGATTGCACCATTGCTTTACCCGCTGTTATTCGTGACAGAACGCCTGC
>NZ_AUEH01000066.1 GCF_000425885.1 Schleiferilactobacillus harbinensis DSM 16991
GCTTGGCAGCTGGGTTGAGGCTTTGTTCGTAGTATCGTTTGACCGTTCGTGGGTCGGTATCGAATCGCCGGGCAATCTCGGCAAAGTTAGGTTTAATTTTATTCATCAGGTGCTGGTGGACGCAGTGCTCAACATCTAAACGCATATGGGATTCCTCCAAATTCAGTATGCGTTTAAGTGTACTAAAAAATGCAGGAAATCCGACATTTCTTAATCGGCAATTTCCTACATTTTACCGCCGGCGTTAACATAGATATGCAAGTGTGGGGTTGGAATTCCGTAATGTGTCGTACCCACAACATCATAACGATACATTTCCCCGCTGGCACGTGATTCCATAATTAGCGTCAGTTTCCTTTTCTGCTTATGGCCGGTGCGATTCATAATCGTGTTGAATCGTTCTTGCGGCTGGAAAATACCAAAAATTAGGTAACGTTTCTGTTCGCCAAACTCAGCCAAAGTAATCTTGTTTGTCTCCAGCGTCTTGAGCATCTGCTGTAGTTGATAAAACTGCTGTTCATTAATATCGACTGTCATCCGTAATTTCGTCCTGTAGCGTTGTCCGCTTATGCTGCCGATCAACACTACATTACGCAAAATATCCAGACGAATTCGACACTGCGTGCTACCATTTTACCCCGCCCCCGGCCAAACGAAAAGCCGGACCCCCTCACCAGGAATCCGGCCAACAACACACGACTTAATCATTCGACTTCAACGCTTCCACCATGTCCACCCGCTTCAACCGCTGGTGGGTAATGAACATGACGATCCCAGTGAACCCAATCATCAACGCCGTGGCCACCACATACCCGAACAAACTGATATGCAACGGAAAAACGATCTGGGGCGTCTCGGCTTGGTGCAAAATGTACGCCGTGAGCAGGTTGCCGCCGGCGTAACCGAACAGAATCCCCGCGCCGGTGAGGATGATATTCTCCCGACTAATGTACATCGTCACCTCCTGGTCATAGAACCCCAGCACCTTGACCGTCGACAGCTCGCGGATCCGTTCGGCGACGTTGATGTTGGTCAGGTTGTACAGCACCACGAAGGACAGCACGCCGGAGAGCAGAATAAAGATCATCACCACGGGGTTCAGCATCTTGCCCATGCTGCTCACGGTCTTCTGCTGGTCCACGGTATAACTCGTCCCCAGGGCATCGCCGCTCTTCAGCAAGCGCCGGGCCAGCGTGTTGCGCTGACTGGCCGTCTGTGCTTTCAGCCGCACCAGCAGAGAATTCGCGGTCGGCTTAACGTTAAGCATTTTTTCATAAGCGCTGTTAGAAAGGTACAGTGTATTGCCCACATAATTCGTGGCGATCGCCGCCACCCGGGCCCGACCCGTGTGGCCGGCGGTGGTCTTCATCCGAATGCTGTCGCCCACCGCGACGCCTAATTGCTTAGCGGTTTTCTGCGTCAGCACCACCCCGCTGGCCGGCAGCGTAATCGCCTGCCCACCTTTTTGCGCATGCAGCCCAATATAGCGGCGCAAGGCTGCCGGCTGATCCGTGGCAAAGACCGTCACGTCGTCCTGGCGCTGGCCATGGGCGGTGAGATCGGCCACATCGGCAGTCACCGCCAGACTGCTGCGGTAATGGTCATCCGCCGCTAGCACCCGGCGGGCCGCGGTCGGCTGGGCGTCATCGGCCAGCCGGACCACCGCTTGATACTTGACGATTTCGCTGTACTGCCGGCCGCCGCTGGCCTCGATGGAATTTTTGATGCCAAATCCCGTCAAAATCAGCGCCGTGCCGCCGGCGATCCCGATGATCGTCATCCACATTCGGGACTTATAGCGGAACAAGTTGCGGTAGCTGACTTTCTGATTGAAATTGAACCGCCGCCACAACGGCGTGATCCGCTCCAGCAGGATCCGCTTCGCCGACTTCGGTGCCCGGGGCAGCATCAAGGCCGCCGGCTTCTCCGCCAGCTGTTCCCGCACCACGATGGCCGCCGCCCCGACTGTGGCCAATAGGGAGAAAATCCCCGCTAACGCCGCCGAGTCCCAGCCGATGGGCACCACCGGCTGGAGCGGCAAGTATTCATTCTTATATAAGGCGATAACGATCCGCGGAATTGACCAATTACCGATGACCGAACCTAGAATTGTCCCGACAACGCCGCCAATCAAGGCGTAGTTCAAGTAATTGACGGCGATCCGCCATTTGCCATAGCCCAGCGCTTTGAACGCGCCAATTTGGCCCCGGGCTTCTTCCACCATCCGCGTGACCGTGGTGAAGGTGATCAACGCCGCCACCAGAAAGAAGAACACCGGGAAGACATTGGCGATGGCCGCGATCCGGTCGGAACTGTCGCCGTAAGCCGAGAAGCCCGGCAGATCGTTGCGCACCTGCCAGGTGTAACTGGTCTTCACCGCCGCGACGGCTTTCTTCCGGCCAGCAGTCAGTGCCGCCTGTTGGGCAGCAATCTGGGGCGTATTGCCCGCTAGTCTTTTGGCCGCGTCCAATTGGGCCTGCTGGGCATCCAGTTTTTTCAGCGTCGGTGCCAGCAGCTCCTGGTTCCGGGCCGCTGCCCGGGGCTTGAAGACTGCCTTCAGCTTTTTCTCCTTCGCCCGCACCAAATCTGCATAATGATCCGTGACTGTATCGGCCGTTTGCAAACTCTTGAAGCGCACGTTCAGTAGGGAAGAAACGCTCATCTTCATTTGGCTGGCCGGGATATAAGCAAAATAACGCACGGCCCCGTCGCCGACGTTGGCCGACCCCCGCTGGGCGTTATCAATGTACAGCGGGGAATCCGCAAAGCCGACGATCTTGAATGTCCGCCGGGTCAGTTTGGCGTCTGCTGGAAACGTGTAGGTTTGGCCCAGCTTGTAGCCGAACGTCCGCTTGGCCCGCTGGTCCAGCACGATTTCGTTGGGTTTCACCGGCTTGCGGCCGCTCTGCAACGAAAATTGGTTCAACTGCTGGCCGGGTTGGTAGCCATACAAGGCCACAACTTGGCCTTTACTGCCGCTGACGTACTTGAACTTCACGGCTTCCGCTTGGGCGCCGGCGGCTTTCTCCGCCGTCGCAACGTCTTTGCTAGTGAAGCCCGTCGTCGACATCAGCTGCACATCGCTCAACCGGTCCTGCTTGACCGTGGCGTTCAGCGACGCATTCAAGGCCGGCCCGGTCGCTTTGACGCCGACAAAAATCAGCGCCCCCAGCAGGATGATCAAAATAATCGCAATAAACCGGCCCAAAGAATCCCGGATATTGCGCCACATATACTTCGCCATGGGTGTCATGCAATCACCACACGATCTCGCTGACCGGCGTCGGCTGATCGTTATCGACCACCGACCGCACCCGGGCATCATTGATCCGGATCACCCGGTCGGCCATCTTGGCAATCGCCGAATTATGGGTAATGATCATCACCGTCTTGCCGTCTTGGCGACTGGCGTCCTGCAATAACGATAAGACCTGTTTCCCAGTCTCATAATCCAGCGCCCCAGTGGGTTCGTCGCACAACAGCAGCTTCGGGTTCTTCGCCAATGCCCGGGCGATCGCCACCCGCTGCTGCTCGCCGCCGGATAGCTGGGAGGGAAAGTTATCCAGCCGGGCCGCCAGCCCGACTTCCCGCAACACCGCTGTCGGGTCCAGCGCATCCGGCACGATTGCCGTGGCCAGCTCGACATTTTCCACCGTCGTCAAGTTCGGGATCAGATTATAAAACTGAAAAACGAAGCCTACGTCGTTGCGCCGGTATGTCGTTAATTGCTTTTCATTAAATTTGGCAATATCCGTCCCGTCGACGATGATCTCACCGCCGCTGGGGGAATCCATCCCCCCAAGAATATTCAGCAGCGTCGATTTGCCAGCGCCGCTGGGTCCGAGGATCACCGTGAGTTTGCCCTGATCCACGGAGAAAGAAATGTCGTCGTTGGCCTTGATGACCGTTTCGCCCATTTGGTATCGTTTCGATTCATGTTTCACGTCAATATAGGCCATGCGTACCCCTCCATTAATTGAACACCTTGTCTATTCAATGACAGTATGCAATACTCAGACCCAAGAGACAAGCACAACTGAAAGCAATGTGTTATCAATTCAACACATCCGCCATTCTTGTTCAATTCATGGGGAGGAACTAGCATGCCAGGCATCAAAAATAACCGCCGGGCGCAATACACCCGACGGCAATTAAAAGACGCTTTGATTCGATTGTTGGAACATAACTCGTTGGCAGCGATCACCGTTACCGAATTGTGCCAAGAGGCTGACGTGAACCGGGGGACTTTCTACCTGCATTACGCCAGTCCAGCGGAATTATTCGCCGATATTGAACGGGACTTGGTCAAAGAAGTGCAGCCGTTGATCCACACGGGTACCGCCAATATTGACCAGTGGCTGCCGCCCATTCTGGAAGTGATCCAATCCCAGGAAACAGCGACGCTGATCATCATCCGCAATATTCATGACAGCCCCCTGCTGCAGGCGGTGCTGACCCCCGTCCGGGCCCAGACATTACAGCACTATCAGCAGGTTTTTCACGAAAGCGACCCAGCCCTGCTCGCCTACTACTACGAGTTCTTCTTCAGCGGCGCGGTCCGGGTGATCACCAAGTGGCTGGCCAGCGGCGCCAACGAGTCCCCCATGGCCATTGCCCAAGTGATTCAGAATGCGATCAGGCAAACGCCTGCTTGATTCGATCGTATTCAGCGGGCGTGATCTTCAAAATCGTCCCATGCTTGAAGCCATACGGGAACGAAAACTCAGCGGTCGCCATCTTGAATTCACCGGTGGCAATATCCCGGGCGACAAACGGCACATAGCCCTGGGCATGCTGCGGACCGTAATAATCTAAGAACAGACACCAGGTCCCGTCCGGCTGTTCAAAGGCCGTGGGTGCTTCATACTGGCCTTTTTCCAACGGACTCATGGCCTGGTCAAAGCCGGGCACCCGCGTCCAAGGCCCGGTCGCCGACCCCGACCACAGTTCAATGATCGTCGTCGGATTATTTGCACTCTTCACGAAGAGATAATACTTGCCGTCTTTTTCGTACATTGCAGAGTCAATAATGCTGGCATCGTCCTTAGCATAGAGAATCTCTGGTTGGGTGAAGTGGACAAAATCGGTGGTGCGGGCAAAATAAATCACCTGGTTGCCCCAGTCGTTATAATCCACCGAAGAAGACCAGTGCAGCACATAATCCTGATGTTCCGCATCCCAGATCACATCTGGCGCCCACAGGCAGCCGAAGTGTTCGTTGCCCAGTTCGATCATCCGGGAATCACTCCAGTGGACCAAATCGTCGGAATCCCAGACCACGAAGTACTTGCTGCCGTGGCGATTGATTTCTGCCCACGAATTATGGTATTTGGTCTTGAAATTATTTGCCAGGCTCAGATCCGTGGCGATGATGTGGAACTTATTGTCCTGAGTACGCACAATGATAAAGTCGCGCACGCCCTTTTCGCCCACCTGACTGGTCAAAATCGGCTGCCCGCCGTTGGTCTCTGCCCAGTGGTAGCCGTCCCGGCTCAAGCCGAAATAACACTGCTCACCGAGCGCATCCGGCAAGGTCTCACGGAAATGCACAAATAAGTAATTGGTAGCGGTCATCTAATTAGTTTCCTCCGTAAATACTTGATAACTGTAAGGAGCCAAGTGCCCAGAATCCTGATCCGAGAAATACGCCTGCCAGCCAACCGGAATCGTGATATTCTGCTGTTCCCCGGTATGATTCAGGACAAAATAGTACCGCTTCGCCGCCGCGTCCCGGTGGACGATTTCCACCTCCGCCGGCGTCGCGATGGTCTCGGCCGCAACAGTGGACAACCCCGCCACCAAGCGGTCCGCCAGGGCGTCGGTCAATTCGGTACCCACGTAGTAGGCCGTGCCTTGGCCGTATTGATTCTTGGTGATCGCCGGAGTGCCGGCATAAAATTCCGATCCATATATCGCCAACGGCTCCGCCGTAGTCGGTGCGATCAAATCCGCCCAGTGAGTGCCGGTGTATTGCTGCCCGGCCCAATCAATGACCACGGCCGCATCCCGCAGGCAGTCGTATTCCGGCACGGTCAGGCCCAACACCTGGCCGAGCGTCTCGCCCGGCAGCGCGGCATCGGTCATGCACAGGTTATTTGCTTCTTTGACCCCGGTACGCATCGTCAGCACCAGCTGCCCGCCGGCTTGGACGTACGCTGCATAGCGGTCGGCCAAGGTCGGCGTCATCAGGTACTGCAAGGGCGCAATGACCAGCTCGTATTGGCTGAAATCAGCGGTATCCTGGATGAAGTCCACGGCGACATTGCGCCGGTACAGCGCCTTGTAATACGTCATCAGCGTATCCACATAAGTCATGTCCGGATGCTGGGGCTGAATGTCAATGGCGTAGTCCTGGGGATAGGAGAACACGATCCCCACTTTGGCCCGGGGCACCGTCCCGTTGATTTCTTTCAGCAGCGGCTTGGTTTGGCGCATGAAATGGCGAATCTCCCGGTAAGCCCGCCCCGGAATACCGGAATGGGGCAAAATACCGTGCCAATATTGTTCCGTACCCAGCGCGGACGACCGCCAGCGGAAGTACACGATGGCGTCGGCGCCATGGGCCACCGACTGCATTGACCACAGCGGGATCTGACCGGGTTTGGGCAGGCGGCCCATGACTTCCCAACCGGTGATCGTCGTCTGCTGCTCCATGATCCAGAAACTCTGCTGCTTCACGCCGCGGATGAAATCCAATTCCGCCGCGCAGCGATCACCCCGGAAGCTGTTTTGATCCGCCAGAAAATGGCCGCTGGGATACTGGTCATGACTGGCGAAGTCCAACTGCCGACCGAGATTATAATAGGAAACAACGGGGGAAAAGCCCATCATATTGTGGGTGATGAAGCGGTCCGGCGAATACTGGCGAATGATTTTAGCCTGATAGGCATGGAATTCGTTGATCAGGCCTGAATGGCATTCTTTCCAGTCCAGCATTTCGCTGGGGTTCTCACCCGTCACGGTGATCTTGGGCGCCTGAATCTGACTGAAGTCTTGGTAGCCCTGACTCCAAAAAGCCGTGCCCCAATTGTCATTCAGATTCTCAATCGTCTGATACTTTTCCCGCAGCCATTTCTGGAAATGCCGCTGGCAATATTTGCAGTAGCACAGGCCTCCATGACTATTGCCCAGTTCATTGTCCACCTGCCAGCCAATCACTGTGGGATTTTTGCCAAAGTGCTGGGCATAAGTGCGGACAAAGCGGGCGATATAGTCCCGATAAATCGGATTGGACTGGCAATCATGATGCCGCCCGCCGAAATACCGGGTCCGGCCTTCCCGGTCCACCGGCTGAATGTCCGGATGCTGGGCGATCAGCCAGGCCGGCGGCGCGGCCGTGGGCGTACCGAGGACTGCGTGAATATCGTGTTTAGCCGCCAAGGCCAGCACGTCATCCAGCCAGCCAAAATCGAATTGACCATCCGCCGGTTCCAATTTGAACCATGAAAACTCGCCCAGCCGGACCACATCGATCCCCATGTCCTGCATCATGGCAAAGTCTGTTTCCCACCGGCTCTGGGGCCAGTGTTCAGGGTAGTAATCCACCCCGAACTGAATATTGGGTTGCATGATAAACTCCTTCTACTGCACTTTGATTTGGAACACATTCCAAGACGCCGGCGCCAGGGTCACGTGGACGCCATCATCCGCCAGGTAATAACTGGTGTTATCCGCCAAGCGCATATGGCCGTCTTCGTTGGTTTCCTTTAAGCCGTACCCCGCGAACTGACTGCTCAGCGTCACCTGGTCGAACTGGAAGTCGCCGGCGGCGATGGTGAATTCCTGGGGCGTATCCAACGACTTATTGACGGCAAATACCGTCGCCGTATCGCCGGCATCGTTCAAAACAGCGACGCCGTCCACATACGGTACCGCAGCAAACTCCTTCGTGCCGTAAGTCTCGCTCTTGACGATCGGCGTCAGCACCGTACCCTTGCCCAGAGTCGATACTTGCATGAAGGGATAGAAAATCGATTGGGCCCATGCCCCGCCGTTTTCATCCGTCATGATTGGGGCAATGACGTTCACCAATTGCGCCAAGCAGGCCATCTTCAACCGGTCCGCGTGGTGCAGCATCGTGATCAGCATGGACCCGACCAGCAGCGCGTCTTCGAAGTTGTAAATATCCTCCAACTTATGGGGGTGTTCCTGCCACTTGGCATCCTGGGCGTCATGGTCGTTGGAGTGGTACCACACGTTCCATTCGTCCAGCGACAGGTTGATTGTTTTCTTGCTGTGCTTGCGGGCCTTGATGGCATCACAGATGGCCACGACGCCGCTGATGAAGTCGTCCAAGTCCAGCGATTGGGCCAGGAAATTCGGCGTATCATTGTCTTGGTTGCCGTAGTACCGATGCAGCGACAGGTAATCTACCTGATCGTAGGCAATATCCAATACGGTGGATTCCCAGGACCCAAACGTCGGCATGGTCAGTGCCGAACTGCCGCAGGCCACGGTTTCAATCGTGTCGTCCACGATGCGCATCGCGTGGGCCGTTTCGTCGGCCAGCTTGCCGTAAGCCACGGCGTCCTTGTGGCCGATCTGCCACGGGCCGTCCATTTCGTTGCCCAGGCACCAGGTCTTAATGTTAAAGGGTGCTTCAGCGCCATTTTTACGGCGCATGTCACTATAATAGCTGCCCTTGGGGAAGTTCGTGTATTCAATCAAGTTGCGGGCCGCATCGATCCCCCGCGTCCCCAGGTTCACCGCCATCATCGGCGCGGCGTGAACTTTATCCAGCCACTGCATGAATTCATGCAGGCCGAACTGATTCGTTTCGCTCGTCTGCCAGGCCAGATCGAGCCGGCGGGGCCGCGCATCCTTTGGGCCAATACTGTCTTCCCAGTTAAACCCAGAGACAAAGTTCCCCCCGGGGTAGCGGATGATCGGCACATTCAGCTGGTTGATCAGATCGATAACGTCTTGGCGGAAGCCGTTTTCGTCGGCACTGGGATGGCCCGGCTGGTAAATGCCGGTATACACCGCCCGGCCCAGGTGCTCGATGAAGGAGCCGTAGATGCGTTCATCGATCTGGCCGACGGGCGCGTATTTATCTAAAGTGATGCTACTTTTCACGTGAAACACTCCTCAAAATATATTAGTTGAATCGCTTACAGAGCTATGGTATCGTAGCCAATAGGTTAAGTAAACAGGTAGGCGGATAATATTGCACATATTAATTATCCAATGTACTAATGACGATAATAAGGGAGTCAATCAATCATGAAAGTAGATGTCTCACAGGAAGCGGTGCCGCTGTTCGCCGCCCTTGGCAGCAAGACCCGGGTGGCGATCATTCAGCTGCTGGCCGAGAAGCCGGCCAACGTGAAAGAAATGGCCGCCACCTTGCATTTAAGCAACCCGGTGGTGGCGAAACATGTGGATGTGTTAGAAAATGCCGGCCTGATCAAGACCGAGCGGATCCCCGGCAAGGCCGGTTTGCAGAAACGCTGTACCTTGATCGTGGAATCCTTGGAGGTGGCCTTCCCGAAAAAAGCCATCGTCCCCTATGGCACGTATCATTCTTCGCTGCCCATCGGTCAATACACTAACTTCAAGGTCACTCCGCCCTGCGGCCTGGTCTCCACTACCCATATTATCGGCGAATTCGACGATCCAAAATTCTTCATGGACCCCGAGCGCTTCAGCGCCTCCCTGATCTGGTTCACCAGCGGGTACGTGGAATACACGATCATGAATCCGTTGAAGGACGGCCAGCACTTGAAGATCGTGGACATTTCCATGGAACTGGGATCCGAATTCCCCGGCGGCAACAACAACTGGCCGTCAGACCTGACCTTCTCCCTCAATGGCACATCCCTGGGGCAGTGGACCAGTCCCGGCGACTTCATTGATAAACGGGGCAAGTACAACCCCGACTGGTATTCCTCCGGCGTCAATCAGTACGGCACCCAGGTGAATCTGCGGATCACCGACATGGGCTGCTGGATCAACGGCCACGCCACCAGCTACAACACTTTCGCCAAGCTGCGGCTGCTCACCGCGCCGCTGTGGACCTTCCGGGTGGCGGCGCCCAAGGACGCCGACCACGCTGGGGGCTGTACCCTGTATGGCAAGGGGTTTGGCAACTACGATCAGAATATTGAATTTAATTTTTCCTACACACCGGCACCTTAAGTCTGACGCGCGAAGTCGTCTGTATCACCGTTTTCACGGTGGTTCAGGCGACTTTTTTCTGAGGACAAAGTCCTTACATATGCATCGGCATACATGCAAAATAAATTCCCAAGTAGTATATTAGGCTTGCCTAGTATGTTAATTAGGCTATATGAACTAGTTGTGGAGAGGAGTGATTTTATTTTTTCAGTTGCCCATGTCTCAGTTGCCTATCAGGCCGGTCAGCGCGTCCTTGATGATGCCACCTTTGCCTTTCCTGCCGGCAGTATTAATGGCCTCATCGGACCAAACGGGGCCGGCAAATCCACCTTGCTGCGGGCCGTTCTGAACATGATTCCCCATCAAGGGCAGGGATACTTGGATGATATCCCCCTCGCGGCAGTCGCCAAAGACATCGCGTATGTCGCCCAGACCAGCCGGATCGATCTGACTTTTCCCATCACCGTGCTGGGGTGTGTCTTATTAGGTACGTATCCCCGCCTCGCCCTGTTGCAGCGGCCAAGAGAAAGGGAACGCCGCGCCGCCCGCAGCGCCCTAGCCGAAGTGGACATGCTGGATTTCCAGCAGCGGCAAATCGGCCAATTATCCGGCGGTCAGCTGCAACGGGTCTTCCTGGCGCGCTGCCTGGTCCAGCACGCGCGACTGATCATCTTGGATGAACCCTTTGCCGGGATCGATGCGCACAGCGAACAGGTGATGATGGCCCTATTGCGTACTTTGGCGCACAACGGCGAAACGATCCTGATGGTGCACCATGATCTCAAGACCGTCCCGGCGTACTTTGACAATGTTGCATTAATCAACCGGCGGGTCATCGCGGCTGGCCCCACCGCCACCGCGTTCACCGATGACGCGCTGCGCCAAGCGTACGGCCTAGCGGATGTGGGAGGCGATAGGCAGTGATCAGCCATTTTTGGACCGATTTGCAGTCCTTTCATTTCTTGCAAAATGCCCTGTTTACCTCGGTAACCATCGGTATCGTCGCCGGCGTCCTGGGCAGTTTCATCATCCTGCGCGGCATGTCGCTGATGGGGGACGCCATCTCCCACTCTGTCCTGCCCGGCGTCGCCGTCTCCTTTCTTATTGGTATTCATCCGGTCTTAGGGGCCATTGCCTTTGGCATTTTTGCAGCCTTGTTAATTACGACGATCCAGCAGCACAGTGTTATCAAGAGCGACACCGCCATCGGCATCACTTTCAGCACCTTTCTGGCCTTGGGGGTCATCCTCATTGGCCTGGTGCACACGACCACCAATTTATTTCATATTCTCTTTGGCAATGTACTGGCCGTGCAGGACAGCGATATGGTGCTGACGATCATCATTTCGCTGATCGTGCTCGTGGTGATCCTGCTCTTTTATAAACAATTGCTGCTGACCTCATTTGATCCGGCGGCCGCTCAAGCCTGGGGAATGAACGTGGCCGTCTACCATTATCTCCTGATGATCATGCTCACCTTAGTGGCGGTCGTCTCGATGCAAAGCGTGGGCACGATCCTGATCGTCGCCCTGCTCATCACCCCGGCCGCCACGGCGTACATGTTCGTCAACCAGCTGCACACCATGATCTGGGCCGCCGCGGCCATTGGCGGGACTGTCTCGCTAGTGGGCCTGGTTCTTGGTTATTCCTTTAATATTGCCGGATTTAAAATTGAAGTGCAACACCGATTGAGTTAGACCAATCGACCGGGTTGATTTAACAAAATAGGCCATGAAGACCTATCCTTGAAGCGACTAAACTACCAAGAAAGGTGACCTTCATGACCCACAATCAGTCTAACAGTCTCGGCTCGTACACTCAACTCACAGAGGGCGAGCGCGGAATAATTGATGCGCTTTGGCACTCCCATGAATATTCCATTCGCGATATTGCAC
>NZ_KE384472.1:0-5886 GCF_000425885.1 Schleiferilactobacillus harbinensis DSM 16991
AAGGAAGTAAGACCCCTGAGAGATGATCAGGTAGATAGGCTGGGAGTAGCAGCCCCGTGAGGGGTGGAGCGGACCAGTACTAATCGGTCGAGGACTTAACCAAGAGCGTACCGGAAGGTACGCACCTCAAAGAGTCACATTGGTGATTCGAAGAAAGACACTTCATGATGTCCAGTTTTGAGAGAACAAACTCTCAAATTTAAGTACAGTGGCGATAGCGAGAAGGAACTACCTGTTCCCATGCCGAACACAGAAGTCAAGCTTCTCAGCGCCGATAGTAGTTGGTGGGAAACTGCCTGTGAGGGTAGGACGCTGCTGTTCTTATTTTTTTATTCCGGTTTAGCTCAGTTGGTAGAGCGCTTGACTGTTAATCAAGATGTCGTCAGTTCGAGTCTGACAACCGGAGTTGATGGGACGAGTAGATCGTGCATCAAACTTTCGACTTGGAGAGCTGTCCGAGAGGCCGAAGGAGCATGATTGGAAATCATGTATACGGGCATTAACCTGTATCGAGGGTTCGAATCCCTCGCTCTCCGTTTTTGCATGTTTTCAGATGTTTCCAAAAGTTATCTTAAGCCCCTAGAAATGCTGCTAAGCCAGTGTTTCGGGGGCTTTTTTATTTTTCCCGGGATCTATTGTATTTCCTAGTTTTGGCAACCCCACTACACAAGTCACTACACACTACACTGATACAGCCTTGCATTATGGCGCACTGTACTACAACAGTTCTTGCATGGCATTAGTTGCCTTGGCAGCCTCTTGAGTATAAGTTTCATCCAGCAGATGCGAGTATACTTTTAAAGTTAGCGCAATGTTGGCGTGGCCAAGCCGCTTGGAAATGTAACTAATTTGAACACCTTGGCTCAGCAAGTAAGAGGCGTGTGTGTGCCGGAGACCGTGAAATGTGATCATATCATCAGCAGGAATACCAGCCGCTTTCTCGTACCAGCGCAGCGACTTATTGACTGCGTTATTGGATGGCACCTTGTAGTTCAGCCCACAGAATACCAGGCCCAAGGGATCGCGGTAGCCGCCTTCGAGATACCGTTCTGACTGTTCCTTGTGCAACTGGCTAAGCGCGTCTAAGAGTTTGCCTGAAACATCAATTGTGCGGATGCTGTGGGGCGTTTTCATCCGTTTAAAGCCGCTTTGTCCCACATAATCGTAGGCCCGATCCAGGGTGATCCGTTTATGCTGCCAGTCAATCCGGTCCCAGGTGACGGCTGCCACTTCTTCCATTCGTGCGCCAGTGAATGCGGCAAAATAGATCATGTAGGCGGTGACAGTGCGGGACGTCAAGTGTTTCTCGGTGACGGTGATGAGCTTCTTGAATTGTTTGATGCTCAAATATTTCTCTGATTCCGGCATGCCTGGTCGGCCGTTGTTTTTGACGCCAATAGTAAAATCGGTGAAAATGATCTGCTCAGACATTGCGTCGCGGACCATGGCGCGAATAAACGTGTTTACTTTCTGAACCGATTCATGAGAGTGATCAGCAGCAAAGCCGTCCAGGAACTTGATGTATTTTCGCCGTGTAACGTCGTTGAGCGCCACGCCGGGGAAACTGGCACGGATAAGGTCCAATACCCGTTTATACCAGTTCTCAGCGCCAATAGAGTAGCGTCCACCGAGTTTTGTATCCTTAATCCACTGCTCGTAATAGTCCACGAACGTGACGCTGCGCTCTGCCAGTTTGGCACCATGTTCCTTATCAACTTCCAGTTCCCGTGCCGCTGCGATTGCATCGCTCTTCTTTTCGAATCCAGACTTAGACTTGGACTTTTGCTTACCAGTGGCCGGGTCAGTGTAGAAAACTCGGTACTGCCACTTTGACCCACGTTTCTTTATTTCTGCCATTGTGTTTACCTCCCAATCTGGTAAAATAGGGTATGCAAAGAGCGTTGCCTTACGAATGGCTTTCATGGCATCGCTCTCCCATTCCATTATTCCTTCAATTTCTCACCCTTGCTCACCCGTCTCGGCCAAGAGATGCGGGTGGGCTTTTTTAGTACACGCATTTCAAATGCGTAAACCTCGTGCTATGTACGGGCCGTGAGGCCCGAAAAATAATTTATTTTCGCGATACCTCTAAAACGTATATATTATCGTCCATGTTAACCATCTGCACATTCATATTACCCCAAGAAATTGTCTTTTTTTTAACTCCAGATAACAAAGCACCGGATGTTTTGTCGGTTAGCTTCTGAACAACAGAATTTGGAATGGACAATGTTTTGGTAATAGAAAACATGCTCAAGGCGAATTTGTTGTTCATATGGCCAGCAGTCGATACGTCTAAAAGTTGGCCATGATTAACTTTCGCATGAAGAGTGATGCCATCACTCACAAATCTTTGGTTATCATTGTTGACATTTCCAAATTGGTTATCAATACTGGATGCTGATAAGTTGTCATTCGCAGTTTTTCTAAAAACTTGATAATCCATAATGCCCTGTGGCTGGCTAAAATATCTATAACTGATTCCCACGCCACCAACAACGATTACGAGCACAACCAACGCCAACATCCACCAACGTTTGTAAAGCTTCTTTTGCTTCATGATTTGCCTCCTTACAAATATTTGGCACCCCTGTATTTTACCCCTCGCAGAGCAGGGCGGCGAAAAAAGTTAAAGCCCATCCTAAATTTGGATGGGCTATTTTTATAGCATTACGATCCCCTGGATTGCGAAGTCGTCGAAGCTCTCAACAAGTATTGGCTTGTACTTAGGGTTCAATGAAACCAAGCGCACGCCATCTGGTTGGATGTCGATCTTTTTGACGTACGCATCACCATTAAGATCAGCAATGACAACCTGACCACTGTGGATATCGCAGTCATCGCATTTTTTTACGAAGATTATTTGGCCGTCTTCAAACATCGGTTCCATAGAATCACCATTGACGCGGAGAGCAAAGTCATAATCCGGAACAGGTCCGCTGAATGGAATGTCGTCGCCCGTATCATCGTCGGGAAGATACTCACCTGTCCCAGCCGATACAGTTCCGGCAATATGGAGAAGCATCGGCTGGCGTTCTTGGCGCTCGTCGTCAAGTGATATCACGTTTTCGTTTTGCTGCTCATCGAGCTGCTTTTCCGCGTACGTGCAGACTTTCTGCTGACGTGCAGGGTGGAGTTTCCGCATTGTATTTGTAGTTTTCTCAATCACGGTGTTGTCAGCACTCTTCGACAAGTCTTTATTCATCATGTCGTCTAACTTTACACCGAACATATTGGCAATATCAGCAAGGATTCCCGCTTTTGGAGTATACTTACCAGACTCCCATTCACTGACGGTAGAAACGCTTCGGTGGATCATTTCAGCGAATGTCTGCTGATCATAGCCGCGTTTTGTGCGCAGATACTTTAGATTTTTTGCAAACATGTCGAGTTCCTCCTTATTTCTATAGGAACAGTATACCACCACTTCGGAAAAACGGAAATATATTTCCGAATTTAATTTCGGAAAAACGGAATTTTATTGTTGACTTCGGAAAAACCGAACTGTATTATATAGACATAAAGAACGAAAGGAGGAAACAGTAATGAACGAAAAATCCGAGAAATTCACGCTTCGTCAATGGCGCGGAATTCGAGACATGCGAGTCAATGAGCTGGCGGCTGAGTCTGGCTTAACAGTGAAAACAATTAATAACTATGAGCGTGATATTGATCGTCTTCGTGGAGCCAGTTATAAGAACTTAGAGGCTATTGCAAAGGCTTTAGGGATTTCGGTTGGGGATATTTTTTTGTCACCAACTTCGGAAAAACCGAAGTACCCAGTAAAGGAGGCGGTATAGATATGAATGAACTACAGGAATTTAATTTTCAAGGCAACCAGCTTCGAACGGTGATGATCGACAGTGAGCCGTTCTTCGTGGGTAAAGATGCTGCAATGGCGATCGGATATAAGAACTTTCGGGACGCGATCAAGACCCACGTCAGGTCGAAGTACAAAAGGGAGTCGCGAATCACGACCCCCTTCGGAACTCAAACAATGACGGTTATTTCCGAGCCCGGACTTTATCAGTTGGCCAGTGAAAGCAAGTTGCCTAGCGCTGGTCCTTTCCAAGACTGGGTGTATGAGCAAGTCCTACCATCCATTCGCAAGCACGGCGCGTACATGACACCGGAAACGATTGAGAAGGCATTGCTTAACCCGGACACGATCATCAATTTGGCAACACAGCTCAAACTCGAACAAACCCGTACGGCCGCTCTTACGGCTGACAACGAAGCAATGAAGCCTAAAGCGTTGTTTGCAGACGCGGTGGCCACAAGTCATACAACCATCTTGGTCGGTGATCTTGCCAAGGTGCTCAAACAGAACGGCGTTGACATTGGTGCCAAGCGGTTGTTCTCCTGGCTACGTGAGCAAGGTTATCTCATCAAGCGGCAGGGAGCTGATTACAACAGCCCGACACAACGTGCGATGGAGCTAGGCTTGTTCGAAGTCAAGGAGACGGCGATCAGTCACTCGGACGGTCATGTAACAGTTCAGAAGACCCCAAAGGTGACCGGCAAAGGCCAGCAGTATTTTATCAACAAGTTTCTACAAAAGGAGGTTTCACGATGAACGAGCAAAACAGAAAAATGCCCATCGATGCAAGCAACATCAATGGACACTCTAAGATTTCAGCAGACATGAGCACGAGCATCGTAATTAACGGCCATCATAAGCGATTAATTGCGATCATCAAAAAGTTCGTGCAGGGTTTCCTGAATTAAACGAATTGAGAAACTTTTGCTGTCCTTATTGGACTCAGAAACAGCGTCAATAACGTCACTAGCGTGAATAGTGACGTTTAGCTCTGGTTCAAGTTTGTCAACTGCTCGTTGCAGAGCATCATCAATCTTTTTAGGCTCCAAAACAATCACCTCCTTCCGCCATCAGATGACTTGATTATCCCACTGTCGGAAGCTGGTGAACCGTGAAAATTTATGAAAGGGTTGATTCGCATGTTAGTCATTGACATCCCGTCCGCCATCATTGGCGGCATTATCATCAGTGCCTGTTGGTCAGAAGGTAAAGCAGTTTGGGTCAACCGGCACGAAGTTGTCAAGCTGCTCCGGAACGATTGGAAAGGAGGTGACGATACAGATGATCGATATGAAGATCGACAGTCACCATTACACGGCACTAGACGATGAAGAGTTTGCCGAGTACCAGCGGCTTAAGTCAGCAATCAGCCATGAAAACCTGCATGGTGTTTGGTCACTCCGCCAAGCTTATAAGTACATCGGTAAGGATTACAAATTCATGCAGTGTGTCCTCCACAGCCCTGATGGGCATGAGCTGTTTAAGAAAGTTGTGATTCCCAGCGATAAAGCACACGGCCATTACGATGTGTTTGCCGATGAATTTATTGATATTTGGGAAAAGCATAAGGCCGACTTGGTGCTCATTGCTCGGCGAATGCGCCCGGTGCTTTATCCAGACAAATGATAGGAGGAAAAGGAATGAACAATGCAAATTATATTGTGATGACAACAGCAACTGATATTTACAGCCATCTGTTGGAGCTGCGTGAAAGCAAGGTCCGCTATCTGACCAACATTGCGATTGATCCAACACCTGACCAATATCGAAACATGAAGAACACAGCATCAGACATCATGCTTCTGGATGACATTACTGACTGGATCAACAATAAAGAAAAAGCCGCCGACGGGGCAACGTCAGACGGCATTGGGAAAGGAAATTAACATCATGACTAATGTAAACCAAAACACGCCAAGTGTCACGAATTTCGGTGTGGAATTCACGCCGGCGTCTCTGGCTATCCAGAACTATGACGCCATGGTTGAGCAGACCAAGGCTATTGCCGCCAAGTACGCTAATCTGATGATCACCGAACGGACACTCAAAGCAGCCAAGCAATCACG
>NZ_KE384472.1:5901-12061 GCF_000425885.1 Schleiferilactobacillus harbinensis DSM 16991
ACAAGGTGGATGCACTGACTAGCATCATTGACCAGGCCATTGCCCCGATTGACGAAGGCGTGAAGGGCTTGGAAGAACGGCAGCGGCAAGAACGGGAAGAAGCCGTGCGTCAGGAGATCAAGACCATCACGGAATCACGTGGCTTGGTACCGGATGACATTCAGTACGATCAGCACTGGGAAAACAAGTCATTATCCAGCATTGAGCGCACCCGTCAAATTGCGGCCGCAGCCGATTTCGTCAAAAGCCAGAAGGAAAAGCATGAGGCTGACCGAAACGCAATTGCTCATTACGCCAAGGCATTGGATGTTGACGCTGGCGGCTGGCTTGGGCTGGTTGACCAGGGCGTTGAGATGACCGACGTCATGGCTCGGATGGACAACTATGCTGAGCAGCAGAAGCAGGAGGCATCAGCCAAGAAGCAGCGTCAGGAAGCACAAGCAGCCATTGACGCCCTGCACCAAAAAAAGGTCGGTGAGCAAGTGGTGGACACGGAAACCGGTGAGGTCATGGACGCCGTGCCCGATAAGTACAGCTACGTTATCGAAGTCTCTGCCACGCCGTACGAAATGGCCGCTCTCACAGCCTACATGACTGCGAACGATATGTCCTGGACGGTGAAGTAATGTCGCTTGAAGAGATGGATCGCATGAGCGACGACGAGATTCGACGGTATCTGGAACGAATGGATGAGGAGGGCGACATATGAAACATTCTGACTCAATCAAAAATCTCGCAAGTGCTTTGGTACTGTTCCGTAGTCAGCTAGTTCAGCCAGTTAAGGACAAAACAAACCCGTTCTTAAAGAACAAGTATGTACCCCTGGAGGGTGTTGTGGAAGCTGTAGACAAGGGCATTCATGGAACGGGCCTGTCTTACACACAAAGCGTCTCAGGAGGCGACAAGAGTATTACCGTCACTACTGTCATTACGCATGAAAGTGGGGAGTGGTTAGAACTGGATGGCCTCACACTGCCAATGGCCAAACAGGACGCACAGGCAGGCGGTTCCGCCATCACCTATGCTCGCCGATACTCGTTGTCAGCTGCGTTTGGAATCACATCAGACACAGACGACGACGGTGATACAGCAAGCCGAAGGCAGGATGCCAATCTAGCAGATGGCAGGCGAGCAAGCGGTACACAGCAGGCGCAGCCAGCACAATGTATCCAGCCAAATGAGCTAGTCGTTCTGGAGCAACTGGTAAGTGATTATGCCAAGCAGTTGGGAATGAATGACGCCAAGGTTTGGGCATGGATTCTTCTCAAAACGAAGAGCAGGACGGCCAACATTAAGGATTTGTCGCCCAAAGAAGCTGGACAGGTCAAGCTGTTTATCAAGAACAACCCAGCGAACAAGTTGCTCGAGCTGCATCGGGAGAAAGAGGCTAAATAATGATTACTGGGCATGTCAAGAATATCAAAGGGAGAGAAATTACAATCGTTTCCGACGATGATCTGGACATGCTACAGATTGCCAAACTAAGCGATGGAAAAATACTGAGTGCTCAAGTAGCAATCAATGATGGTCGGCATATCTCGCCAGATCAGCGCAAGAAGGCGTGGGCGTTGATTAACGATTTCGCCAGCTACACAGGATATCTTCCGCAGGAAATGGAGCAATTGATGAAAGCAGAGTACATGATTCGCACTGGTGCTGACTGGTTTAGCATGGCGGACTGCTCAATGAGTACGGCAGCAGGCTTTATCACGGCAATGCTGGACTGGGGATTTGCCAATGACATCCCGTGGACGCTCAAGACATGGGATATGATCCCCACAGACTATCATCTGACTATCCAATGCCTCCGTCATCGGAAATGCATCATCTGCGGCAAGCCGGCTGATATTGATCATGTGACAACTGTCGGAATGGGCAACAATCGCAACCACATCGACAATCGTGGCCGGTACTTTCTTCCGCTCTGTCGCATTCATCACACGATCCGGCATGAAATGGGTGTCACCAGCTTCACGGATATGTACCACATTAAACCAGTCAAGCTGGACGACAAAACAATTAGATCACTTAAGCTCAACACGCAAGCACAATTCGATGAATTTGATGAAAGGAGGGGCACAGATGGAACAGCCTAATTACTATGCAATTATCCCGGCAAATATTAGGTATGATGAAAAAATTACGCCTGGTGCCAAGTTGCTTTACGGAGAAATCACTGCACTGAGCAACAAAAAAGGATTTTGCTGGGCCAAAGACCAGTATTTCATGAATCTCTATAACGTTGGACAAACAACTGTTCAACGCTGGCTGCACTCATTAGAATCTGGCGGGTACATCAAACGCAGTGTTCAGTACAAAGAGGGAACCAAAGAGATAGAAAATAGGTATATCCGAATTCGGGCATACCCTATACCCGAAAATGGGCATACCCCTATGCCCAAAAACGGGCAAGGTAATAGTACAAGTATTAATAATACAAGAGTTAATAAGAACCATAGTCCGGTTAGCACCGGACAACGTCCCGAACCGGATTACGCGGGATTTATTCAGTATCTGAACCAAAAGAGCGGCAAACACTATCGGGACACACCTACCAACCGCAGTTTGATCAAGACACGTTTGAGCGATGGCGCTACTGTTGACGATATTAAAGCTGCCATTGATCACGTCTGTGCCGGATGGCGGGACACGAAGATGGATCAATATATCCGGCCATCGACAATATTCCGTGCGTCCAAGTTTGAGGGCTACGTCAACAGCGTGCCTTATGCGCCGCACGAAGAGCAGCAGAAAGGCGATGAATCATATGGAGGCGTTGAGTTTTGACCTGCTGGACAAGCTGCAAGTGTTGGATGAGATGTGTCCTAAACATCCCCAGCAGAAGATGGTGCAGCTCCCCGGACAAGCACCGTTTTGCCCCATTTGCGCGGCGTCTGCCATTGAGCAACGAACTCAAGGCGTAATCACCCACCACATGGAAAAACGCCATGAGAGGACAACCAAGGACGTGTTGAGACTGGACTCAATTTTTGACGATCCCGATGCCGCCAGTTGCAACTTTGCCAACTACGTGACTCAACCCAACACGGAGGCCGCAGCCAATCGTGCTAAGGCTCGCCAGATTGCTGGCAAGTATCTCCATAACGATTATCAGGCAAACACGATTTTGACCGGAAATCCCGGCACCGGTAAGACACATCTCGCCATGGCGATGCTGCATGCGGTCAATGACAACATCAAACCAGAGGCGGCATGCCTGTTTGTATCAATCAATGAGCTGGTGCGACGGGTCAAGGATAGTTTTAACAATCGCGGAAGCTGGTACACGGAAGAAAATGTCACACGCCTTATCAGCACCGCTAATCTGTTGGTGCTGGATGACCTGGGGTCAGAGGCATCTTTTAAGCGGGACAATACCGAGGCAAGTGATTGGGTGCAGCAGTTGTTGTTTGGGCTGCTGAACAAGCGGCGCGGCCGCACAATCATCACCACCAATCTGACCAGTAAGCAGTTGACTAAGATTTACAATCCCAAGCTGCTGTCCCGCATGTATTGGGGCGTAGCAAAAAACGATGGTGTCATCAAATTTACTGATGCAACGCCGGACAAGAGAGAGGACCTATTTTGATGAGTGAGTGCAAGTTATGCGGTGGCCGTGGCGTCATCTGGGTTGAACAGCCAGACATTGGCGGGTACATGGTTGAACCGTGTCCGCAGTGCAACAAGGCATATCGAGGAAGCCAAGGATATGGACCTGAGAAGGAGGAAAAACAGGATGCTTAATCAAGTAGCACTAATTGGGCGGTTGACAAGAGATGTTGACTTACGAAAAACACAATCAGGCAAGGAGGTTGGACAGTTTATCCTCGCCGTTAACAGAAGTTACAAGAACGCACAGGGCAATGTGGATGCAGACTTTATTTCTTGCCAAGTCTGGCGTAACGCTGATGTATTGAGCAAATACACGCACAAGGGATCGTTAATCAGCATCACGGGTCAAATTCAGACTGGCAGTTATGACAATAAACAAGGCCAACGTGTCTACACCACCGATATTGTTGTTGATCACTTTGATTTTTTGGAAAGCAAGAGCGGCGGCACACAGCCAAGACAAAACAACCATCAGTCACAGCAGCGGAATGACGATCAGACACCGATAATTAGTGGCGATGATCTACCGTTCTAGGAGGCTATTAGATGAGCACTATGACACATAAGGAGCGCCAGACAGTGGGCCGTCTGCTAGCTGCCAAACTGTTGGACAAGCGCGTACCAGAAGACGCGCCAGAGTGGCAGCAAGTACGCGAACTGCTTGGCGGCATAAAAGAGAAAAAGGCAAACAAGCGCCCAGCCAAGGTCAGCGGCACTAAAAAGCGCCAGTTAGAAGCCATCAAAAAGCGCAAACAGATATACCCAAGACTCATTGATCAAGGATATGCTAACTGGCAGATCGGGGCCAAGCTAGGAATTAGCCGATCCGTTGTATCACATGATCTTATGCGATTTGGTCTGCAGGCTCACCGGCGCTATTACTGGCGGGCAACCAACACGGCAACTGGGAAGACTGGATACTACACGTCGCCGGCCGCCATGCGATCCGATACCAGCGTGACAAAAGCACTGTGGCGTATCGACAGAAAAGCAGTTGTCGGTCCATGGCTGATCGAACGCGGGTGCTGGTATCAGGACAGCCAGGGCAACTGGTACGAGGCACCGAAATGATTCGCGTTGAAGTGCCGGGAACACCAGTGGCGCAAGGCCGGCCACGCTTTGCCCGTAGAGGCAAATTTGTTAGCACATATGACCCACCTAAGTCACGAGCCTACAAGCAAAAGGTAGCCATATACGCACGTGCCTCTATGGCGTCCAGAGAGCCATTTACGGGCCCATTAGAGGTAACTGTGTATATTTACCGGCGGATACAGTCGAGCGGCTCACAGAGGCTAAAGCAGGCAAAACTAGATGGCAAGGTATGGCCAGCCATCAAGCCTGATCTGGATAATTATTACAAGGCCATCACAGACGCCTGCACGGGGATTGTGTGGCATGACGACAATCAGATCGTTAAAGCCTATATCGTTAAGAAGTATAGCGACCGGCCTCGGGCGATTATGGAAGTAGAGGAACTTGAAGAGGAGCAGGAAATATGAGTTATGTGATTATCGGCATTAAATCTCGGAAACAGTATGGCGGTGAGTTTAACACCATCGTTGATGCACATCGGTATCTTAACGATAAGCTCGAACGACGGACAATGGCTCGACGCCCAGAAAGCACTAAGGTCGGCTTAGATGAGCCGATGTTTATCGCTAAGGCCAACGCTCCTATTGATGCCCAGCTGCCTGACATGCGACGAGACGCCACGTTGTACGAATTTGAAAGAGTTCATAACTGGATGACCGCTAATCGTGTACGGGAGCGGATCGGATGAACAGTTATGATGTTGGCGACTGGGTCCGTTACAAGGGCGTTCCTTGCCGGGTGATTGGACATTGGCATGACAAACAATGGATAGATCACCTTGTACTGTGCGTGCCGGAAAATGTTGGACTGCTTAGAAAAGCCAAGCAAGTGACTCGCTGGAGATTCATCGGAACTGCATTACCAGAGACGGTAGAACTAATCAACAGACAAGGAGAATGAAAGCAATGACTGATAAGATGAGCAAAGAAGAGGCACGGTCCGTATTAAATGAGTTTTTATCGCGTAACCACTTGGAACTTGTCGCCAACGTTAAAGCATATGTGCTCAATATCGTTGATGCCATCGAACCGGAGCACAAGAAAGTTGTCCTGCCTAAAGCAGTTGGCGAGCAATGGGATAAGCTGGTTGCCAATCAGCCCAGCAATAGTGAGGGCAGTTCAGTTGACTACGCTTTGCTTGACCTTGTAAACAAAGCAAACGACACAAACGACAATGCTGGCTTCCGTCAGCTCTCTGACTGGTGGGGCAGAATACCAGACTCCTACCGGAAGCTGATTGATGCTGCACGGTATGGCTGGGTTCCAAAGTCAGATAAACTTTACCGAGTTAAGGTTTACGGTATTGACCTGCCGGCATTGTTCTACTGGAAGCGTGACGACGGCACCCTATCATTTGTGCAAGGCGGTGCTGGTCAGCCAGAAACAGAGTTCACGATGGACGAAATCAAGCAGTGGCATCTGGAAAACTGTGAACGCGAAGAGGTGATTGACGATGA
>NZ_AUEH01000069.1 GCF_000425885.1 Schleiferilactobacillus harbinensis DSM 16991
GATCTGGCTAAGAAGCTGCCTGCCAATGTCACGCCAATCATGCACTCCGATCAAGGCTGGCAATACCAGACCCGTGAATACCAGTCTCGGGTACATGCTATGGGGATCGTTCCCAGCATGTCTCGTAAGGGTAACTGTCACGATAATGCGCCAATGGAAAGTTTCTTCAATCTGCTCAAGCGTGAACGGATCAATCGGCAACCCATCAAAGATCTTTCAGAGCTGAAACAAGTCGTGACTCACTACGTCACGTGGTTTAATCATGATCGCATCTCACTCAACAAAAACGGCCTGACTCCGATCGAATACCGGACTCATGCCGTAGCGTAATTATTTTTCAAACTGTCTAACTTTTTTGTTGCACTTCATCATCGCCTCACTCCTTTCTGTTGATGATTTATATACTACGGGATAGATGTGGCGAAACTTTGCCCGTTTCGGGAACCTTTTGTCACCAATTTCTGGTCAATCTGTGCCCGCCGCCCGGTATACTGGTAGCGGAGGTGGTCACTGTGATCGACAGTCATTTTCATATTGCCGGTGATGTAGGCTTGCTGACCCATTTAGCCCAGCGGCAAGCGGCCGGTATCGTCAATAGTCAAAATTCTGCGGAGTGGGCCGCTATTCAGCAGTGGCGGCAGAATCACCCAGGGGCAGCCATCACGGTGTCTGCCGGCGTGCATCCTTGGGACGTCAACCGCTTAACACCGGCCAGCATGCGGCCGCTATTGCAGCAGGCACCCGTGATTGGTGAAATAGGTTTGGACGCGGTCTGGACTAAGAATCCGCTCAGCCAGCAGCGGGTCGCCTTTGTGCAGCAGCTGGCCTGGGCTCGGGACTGGCATAAACCGGTAATTTTGCACACTAAAGGTGCTGAAAAAGAAATTCTGACCACGATCCGCCAATTCCCTAATCGTTACTACATCCATTGGTATGACAGCCCGGAACATTTATCCGACTATCTCCGCCTCGCCACCTATTTCTCCGTTGGCCCTTCCCTGGGTCTTGATCCAGCCGTCACGGCTCTGGCCGAAACAGTCCCCTTAGATCGGCTGCTCCTGGAATCTGACAGGCTTGAATCAATCACTTGGGCGACCGAGCAGAAAGTTGATACCTACGCCGACTATGATCGCTTCATGACCGATCTGCTTGCCCGCCTGGCACATTTGCGCGGCGTGTCTCCCGGCGCCCTGGCTGACCAGCTCACGGCGAACCTGACCCGCTTTTTGGCAAAAGAATAGCATCCCAGTCAGAACCGGGATGCCATCAGAATCATAATTGAATTAACGAACCAAATAGCCGCCGTCCACTGGTACGATGGCCCCGTTCAAATAGTTGGCGGCATCGCTGGCCAAGAATACAGCAATGCCCATGAGTTCATAAGGTTCTGCCCAGTGGCCTGCTGGGATCCGATCCAAGATTTCTTGGTTCCGGGCTTTATCGGCCCGAATCGGAGTCGTGTTGGCGGTCTTAATATAGCCTGGTGCAATGGCATTGACCTGAATATTGTAGGCGCCCAGTTCACTGGCGAAGGCCTTGGTCAGACCGGCCACACCATGCTTGGCGGCCGTGTAGGACGGAATAAACTTGCCGCCTTGGAACGACAGCATGGACCCGATGTTGATGATCTTACCGGACTTCTGCTTTGCCATGACCTTGGCCGCCGCTAGGCTCAAGTGGTAGACCGCAGACAGGTTGATCGCAATGACATTGTCCCAGTCCTGATCCTTGCTTTCCAGTAACGGATTGCGCTTGATCATGCCCGCGTTGTTCACCAAGATGTCAATGCGGCCAAACTTATCTAAAGCCGTCTGGATGACCTTGTCTGCTGCATCCGGCGTCGTTAAATCAACTTGCATGAATTCGACCCGGCGGCCGCGTTTCTCCACCATGGCCCGGGTCTCAGCCCACTGCTCCGTGCCATGGCCGGCCACCAAAACATCAGCGCCGGCTTCGGCCAAAGCCACCGTATACCCCTGGCCCAGGCCGGTATTCCCGCCAGTCACAATGGCCACTTTGCCGTCCAGTTTGAACCAGTTCATCTTGAATTGGTCCAATTCTTTTTCGTGTTGTGCAATTTCTTCCGCAGATTCTGCCATATAAAATCCCTCCTGCATTAATTTCTTATATAGAAACCCTGTTTCTTATTTGTACATATCCATCATATCAAGCCGCACCAAAAAAGCAACCCCTTTATACCGGGATTGCTTCCGCTTTCTTACCCATAAAAATGCATAATTAAGTTATTCCCGCCGCTCAGACTCAAGTAATACATCACCACGACGATGGCATTGACAGCAAAAGACATCCACACGATGCCATAGCGCAGTGTATAGGGCCGGTAGCCTTCATTGCCGCGAAACCGCAGCCGGCGGCGGCCGCCATAGGCAATACTCATGAGCAGCAGCACGCTGGCCGCTGCTGCCTGCAAGGCCAAGCCCCAAAATGGCACCCGGGCGGCGCCGAAATTCAAAATGATGAAATACCCGCCTAACGTCACGGCATCGATCAAAATCGCCAATAATGGCATAGAACATCCCCCAATTCAGTTTTTCTTCAGTGTATCGGTATCTCAATTTTCGCACCTCAGCCGTTAGACCGATGTGACAAAACTGTTAGAAATGCAGTCGTGGCAACGGCTTGGGCTGTTATATCAGCACTAACAGGAACATTGCACACTGACCGCGCGGTTCGCTACACTTAAATAGTAGCAAGTACATACCAATACAGAAAGGATGATTCCTATGTTGCACTGGTTATGGGTCCTCATTGTCGGGGCCATTATCGGCGTGATCGCCGGCGCGATTACTGGCCGCTCTCTCCCCGGCGGCTGGATCGGCAATATTATTGCCGGCTTGGTCGACGCTTCTGCCGGTCAATGGCTCCTGGGCTCTTGGGGTCCCCAGCTTGCTGGCATGGCCCTGATTCCTTCGATTCTCGGGGCCATCATTTTGGTCGTAGTCGTCTCCCTCGTGCTCGGCCAAATGGGCAAATCGGCAAAAGCCTAGCCCGCATTACCGCTTGTACTTCATGATATACTCTCCCCAACTGTCCCGGGACCTCCCGCCCGGGGCAGTTTTTGTTTCACGTGAAACGGGGTATCCTTACTCTGAAAGAGGTGCCATTTAGCATGAACTATCACAAAGAGACTCAGGATTTATTTGATTCCGCACCAGATTACGCCTTTGCCCACTGCATTGCGGCTGATGCCGGCATGGGCGCGGGCATTGCCTTGACCTTCCGCCGCTACTATCCCGAAATGCCTGGCGCCGTATTAAACGCCGAACCCGCCATTGGCGACGCCATCCGTTACGTCGGCCCCGATGACCGGGTGATCTACAACCTGATCACCAAAGGCGAATCTGCTCAACTCCCAGAACGCAGCGACTTCGAAGCCGCGCTGCGCACGCTGAAAGAAGCCCTCATCGCCCACCACGAAAAGAAACTCGCCATCCCCCTCATCGGCGCCGGCATCGACCGCCTGGATTGGCGCGAAAGTGCTCCGTTCATCCAAGAACTCTTTGCGGACACGGATATCGAGATTATGGTCTGCCGGCTGAAATAGGCAAACCCACCCACACAAATAAGGATCCCAGTTATAATTCGGCTGGGATCCCTATTTTTAGATTGTAAAAGTTAGATTCTTCTGCGTACCTAGCGCCAAGGAGGATATCGCCTACCAGATCTTAACCCGATCCTCCGGCTTCTTATACAACCCATCCCCAGGCTTAACATCGAAGGTCGTATACCAGTCATCCTGGTTCTGCACCTGAATATTCGCCCGCAGCTTATTCGGCGCATGCACATCAATCGCCAAAATAAACTTCGCATACTCCGGCCGCGCCTTTTCCCGCCAGATCCGGCCCCAGTTCAAGAAGAATGCCTTCAGATCCACATCTGCATCCTTCTTCGCTGTCGCCAAAGCCGCCGCTAAGCCGCCATCGTCCGCAATATTCTCGCTGACGATTTGCTTGCCGTTGACCGTGCCGCCAGCGACCTTGAGCCCATCGAATTCATCGATCATACCTTGGGTACGCTTCTTGAATTCTGTGAAGTCGGCGTCCGTCCACCAATCCTTCATATTCCCGAATTCATCGAACTTCGCCCCGTTGTTATCGAAACCGTGACTGATTTCGTGGGCAATAACTGCCCCGATACCGCCCAGGTTCTCGCTGCGAGTCTGGTCCAAACTGTAAAACGGCGCTTGCAGAATCGCCGCCGGGAATGTGATATCGTTCCGGGACGGGTCATAGCTGGCATTGACCAAATGGCCTGGCATGTTCCATTCCGTCCGATCCACCGGTTGGGTCAACTGTTCGGCATTGTAAGCCTGCCCCGCCTTGCCCAGCGCAATAATGTTATCGAACAGACTCTTATCTGGATCCACGTGGAACCGATCGTAAACCTTCTTCGGGTGATCCGGATAGCCCATCTTCAAGACCATCTTGTTCAGTTTCACGACGGCCTTATCCTTGGTCGCCTGGGACAGCCAGTCGTTGCCGGATAGCCGTTCCTTGTAGGTCTGGATCATATCTTGCACCATTTCGGTGACGTCCTGCTTGGCTTTTTCGCCAAAGTACTTGCGGCCATAGTAAATACCGATGGGTTCGCTGAAATGACCGTTGGCTAGGCGATACGCATGCTTCTCTTGGCTTGGCGCTTCCGGCCGGCCAGTCATCGCCCGGCCAAATTCACCGCCCGCCAGCCGCAGCTCATTGCTCAACAACCCAGTGTTGCCCAGCAACTCCATCAGATAGTTCCAGTGCATGAAGCGCGGGAAGGATTCTTCGTTGAATAATTCAGAAAACTCCTTCAAGAACCGGGGATCAGCCACAATAATCTGTTCCGGCACGACCGGCAAAAGTTCCTTTAAGTAGCCCGTAAAGTCCAGCGGCGCTAATTGCTTGGCCACTTCGGCTGTCGGCGTTGGATTGTACATCGCGGGATAATCCGCCCATTCCTCGCGGCTCTTCACGTGCTTAGCGATTTCTTGGTCAAAGGCCAAGGTGTCTTTAATATACTGATCCTGGTCAGCCGCACTCAGCGGGGTCTCGGCAATGATCTTACGCGCCATCTTTTCCCAGACCGCCAGCAGCTGCTTGGCCTGGGGATTGTCCGGCGTATAGTAGGTCGTATCCGGTAAAATCGTATCCAAGCCGGCCAGCGCGTAGGAGTTCTTGCTGGTGTCCTTCATGTCCGGCTGAACGCCGCCGCCGAAGGGTACCAGATACAGATTCTGAGACAACTCAGCCATGTCAGCGGAGAAAGCACTCAGTGTTTGGTAGGATTGCAATTTTGCCAGCCGCGGCAGCACGGGCTTGATACCCGCCGCGTCCCGGGTCTTGAAATCCAGGGCTTGCTTGTACAGCGTGATGGCTTGGGCAAAGTATTTGTCCGGCGCTTCTTCTTTACCTGCCGCCATGTCGGCGAACTCGCCCATCATTTTCTTTTCGACATCCCGGGCCAGGTCGTTGAAACCGCCGGTCGACGATTCATCGTCGGGAATTACAGCGTTCTTTTCCCATTCGCCGTTCACATAATCAAATAAATCGTCTTGGATCCGTACTGTTGTCTCTGCCATGTCATTCATCCCTTCTGGATTCTGTTATATGTTCTCACTGTACTATAATGCATTGAAAAAACAAAGAGGCTCACTTCATTTCTTCCGGTCGGGCTGCATTGATCTCAATCTGGCGCAGCATCGCATAGAACGTCACCAGCTGGGCATCAGTCAATCCCTGGCGCAGGTGCTGCTGCCCGGCCAAAAGCACCTCGACCAATTTCTGATAGGTCAGCTGCCCTGCAGCACTTAGCTGGACCAGCCAGCCGCGGCGATCATCGGGGTTGGCCACCTTCGTAATCAGCTTTTGTTCCTGCAGCTGTTTCAATCGGCGGGTGACCACACTGGCAGTGATGCCCAGCCGCTGCATCAGCCAATCTTGACTGAGTTCCGTTTGCTGGCCAATAAATAACACGATTAAGTAATTATCCAAGGTCAGCTGCAGCGGGGTCAAACGGCGCTGCAAAAAGGTGTCCAGAATTCGGTGGGTATGGGTCAAAGACGCGTAAATGGCATCCGGCATAATCGGTGTGGTGGCAGGCATGGGTGATTCTCCCTCTCCTCATAAAAAAACAATCAATGTAATATATCCCCGTGGTGTAGCGCTTTTCGCGGTCTCTTCATAGCACGTTTGCGGGCAAAAAACAACCTGTCAGCCAAAAATTCTCCGTGCTATACTCGATGCATTGCGACGAGAACACACCATCGAGAGACGGTGGCTGTACACAATTTAACGGGGAGGTCATTCGATGCAGAACTTGAAACTTTTCACACCCACAGATAACGCACATGTATGGCTGGACGCTGATACATACTTGTATGCAGGGCCCACTGGCATCGTGTCGTTGAATCGGCAGGCGGGAGACGACGTAGAAACACTGGATCGGTTAAATTACCGTTTTTTCCGCAGCAATTTTCCCCTGTTCCTTTTCCACTATTTCCCAGCGATCTCCTTGGTCGATGTGCACACGCTGGAAGTTCGCCTAGACCAGTTCTATGAGAACACCGTGCGGTAACGCTACTGACTATCGTCGCTGCTGGTCGCGGCCGTGCCCTGGGTCTTGCTCAGGCTAGCCGCCCAGCGCAGCGTGCTCAGCGCATCCTGACCGGTAAACGTGTAAAGCCGGTCGCCATCATTCCAGATTACTCGTTGGCCGGAATCATCCGTCGCAGGGGTCACCAGCGTGACCGCCCCCTTATCACTGGGGAGCGGCAGTGCCGTTTTGGCTAGCTGGCTGACCACTTTTTCCGCCAACGGTTGGGCGTCATCATGGGTGCTGCTGTCTTGGACAGTCAGCACCCATTTGTTATCCGCCCAATGCAAATAATGCGCCGTGGGCCCGCCGGTTTGGGTGGCAGTGACGCCTTGACCCAGCTTGACGGTACTCAGCCCGCTTTGCACCGGTTCGGCGTTGACGGCCGCGGCGGCAGTATCGCTGCTCGTATAATCCCGCCAGGTAAGCTGGTACTGCCACTGAGCGGTGGCGGTTTTTTGCAGATCCTGACTGGTGTCGCTGGGGGTGTACTGCAAAATTGTTTGGTCCCCGCTGGCGGTACTGCTGACCTGCCAGTACCCATTCTTTGGCGGTGTCTTCAGCAGATACAGCTCTCCGGCCAGATCCTGAGTCAGCTGGGTGTTGATTGCCGCCAGGGCGTCCTTCGGGCTGAGATCACTCACGTCCTGGCTGCTGCTCGTTTGGCTGGCATCTTCTTTTTGCTTGCTTTGGCTGCTGGCCGACGTTTTTGCCGAGCTGTGGTCGCTGGCCGGCGTAGTTGGCTGACAGGCAGCCAGCAGCAGCGCACCGCTGGCCGCCAGCATGAGTAGTGATACTTTGCGCATACGCAAACTCCTTTCTGAATGAAGGCCCTGAATTAAAATAGATGATTCCATTATAGGCTATTCCTCTGGATGTATGTGCTATCATTGAGGATACGGAGGTGTCAATATGGCAATATTAACGGATACTTATACGCTGGCCAACGGCGTGCAGATCCCCAAGATCGGCTTCGGCACTTGGCAGGTTGCGCCAGGACAGGAGACTTACGACGCGGTTACTACGGCGTTAAAGTTGGGCTATCGGCACATTGATACGGCTTACGCTTATCGCAACGAAGCCGATGTCGGCCGGGCCATTCGCGATTCCGGGCTGAAGCGGGAAGACGTTTTTGTCACCACCAAGCTGCCCGCAGAGGTCAAAGATTACGACCGGGCCTTAGATACGTTCAACGAGACCATGGCCCACTTGGACCTGGGCTATGTCGATCTTTACCTGATTCATGCCCCCTGGCCATGGGGTCAGCGGGGGCAGGACTACACCGCCGGCAACCTGGCGGCGTGGGATGCCTTTGAAGAAATTTATCGCACCGGCCGAGCGCGGGCCATTGGCATTTCTAACTTCGCGGTCAAGGATATGCAAGCGGTTCTGGACCATGCGCAGGTCGCGCCGATGGTCAACCAGATTCATTGGTCCATCGGTTATACTGAACCGGAAATTACCGACTACGCGCAGAACCACGGCATGCTGGTGGAAGCTTATTCCCCGCTGGGCACTGGCCGATTGATTGGGAATAAAGATATTCAGGCGGTCGCGGATCATTACGGTGTCAGCACCGCCCAACTGGCCATTCGTTATTGTATCCAAAAGGGTGTGCTGCCGCTGCCCCGCTCAATCAATCCAAAGCATATTCAAGCCAATCAAGATATTGACAGCTTCGTCATTAATGCTCAGGATATGGCTGCCTTGAACGCGCTGCATCTGCGCTGACGACAATAAAAGGCCCCCGCGGGGGCCAGAGGGCGCAGGCCGACGGTCAGAAGCGGCGGCAGAAGGGCACCCCGGCACAAAACCCGCACTTAGGTTTTTTGCCGGGGTGCCCTTCTGCCATAGCTTCTGTCGGCCGGAGCCCGTTTAGACAGTCAGCTGGTCGTGTTCAAACGTGATCAGCTGCTGTTTCATCGCCGTCCCCGCACGGTATTGCCCCACACTGCCATCTTGTCGGACGATCCGGTGGCAGGGGAGCACGATCAGCAGCGGATTCTTGCCGACGGCACTGGCCACGGCCCGGACAGCGTGTGCCAACCCGCAGCGGGCCGCCAGCGCGGTGTACGATATCGTAGTACCGTACGGGACTGCCGCTAATGCTTGCCACACCTGTTGCTGTTGAGGTGTGCCGGTGCTGAAGGGCGCCAGCGGCCACTGCACCGTGTGCTGGGCGCCCGTAAAGTAAGCGGTAAATGCCATTTGCAAGGCCACAGCCTGATCCGAGGGCATCGGGGCGGCAGCAACTGTCCGCCACTGCGGGGCAAACTGCTGCCACTCGTTCAGCCCCACCCGGCCTGGGCTGCCGACAAAGACTAATCCTTGGGGTGCTGTGATCACCGTGAACTCGCCCCAGGGCGAATGCACTGCCGTCGTTAAATACTCGGTCAACATAAGCCCTCCTTAGCCAAGGCGTATTAATTGCCCCCGCCCAGGCCTTCGCTTTATAATGTACTTGTAGATTGAAACACGCGTTGATCTACATGTGTTGCGGCAGGCAAGGCCGCGACTCTCCCTCTGTACCGGGTGTATCTCTGGACGGCAAGCCGGGGATACACAAAGAGCTGGTCGATACAAACTCGGGTATTGACCAGCTCTTTTTTTGTCCAGCGCCAGAGAGCGTAGGCCGACGGTTAGAAACGTCAGCACAAGGCAGGGGAAACGAAAAAACTGGGCTTAGGTTTTACGTTTCCCCTGCCTTGTGCTCCAGCTTCTGTCGGCCGAAGCGTGTTTAGCCGGTGGCACACGTTAAATTATATTAACCGCGAGGAACGAATGTGACTTTAACATCACTCTGATACGCGTCCGCAATCTTCGCCAAAGTTTCCAGAGACGGCACACTCTTGCCCTTTTCTAAATTAAAGACACTAGAGTACGCAATCCCGGTCGCCTCAGAGATACTCTTGCGATCGGCGTTTTGGTCTTCTCGGAAATCGCGTAGGAAGTTGCCGGCAGTTTGGGCCGCATCTTCATGACTATTATTTCGCGAAATCACAAACGAAGCCTTTTTATCCTCTGGGGCAACAGCGACGGGAGCGGCCTTTTTCGGTGCCTCTTGCGTCCCAAACAAGGCCGGCACGTCAACATTCAGGTCAGGATTTAAAGATTTCAATGTTTGTAACGTATTTAAGATGCTCTGACTGATCGTTTTTAATTCGTCTTCCGAGGCATCCACGGGAATCGCGATTTCTGCAACGCCACTGTGGATGGGGATCTTTAATTCGATGGTATTTGTTGAATCCACTAAAACCCCTCCAATGTATTATCAAGCTATAAATAATAATACACTCAACACAACCGATATGCAAAAGAAAAAAGATATAAAAAGTACTGCGGTAATCACCGGAAAGCTCCGGTGGACCGCCCTCCATCCCGCTTTTAGCCGGTCGCTTGAGAAATAATAAAAAAATGTAAAGAAACCATGACAAAATTGTGTGCATGTCCGGCGGTACTGATATATGAGGAAAAAACAAAAGGCGCGGCTTGCGCCGGCGCCTGATCATTCAGATAGGTATTAACTCATGCCTGAAACTTGAAAGCCCGAAAGTGCACTGATGCCTTGGTAATTGTGAGATGGCGGCGGGAATGATCTTGTTTTTGTCAGATTCCTAATAGGTCGACAAGATTCTTCGGAAGAAAACTGACAAAATGGTCAACGATGTTATTTATTACTTCCTCTGCCGTGCCCACTAAAGTGGCTCCCAGTGTGGATAGTGCCTTCAGAAGCCATGCCAGTGCTTGCGTTACTGCAATGTCTGGCATGACTTCATTCATCTCGTAAAACAGATCGCCAAGTGTGCGTTCATCCTCGTTTAACCGCTGTTGCCACGCCAACAGGTCATACGTCATCA
>NZ_AUEH01000070.1 GCF_000425885.1 Schleiferilactobacillus harbinensis DSM 16991
TGCTTAGTATCGAGATTTACTTCTTTGGCGAGCGCCTCCACGGTACGATATTTTTCTTCTGCTGGGCATCCATCCTTTCGATTTCCTGGAGTTTTTTTAATATGGCGGCCTCCGTTGAGACGTATTTAAGACGGGCCTTGAGCCGTTTGATCTCTAGGTCCTTCTTCTCCATTTCAGTCAGCTGTCCGTTGTCTTCCTTGTCTTTACCGCGGCGATCAAGCAGCGCGTCCGGTCCGCCTTGTACATATTTTTTGACCCACGAATAAACCTGACCATAAGAGACCTTGAAGCGTTTGGTGGCTTCAATGTAATTCTTATTGTTGGCAATCGTCCATTCGGCTATCTCAATACGTTCAGCTTGACTTGTGTCCCGACCGTCTTTCACGGGTGTACCCCTCCTGTTAGTGGTGGCTAAAGATTTACCACTAGTATACAGGGAAACCCACTGATAGATCACACCATGGTTAGGAATGCCGTACTGTCGTGCAAGAGCAGGGGATGAGACTTTTCTTTCGAGAAAGGCACCGATCACTTCTAGCTTGAACTCTTCTGTGTAGCGCGTATGAGAATCTCTGGGCTTTAGACCCGCTTCCCCCTCCGCTTCATACCTTTCAACCCACTGGGTGATCTGATTATGACCGATGCCATACTTCTTTTGGACTGCTCCAGCAGCCATCCCTCCCTCAACAAGACCAATGTAGAAGAGCTTCTCCTCCAGCGTGTAACGTGAACCTCTTCGGCCCATAAGAAAACTCCTTCCTAAGCAAACAGGCTTTAATTATTTACCTGTCTACCCTAGAAGGAGTATACCCCGGCTTTGCCGCCGATGTTGTTAGGCGTTTTTGAGACGGCGGTTTTTGCCGGCTCAAAACGCCGTCATGGCGTTCCAGCCCCATCAGCCGCAGCTTGCGGAGCACTTGGCCCGGCGCCCAGAGAGCCAGCCTATCCCAGCTCTATTTTTTCGACCATTTTTGTTCAATCCGGACTACCACCCCGTAAACTTAAGTATGGTATACTAAATATACATTTCTATTAGGAGGAATTTTCCATTTATGGCGATTGAAGTTGGCGCTAAGGTCCAAGGCAAAGTCACAGGCATCACGAATTTCGGGGCCTTTGTCGATATTGGTGAACACAAGACCGGTCTAGTCCACATCAGTCAGGTATCTGACAAATTCATTAAGGATATCCACGACGTGCTCACTGTTGGCGACGAAGTCACAGTGAAAGTGATCGGCGAGCGTGACGGGAAGATCAGTCTGTCCATGCGCCAGGCGGTTGATCACCCGCACGAAGAGCATCGCAGCGAGGGTCGGCCGAACCAGCAGCATTCGTTCCACAGCAATAATAACCGCGAAGGCGGCAATCGTGGCGGTGCACCCCGGAGCAGTGCGCCTCATTCCGGCGGCGGCAATCGCAATTTCGGCCGCCGGGATAACCGGCGCGGCAGCCGCGAGGAACGGCCAGAAGGCTTCGACGGCATGCTTTCCAGCTTCCTGAAGGAAAGCGATGACCGCTTGACCTCATTGAAGCGCAACACCGAAGGCAAACGCGGCGGTCGCGGCGGCCGGCGCAGCTAACCGATTAATCTATTTTTGTAACACACAAGCTCTCCTTGGTACCTGCAAGGGGAGTTTTCTTTGTTTTGTTTCCGGATCAGATAGGATAATTATGATTTTGAGCGTATTTAGTGCTAAGTGCGTAGCAAGCGGAGGCAAAAGGGGCTCAGCCGTGCAACCACACGGCGGCTTGAAGACCGCGGTTTTTGCGGGCTTCAAGCGCCGTCACAGCGTTCCAGCCCCTTTTGCCGCAGCTTGCGGAGCACTTGGCACGGCGAGGGAGGAAAAGCAGATGCAGGCTCTAAACGTCTTAACCCGCACTGATTTTTGGCGCCAAGTCCAGCAGCAGGGACTGATTACGCCCGGTCAAATGATCGTCATCGGCGTTTCCACTGGCGTGGATTCTATGACGCTGCTGGACCTAGTGCAGCACGCCCCGACCGCACTGCACTTGCACATCGGCGTCGTATACGTGGACCATCAGCTGCGGGCTCAGAGTGCCACCGAGACGGCTTTTATTCAAGATTATTGTGCGGCCCGCAAACTGCCGCTGCATAAGGCCGTTTGGCAGCACGGGCCGCTGACCCATGGTGTGGAAGCGGCGGCCCGGGATTTTCGCTACCAAACCTTTCAAACGGCTCTGACTGACTGGCGGGCGAACACCCTGTGGCTCGCTCACCACAATGACGATGCTTTGGAAACGCTGCTGATGAAGCTGGCCCGCTCCGGCAGTGTGTTTGAACAGCCGGGTCTGCGGCTTGTGAGCCGGCGGCCCAGCTACACCATTATTCGGCCGCTGCTGCCGTATCCCAAGTCAGCGATTCGGGCTTATGCAGCGCGGCATCAGGTGCCGCATTATGAAGATGCGACGAATCAGGATGAGACGATCCAGCGCAACCGGATCCGGGCGGCGGTGGTGCCGGTTTTCCACGACTTGAATGAGCGCAGCGCGGCGCATTTGCTGCGGTACACGGAAGAAATGACCGCGGCCCAGGGCCTGCTGGCGGAGCGGTTGACCCAATTGGCAGCGACGATGGTCACCCGCTCAGCGGGCAGCGTCCATTTGGACCGGCCCGCCTTCAATGCCTTGCCCCGGGGTCAGCGCAGTCTGCTGCTGCAATTTGTCCTGGCGGATACGCAGCCATTGACCGGCCGCCAGTTGGCCCAATGCCTGGATTTGGCAGCCAGCAGCCAGGCGGCCGGCAGTGTTAATCTGGCGGCTGGCTGGCAGTTTACGATGACCTATCAGCGCATCACAATTACCCGGGAAAATCAGTCTCAAGTTGGGGGTATTTTTTTGCCCGTCAGCCTATCATTATTAGGTACTGTTTTTTATCCTGATGGGCATGCTTGGCATTTGGCCCCCGCTGGTCCCGGTTTGGCTGTCCCGGCTGAGGTGGTTTTACGCCACCGTCAACCGGGCGATGTGGTCCAACTGGCTAACGGGCAGCATCAGCTGCTCCGCCGCTTTCTGATCAATCAGAAAGTACCGCAAAGCACCCGCGACACCTTGGTGCTGGCGGCGGTCGGGGAACAGGTCTGGTATATTCCCGGGCTGTATATCCGGCAGGCCCACCAATTGTCTGGTATGGGCCAACCTGATACAATGAAGAGCATGTTGACATACTACTAATAAACACTACACAAATGGAGGACAGGGTTTTGCAGGAAGATATTGAAAAGGTACTGTATAGCCAAGATGAAATTCAGGCCACAGTGGCCCGCTTAGGGAAGGAACTGACAGCAGATTATCAGGGTAAGAACCCGCTGTTCATCTGCATTCTCAAGGGAGCCATCGTGTTCATGACGGATCTGATCCGGCATGTGGATGATTATGTGGAAATTGACTTCATGGATGTTTCCAGTTACGGCAACGCCACGGTTTCCAGCGGCGAAGTCAAGATTTTGAAAGATTTGGATACATCCGTTCAAGGCCGCGATGTCGTCATTGTTGAGGATATTGTGGATACTGGTGCGACCCTGCATTACTTGATCAAACTGCTCTCTACTCGGCAAGCCAAGTCTATCAAGGTGGTTGCTTTGATGGATAAGGTAGCCGGGCGCAAGCTGCCCGTGAAAGCTGACTACGTCGGCTTCGATGTCCCTAATGAATTCGTGGTGGGTTATGGCCTGGATTATGCGGAGAGATACCGCAATCTGCCGTACATCGGCGTGCTTGCCCCCCACGTATATGAATAGCAAGTTTCTTTCGTTTCTAGTGTCATTCGTGCTATGATGCTACTAGTGAAGCCCTTTTGCGCGTTTTTGAGCGTGCAGAATGTAAGGAGAATTTGTAGATGAAAAATCGTAGGAATGGCCTGTTTCGCAGTGGGCTGTTGTATTTCTTCATCTTCGTTGTACTCGTAGCGCTGGTCTCGACGTTTATCGGCGGGAACGGGAATGGATCCCGCTCTCAAGAAATCAAGTCCAGTACGTTCATTACTGAGTTGCAAGATAAGAAGATCAAAGATTTCAACATTCAGCCGTCGGGCAGTGTCTATAAGGTTTCCGGGACATACCGGGAACCGCAATCTGTATCGACCCCAAGTAACGGGTTCGGTCTGTTCCAAACTGGCAGCGGCACCACGACCGTTACTAATTTCACCACCACCGTTTTGCCCAACGACGCGACCCTGAACCAGATTCGGGTTACCGCTAAGACAGCGGACGTGTCATACTCCACCAGCAGCGAGTCTAATTCAGGGTTCTGGCTGCAAATGCTGTTCTACTTTGTCCCGACGATCCTGGTGATCGCGTTCTTCTGGTTTATGATGAACTCTGCTAATCAAGGCGGAGGCGGCAATGGCCGAGTCATGAGCTTTGGCAAGTCCAAGGCCAAGCCGGAGGATCCGAAGAAGAACAAGGTTCGTTTCTCCGATGTCGCTGGGGCGGAAGAAGAGAAGCAGGAACTGGTTGAAGTAGTTGAGTTCTTGAAAGATCCGCGGAAATACTCTGCGTTAGGGGCCCACATCCCGCATGGGGTCCTGCTGGAGGGGCCTCCGGGTACTGGTAAAACATTACTGGCCCGGGCGGTTGCCGGTGAAGCCGGCGTACCGTTCTTCTCCATTTCTGGTTCAGACTTCGTCGAAATGTTCGTCGGGGTCGGCGCCAGCCGAGTGCGGGATCTGTTCGATAACGCCAAGAAGGCGGCACCGTCCATCATCTTTATCGATGAAATCGATGCTGTCGGCCGGCAGCGGGGCGCAGGCCTCGGCGGCGGTCACGACGAACGGGAACAGACTTTGAACCAATTACTGGTTGAAATGGATGGGTTCACTGGCAACGAAGGCGTCATCGTCATCGCTGCCACGAACCGGGCCGATGTCCTGGATCCCGCCTTGCTGCGGCCAGGTCGATTCGACCGGAAAGTATTGGTTGGCCGGCCGGATGTCAAGGGCCGGGAAGCCATTCTGCGCGTTCACGCGAAGAACAAGCCGTTGGCGCCGGATGTTGATTTGAAAGTCGTTGCCCAGCAAACCCCTGGTTTCGTTGGGGCGGATCTGGAGAACCTGCTGAACGAAGCGGCCTTGGTCGCGGCGCGGCGCAATAAGACTCAGATCGATTCCTCGGATATCGATGAAGCCACCGATCGGGTGATCGCTGGGCCGGCGAAGCACGACCGGGTGATCAGTCCCAAGGAACGCAATATGGTCGCTTACCACGAAGCGGGCCATGCCATCATTGGGCTGGTGCTCAGTGATTCGCGGACCGTGCGCAAAGTCACCATCGTACCCCGGGGCCAGGCTGGCGGTTATGCCATCATGCTGCCGAAGGATGATCAATTCCTGGTCACCAAGAAAGAGCTCAACGAGCAGATCGTGGGCTTGATGGGCGGCCGGACAGCGGAAGAAATTATTTTCGGTACGCAGTCCACAGGTGCGTCCAATGACTTTGAACAGGCGACCCAGATCGCCCGGGAAATGGTCACCAAGTACGGGATGACGGAGCGATTGGGTACAGTGGCCTTGGCCTCTGACAGCCAACCCTTCGTCGGTGCGGAATACGGGCAAGCCCCGGTTTATTCCCAAGCCACCGCAGCGGCCATTGACGATGAAGTCCGGCAATTGATCGACTCCGCCCATAAGCAAGCGTACGAGATCATCGAAGGCCACCGCGCCCAGCACAAGGCCATCGCTGAAGCATTGCTGAAGTATGAGACCTTGAACGAGAAGCAGATTCTCAGTCTGTTCAATACTGGCGAAATGCCGGCGGATCAGACGGACGAATATCCGTCCGAACAATCGGGGACGTTTGAAGAAGCCAAGAAGGCTTTGGAAGAACGCGACCACGAGAAGTCCGAACAGGAAGCTGCGCATAACCCGAGCAGCACTGCTGCCGAGAATCCAACGGCAGAGAGTGCCAGTGCGAGTGACGCGGCGAGTGCTTCCGCGAGCGATGCACCACAAGATCCTAACGATCACGCATAATATTGTTTCAGAAAACGGCGTTTCCTTCCGGGAACGCCGTTTTCTTGTCTAAATCCGTTCGGCCCTCTATAATGTAAGGTCGATTACCTTGTGCGAAAGAAGAAGGAGGAAACCATGGCAGATTATCTAGTTAAAGCAGTCACGACAGACGGCCATCTGCGGGCATTGGCCCTGGATGCCACCCAAACGGTGGCCGAGGCCCAGCAGCGCCATGACACATATGGCGCCGCCAGTGCGGCCCTCGGTCGGACCTTGGTCGGGACGATTTTGTTGAGTACGGCACTGCTTAAGGATGACGGCGAAGAGACTCTAACCACCCGGGTTCTGGGCGATGGTCCCGTGGGCGCGATCGTTGCTGTCGGCACACCCGCAGGAACTGTCAAAGGCTACGTGCAGCACCCCCACGTGCAGCTGCCGCTGAATACCGTGGGTAAGATCGATGTTCGCCGCGCAGTGGGCAAGGGCTTGCTGGCCGTTACCAAGGACATGGGACTCAAGCAGCCCTTCACCGGCCAAGTCCCCCTCGTCTCCGGCGAACTGGCCGAGGATTTTAGCTATTACCTGGCCAAGTCGGAACAAATTCCGTCCGCGGTGGGCCTGTCCGTTTTTGTCCAAGCCAACAATACGATCGGTGCAGCCGGCGGCTTCATGATTCAAGCCCTGCCCGGGGCGTCCGATGATGAGCTGACTAAGATTGAAAAGAGTATTCGGGCGCTGCCGCTGATTTCCGAAATGATGCGGGCCGGGGACACACCGGAAGATATTTTGACTAAAATCTTCGGCGCCGATGAATTAAAGTTCCTCAGCAAGAGTCCGGTCGCCTTCAAGTGCGACTGTTCTAAGGAACGCTTTGCCAAGTCCATCAAAGCACTGGGGTCTAAGGAAATTAAACAAATGATCGCGGCGGACCACGGTGCCGAAGCGGTCTGCAAGTTCTGCGGCAACAAGTACACATATTCTGAAGCAGACTTGCGGGCCATGCTGGCCTAACCCGTTTTGCACCCGCGATTGAATATTGCTATGATGACTAAGCTAGGCATAAAGGAGTAATAGATTTTATGGAATGGAAAATCGGTTCTGTCACCATCCCCAACCAGATCGTCGTCGCCCCTATGGCGGGGATCACGAACGCCGCCTTTCGGGTGACCTGTAAAGAGTTCGGCGCCGGCTTGGTCGTCTGTGAAATGATCAGTGACCGGGGTATTATGTATGGGAACAAGAAAACCTTGTCGATGCTGTTTGTCGACCCTCGGGAGCATCCGATCAGCATTCAGATTTTCGGCGGGACCAAGGAGACCTTGGTTGCAGCCGCAAAGTTCGTTGATCAAAATACCGCCGCTGATATTATCGATATCAATATGGGCTGCCCGGTGAATAAAGTCGTCAAGACCGATGCCGGCGCCAAGTGGCTGCTGGATCCCAATAAGGTGTATGAAATGGTATCCGCCGTTACGAGTGCAGTGTCGAAGCCGGTGACGGTGAAAATGCGTACCGGCTGGGATGAAGACCATATTTATGCGGTCCAAAATGCCCTAGCGGCTGAAAAAGCAGGCGCTGCCGCCCTGGCCATGCATGGTCGGACGCGGAAACAAATGTACCGGGGCAAGGCCGATTGGAACATTCTAGCCGACGTGGCGGACCATTTGACTATTCCGTTCATGGCCAACGGCGACATCCGGACCCCGCAGGACGCCAAGTATGTTTTGGATAATGTGGGGGCAACAGCTGTCATGGTCGGTCGCGCCGCCTTGGGCGATCCGTGGATCTTGGGCCAAATGAAGACTTATGTAGAGACCGGTGAGCTATTACCAGATCCAACCCCCGAGGAAAAGCTGACTACCGCCCGGCTGCAATTGCATCGGCTGGTGGAACTGAAGGGTGAAAAGGTTGCGGTGCCGGAGTTCCGCCAGCAGGCCGCCTATTACCTCAAAGGCATTCCCCGCGCCGCCCAAGCCCGCGCGTCGCTGAATGAAAAGTGGACGGAAGCAGAAGTTGACGCGGTACTAGATCATTTTGAAGAAGAAGTACAGGAATACTTGGCCCACCGAGCAGCGCGCAAAGCAGAACGCGCGGAACAAGCTCGCCAGGCCGGCTAATTTAGAATATCGAGGAGGAGCACGCAGTGGCTAATCAAAAAGATGGTCAAGTGAACGACCAGATCATGGTGCGTCGCGAAAAGATGGAAGAGTTGCGGAAGTTAGGGATCGACCCCTTCGGCAAGCGCTTCGATACAACGACGAACGCCCAAGAATTGCATACCAAGCTGGATGAAGAAGATAAGGATGTCGTGAATGCCCACACTGTTCGGGTGGTTGTTGCCGGCCGAATGATGAGCAAACGGGGTAAAGGCAAGGTTGGTTTCGCCGATATCCAAGACCGTACGGGCCGCATCCAGATCTATGTCCGTAAAGACGTCGTGGGCGAAGATAATTACTATATCTTCAAACGCTCCGACTTGGGCGACTTCTTGGGGATCACCGGTACCATGATGAAGACTGACGCCGGTGAACTCACGATCCGGGCCGAACACGTCACCTTCTTGACCAAAGCCTTGCGTCCGCTGCCTGATAAGTATCATGGTTTAACGAACGTGGAACAGCGCTATCGCCAACGCTATCTGGATCTGATCACGAACCGGGAGAGCTATGACCGGTTCATTAAGCGCAGCCGGATCATTTCGGCCGTCCGGGAATTTCTGGACGCTAACGGCTTTATTGAAGTGGAAACCCCTGTCCTGCATACTCAGGCTGGCGGCGCCTCTGCTCGGCCGTTTGTGACTCACCACAACGCGCTGGACATTGATCTCTATCTGCGGATCGCTTTGGAATTACACTTGAAGCGGCTAATTGTCGGTGGTATGGAACGGGTCTATGAAATTGGCCGGGTTTTCCGGAACGAAGGCATCGACACGAAGCACAACCCGGAATTCACCGAATTGGAGTCTTACGCTGCGTATTTTGATTTCACCGACGTCATGGATGAAACTGAGGGTATTTTCCGTTACGCGGCCAATAAGGTCTTAGGTTCCGGCAAGGTGACTTATCAGGGCGAGACCGTCGATTTGGATCAGCCGTTCAAGCGGGTGCACATGGTGGATGCTATTAAGGAAAAGACCGGTGTCGATTTCTGGCCGGAAATGTCCGTGGCTGATGCCCAGAAGCTTGCTGACGAGCATGGTGTGAAGTACGAAGGGTACTGGAAGGTCGGGCACATTATCAATGCCTTCTTCGAACAATTTGTCGAAGAGACACTGAAAGAACCCACCTTCATTTACGGTCATCCCATCGAAATCTCACCGTTGGCGAAGAAAAACAGCGACGATCCCCGGTTCACCGATCGGTTCGAGCTGTATATTTTAGGCAATGAATACGGTAATGCCTTTACCGAGTTGAATGATCCGATTGACCAGCGAGAACGGTTTGAAGCCCAAGCCGCCGAACGGGCTGCTGGGAACGATGAGGCTCAGGGCATTGATGAAGACTTCATTGCCGCTCTGGAATACGGGATGCCGCCCACGGGCGGTCTCGGCATCGGCATTGATCGGCTGGTCATGCTCTTGACTGATGCCCCGTCCATCCGGGATGTCCTCTTATTCCCGACGATGCGGCCGGATACTACCGATGATGCTGAAGCTGATGCTATCGCCGACGTGCACGAAGACAATCAGAAGAAATAGATCATTTGAGCAGAACTGCGACCACAGTTCTGCTTTTCTTTTACAATTTTTTCGACCATTTTTGGACACGTTTTTGACGCAACGTTCGGTCCGTATCAGTCGTGGCGTTTTTTGTTCCCCTCCGGCACGGGAACAGGTTGATTAAATAACGAACTTTAATGGCGCAAATTGTATATTTCGTTATGAATTTAGCTTAAAAATCCATACTTGCTTTTTATCCAAGTCGTTGGTAATATAGTTAAGTCATGTGATGCGGAGGCGTTACAAAGGTTGTCAGCTAGCGGTTTTCGAAAATTGCTTGTTGACACAGCCGAGACAACATGATATATTATCAAAGTTGCGTTTTTACGAAAGCAACAGCAACGCAGGCCTTTGAAAACTGAACAAAGTTTTGACGAACGGATCACATATCTTCCTTCGGGAAGATAAGCAATCCCACAAATGTATCGGTACTCAGCTTCGGCTGAGGCAACATTTGCGAATGTCAATTTCGCAAGCAAGTAAATTTATTGAGCCGCAAACTTTTAAATGAGAGTTTGATCCTGGCTCAGGACGAACGCTGGCGGCGTGCCTAATACATGCAAGTCGAACGAGGTTTGGTCAGTTTGCGGTGGTGCTTGCATCACCAATTACCGATCAAACCGAGTGGCGGACGGGTGAGTAACAC
>NZ_AUEH01000071.1 GCF_000425885.1 Schleiferilactobacillus harbinensis DSM 16991
GCTTGAACTCTGCTTACTTGATGTGTATGCACATACTCTACCACAGTAATTTTAAAGGTCTGCGAATACGTAGCCTTGTTGTGTTTGACCTTCAAAGACTCGATACCGTGGGTCCTAGCTTGATTGACCCAGGTTCGAATATTAGCGCGCGAAGGAATACCATATCGAACGCTGAGCTCTCTGTAACCAATACCGCCTTTCAAGTATTCAGAAACCACTTTTGCCTTTAATTCGTTACTATATTTGGTCACAAGAAATGCCCCACAATCGTTAGACTTCTTGTCTAACAATTGTAGGGCACTTCACACGAGGAGATCTCCAAAGGATAGAAACTATCCTTCAACACCATTTGACAAACTTCCGGTAAATCTTATACGGCCGAAAAGATCATCATCGCCACCGGTCAACGGCCCCACCGGCTGGATATTCCTGGGACTGAACTAGCCCACGACAGCCGGGACTTCATAGCATTAACCGCACTGCCGGAACGAATTGGCATTCTTGGTTCTGGCTACATCAGCATGGAGTTTGCGACGATGGCTAATGCTGCTGGGGCCGCCGTTACCGTGTTTATGCGCGGGGACACCGCGTTGCGCGAATTCCATCAACCCTTCGTCAAACAGGTGATGGCGGATATGACTAAACGCGGGGTCGCTTTTGTGCCAAATGCCGACATCTCTGCCCTCACCAAGAAAAAAGACGGCATTGCGATCCACTATGGTGCGCAACAGGAAGAAACCGTCGATTGGGTTCTGGACGCCATTGGTCGTATTCCCAACGCGGACAAAATCGGCCTTGAAGCAGCTGGTGTGGAATACACGAAGCACGGGATTGTGGTGGATGATCACCTACGGACCAATATCCCCAATATCTATGCTTCCGGTGACGTATTGGCTAAGGACCAACCCAAGCTGACCCCCACTGCCACTTTTGAATCCTACTATTTGTTCCATTTATTGAGCGGCCAAACCACTGATCCAATCAATTATCCAGCGATTCCAACGACGGTATATACGTCACCACGGATCGCTAAGGTGGGCGTCACTCCTGAAGCCGCCGCAAACGGTAATTACAAGCTGGTGCACAATCATATCCCGGACGATTGGTATCGCCAGATCGACGAAGAAACCATGGGCGACAACATTTTGATTTTCGACCAGGGTCATCACTTAGTGGGCGCCACGGAATTCAGTGAGCAGGCGGAAGACTCGATCAACACTCTATTACCCGCCGTGGTATTCCACTACGATCAGGCGCAGATGTGGCAATTAGCCCACATTTTCCCGTCAATCAGCGCGTCCGCATGGCACAAGATTCGTTAGTAGAAAGCAGATGACTCATCGGCTATGACCGTTAATGGTGCGCTCCATCACGTTGAAATCTATGTTCGAAATCTGGCAGCCACTCGGCAATTCTATGACTGGCTGCTCGTTGACCACCTGGGCTACCATGTTTATCAGGAATGGGAGAGCGGTATAAGTTATATTCTAGGTGAAGGAACCTACATTGTCTTTGTGCAGTCTGAAAAGCTGGCCGTGCCTTACAATCGGACCAATGTCGGGCTTAATCATCTGGCCTTTAACATGATCGGTCAGGCCGCCGTGGATCGTCTGCGGACAGAGCTGGACACATTGGCGTATCAGGAGTTGTATGCAGCGCGCTATCCTTTTGCAGGCGGGCCGGACCACTATGCGCTGTATTTAGAAGATCCAGATCGTATTAAGATCGAAATTGTTGCGGTGGACGACTGATGGTTGGCAAGTTTTGATAGTTTAGAAAAGTGGACACATCACCAAGCCCATGCTATATTTGAAGTAAGAAAAAAAGGGCACCTGGCAGGGCGCCCCCGGGCTGTTAGCCCTCGCAGAACTGCTTTAAGAGCAGCGACCATAATTTTAGCTAAAAATAACCGCCAACGGGTCAAAGTCGGGCGGTTATTTTTTGCCTACTTTTTCAGCGCTCGGCGCAGCTGCCGGAACGCTGCCACTAGCTTGGTCAAACGGTGTAAAAGCTGCGTCAATAATCCGACCACCGTAATGATGCCAACCAAGCCAATGACGATAGCGGTATAGATCGCCGCTACCATCGGTAAACAAGACCTCCTTCCGTCCAGATTTGTGCGCGTGATGGTCACTATCGCCCATCGGCATCGCCTCTTTCCGTGTTGAAGGTCACCGCCCATAATGCTTTTCTGTTGCTGATAGTATATCATCAATGTTGCTGAAAGCTTAGAGCCGCAAGGATTGTGGGAATTCTCAAACTCTTCCATTAGGCCCAAGACAACTCTGTTTCCAACATCTGGTGATCCGATAGAATTTGGGTCGCCATTTTTTTGTGCGCCACGCGAACGTTGGGCGTCACGATGATGTTATCGATGGCATAGACTTTCATCGTATCATCCCGCCAAGTAAACGTGTCGTACCACTTGTGATCGCCATTAACGCGGTACAGATCTGGCCCCAAAGAGTCCCACTCTGCATGATCCTGGTCCATGTTGAAATCACCCAGAATCACTTTGTGCGGAACCGGGTCGGCGTTGACTGCAGCGAGCAGTTCCGCCACTTGCTGCTGGCGTAAGGCCGGCGTTTCAAATGATAAGTGGGTATTGTACACCGATAATTGGCTATCGGCTACATCGTAAACACCGTGCTGGAACACCCGCCGCTCTTCCCCATAAACGGTATACGGATGGATATATACTTGATGCAGTGGTATCCGTGAAAAAATCGCAATGCCGTATTCGCCGCCCATCAGATCAATGGCTTTAGCAAATTCAAAATAGTAGTTGGCACCGGCGAGTTGTGCTGGCATGTCTCCTGGATTCCGGGTGGTCTGCCGATCAATTTCTTGCACCCCGATGATGTCCAGGTTTTCTGCCGTGAACAGTCGATTAATAGCGGCGACATCAGGCTGGTGTCCACCGGCAATGTTAAAGGTGGCGACGCGTAGTTGTGGAATTTATTTACCTCCATCCATGCTGGCCGCCATGGCACCCACGCGGGCAGCAGTGCGGGCCAGGTTTTCTTTTCCATTGGCAATGGCTTGGGCCAGTGTCATCGGCCGGTCGACGATGGGAAAGACACTGGTCAACCCGTATTGCCGGGCCGTGGCCAGGTCCAATTCTTGGGTGCCCACAATGGCAAAACAGGGCTTGCCGGCCTTTTGCGCCAGCTCGGCCATCCGTACCGGCACCTTGCCATGGATGCTTTGAGTATCTAGCCGGCCTTCTCCAGTCACGACAAAATCGGTTTGGGCCACACGAGAAGGTAAATTGATATCGTTGGCGATAAAATCAAACCCAGACATGTGCTCAGCGCCTAGGACCCGCAACGCAAAACCCATCCCGCCGGCCGCACCATCGCCTGCTCCTTGCCCATGCTCGGTGGGATCCAAAACATCCGCGAAGTGATAAAAGGCCTTCTCTAGACTCTCTTGCTGGTCATCAACGCCCTTTTGCGGACCGAACATCTGGACTGCTCCAGTGGGACCAGTCAGCGGGCTATCCACATCGGCGCATGCCACCAGCTGGATGTCGTGGAGACTGACGGCCGCATCGTTATACTTTTCGACTTTGGCCAATGACGGTACAGTGGGGGGCAGTTCGTTACCTTGATCATCGTAGAACTTGACGCCTAGTGCCCCTAATAAACCGATGCCGGCATCGGTGGTCCCAGAACCGCCCAGAGCCACGACAATCTTTTGCACGCCTTGCTGGGTGGCGTCCTGAATCATTTCTCCCGTCCCAATTGAGCTGGTGGTTAACGGGTCGACGAACCCGTCCTGGGTCGTTGCAAATTGAATCCCGCTGGCCTCAGCCACATCAATGATGGCCAAGTGTTGGGAGGCGTCGATGACATACTGCACGGGTATCGGTTTTCCCACCATATTGGTCACCGTCAGCTGACGCCACATGGCGGTGGAGTGATTGGCTAAATAGGCGGCGCTGGTCCCTTCCCCGCCATCTGCGATGGCCGCAGCGTCGGTGACGATGCGGTATTTGCTGAAGGCTTGGGTGACGATATTTGCGGCTTCCTGACTGGAAAATGAACCTTTGAATGAATCGATGGCGACTAGTGCCCGCATGGTTTTTTCCTCCTAAAAACAATTTTGGTGCCAAGCAGTTTCTCTTGTATGACCAAAATGATGTATGCTACTATTCTGCTTGGAAGTAATTATATCCTTCGACGTGTGGGAGATACGTTGCCACCGGGGCCTCATACCGGAGTTTGCTTTGCGGTAATTGCTTAAACCGTCATTTCTCCCTATACATAGTTGCAACCGCTTTGCTTTTGGGCTGGCGGTTTTTTCGTATTATTTCTAATTCACGAAAATGGTATGGCTCACGCGCCAGTTCTCCAACTTAATCCGCACCCAGAAACTGTATATCCCGATCGTAATGATCGACAACAACAACCACTTGATCCAACTACCAAAAAGTCCCAGTGCAGTGCCTGAAAACTGCATCCGGTGACCGTCCACGACGGTATGATTGATCCGCCAGCCGTAAATCATCGTCAGCGCCCAGGGATAGCAGATCCCCAGTGTAAAGACGGTTACCAGAAAGCCCAATAGGGACTACCCGATCCATGATGCCAAGCCGCCATCAAAGAATGATGTCCGGCCGTTTTTTGTCTCCAACCCATTTTGCATAATTTCCCTCCATAATTCACTACTATCTACATTCTACCGTTTCCGCTTGTGATTGCCATCACTGGGCGGTTCCCTTCAGTCACTGAATTTGCATATCCGGCGTATTTCGACTAACTTTAGAATCAATATTTCTCAAGGAGGAACACGCGATGACCATTACGCTGGGCGCACTATTGCGGGATCAACGAAAAGGGCAGGGGCTATCCATTGCCGAAATCAGTCATGACATCACCAGTCCATCATCGGTTTCGCACTTTGAACGCGGGCAAACCGAGTTGTCCGCTACCAAGTTTATGCAGCTGATGCGCCGGGCTGCCGGCCGGTTGGACTGGCCGCAATTTGAGTTAGAATACAGCGATCCTCAGATCCTCAGGACTATATGTATCGGTCCAATGTATTGATTGGTGAAAAACGGCCCGCGGCGGAGTTTTATGCATTGGCCATGGACTATCTGCAGCGATACGAAAAGTCCCATTGGTTCTATGATCTGGCCTTTGCTATCATTGCTCGAGATTACGCCGCGACGCGATTAGGTATGGAATTACCGGCGCTGCCGCCCATGGTGTATCCGCCGGCCACGCACTACCTATTACATATTCAGCATTGGCAATCTTACGACGCGCTCTTGGCGGCGTGTATGCAAATCCATTGCAGTCTCACTGACTTGCATACCATCGTGACTTCAATGGCCGCGCCCTATCATAATCAAAATCAACCACCTGAAGCGGATCAAACGCAAAATATGGTCACGCAAGCAATCATGAACATTGTCCGGGGCATGATGATGGGCGGGGAATTTGCGACGGCCCGGGAACTGTTGCCGGTCATCGATACCTTTCCCCTCACGGATCTCAACCAATATATTCTGCGGGCGATGGATCACTTGATGCTGGCCTTCCATGATGATCCGCAGATGGATTTGCAGACCCCGCTGACTCAAATCACGGCAGGCCTAACCCTTTTGACGATTCAGGTTCATCCCGATCAGGTCCGTGGGGATTGGCAAAAGTTTATGACGACGGAAACGGGGCGGCACGAATGAGCTTAGGTGAACATTACGGCAAGCTTCGCCAGGAACGGGGCTTTTCACTCCGGCAAGCCGCGCGGAACGATTTGACTGCATCGGCACTGAGCCGTTTTGAGAATGGCAAAACAGAACTTTCCGCCAGTCAGTTTGTGCGGGCCATGGCCAATTTACAATTGAATTGGAATGAGTTTTATGCGGCTTTACCAGAGCAGTCCAGTTTTCTCGCCCAAATTGATACCGCCTATTTGACGGGCAATCAGCCGTTCTTAGAAAAAGTGATCAATGCGGCTGATGCTGCAGGACAGCCGCTCACTGCTAACTTTGGTCGGTTGCAAGGAAACATTTATCGCAATATGGCGTTTCCCCACTTCGACACGGTCATTCAAACACTGTATACCGCCATCACCAGCGTGTCGCAATGGCGTATTCTGGAATTCCACATCGCGGAGGACTTAATTCTGAAACTGCCGGCCCATCAGGTGGATCCATTCATGATATCCGTCATCCGGCAATATGAGCGCGCTCAAAGTCGCGGAGTGACTGGTGATTATGTCACAGGTAATACGCTGTTAAGGGCAGCTTTAAGAAAGCTGGCCCAAGACCCGCCCGAAATTGACCGCGCCCACACGTATTTTGACCAGGTTGTCCGGCAGCGCGATTGGGAGGATGAGTACCTGATCGGCGGCGAATTGTTGGCAAATGAGACTGCCGCTTCACCGACCTTTACCAAAACCCAGACCCTTTTCCAGTTTTGGCAAGCCATTGGCAAGGGCAACGATTATTTTCGCCAACTGGTCACACCAATATTGCAGCGGCAAGGATTTTTACAATAACGCCAGGCGAATACACGGATTGCCGTGTATTTTTGTATACCAGTGGCGTTGCAGATATGCACATTTTTCATCGTTTCTCGGTAGGCATGTTATCGTATGGAACATACTCGACTGCCCGTGAAATCAACCCAAGGCGAGATTCTGATCGTGAGGGGGCGGTTTTACCTGTTGAAGAATTTGTCAGCTGCGTCACTACCACTGATCACGTTGCTTCTGCTCTTATCCGCCTGCGGTCAGTCTCGCCAAACCATCGGCGCGGCTACCGTCAAAACCAAAATCACGACCGCCAGTCAGCAATCCACCAACGATCAGCAAGTCAGTCATACCAATACCGAAAAACAAATCGATGTCACCCAATTCGTCCAGGACCATGTCATCGCGGCGCCCAAGTCGGATTGGCAAATCAATAAGGCCGGTGTCCAGGCCATCGCCATGTACTTACATACGCCATCCTGCAGCGCAGCTGATGCGCGAGCACTCCTTGACCCTGCGATTGTCAGCGACGGTGCAAGAATTGTAATCATCGACCTGAATAAGTTTGCTCAGGAACTCAACAACCGGCGGCTCGCCGATAGCGCTTATCAATTTACCGGGAATGGCGTCGTCACAATTGCTTACTAGCCGGATTTGCCAATTTTCTTTTCCCGTGCTATCCTAGCAATCATAAATTAATTACACACTGCCGCCGGGCAGTTACCGTGTGTTGCTCCGTTAGGTCTAGTCGGAGTAATATACGGTTTTTTTTTCGTCAAAAACAAGGAGGAATTAACAATGGCGTGGTTATACTTAGTAATTGCAGGAATTTTTGAGATGGTATGGGCGACGTTTATGAAGCTCAGCAACGGTTTCACCCATATTGGTTGGACGATCGCGACCTTGATCGGGATGGTTGCTAGTTTTGGTTTCTTGGCCAAAGCGACGGCGAAACTGCCCATGAGTCTGGCGTATCCAATTTGGACCGGCATTGGCGCAGTGGGCACCGTCCTTATCGGTGTGCTGCTGTTCGGTGACCGGTTGAAGCCAGCGACTTGGATTTTTGTCATTTTGCTTTTCATCGGCATTATTGGCATCAAAATGACGGCCAGCGAAGGAGAAATTGGGCACTTGCTCATATTGTGAATGGTTATACGAAATTAATAAAACTAATCTAGCCATTCTGACTGTCACCCATTCCCAATAGTTCGTTCTGGTAAAAGAAAAGCAGCTGAAAACTAACCGCTGTGTGAACCGTATCGGCGAACATGGCGTGCACACGATTTTCTTAAATTTCGACCTTATTTTCGATTTGTGTCAGATTGACCGAATTCCCATCTCCTGTTAAACTTGTCACAAATGGAAAAGAGGCTATTATAATGAAAATTACTGTTGTTGGCGCCGGTGGTATGGGCAGCCGTTTCGCGATCATGTTGCATCAAGCTGGTCATAATGTTGAATTGGTCGATGGTTGGCAAGACAATGTCGACGCCATCCGGGCCAATGGCTTAAAGGCGGACTTTAACGGGGAACCCGTGACCGTCAAGTTACCAATTTATTCCCCTGCCGAGGTAGACGCGACGGGTGAGGAGCTGGACCTGATCATCGTCTTTACGAAATCCAACCAATTACGGTCCATGATGGAAGCCGTGAAGCCGATCATTTCGCCAGTCACTTATGTCCTGTGTCTGCTTAACGGCATCGGCCATGAGGATATTCTGGAAGATTACGTCGCCAAGGACCACTTGATTCTCGGCATCACCATGTGGACCGCCGGAATGACTGGCCCTGGCCAAGTGACTCTGGTGGGTAATGGTGACGTGGAGTTGCAAAACTTTGAACCCGCCGGTGAAGCTTTCACCAAACAAGTCGTGCAAGTATTCACTGAAGCGGGGCTCAATCCGAAGTACAGTGAGAACGTCAAGTATTCAATTTGGCGGAAGGCTTGTGTGAACGGGACCTTGAACTGCTTATGCTCGCTGCTGGAATGCAACATCGGCGAACTGGGCAGCACCACAGTGGCCCCGGACTTGCTGCACACAATTATTGCTGAATTTGCGACTGTGGCGGCTAAAGAAGGTATCAACTTGGACGAACAGGAAGTTTACGACCATGTGGCTGGTACATTTACCGCCAACATTGCGGGACACTATCCGTCCATGTATCAGGATCTGGTCAAGAACCATCGCGCCACCGAAATTGATTTCATCAATGGAGCCGTGTGGCGTAAGGGTCAAAAATATGGCATTCCCACACCCTACTGTGCGTTGTTAACGCAGTTGATCCATGCGAAGGAGCAATTGGTGGGAGCCGTGGAAAGGACGAAAGCGCATGTCTAGTAATGCCGCAACGCCTAAAATGACGCCGAAACTTTTCTTCAACAAAGTCTTGGCTGGTACCGCCACCGGGATCATCGTGGGGTTAATCCCTAACGCCGTCTTGGCAGCTATTCTGAAATTATTCGGGCAAAATCAAATCGCCCTGCAACTAACTCATGTCGTAGTCGTGTTCCAAGTCGCCACACCACTGTTAATTGGCGCCTTGATTGCCCTGCAGTTTGGTCTGGCACCACTGGATATGGCAATCGTCGCCGGGGCCGCGTATGTGGGTTCCGGAGTCACCCAGTTCAACGCCGTGGCGGTAAATCCGACCACGAAAGCGGCGGGGATGTATCTCTCTGCCGGGACCGGCGACTTGATCAATACCATGATCACCGCCGCCTTAGCCGTGGGACTCACGATGCTCATTGGGACAAAATTCGGTTCTGTAAAAATCGTCCTCTCACCCATCATCGTGGGGGCTGGGGCCGGTTGGGTCGGCTGGCTGATCCTACCTTATGTCGCCAAAATCACGACTTGGATCGGTAACTTGATCAACTCCTTCACGACGCTGCAACCAATCTTGATGAGTATCCTGATTACCTGCATGTTCGCGATGCTGATCATCACTCCGATTTCCACTGTCGCCATTGGGATGGCGATTCAGCTCAGCGGCGTCTCCGCTGGGGCCGCCGCCATGGGTGTGGCCGTGACCACAGTCGTATTGGTAATTCATTCCTGGAAGACGAACAAGTCCGGCGTTACCATCGCTGTGGCCTTAGGTGCCATGAAGTTGATGATTCCGAACCTCTTCCGCCATCCAATCATTCTGCTGCCAATATTGACCACCAGCGTCATTTCTGCCATTCCTGTTGCTCTATTCAGCGTTTCCGGTACACCGGCTTCCGCTGGGTTCGGCCTGGTCGGTTTGGTTGGCCCGCTGGCGTCAATTGATGCCGGCCTGAACTTCGTGATGGCCTTAGTCGTGTGGTTTGCTGTGCCCATCGTGGTGGGCTGGCTGTCACGGCTGGTATACGAGAAGATGCTGCATCTTTATGATGAAAAAGTGGTCTTCGCTTACTTAGGCGACTAATCTTTGTTGCCCACAAAATAAAAAACCGTTTGGTGTCGACGATGTCAACGCCGACGATAAAATGACATTTTTTGCCGATTAGAAAATGTTGTTTTTTGCCGGTTTAGTTGAGCTGCGTTTCTCCTTTCCAATTAGTGGTGATGCTTCAGTTAGGCCAGAGGCCTAACCAGTATCATTCGGTGCTTTGTCCGCTTTGGGCTCTGTGATATGGCCCTTCATGCGGTATGACCGGCCGTTGATCCGAATCACGCGGGAGTGGTGCACCAGTCGATCAAGAATGGCATTAGCCAGAGTCTTGTCGGCGAATGTATCGTCCCACTTGGAGAGGGCAATGTTGGTCGTGATGATCGTTGATTTCCGTTCATAACGGCGCTCGATAAGCTGGA
>NZ_AUEH01000072.1 GCF_000425885.1 Schleiferilactobacillus harbinensis DSM 16991
TGAGCGGCGGCGAGGTACACGATAGTACAGTGGCTGCACCGTTGCTCGGTACTATTCCATTGAAGAGCGTCAATGTCCTGGCGGACAAAGCGTACGGGACGCAGGCGCTACGAGACTTCATCACGTCTCAGGAGGGATACTACACAATCCCACCCAAAAGCAATGCAGTGAACCCCTGGCCGTGCGACTTCTATCTTTACAAGGAGCGACATCTAATCGAAGGCTTCTTCAACCAGATGAAGGAGTTCAGGCGTATAGCCACACGCTATGATAAGCTCGCGCATGTCTTTCTGGGCGCGGTTTACGTTGCAGCAATATGGGTATGGCTTAAGTAATTTTCAGACACACCCTAGTTTCTTCGCTTGTTTTGGTTTCTTGTGCTTCATCTTGGGCCGCCTTCCTCGCGGCTTGGGCTTTAACCCTGCTACTCCTTCGGTCTTAAAGATTTTCACCCAAGCAGCCACCTGCGAGGCATTGATCCCGAAGTGAGCAGCCACGGATATCATACCCGCACCACTGGTTTGGTAATAGTCTACCACGGCCAGCTTCTGTTCCAGAGAATAAACTGTCTTCGTATGCTTTCGTTGAAGAGATTCTAGCCCATGGGTTCGAGCCTGTTCAACCCATTTCATGATTGGTGTCTTTGACGGCATACTGTATTTAGTGCAGAGGGTATTATAGGATACACGTCCAGAAAGATACTCCTGCACGACCTGCGCCCTGAACTTACTTGAATATTTAGTCATAAAAATGCCCCACAATCGTTAGAGTATCTGTCTAACAATTATGGGGCACTTCACGCTGGGGTTGGGTGCCCTTCTTTTGGACCGTAGCCAATTACTGCGTTTGCCGCCGCCGCATGATGGTGAGCGAGGCGATGAGTGACAAAATGATCAGCACCAAGAGACCCAGACCGCTTCGCCAAAGGACGCGATCAAGGTGATTTCTATCGAAGAACGCCTTCAGATATCGCTCTGGGATCAGCACTCTGACTGACCCAAAGAAGAGAATAAAGAACGCAACCATACCATACCATACTGATACCCTTTTTGCCCAAATTGGTAGAAAAATGGGATCGCCCAAAAATACATCAACAGAGAAAGCATAATAGCCGCACCAGTGACGATGGCCAATTCGGTGGTTGATATATTGGGAAAAATCAAGTGGACAACAACGGTATAGGCGATTGCCACTGCTGTGATGATTCCGGCCAAAAAGACAAGGACAATGTAACGGCTCAAAACGATGGCAGTCGCGGATTCTCGGGCCATTTTGGCAAAATCGAGCCAACGGGTGCGGTCGTCGTCAACAAAAAGGGCCGTCAAGCCATAAATTGAGACCATGATAATGATTGCACCAACCATGGGGGCAAATTCTTTGAGAAAGACCCCGGCCGCCAAAATGGCGAGGCCCACAAGCAAAACTAAGGGACGCAGCCAAAGATGGCGCAACTGATCGATATCTTTAATTATCAGACCCAACATTAGTCTTGCCTCCGATCTGACAGTGCGTGTTGAATGATGCCAGTCAAATCCTGGCCCCGGTATGCATCAGCGGCCAGCGTCGTGACCGTTTGGCCCTGCTTCAGCAAAACAAATCGGTCGCATAAGGTCTGAATGTCATCAAGCCTGCGGGTGGCCAAGACAATCCCAGCCTGGTGCTGGTGGCGATAGGCCTGCAAAGCGGCCAACACGGGCGGCCGGTCGTCAGGAGCCAGATTTTCTGTCACTTCGTCCAGCAGGAGCAGCGGGGCATTGTGCGCCAAAGTCACCGCTAAGTTCAAAGCGGTCTGCTGGCTTTTGGTCAACCGCGCAACAGGGGTGCGGCGGGGCAGTGAAAAGTCAGTCACGTAGTCGGCAAATACCTTGTCCTGCCAAGGCCAAGCCAAATGACGAAAAATATGGACCAGCCGGTTGATGGTCAGATTCCGGGGGAAGGGCAGCTGGGCGAAACAATAACCGATATTGTCAGTCTCCCGCTGGATACTGCCGCCATCTGGCGATATCAGACCAGCTAAAATATCGAGAATCGTGGTTTTGCCGGCGCCAGTATCGCCCAGTAAGCCAATGGTTTCATTAGCGGCGGCCTGGATTGAAAAATCTGTTAGGACAAACTTGGGATAAGTTTTACTGACAGTGTCAGCACTGACAAATGCGACCTTGGTTGTCATGGCTGCTCACTTCTTTTTGGTCAGGGCATAAATCCCCAGTGCACAGAGAAGAGCTGCAAAAACAAAGATCTGCGCGTATTGCCGCATGGACTGAACAATGTAAGAGACGAAAAACATAATAATTGAAAGTGCCGCAATGATTTTCAGCACGATGACTAATCCGCGATTCTTTGCCATCATCATCACCCCACACCTGTATTCAAAAGGCTACTTCTTTACATCGACCAAATTATAGGAAGGGGGTGCAAGATAAGTCAAACATTTCCCACTGGAATTTTTAGAAAGCCATTTGATCGACTTTTTCCAAATACGCCTTGCGTTTCTCCTCTGGGGCATCCGTGATCCCGCCAAAATTCGACCAGCGCACGTGCCGCATCCCCAGCTGCTTCAATGTGGCTCCGATAAATACTTGCTTAACGGCATTGCCGCAGAAGAATCGCAGATAGAACGTGGGTGACGTGGAGGTTGTCAGGACATAGGTTTTCTGAATGTTGGTCAGCGTGCCCTTCACTCCGGTCTTTGTCACCACATGGGTCAAACCGGCGCCTTCCTTCATCACTTTATCGATGAACCCTTTCAGCATCCCCGGCAAATCGTTCCACCAAATGGGTGTGATAAAGATCACGGCATCGGCCGCTTTGAGTTGCGTCAGATACTGGGTGACCAGCGGATCATGGGTCTGGCCGCTGTGGAACAGCCGCAGTTCTTCGGCGTCATAAGCGGGGTTGAACCCATCGTGATACAGATCAATGACCTGGTAAGGATCGCATTGCTCAGTCAGCTTGGCCGTCACGCGGTCCAGTTCAGCATGGTTGAAACTGCGGTCATAAGGGTGTGCATAGATAATCAAAAATTGGGTCATTATTCAAGACTTCCTTTCCTAAACCAGCATTTGGTCCAGCGTGCGCGTCAGCAGCGCTCGGTCATATACCGCGGCACCATTCTTAATCAGCAGCGCGTAACCCAGGATGAAGGACCATACCCGGGTGAAGAAGTCAGCGGTAGGGGTGGTGCTGGCACTGCCAGCCAACGTCGCGGCAATCAATTGGCGGGTGAGGGTCAGCAATGGAAAATCGGTTGTGTCGGTGCCGGGTTGGTATTGTTGCGTCGCCTGGGGATTGAAAAACAAAAAGTCGATCACGTGGGGCTGGGCCGCGCTGGCTTGGAGCAGCTGCTCACCCAGCAAGCACAGTTTTTCTTTCGCGGTGTCGGCGGCTGCGAGCAACGGCATGACTTGGGCGGTCAATTGCTGCGAGAGAGTGACCGTGACGGCGCGAAACAGGTCGTCTTTACTGGCAAAGTGTTTGTAAAAGGCGCCGGTGGTCAAGCCGACGTGTTGAGCGAGTTGACGCAGAGAGATCGCGGCGCTGCCGTGTTTCGTGATGGTCGCGATCGTAGCAGCAATGATGCGGTCTTCCGTATCGTTTGTTTTTCCAGCCATGGGGTAGTCATCTCTTTTCTTTGATGACCATAGGATAACACTGTTATCCTATGGTGACAAGAAAAACCTGCTGAGCAGTTTAATGCTCGGCAGGTCGCTAATCAGTGTGCGATCAATAGCCCTGGCTCAGGTCAACTTGGTTTTCGGCCACTGACCCATCGCGGATAAATTGGGCGAGATTGTGGTAAAGAATCGTTGCTGCTGCCGTGTATATTTCGGCGAATGCACCGGACACGTGGGGCGTCATAAGCAAATGCGGCGCTTGCCAGAGCAGTGATGTCGCCGGCAGCGGTTCTTGTTCGAACACGTCCAGCGCGGCACCGCTGAGCTGGCCCGTCTGTAAAGCCGCGACCAGTGCTTCGGTGTCCACCGAAGGACCGCGACCGACATTGATAAACAACGGTTTTTTCGTCAGCGCATTGAAGAATGCAGCGTTGAAGAAGTGATGCGTCTCCGGTGTCAGCGGCATGATATTGATGATCATGTCCGCGGCTTTGGCAAATGCGGCACTGTCTTGATCGGTACCGACGGTGGAGAAGGGGGCGACGGCTTCCCCATGGTGGGAAATGCCGGTGACCGTCATGCCCTGTTGGGTCAGGATCTCGGCGATGGCGCGGCCGATATGGCCAGTGCCATAAATCAGCGCGGTCTTACCCGGCAGCGTATAAACGTCTCCGCGCGAGGCGTCCCTATCCCAGAAATTCTCGGGTGTCCGGTGAGCGCTGTCCGCTATGCCCCGGGCAAAGGCCAGCACGTAGGCTAGGACGGATTCGGCGATCGGCCGAGCGTGGATACCGCTGGTATTGGCCATGACGATGTTCTTTTTCTGGAACGTGGCCAACGGGAAATAATCGACGCCGGCAGAAAATGATTGAACGAAGCGAACCGTCGAATTTTCTTTGATCAAGTCGTTTAACCGGCTTTGCCAGCCGAAAATCGCAGTGATATCAGTCAAACCGTGTTGGGCTAAGTAGTCGGGGCCTTCGATCTGCACGTTGGGCAGAGCGGCAATTTGGTCTTTGATGGGCGCGGGAATGGCCATGAGGGCAAGTACTTTCATGAGACAACAACTCCTTTTCACCATTTTAGGCGCTGGTTTGACGATACTGCAAGTGGTCCCCAGTGACACAAATATGACGGCAATCTTACAAAAACGTCATACCCCGGTTTGCTGCGGCGTGGTATTCTGAAGCCAAACCAGCAAAGGAGTGCGATTCATATGAGCCAGCTCTACGTGCGCCAACACTTTTTCAGCCTCGGCGGCCACTTTGATGTGACTGACGCCAATGGGAACACCCGCTATACCGTGGTCGGCAGTTTCTTCAAGTTTCCCAAGGAATTCCAGCTGCTTGATCCCAGCGGCAATGAAGTGGCGAAGGTCATCCATCAGCCTTTTCACTTTCTCGACACTTTCGATGTGGACATGAACGGCCGAACTATTGCAACAATTCGCAAGAAGATCACGTTTCTGCGCAGCCAATACGAAATCGACAGCGGGGCGGTGGATGTTCAGGGCAGCTGGTGGGGCTTCAATTTCACCGTCACTGCCCAGGGCCAAGAGGTCGTGCAGATTCATGAAGATGCCTTTTCGTTCGGCCATGCCTACGAGTTAGACATCAGCAACGAAGATTATGAAGGGCTTGTTATCGCGCTGGTACTGGCGATTGATTATGTGAAGGCCCAAGATAGTGCTGGTGCGTCATCGTCTTCGACCTAAGCAAGCACTCAGCAACCGCTTTCTCCCCGTTCAATGCTATGCTTAAGGAAACAAGTAACGAGGGGAAGTGTAATCATGGCAAAAGTACCGGTTAAGGCAGAAAAAACGATTCAGGCTGCGCCGCCGCCAATGACCAGCGCTGGCGAACGTCTCAGCTATTGGTCTTACTTTGTCGGCCAAAGCATGTCCTACACCATGCTCGGCGGTTTTCTCACCACCTACATGATGATGATCGGCATTGACTTGACCAAGATTGCGACGGCAATGGTGATCGTCAAACTGTGGGACGCCGTGAATGACACGATTTTCGGTGTGATCTTTGACCGGGTGAAATTCAAGAGCGGCAACAAGAGCCTGCCGTGGCTGCGGATGACGCTGGTCCTGATTCCGCTGACGACGATTTTTATCTACAAAATTCCTGGTGCCCTAAGCCAGACGGCGAAGATTGTCTGGTTTGTCGTCGGCTATATTTTGTGGGACACCGCCTATACGTTGAGCGACATTCCCATTTACAACCTGGTCACGATGATGACCACCAATCTGATCGAACGCAACAGTATCCTTTCCATTGCCCGGGTCTTCGCCCTGGGCGGGGCATCCGTCACCTCCATGCTGGCGACGGTACTGGTCAGTGAACGGGTCGGCTTCAGCTTTGCCCAGACCGCGCTGATCATTTCGCTGATCGTTGTCCTGACGATGATCCCAGTGGCGATCAAGGGCAAGGAGCGAATCAAGACCAAGCCGAGTGAGGAAAAGTACAGCTTCGGCAAGATGCTCCATTACCTGCGGAGCAACAAGTATCTGCTATTATTCTATTCCGGCTATATTATTTCCGGGGTACTGATGACCCAGGCGGCCATTGATCTGTTCGTTTCCTATTATTTATTTGGCAGCGCGCTGTTCAGTACCTTGATGCTGGTGCTTTCGGCCCTGCCGATGCTTATTATTTCGCCGCTGATCAACCGGATATTGAAACACGTGGACAAGTTCCGGCTGTTCTATTGGGCCAATGCTGCCTTTGTGGTCACCGGCCTAGTGGTCTTTCTGGTGGGGGTATAAAAATGTCCTGCTCTACATCATCTTGGTGATTATCCGGTCGATTCCTTACGGCCTGATTTATACGATCAACTTGACCTTCACACCGGATGCCGTCGAGTATGGCGAGTTCAAGACTGGCGTGGATGCCCGGGGTGTCGCCTTTGCCATCCAGTCCTTCGCGGCCAAATTCACTTCGCTGGCCCAGCCCATCGGTTTGTTCATCCTCAGCCTGTTCGGCTGGGTGACGATCGATGCCAGCAGTTTCGCTCAGTTGCAATCGATGCATATTGAACAGACCGCAATGGCGCTGAACGGGTTATGGATCACGGCGACCTTGGTGCCGGTGATTGGCACGGCGTTGGCCCTGATTCCGTATCATTTCTACAAACTGAACGACAAGGACGTTCAGGTGATGGCGAAGTTCAATGCGGGTGAAATTACCCGGGCGGAAGCCGATGCGGCACTGTCGCGGAAATACTAGCTGCGCGGTAAATAACAAAACGCACTGTTTGGGGGAGCAGGTATGGGGGAGACTAATACCCAACATCGACTGGCGGCGGTCTGGATCGGTATGGCGGTTATTCTGCTGGCCATTTGGGGCAGCGGTCTGGGACAGTCGGTCACGGCCGCAGTGGACCTGCCCGGCGACATGGCGGGCTACTATTATGATGGTGACGATGTGCTCAGTACCGCGACGATTGCCCGTATTAAGCAGATCAATTAGCAACTGATGGACACGCCCAACGCGCCGGAGATCGCGGTCGCGACTTTGGTGGATGCCGATGAAGACATTGACCAGTTGGCTGCTGATCTGTACAAGGCCTGGAACGTCGGTCAGGGGAAAAAGGATGTCGGCGTCCTAATCATGACCAATAATCTCCACGGGACGCGCTATGTGAAAATTGAAGTCGGAAATGGCCTGGCATCCGTGCTGAGCAGCACCCGAATTGGTGATATTCTCGATGCCAATCGCCAGTTATTGCAGTCTAAAGACCCGGATACAGTGGATAAAGGCCTTCGCCGGGTCTTCGATCGAGTGGCCAAAGCGGTCATTCCCGCAGCGGGGAAGAATAAGCCGGCGATCGTGCAGCGGACCGATGCGTTTATTCAGTGGCTGGTGAAGCTGCCGGATTGGATTATGGATCACCTTGTTTTAAGTATCTTGATCGCCATCGGTTTAGTGGCTTTGCGCGTCGTCATCGCCATCGTACTGCGCATGAGCAGCTTGCGGCATCGGGAAAAGACCGGTCGGAACTATTGGTGGGATCGGCCGCGATTATGGCAGGTCATGGGCTGGCATATCCCGGTCAAGGCCGCCCACTGGATCGTCCTGGCGCTGCTGGTAAGCTATCTTTTGGCCCACTTTGTGTTCCGCGCCAGCCACTGGCTCAATTCACTCACCTTTGTGGCCTTTTTCTTCGGCACGTTCTTCCTTGATCCCTGGGACTGGTTCACCGGGGTCTTGCGCATGGGCCGCAATGCCGGGTCGGGGTCTGACTCTAGTGACGGGTAGCCTGGCGCTGCAATATAATAGATCGGTGAATTTGTCAAGCACCATTCCGGATTAGCCGTTGACTTTGCGCTTTTCAACCGGTATGATTGTTAACGGTATTGTTTACCCCACTGTGAGCCCCGGAAACTTAGATTGGTGTAAACACCGAAAATGGAGGAACTAATTTTGCGTACAACTTATCTGGCTAAGCCAACTGAAATCGAACGTAAATGGTATGTACTCGACGCCACAGATATTCCTTTGGGACGTATCTCGGCTGCCGCTGCCACGATTCTGCGGGGCAAGAATAAGCCACAATTCACTCCGAATGTGGATACGGGTGACAATGTGATTATTATCAACGCCGCGAACGTGAAGCTGACTGGCCGCAAGGCCTCCCGCAAGTTATATCATCACCACAGCAACTATGCTGGCGGGTTGCGGACACGGACTGCTGGAGAAATCCGGGAGAACCATCCGACAGAGCTGATCGAATTATCGATCAAGGGCATGATGCCGAAGAACTCGCTTGGTCACAAGCAGTTCCTGAAGCTTCACGTCTATGCTGGTGCAGAGCATAAACAGACTGCACAACAACCCGAAATGCTTGATATTAACAAGCTTATTTAAAGGAGGAATTCATTGTGGCACAAACAGCAGATTATCTCGGCACAGGCCGGCGCAAGAATTCCGTTGCCCGTGTTCGTTTAGTACCTGGTACTGGTAAGATCACGGTCAATGGTCGGCCGGTTGAAGATTACATTCAATCCGCGCTCCTGATCCTTGACTTGAAGCAACCGTTTGGCGTTACTGAAACCACTGACACTTACGATGTTAAGGTCAACGTTTTCGGCGGCGGCTATTCTGGCCAAGCCGGTGCGATCCGTCATGGTATCGCCCGGGCACTGTTACAAGTCGATCCTGATTTCCGTGGCGCCTTGAAGAAGGCCGGGTTACTGACCCGTGACCCGCGGATGAAGGAACGGAAGAAGCCTGGTCTGAAGAAGGCCCGTAAGGCGAGTCAATTCAGCAAGCGTTAATCATCGATTAATTGCCGTACTGATAACGACATTGCGAAGGTCTGCTCATTGCGAGCAGGCCTTTTTTTTGCAGAGGGCGAAGGCCGACGGTCAGAAGCGGCGGCAGAAGGGCATCCCCGGCACAAAACCCGTACTTAGGTTTTTTGCCGGGGTGCCCTTCTGCCATAGCTTCTGTCGGCCTGATCCCGTTTAAGAGGAGGAGACTGCCAGCTTCGCCGGAGCTCGTTTAGGGGTGTCCAGACAGTACAGATTTCGACAAAAAGTCCTCCTTAGACCAAAATATCCTCCTCAGATTTCCAAATGGATAATCTGAGGAGGATATTTTCTGTCCTGTAGAGAAAATGTACCGGATAAGATCAGACTTTTCGGCAGTCGCCACAGTTACCCGCAACTTATCGCTCTTTCAAGAGATGACGTGGGCTATTTGCTTTGTGTTGCGGACTCGTCGTGTTGCTCGCTTTTGGGTTGGTCGTGGAACTTGGTACCTTGGGGAATGTTGTAACCCATGTTCAGACCAACTTGCCGGAGTTCTTCGTCAGTAAAGTTATCTAGAATTTGCTGTTCGGACAGGATTGGCATAATCCGATCAGCGTATTCCTCGGACTTCGATTTAGACATGAGGTCCACCTCCATTAGAATTTGTTGATGCAACTCGATATTAATGAAGTGAATCATGACATCAATATTGTTAAAGTCACACACGTCAGCATTTGCCATTGCTAATTCGAATTTTACAACAGCGACTCGGTTATTGCCATCGTGATGCTTGCCCCGGCAGGGCGTGATGGTTGCTAATAGGGGGTCTAGAATTTTTGGTGTTGGAAAGTATTTCCATTCCAAAAGTACTAGGCCCTTTTTGATAACAAAAAAAGGCATCTAAGCCTCCCTAGTGCTATGCTTTAAGCGACGAAACTCAAGATAAGCGGGGTAGGAATAGATGTCTCAACTAGATAATACACTTAAATTACTGGGAATTACAGACACAAACATTCAGGTGTTCGGTACTCGTGAGGAATTTCATGGTCGGGGCTCGGGTCGCAAAAAGTATTTGGTCATCCAGGCAGAGCTTACCTACACACTCAGGCGCTGTCCCAGCTGTGGATACAATACGTTGCACCCTAACGGACACAAGCTCACTCATGTCCACATT
>NZ_AUEH01000073.1 GCF_000425885.1 Schleiferilactobacillus harbinensis DSM 16991
TTTTTTGCCAAAAAAGCCAGGAACCACGCATGTTTAACGTGATTTCCAGCTTTCAAGTTTCAGTTACTATGACTATGACAATCCGAGTTCGGACCCAGTACCGGTTAGCGATGAGGCGGGGCCAAAACAAATATATGTCGATCAGCATAGCGGTTTAGCAGTGAAGGTGACTAACCCCAAGGGTGTTAATGTGCAAACGAATAGTCAAGGAAAGGACGTAATGACGCGACCATTAGATGGAGAAGTATGGCACTACGAAGGTACTTTGAACGGTTTGCCATTGGCTGATGCAACAGTCCAGTTACGTCAGCCGCTCACGCCAACAATTGACCTGTCCACCCCGCGTTATATCTGGCTGAACCGCAGTGAAGTTAAGGCACCGCGGAAACGGGACACGAATGTCGGAACGTGGCGGGATCCACTTGGTGATTACACCGAGAATCAATTAACTGGCCAAATTTCATCAACACTGGCCAAGCAGGATGTGGTGTCATCGTCATTCAATGCCCCGGGCACAACGCACAGCATTGCGGCCAATTGGGCAGATGACAATCCCCAGGGGGATCCCAACAAGCCAGGACAATTCTCAGTCGACAAGGATAAAAAAGCCAAAATGTATTATCAGATGCCGCCGCAAAAGGCACCAAAAAGTACATTTTTCCGAGGAAAGGTCAAGGTGCAGAGAACGCAAGCAATTGAGACTTCCGCCGATATTACCATCCCGACTACGGTTGCCGGCACAGCAGAAGATTATTATTTTGTCCTCCTGAATAATGATACCCCGGATGAAATGTGGTACACGATGAAGAAGTCCTTCGTCGAGACCGGCGATCCAACGATTCATTTCATGGATGGCAAAGAGACCAAATTTTCAATTGCAGCGACGGTGGACCCCAACGGTAAAGGGGTGGGCAAATATCCCCAAAATTTGATGTTGTACATTCCTAAGGTAAAGGGAACTAAATTGACCAATGTACGGGTTGCGGCGCCGACTGGGATGACGGTGAAGGCAGTCCCAGCAACCATGCAGCCCAATCAGTTGTCGGCGATTACAGACTACTTTGACACTTACCAGCTCACCTTTAATCGGGCAGTGGATAAGCCGTTTAGTTATACTTATGAATATGAGGTAACCAAGGCGGCTGACATTCCTCGGGATGAGCCGTTCCAGGATATGCTGATGAGTGATACCCAGGCCTTGGCGATTTCCAACGGCCTCACTTTTGACGACCTCAAGGCAGTGAACTTGCACCACGTACCGAGTCTGGACTTCAAGAAACAGCCGGCCCCGGGAAGCAATGGGGCGATCTATGCGTTACCGGCAGAAAGTCTGGAGGAATCGTACTTTCAAGTGCGGGATAACGACCAGAGCATTGGCAAAACGCCGCATTCCTGGACGCTCACTGCGGCCATGTCGCCGTTCGTGGCCATTGGGGCCCAGGACCGGGATGACTTTAGGATTCATTGGGGCGGTCCATCAGTTACCAAGACCGGTCCGGTCGAGGGCAAGCCGGATGGCTATCACAACCCCACCGACCGCACCGTTTTCCCGGCCGGCAACCCGGCACCCAATGACTTTTGGAACTACTATAACCACCAGGCGGCGTATGTAACGGCGAATGACACGCCGACGGTATGCTATACACTGGATCGGTTGACCGAACCCGATGCCCAGGCGGCGGATTTGATCCGCTATTATCCAGAGGCCAAGCTGCAAGTGCCGACTGGCACCGGCGTGGTGCAGGATACGCAATATAAGGCGACGATTACGTATACGCTGACGACACCGGATTCGACGTTGAACTAACCAGTGACACCCCAGTTGTATATAAAAACACCGTTGATCAGTGGGAAAATCAACGGTGTTTTTATATCGTTTTGTGGGACATTATGGAGGCTACAGGGCTCGAACCTGCGACCCCTTGCATGTGGTGCAAATGCTCTCCCAGCTGAGCTAAGCCTCCAAAAACCAATAACAATAACTACTATACAACTCATCAGTGAAATTGCAACCCAGTGGGACAAAATTTCACCTTACTCCGCCGGCTTTTTCCCATCTTCAGGGCCACTTTTCGGATCATGCGCTGCATGCCACGCTTTGATCTGCGCCAGCCGCGCCGCAAACTTGGCCTCCGACCCCTGATCCGTCGGGTGGTAGTACTCGTGACCCACCAGATTATCCGGCATCGTCTGCATGGTGGTCAGCTTATCCTTAGTGTTATGCGCATACTGGTAGTTCTCCCCATAATGCAAGTCCGCCATCAGCTTGGTCGGTGCATTGCGGATCTGCAGCGGTACCGGCTCAGCGGTGGTGGCCAGGGCGTCTTTCTTCGCGGCATCATAGGCCGTGTAAGCCGCGTTGGACTTCGGTGCCAGACTCAAATAGATCACGCATTGCGTCAAGTTCACCGTACACTCCGGCATGCCGATGAAGTGGGCCGCCTGGTAGGCCGCGACGGCAATCTCCAGCGCCCGGGAATCGGCCAGGCCCACGTCTTCACTGGCAAACCGCACCAGCCGGCGGGCAACGTATAATGGGTCCTCACCGCCTTCCAGCATCCGCGCCAGCCAGTAAATCGCGGCGTCGGGGTCGCTGTTGCGCATGGACTTATGCAGAGCAGAAATGATGTTGTAGTGTTCTTCGCCTGTTTTATCGTAAAGCAGAGATTTCTTGCCCAATAACGGGACGAGTGTCTCCTTGGTTATAGTAACCCCCGCTTTATTCCGGGGACTGTTCAGCACCGCCATCTCCAGCGTGTTCAATGCCACCCGGGCATCGCCGTTGGCAAACTCCGCCATGATCTGCAGTGCATCCTTACTAATATGCACATGCTGCTTGCCCAGCCCCGCCGGACTGGTGGCGGCGCGCTGGATGATCGTCGCGATATCATCTGTGGTGAGGGGGTGGAGGACAAAGACTTTCGCTCGGGAGAGCAGGGCGGAATTGATTTCGAAGGACGGGTTCTCGGTCGTGGCGCCGATGAGAATAATGCTGCCTTTTTCAACGTAGGGCAAAAAAGCGTCCTGCTGCGCTTTATTGAAGCGGTGGATTTCGTCTACAAAAACGATCGTCCGGTCGCCGTATTGCCGGTCTTCCTCGGCCGTTTTCATCACCTGCCGGATTTCCTTGATGCCGCTGGTCACCGCACTGAAATGAATGAAGTGCGCCTTGGTCTGTTCGGCAATGATTTCGGCCAATGTCGTTTTACCCGTTCCCGGTGGTCCCCAGAAAATCAGGGAAGGCACATCGTCATGGTCGATCATGTCCCGCAACGGCCCGTTTTTACCCACCAGCTGATCCTGACCAACAAAATCCGCCAAAGTCCGCGGCCGCATCCGCGCCGCCAGCGGTTCACGGGCTTCATTGATGGAATCGAATAAGGATGACATGGGAGTGGCTCCTTTCTAATCAAAATTGAGATGCATCCTGAATTTTTCGGCGTGTCGAGTGCCAATGCGGAGCAATCGGAGGCAGAATGGGCTCAGCTGTGGAAACCACACGGCGGCTTTGCCGCCGATGTGGTTAGGCGTTTTTGAGACAGCGGTCTTTGCTGGCTCAAACCGCCGTCACAGCTAACTACGCCTAGCGGCTTCGCACTTGCTGCGCGTCGCCAGCCCAATTCTGCCGGAGATTGTGCAGCATTGGTACGGGTGCGGAAGCACAGAACTGTTTCTACGCCACTTTTCTGAAAATAACTTTGAAATAACACCCTTAATCCCTTAAAATCAATAAGAATAAATTCCCGGGAGGAAAACATGCGTGCATAAAATGCCGTTTCGTAACAAACCGCCGGGCACTGCCATTGCCGTCCGTCACTGAACAACACATACCCGGAGGTAATTGCAATGCCTGATACAGCCAAGACGAGGTCCCACTATATTCCGTGGATCGTCGTCGCGTTAATGGATTTTGTGACCGTCATTGGTTTCGACGATATTATTTATAACTTTCAGAATCAAGGTCTCGTGGCCGTCACCAGCTGGGTGCTGATGACCTTTCTCTACGTGATTCCTTATTCCTTAATTGTAGCGCATCTGGGCTCGACGTTCAGCGCCGACGCTGGCGGGATTACCAGCTGGGTGCGGGAAACCAATGGGGACCTGATCGGCTACTTCGCCGCCTGGTTCTACTGGATCACCGGCCTGCCCTACGTGGTGGATGTGGCCAATTCCGTGGTCGTGTCCTTTGGCTGGATGGTCAATGGGGACGGGGATATTCAGTCCCACATGACCAATGCCTGGTTCGGCCTGCTCACGGCAGTGGTATTCGTGCTCTTCATTTGGTTCCAAAGCCGCTTTAAGAACAAGTCGCTGGAGATCATGTCGGTGGTCGGCGGCGGGGCGATGTTCATCATGACCGTGCTTTTCGTGTTCATGACCATTGCCGGGTTGACGGCGGGCAATCCGATCAAGACCCAGCCGTTCAACTTTGGCGCATTTTTACCGAAACACTTCAATCTGCAATTTCTCGCTACCTTCGCTCTCTTCATCTTTGCTATGAACGGGTCGGAGCTGGCGGCGCCGTATACGGCGGACATGAAGCACCCCAGCCGGGATTTTCCCAAGGCCTTGAAGATGATCGCCGTGATGACCATGTTCATGACCCTGCTGGGGACGTTCTCCCTGGGGGTGTATTTCAATGCCCACCACTTGCCTAATGACTTGAAGATGAACGGGTCCTACTATGCCTTCCAAGCGATTGGCCGCCAGTTCGGGCTGGGCAACATCCTGCTCTATCTGTTTGCCGGCGTCCAATGTATTTACATGCTGGCCCAGCTGGCGGTGATTCTGGACGCGTCCACCCGGGTTTTCCTGGGGGATATGGCCAAAAAATATATGCCCACGCAGCTGACGAAAGTCAACGACGCCGGCCTGCCGATCAACGGCTACTGGATGACGACGATTCTGTGCGGCATCATCATGGTCGTGGCCGGCTTTCTGCCTCAAATCAACGACATCTTCAACTGGCTGCTCAACCTGAACGGGATCGTCTCACCATTCTCCACCTGCTTCCTGTTCTGGGCGTTCATGATGGTCCGACTGCATTCTGATCGGTATCCGACGCCGAGTTATACGTATTTGAAAAACGACAAGGTCGGCTTCATCGTCGGCCTGTGGATGTTTGCCATCACGCTGTTCTTCGCCATCATGGCCTTCCAACCGGTGGACGCGAAACCGGGCACGCGGCTGTATACCTGGTCGCTGATCCTGAACATCCTGGTGACCCAGGGGATGGTCCTTCTAGGCGTCCTGATGCCTTGGATCGCCAAGCGCCAGCGGCAGCACGGTTTGGCGTTTGGCCGGCCGATGTGGTATCTGGCCACCGTCATTCTGGTGGTCGGCGGCGTGGCCATCTTCAGTTACGGGATTTATCAAGAAATCGTCCCGGCCAGCTTCGGGATTTGGCGGATCGTCATCACCGTGCTGGTGGACATCGCTGTGGCCTGGTGGGGATTGAAAGTGACCGCCAACGGGCGCAAGCAGATAATTGCTGAATAGCAGGAATTAAATAACACCGGCGGCTGAAAATCAGCTGGCCGGTGTTATTTAATTACCTGATTATTTGGCCCAATCACCGTTGCGGAATACGGGAATCCGCGTCCCGTCGGCCTTGATGCCGTCAATATCCATATCGGCACTGCCGACCATGAAGTCCACGTGGACTAAACTGCGGTTGAGGCCGGCAGCCCGCAATTGGTCGTCGGTCATGGCGGTGCCGCCGGCAACGGAGAAGGGATAGGCCGCGCCCAGCGCCAGATGGTCCGAGGCATTTTCGTCAAACAGCGTACTATAGAAAATAATGCCGGATCGCGAAATGGGCGAGGGGTCCGGCACCAGCGCAACTTCGCCCAGAGAGCGAGCGCCGGCATCCGTTGCCAGCAGCTGCTGGAGCACGGTGTCGCCCTGATCGGCATGGGCCTGGACGACTCGGCCGGCTTTGAACTCGAACCACATCCCGCTGATGGTCTGGCCGCCGTAAACCAGCGGTTTGGTGGCCGTTACCCGGCCATCAATGCGGGTCCGGTCGGGGGCGGTGAAGACTTCCTCGGTGGGCATGTTCGGAACGAAGTTGTCGCCCTCGGGGTTTTGCGCCGTGGCTGCCTCCCAGACGTGGTGGGCCGGCAGGCCGATGGTCAGGTCGGTACGCGGTGAGGTGTAGTGCAGCGCGGTGAATTGCTGCTGATTCAGCCACTGGGCGCGGGCTGTGAGATCGGCAATGTGCCGGTCCCAGGCGCTCTGGTAATCATCTTCAGTCAAGCGGACCGTTGTGAAAATCGCTTCCCAGAGTTTCTGTGTCGCGGCAGCGGCGCTGAGATCAGGGAAGACAACTTGGGCCCAAGCGGGGCTAGCCGCGGCCACGACGGTCCAGGAAATATCATTATTTTGCACCGCATCCCGCCACGGCCGATTGATCGCACCCAGGGCCTGCTGGTATTTGGCGGCCTTCTCTGAATCCACCCCGTGCAGGGCATTGGGATCCTGGGAAACGACCGAGATCCGTTTGGCCTTGTGCTGCAGCCAATAACGGACCTTGGCCGATTGGTAGCGGGGGACAGCGACCAGCCGTTCCGTTGTTTCGTGCAGCAGGCGCTGGCGGGTAATGGCGTCGTCGTGCCATTCCACCAGGACTTCCGCCGCCCCAGCGGCGTAGGCCGCAGCGACGATTTTCTCCGTCAGCACCGTCTGGTCGGTACTGATTCCCAGCAAAACGGTGTCGCCCGCCTTGATCTGGACACCGTACTGGACAATGAGGTCTGCATAGCGGGAAAGCTGTTCAGAAAAACTATGGGACATACAAATTCCTCATTTCTAAAATAACAGATTTGTGTCACTCAGTATAACACAGCCGTGGGATGGCGGCTGGTTAACAGAACGGCCAGAATTTTTCGCGAAAAAGAATAGTTAAAAAACGTTTGTTAATTGTGCACAATGTGATAATATAACGGTGGAGGAAATTGCAACAACAGACCGAATTTTATAAGTCGGCTTTTCCGTTCACCTCGGACGTGTATGCAACGTGTGAAAAATAACGTGGTATTGAGTAAGGAGGCGCACCATGGCACGTAAGAAGACAATAACTCGCGAGATGATCCTCACCAGTGCCTACGACCTTGTCGTGAGTGAGGGATTCAAGAGTTTTACGGCCCGGAACATTGCCAAGGCAATGGGTTGTTCGACCCAACCGCTGTACCTGGAGTTCAGCTGCATGGATGATTTGAAGCGGGCAGTGATCGACAAGATCCAGGATTACCTGCGGTCCGACGTGTTTAACCGGCATTATACCGGCGATCCGCTGATCGACTTGGCGTTATCTTATATCGATTTGGCCAAGAATGACAAGCAGCTGTACCGGGCCATTTATATCGAGGATCATTTCGGCCACGAAGCCATGCGGCGATTCTGCTATGAATTGGGCATGGAGCGGCTGCAGATGTATCCGGAGATCCAGCAACTGTCGGAACGCCGTAAAAAAGACATCATTACCGGTAACTGGATTATTTCCACCGGTTTATCCGCCTTGGTTTCGGCCGGCTACTTGGATATTTCTCAGGATCAGATGGTCCAGATCCTGACGGCCCAGATCAATGATTTTATCGCCAATGATCGGTTCCACAGCAACGATAAGACCCCGGTGCATCAGACTTTGACCCGGACCAGCGACACGCGGGTCCGGCCGCAGATCAACATTCGCTAATCTTTTTGGGGACACTTGGGAGATCAAAGCGCCGTACCAGCTAGGTATCACTTGGCTGGTACGGCGTTTTGCTATACCTTGGCGCCGGCCGCAACTGCTGTATAATGGAGAAGAAATCAAGAGTAACGTTATCGGAGGTTTGTGGATTTGGCAAAAGTAAAAGTAATGACGGTGTTCGGCACCCGGCCGGAAGCCATCAAAATGGCGCCGGTCGTGCTGGCGCTGAAGAAACGCACCGCAGATTTTGATACGGTCACCGTGGTCACCGGTCAGCACCGGGAGATGCTCCAGCAGGTATTGGACATCTTCAAGATCGTCCCGGATTACGACCTGCACATCATGCACCAGAACCAGACGCTGGCGGATATCACGACCCGGGTGTTAGAAAACCTGGGGGCGATCATCGTCAAGGAAAAGCCGGACATCCTGCTGGTCCACGGTGATACGACCACCACCTTTGCGGCGGCCATTTCAGCCTATTATCAGCAGGTCAAAGTGGGCCACGTAGAGGCTGGTTTGCGGACGTGGAATAAGTATTCCCCGTTCCCAGAAGAAATGAACCGCCAGCTGACGGATGTTTTGGCCGACTTGTATTTTGCGCCGACCACGACCAGCCGGGATAATCTATTGAAGGAGAATCATCCCGCGGAGCACATTTTCATCACCGGCAATACCGCCATCGATGCGCTGCATTATACGGTCCATGACGATTATCACCACGCGGTGCTGGATCTGGTGGATCCTAAGAAGCGGATGATCCTGGTGACGATGCATCGGCGGGAGAACCAGGGCGAACCCATGCGCCGGGTCTTCAAGGTGATGCGCCGGGTGATCGACAGCTACGATAACGTCGAGATCGTGTACCCCGTGCATTTGAGCCCGGTGGTCCAAAAAACCGCCCATGACATTCTCGGCGATGATCCCCGGATCCATTTGATCGATCCGTTGGACGTGGTGGACTTCCATAATCTCGCCGCCCGCAGCTATTTCATCATGAGCGATTCCGGCGGTGTCCAGGAAGAGGCCCCGTCTTTGGGTAAACCAGTCCTGGTCTTGCGGGACACCACCGAACGGCCGGAAGGGGTGGCCGCGGGTACGCTGAAGCTGGTCGGCACGCAGACTGATAAGGTGGAACAGGCCATGCGTCAGCTGCTGGATGACCCGGCCGAATATCAGCGGATGGCCGACGCCAAGAATCCGTATGGTGACGGGCACGCCACTGAGCGGATCCTGGACGCGATTCTGTATTCCTTTGGCGAACGGAAAGAACGTAAGCGGTCGTTGAAATAGGTGTGAAGACAAAAATGGTGCAATCCTCTATCATGAAGATTGCACCATTGCTTTACCCGCTGTTATTCGTGACAGAACGCCTGCACCTTCGGCGCCCACGGCAAATAGTCCTGCAAGGCGACCATGTCGCCGGGAGCCGGCAAATTAGGCACTGTGTCGAATAGATAGTTGAAATATTTACTCGGATCGAGGTGATTAGCCCGTGCTGTCGTGAGCAGACTAAGAATGACCCCCGCAGCCGTCGCGCCGCGTTTGCTCTGCGAAAACAGCCAATTTTTACGACCGATGACCAGTTCTTTGACGGCGCGTTCGGCCCGG
>NZ_AUEH01000074.1 GCF_000425885.1 Schleiferilactobacillus harbinensis DSM 16991
GTCAACCCACAACCGGAACCGACTGTAGATTGTCTTCCAGGGGCCGTAACGCTCGGGCAAATCCCGCCAAGCTGCACCGCTGCGAATAAGCCATAATGTGGCGTTAAAAGCAGTACGATTGTCGACCTTAGGCGGTCGGCCGCGCGTTGACCGCTTTGGAAACAGATCAGCGATCCGTTCCCACTGTTCGTCGGTTACTTCATAACGTTTGGGTATAACCATCCTGCACACTCCGTTTTGTTTTTAACAAGAAGTATACAGGATTTCGGGATTTTCAGACACTCCCTAATAAGAAAATCAGTTCGAAGGAGTCTCATGAGGGGGAAGGAACCATCACCCTCACTTTAGACGATCAGACCAAGATAACCATTTCGAAAGCAGCGCTTCAAGCTTTCCAAAGTATCGAATTTCGTAAAAGTATCAAAGCAGCAGTCGACCCTCTCGATAAGGAAGGAATCGAAGGAATTGAATTCTCGCATAAAGAAGAATCGGTTTCCGTCACCAAGAAGGACTATCATAGCTTCGATGTACCGCCAATTAAGCCTCAGGAATTAGATTCAACGACGTCAGAAGTTTATCTGCAGATTATTAACGTTGCCTTTGAGCACGGAAAGCGGAAATTTTCTGATGGCAGTCTTCAGTTTTTTGCATCAATTGAGGACAAGGAGTTCCTTCAAGAAGTAAAGAAAAATCAACAGCGTTTTGGCTCGCAAGACACTTTAAAAGTTCAAATGAGACGGACACAGCAATTAACTGAGGAAAATCAACTCAAAAGCGAGTATGCAATAGTCCACGTATTACAACACGTCAAGGGACCGCAACAACTAGAACTCAACTTTGAGGATCGTTCAGAAAATTCTTCCGACGATAAACCCAACTAGCATATTAAAGCGCTTTGACATCCCCGCGTTCTGGCGATGTCAAAGCGTTTTGTTTTACTCGTCAATCCCACCATCCAGGCATATGATCCACTAAATACTTGGTCCAGTATTCAGCAACATCCTCGGAAGCAGGGCCATGGATCATCCTAGGTAAAAGATGCCCTTCCCTGAACCGCTTCATCTCCCGCTTCAACTCCGCATCCAGCGTACTATGCTGCTGTTGCCGAATCATCTCATCGATCATGACTTTCGTCACCAGCACGGCTGTATGGCTCTCTTGCAATAGCGCAAAGAGAGCCTCGCTCTGCCGATCCAGTTGCTGGGCCTCTGCCGCCATGCGCTCTTGGGCAGTTTCCTCTCCCGCACTGTCGTCCGCCGTGACCGCCGCCAGATAACGCTCCTCTGTCGGCATGAGCGGCAAATTGAAGACCTGCTTCAACTCGATGAACGCCTGGTTCAGGCGAAACAGATACATATAATCCCAGCCGGTGATATCCACACGCACATAATTCCGGAAGGCTTTCACATCGTCAGGCGTTGCCACGGGAAAAGTTTCTCGGAACACGCGGATCACCCGCGTCTCAAAACTCCGGCGATATTGCAGCGACTGAAAGATTCGGCGGCGAAAGCCGTATTCGTCTGTGTCTAAATCGCTGGCGTACGGCTTAAGCAGGCCATGCTTGACGCCGTATCCGCCAAAAATCGGCCGGTCAGCCTCTTCTTTCGGCAACAATCGGAAGCCGTGCGCCGGCAGCGGATCCGGTATCGGCCCGCCTCTGCCCGCATGCGGGCAGACCAGGCGGCCAGATCTTCAATTGGCTGGCCATGACCGGACTGAATCTGGGCAAGCGTCTTGGCTAATCCTTTGAGCTTCGTCACTTTAAATCCACTCCTTGTAAGAATTGCGGAGCGTCTGGCTAGACCTCCATCGGATCAGTGTTCTCATCGTGAGATCGCGGCGCAATTGGCGCAGCCGGTCGAGAATTCAAAATCTCAGTGGCTGCTTGCATCTCAATCCGATCTTGGTCCTCTTGCAACCACTTGGAAATTGAAAAGACATCTATGAAAGCCCAAATGCCAGTGACGATAGCCACGATGCCAAACGTCAGCACAGTGATCAAGGTCATGGCGACGGCACTGCCCGTCTTACCCATGTAATAGCGGTGTCCCCCGATGACGCCGGTGAACCACCACAGAAGATAGGGGGCCACGGTACTTTTCTTGCGTTTCTCAACTTCCGAATTAACTAGAATGCGTTCCTGCGTGGTCAGTTGGTGCAATAAGTATGCGTTTTGCATTGTAAGAGCTCCCCTCTCTAGCCGACAACATGTTTGTTCCCATTATCTACCATTTAGGAAGAAAATGGGAGAATAATTTGCGGAACTTGCCTGACAAGTCATCTGACACGAAAAAACCAGTAGGCATAGGCATAATGGTTGCGAGCGGTAAAGGGCTTTCCAATGATTGCCCTTACCTTAATTGCTAGTATACAGACTTTGTCCTTATTCCAAGATTTCCGTATAGTGATTGTCTACCTGAAGTCCACCGCAAGACACCGCTTAGAATCTTCAAACCAAGGTTGAAACGAAGGTATGAAACACTCGTTGACGGTGTTGCCTTCGCACGGGTATGTCGTATACTGAATTCATACGAAAAAAAAGAGGGAACACAATGGGCTATTCAATTTACACTCAGAGAATTGTTGAACTACTCCTATGGCCTTCAGACATAGAGATTCTTAAGGAGCTTTACGAGCGAGCTCCCAAAAAGGAAAGGGGATTGCTGGCCGCTCAGGACTCTGAGCAATGGCGAGAAAAGATAATCGAGTCATTGATAAGGCAAGGAAGTCACAAACGTGCCGGGAATCTTGGATATACACTGGATCAAATTGCAAAAGGGCGATTAGATACAGCCTTCAATTCCTACAGCTCAACCGGCATAATTAATTTGGATTCCTTCGCGAATGAATTGAAAAAACAATCTCCTGAAGCCGGATTTATTCTTCTCAATTTAACTAAGAAATACGATTCCAAGCAACTTTCCGAAAGCTTTGCTAAGAACCAGGTTCTCTGGGACAAACTTCAGTCCAACTGGCCAAAAATCAATTGGGAGAGAAAAGAGAACGCGGTACCTGCGAAGAGTGCACACGATTCAATTGACTTGCACAATATTACTGTGGAACTAGATAAAAGCAGAAAAGCAAATTCAAAGCTCAAAGCAAAAATGAATGCTCAATTAGAAAATAACCGTATAGTCTTAAATAAGTTACACGATAAATACAGCGAAGAAACTTCCGCCATAACTAAGGAACACAATATCGAAATAAGCAAAGCAAAAGCAAAAATAACGGACATGTATGATCATGAACTGCAATCAAATCGAGATACTTATGTCAAGCAGACCAATGAACTTAGGTCGATTATCTTACAGCAAAGCAAGGAACTCGATTTCCTTCGAAGCGATAACAAGTGTCTGATTACCGCCTTGGAACAGATGGTAAGTCTAGTCCGACCAGAGGGACCGATTTCTCTGATTGTCTCCGCGACCCACAGTACTTCAATTCTGAAGAATCAGATTTACATTGGAAATTCAACCCAACCAAGTCAGATTGCCCAGCTTGCAAAGATATTGCAAGTCAGACAAATCACGCTGATCCAGGAAACAACAAGTCCCCAGCTCCGCTACCAAATTCAAAAGAATTTGAAAGATGCGGCTTTTGAACCAATTGTTATCACTATATCAGGAGATACATTACTCAAAGGAGAGACAGAAAATGAAACTGCCTACTGACATTATAGAAGGCAAACAAAAATTCACAATGGTCGGTTTTTTAGCTGATCGAGCGGACATTGTAATTGCTAAAAGCAATCAGATGATGTTAAGAATCACCCCTTGTACAGATTATCCAGATTCAATAGACCCAACCAATCTTCCACCAAAAATTAATGTTTTTGTGAGCCACAATTCTTTATACTATGAAGACGATGAGTCGGATGACGAAGAATCTCGAATTGACTCTGCGTACAGAGAATTCCAAAATAAATGGTTTGTCTCAACACCAAACTTTGCTTACAACGAAGATCGTCAACGACTGTTCGTAACCGCTTACGATGCTCATGTGACCGCACGAAACAGTGAATTCGATCTAAATACAATAAAATTAATTGAATTTCCAATTTATGAATCAACACATGAACACAATCGGCCGATCACTCAATACGAATTTGAAAAAGCTCTTATTGCGGGTAAAGTGGTCGGGAATAATCCCCTGTGGCCAAGCAACGCAAATGATGTCCCTCGTGGTATCATTTGGCGAAATACAACAACGAGTATGAGCCTGTATACAAACATCCAGTCACAGACCAACACTCCGACGGGCTTCTCATATGCAAGCGACAATCGCTCATTTCAGCGAGTCGCACTGGGTTTTGATGACAGTGAATGGCAGGAAAACTTCATTGAATTTGAGGGGATACCCATCGCATATGTCCCCTCCGATGTTTTCTTGAAATATGAGAAACAGGCAGCTTCTTTCACTCCCGAAAAGTCAGACGCCAATGACGATACGCTTGTTGTACAATCAATTCAGAATACTAGAAAGCCAATCGACGCTCCTTCTGAGGCAAGCACTGACAAAGCAGACGTATCGTCATCCATCAGATCACGTACTACCACAAGTGACAAACAAGGTTCTTTCATAATGGACTTCCAACGACAGACACAACAAATGGGGCTTCACTATGATTTGAGAGACTTGATTAACTTTCATACGGCAATGGAGAGCGACGGATTAGTAATTCTATCTGGACTCAGTGGTACCGGGAAGTCCCAGCTTGTCAGGGCATACGCAAAAGCACTTGGACTGATTATTGGGGACAGCCAATCTTCCCAATCCTCAAAAAAATTATGTTTTGTCCCAGTTCGTCCTTTTTGGGCCGATGATTCAGACTTATTGGGATATGCAGACATGGTGAACAATGTTTATCGACCGGGTGATAGTGGATTGGTTGATACATTGGTTTCAGCAAACGAACACAAAGATCAGCTTTTCATCGTCGTATTTGATGAAATGAACCTTGCACGGGTGGAGCATTATTTTTCGCAATTTCTTTCAGTACTTGAAATGCCATTGAGCAGCCGTTACATTAGGCTTTACAATTCACAATTAAAAACAAGGCTTTATAACAGTCAACAATATCCGGACCATATAGCCATTCGAGATAATGTTTTGTTTGTCGGCACTGTCAATACTGATGAATCCACATTTCAATTCTCGGATAAAGTTCTCGATCGTTCAAATGTAATTTCATTGCACATACTGCCGTTTAATAAAGAGTACAAGGTGGCCGATGAAACGGCAATTTCCTCGGAACAAGGTGAATTAACAACCTCCGAGTACCGTGCATTAGGAAATCAGGATGACAAGAAACCATTAACTCAGAAAGAAAAGTCTCTGTTATGGGACCTGCATGTAACCTTGAATGAAGAAGATCGAAATCTAGGAATTGGATGGCGGATTGTGCATCAGATTGATAGTTTTGTGAGAAACCTTCCAGAGATTGATGACGGAGTTTCGCGCGGGGAAGCAATTGATTTACAGCTTGTCCAACGTATTCTAACCAAGGTTCGTGGCTCGCAAGAGCAATTGCATGATTTGCTAGGTACTGGCAAGGAACCAGGAAAGTTGATTCAGGTCCTAGATAAATACACTGATATCTCTACCTTTGAGCAGTCACGTCTGTTGCTCACTCAAAAAACACAGGAGCTGACCTTGTATGGATTCACAATGTAACATTCTCATGCACATGGAGCAGAATAAAGGCCAGAAGTATGAAGCCAGTCTTAAACTGTACTCTCAGGATGTTCTAACAAGTATTGATCAGCGCGACATCCTGTCAATACCTGAATATTCATACTTCGATATTCAAATGTCTTCATCCAATTCGGACGATCGATTTCTAATACCCGAACTGGATGATTATTCCGTAGACAATCGTGTCGCAACTTCTAAGTCAGGTGCTCAATTCGCTTACTATCCAAATATTGCCTATATTCTTTTCTCTGGATCCTGGAATCATCAAATTGAATCCAGCAAACACCAAGACGTTCCATTAACTCCCGGATTCTATACAATTCAGGTAATCCATAACAACAAATCTTACTTTGCGTATTGGCAAGTTGTACCAAAAGATTTGAACGATGAAGAGTGGAAGTTGATGCGTCGTGATGTCGAGGACAAAGTTAGGGGCCTAGCTCTGGAGTATTCTGTCCATAAACGCAATGTGGTGCGAGCGCTTGAGTTGGGGCAGGTTGGCGACAATTATTTAGATGATGACACGGCCTTTTTGCTAAGCCAACAATCCGAGATCCAATTTGCGGTTGAACAACTACGCAATGAAGCAAAATTTCGCATAAGCAAGTCCTATTCTTGGAAACCAAGCGGAATGAAGGCCGAGATTGATCAAACAACCATGCGCATGATCGTTGATCGTCCAGATAAAAAGGGTAGCCTATATAGCCCGACAAGGTATCTAGAATTTAACGTGCCTGCCAATCAATGGTTGAAGCTCTTTATAGTAACGATAGTCGATGTATGTGTCTCACAAGTTTCCCGCATCACGCGAGTACTCGAGAAGCTGAAGAGTTCATTCCAATCAGTATCGCAATATAGGGGAAAACGTACGCCTTCAGAATGGCATTTTATTGAAGAGTCATATTCCCGAGGTGTTTCCGTGCTCTCTGAAGCAATGGCATCATTACAAAAACTCAGATATTATCTTTCAGATGTTCTGCACGATGACTTCTTATCTTCAGTACAGTTGCCATCTAATACTTCTCTTCCGAAAATACTCATGCTTAATCCTATTTATAACCTTTTGTATAAGTCGTACTCTTCTCTGAAACATAGATCACAACACATCCTATTTGATGACTACTATAGTAAGTATTGGAAGAAAACAGCACAACTTTACGAAATATGGACATATATTCAAACCTTGGATGCTTTGATTCAACTTGGATATGTTCCTCGGAGCGGTTGGATATACGATCAAAAAGCGGGAGAAACGTCACTCTTACTTCCGTTTCTTGACGAGGGAACACAGGTCCACCTATCAAATTCCAGCCTATCGTTATTGCTTACTTACAATCAGCCAATCAAATCACGCCCTTCCAGATCTACTCACGACCGCCCATTATTGACTTACTCTCCTCGCAATAAACCTGACATTCGCATTGACGTATTCACCTTATCAAATGACTTTCTTGGTAGCATTGTTCTTGATGCCAAATACAAGAAGCTAAACAAATTACTGAGCGAACGAACTACAGAGGGACACGGGCAATTAGCCGACCAGTTCCGCGCGTATCGCGATGACACATATTCCACGATTACAACTTTCAAACGGGTTGCGGACATTCGCATCGTTGAATCCGTGCTTGTACTTTATCCAAGTAATCCAGTTGATCAGTCAGTTTCAGTCCGAGAGAGTGCTAACCACGTTTATTACATCCAACTAAAACCCAAAACTGGCTTTGCAAATCTTATGGATAAGTTACAGGAGCGAATTGCCAATCTTCATGAACGTGAAACACTTTTAGATAACGACATCAGTTCGCCAAAATAATCGGTGATTTCGGGACGCTTGTTGTTAACACTGTAGGATACAATAAGCATGTTATTCTCGGATAAGCACCTATTCGCTGTCTGCAACATGTTAAAACTTGATTTAGAGATTGGCTGAAGAACCGTAGTAATAAGATCCTTGCTGCTTTTTATAACATGGTACAGAAGTGGGCTCAAGCGTCGGTGAACGTTTATAATGAGAGATGTTTTCTTGTGGCATCGACAACATCACACACGTTCGATGCTGGAAATATTGGATGAACCAAATTCACTGGAATACCTTAGGTTCGCAACATGACGGTTTAGTCCTCGAAAGCGTTTCATTTCGTCAACTACAATTAATTGAAAGGATCCTCCTTATGCCCCTCACTCTCATTCGCCAAGACATCACCAAATTACCCGTTGACGCCATCGTCAACGCAGCCAATCCCCGCCTCGCCATGGGCGGCGGGGTCTCTGGTGCCATCTTCCGCGCCGCTGGTGCAGAACAGCTCCAGGACGCCGCCAACAAAGTGGCCCTGGTCGAAACCGGCCGTAAGCGGTCGTTAAACGGGTATATGGTTCGCGCCGTAGCCTCCTTGTATGCTTGAGTCATCAAGTACACAAGGAGGCTTTTTATGGTTCAAATTAAAGATATTGTGCCGGTTCAAATGACAGATCGGACACCCAGCACTGGTGGGAAGCCCCAGATAGCTGCTCGAATCAAGCTCAAAGATGCCGAAGTGATTTTTTATAATGGTGCTGATCGGAGCACTCTGCACATCGTCTTACAGGAGTTGACTGTAAGCGGTCGTTGAAATAGGTGTGAAGACAAAAATGGTGCAATCCTCTATCATGAAGATTGCACCATTGCTTTACCCGCTGTTATTCGTGACAGAACGCCTGCACCTTCGGCGCCCACGGCAAATAGTCCTGCAAGGCGACCATGTCGCCGGGAGCCGGCAAATTAGGCACTGTGTCGAATAGATAGTTGAAATATTTACTCGGATCGAGGTGATTAGCCCGTGCTGTCGTGAGCAGACTAAGAATGACCCCCGCAGCCGTCGCGCCGCGTTTGCTCTGCGAAAACAGCCAATTTTTACGACCGATGACCAGTTCTTTGACGG
>NZ_AUEH01000075.1 GCF_000425885.1 Schleiferilactobacillus harbinensis DSM 16991
TTTACTTTCGTAGAGAGTGCTTCGGTGAATTCTTCGTCAGGGTCGCGAGTGCTTTTAAAATATCACGGTCCAATTCAGCTTCGTGCAGCTTGCTTTTAAGCTCCAGAATTTCTTGCTTATACTTCTCCTCTTGCGTTGGCTCGAGCTTCTTGATTGGTTTGATTTGCTTGTGCTTACCCATAGGCGGCCTTCCTTTACGCTGCGCACGTAAACCGGTAACTCCTTGGCCTTTACGATACGAATCCAAGAGTTGACTTGGCTGGGAGAGATACCGAAATGCGCGGCAGTTTGAACTCTGCTTACTTGATGTGTATGCACATACTCTACCACAGTAATTTTAAAGGTCTGCGAATACGTAGCCTTGTTGTGTTTGACCTTCAAAGACTCGATACCGTGGGTCCTAGCTTGATTGACCCAGGTTCGAATATTAGCGCGCGAAGGAATACCATATCGAACGCTGAGCTCTCTGTAACCAATACCGCCTTTCAAGTATTCAGAAACCACTTTTGCCTTTAATTCGTTACTATATTTGGTCACAAGAAATGCCCCACAATCGTTAGACTTCTTGTCTAACAATTGTAGGGCACTTCAAATCGGCTGATCGAGGACTTTTTGGTATTCGTCCAGCACGTCATTCGGCAAGGGCGTCAGTAAATGCAGGTCATCGATGACATCGCTGGCCGTGTCGGTGCTGGGCAAATCAACGAAAAGGTCGATTTTACTGAGACAATCACTTAGTAGATCGGTCAGCTGCGAAAGCGGCTTGCCGTTTTCATCGGTGATCACGACCTGGCGATGATTGAGGGGCTGGTGCTCGATCTGAATCATTTTCAGCGCATGATAAACATTCAACTGGCTCACCTCGATATGGTTACCCCGATTGTAGGCAATCTGGCCCGAAAAAACAATCTTTAATCATGCTCTGGCGCGGCCTGGCGCTCTGGGGCTACCGGCGGGCGATGCCAACGCAGCCACAGTTCTTTGATTCCAGACAAAATGAGGGTCGGTAGCGCCGGGATGAAGACTACCGCAGCATACAGCGTGCTAGAAAGTGGCGCGGTCCCCATCACTTCGTTGAAGAACGGCATGATGGTGACAAGTAATGAAGCCACCGCCGCGAAAGCCACTGCCAGCAGCAACTGATGGTTTTCAAACGGGTTGCGGGCGAACAAAGTGCGGGTGCTACGCGCGTCGAACACATGCCACAGCTGGCCAAACACCAGGGTCAAAAAGGCGAGGGTTTGCGCTTCTGCGCCGCTCATGCCTTGACTGGCAGCCCAGATGAAGGCGACATACACGAGCCCACCCATCACAATACCGCGCAGGAAGATGCGCCCGAGCATGCCATGCAAAATGGATTGTTTCACATTGCGCGGCGGCTGGTTCATGAGGTCGGCTTCTGGCACATCATAGCCGAGGGCAAAGCTCGGTAAAGCATCGGAAATCATGTTCACCCACAGCACCATCAGCGCCGTTAATGTTGGGGTGGTGGCCGCCACTTGGCCGACGGGTTGCGTCATCAGTAGCACGCCGAACAGCAGCGCCAACACCTCGGCGACATTGGTGGTTAACTCATGCCGCATAAAGTTTTTGATATTGCCAAAAATGGTGCGGCCGGCGCGGACACTGCGCTCGATGGTGGTGAATTTATCATCCAGTAAAATCAGATCTGCGGCGTCTTTGGTGACTTCGGTGCCATTAATGCCCATGGCAATGCCAATGTCAGCAGCGCGTAAGGCTGGCGCGTCATTGATGCCATCACCAGTCATGGCCACGGTTTCGCCATGCCGCTGCAAGGCGCGCACGATGCGCTGCTTGTGTTCCGGCGACACCCGGGCGTATACGCGGATGCTTGGCGCGAGCCGGAACAAATCTTCATCGGTCATGGCTTCCAGCTGCTTGCCTTCCACTACCGGGGCGCTAGGGTCGGTGACAATGCCCAGCTTTAAGGCAATCGCGCGGGCGGTGACTGCGTGATCGCCGGTGATCATCACGACCTGAATACCGGCTTGGTGCAAGGTGGTCACACTTTGGCGCACTTCCGGCCGCGGCGGGTCAATGATGCCGGCAATGCCTAGTAAGGTCAGGTGCTGCTCAAGCTCAGCGGTGCTACCATGCAATGCCAGGTCCTCATCGATGTCACGCAGCGTCACCGCCAGCGTCCGCAGCGCCTGTTCGGCAAAGCGGTTGACCTGCGCTTCTACCGCAGTTTGACCAGCTGGCAATGTTACGAGTTGGTCGTGGTCCAGAATGGCATCAGTTTTGGCTAAAATCACGTCTGGCGCACCTTTAGTCAGCACCTGATACTGGTCGCCATCTTTAATGACGACACTCATCATTTTACGGTCGCTGTCAAACGGCAGTTCGCGAATGATGTCGATGTCCAGCGCCTGGTCTTTGCTCAAAATCGTATCGCGATCGATACCAAATTTGTGGCCCATCACTACCAGCGCTACGTCGGTGGGGTTGCCATACGGGCGGCTGCGGCCTTCGTCGTCGGTTTGAATCGCCGCTTCGTTATTCAGGACAGCGGCCATCATGAAGCGCGAAAAGCCGGGGGTGTCGGCTTCGTCATCAGGGATGATTTCGCCTACTGGTTCATAGCCGTCGCCTTCCACCACATAACTGGCGCCATTGGCATAAAACCGGGTGACAGTCATTTCATTTTTGGTCAAGGTACCAGTTTTATCTGAGGCAATGTAGCTGGTGGCCCCTAGGGTTTCCACACTGTTCAGGGACTTGATCAGACCGTTGTTTTTGGCCAGCATCGTGGCCCCAATCGTGAGCACAATCGACAGCACCGCCGGTAGCGCATCGGGAATCGCGGCCACCGCCAAGGCAATCGCCGTAGAGAGGGATTCGGCCAGCGCAGCGAAGGAGAGACTGCCAGTTTGCTGATAGGCTTTCAAGAGCTCCACCAGCAACGTGAACGCCACAATCACCATCGCCACCATCATCAGTTTGGTGGTCAGGCGCGCAATGGTGCGTTCAATCGGGGTCTTTTTGTCCTTGACTTGATCCAGCAAGGTGGCGATTTTGCCCAGCTCGGTTTGCATGCCGGTCGCAACCACCACCCCGAGGCCGTTACCATGCGTCACTGTCGCACCAGAAAAGCCCATGTTGGTGCGGTCACCGATTTGCACGTCAGCGCCCAATGCGTGGGTTTGTTTTTGCACAGGTTCCGCTTCGCCGGTGAGGTGGGCTTCGTTGGTTTGCAGCTCGGCGACATGGAGCCAGCGAACGTCGGCTTCGATGAAGTCGCCGGTTTTGACACTGACAATATCGCCAGGCACCAGCTCGGTGGCTGGCACCGTCAGCCAGTCGCCATCGCGCAGGACCTTGGCGTGGTGATCCGCCATCACCTTCAGGGCGTCCAGGGATTTTTGTGCGCTTTTGGCTTGCCAGAAGGAGAGGCCGGCATTAACGAAAATCAGCAGCAGAATCGCAATGCTTTCATACACTGCCGCCATACCATGGCTGGGGTCGTGGCGCACGAAGAAGTCATAGCCGGCGCTGGCCCAGGCCAATAGCACGGCGATGAATAAAATAATCACCAAGGGTTCTTTCAAGGTGGCCAAAAACTGGCGCCAGGCTGGTAGGGGCTTACTGGCGGCCAAGGCGTTGGGGCCATGCTGGGTGAGCCGGGCCTGTGCTTCTTCACTGGTGAGGCCGCTTTGCCGGCTGGTGGCCAAGCGCTTTAGGACATCTGCTTTGTGTTCGTTGTAAGGGGTCATAAGTTTCCTCCAATAAGAAAAGGCCGCAACCAAGAATCGCTTTCCTCCCCGAGAAAGCTTTCTTGAGCACCGCCCAACCGAATTTTTTGAATTAGTTACCTTTTATTACTAGTTTAAAGGATACCTAATGTTGCTGTCAACAGATTTGGCCCGGGCCGCCGGTGGGCTCCGCTTGGGGCGCGCGGCCTGCTGTGCGGCCGGTCCGAGCCACAGTACGGTCTCGGGCCTAATTTTAGTGTCTCAACTCGCTTTGCTCGCTTGAGTCGCTAAAATTGCCGCGATGATGACTGGTCAGCCTGAAACCCGCAGTCTGACTAGTCATCATCGTTTCACTGCTGGCCGCCCCAAGCTCCGCCCACTACCCACGCCACCGGCTATATAACAGTAGCAGCCAGGAAGTGACATGAGTGGGCAACGTGCACGCTTTCTAGTCGCTAAACTGTGAACAATGCTCGTGCTAAATGCAAAACTGAGCAAGGAGATGAACTATAAGCGGGGGACCCTTTGCTATTGAGGAGGAAGGCGAAGTAGAGAAAGAGCGGTGATTTGAACTCGAAACAGCGGCGCCTGCGCAGGAGCGCGAAGACGCCGCTGGTTGCGGTAAAAGGTTACTGACGCTGTTACGACTAGCGTTCAGCGCGCGACTGCTTGTGGGGGTGGTCGCCTGCCAGGACGTAACCGGCGCCGCAGGCTAGCAGCACTGTCAGATTAATCGCCAGCATCAGCCACAGCCAGCCGTCTAGCCGGTGGCGGCTCATGGTGCGCCCAATGGCTGCGGTCACGAAGGCAAGCGGTCCGTGGTCTTTGGCGGGAGGATTGCTAAAGGTGATGCCAAGGCTTTTGGCTGGTTTAGCGGTTAAGCTAGTGCGACGGGTGAGTAGGCCGGTGACCACGCGGCGATAGTCGGTGCCGCGGGGGCCTTCACAGCGAATGAGCGTCACCCGCGCATCGCCGGTATCGGCTAGGACGCTGACCTGGTCTTGTTTCACCACTTGATTGGCAGCAACTTGGTACCTCCATACAGTGGTTAGGTCGGACACCAAGATCTCGTCTCCTTTTTTCACCTGGTTCAGGGCATTAAGCAGCCCTTCGCTGCCGAGATAGTGATGAGACGCGAGCACGGTGTTGCCTTGGCCTAGCTTGCGTTCGGGGAAGTACATTACTGTGCCGAGGCTGAGGGTGCTGTCGTTAATCTGGTTGAAAATCGGCAGGCTGATGCCCACCTTGGGAATCGCCACGCGGCCCACGCCGGCGGTCGCCACCAACCGCTGGGTTTGCAGGCGCGCATTGAGCAAGGTGGTGAGGTCGGCTTCGGCAATTTGACTGCGGTGGTGGCCGGACACGGCCTCACTGTGCGCCAAATTCGCCTGCTGGGCGGCGGCTTCACTGGCCGGGATAATGGTGGCCGGGGCTTGCAACAGGTGGTGGTAGCCAGCTGCTACCAGCGCGATGCTGGCCAGCATGGCGAGTGCCGGCCAGATGAACCACTTAATGAGTCTGCGCATGCCGTTTCCTCCTTCGCCACCAAAGCGCCAGCAACAGGAGTATCAGGAACAGACCGATGCTGGCCAGCCAAATATGTTCCACGCTCCAGAAAGTGCGATTCGTGGTTTCGGCCGCCTGCGCTTGCTTCATCGGAATTCGTTCGCCGTACACAATGAGCCGCTTGGTGTTGATGAACAAAGGGGTGCAGGTCATCAGCGCGATGCGGTCCTTGCCGGGTTGCACATAGAAGGCCTTGATCGCGCTTGGTGATTCCGGGTCGACCACTTTTTTAGCCGCCACTGCGTAGGCGTGACGCTTGCCCAAAACGTTGACATAGATGATGTCGCCGTTTTTGAGGTAGCGAATGTTGTCGAAGAAAATGCGGTTGGCCAAGCCGGAGTGGCCGGTGATCCCCCCAAGGTGTTCTTGCCCCCAGTCGGCAGGCTGGTGAACGGTAGGGTGCCCAGGGCTCGGTTCAGCACCCAGTCGGAGTCACCATAGTAGATGGTCATTGCGCGCAATTTGATGGCGGGAATGTCGAGGTAGCCAATCGGGTCTCTGAGGTTCTTTTGAATGCTGGTGATGGCCACCTTACTGCTGGGGCGCTTTTGTTGTTGGGCAAAAATCATGGCGTTATAGGCGTCGATTTTGGCTTGCAGGCCGTCGGGTTGAGGGATATAGGCCTGCTTGTAGGTGGTCTCGCTGTGGGCGCGCTGGTTGGTTTGTTCCCAGTCGAAGGCGAATGGCAGGATGAACAGCGCAATGCCGATAAACAGGGTGACTACCAGGAACACATCAAAGAGGCGTGAGCGGCGGCTATTTTTCATGACGGGCTCCTTCCCGGCGGCGCTGTTGCCAGATGAAAATGGCGACGAGCATCACCATGAAGAGCAGGACCACTGCCACCCAGATGTGATCCAGTCGAAACAGGTCGCGGCGGTGGGTGGGGGTGTGTGCAGCAGCTTTAAGCGCAATGCGTTCCCCGTAAACCAACAGGCGATCAGTGTTAATGAAAAGCGGGGTGCAGGTTAACAGCACGACCCGGTCTTTGCCAGGTTGCACGTAGACCGCCTTGAGCGCCTGTTTGTCATCGGGGTCCACGACCTTGCGCGTATAGACGCGGTAGGCCTTGCGCGTGCCAAAGGTGTTAAGGTAAAAAACGTCACCGTTTTTGAGATAGCGAATGTTGTCAAACACGATGCGGTTGGCGAGGCCGGAGTAGCCGGTGACTACCGCCAGGGTGTCCTTGCCGCCAGCGGGCAGGCTGGTGTGCGGCATGGTACCGGCGCCGTGGTTCAGCGCCCACTCAGAATCACCGTAGTAGATCAGGGTTTTATCAACGTTGACAGCGGGGATGTCAATGTAGCCCAGTGGCGTGCGCAGGTTGGCGTGAATCTGGCCAATTTTGACCGACTCAGGCAGCGGCCCGCCGAGCTGCTCGGCTTCAATCCTGCGGTTATACTGCTGAATCAGCGCAGTTTTAGGACTTTGTTTGGCTTGATGCTGCTCATAGGCAACTACAGCTTGCTGGTTGCGATGCTTGAGCCAGGCGTCATACCCAAAAGGCAGGAGCAACAAGATGAAACCAAGCACAAATAAGCTACCAAAGAGGGTGTAAAACCAGCGATCCTTGTGGTGGGTCATCATGAGGCTCCTTTCTGTGTGGTTGAGTTTCGTAGCCTTTCTAGCTGCGCTCAGCTCGGAAACGCTTGGGCACTCAGCCTAGCCCGCCGATCTATGCAGCCTTTCTTTCAACATGACGAATTGTCAACTCAAGTGCAACTTTTTACCCATGAAGACTTCTGATGGCGTCTTCCAGCCTAAGACCTTGCGTGGTCGATTATTCAGTTGTTCAATGTAAGTCTCAATTTCCTGGTCGCTCTGAAGGTCTAGGTCTGTGTTCTTGGGAAAGTATTCTCTAATCAGTCCGTTGGTGTTTTCGTTAGTTCCTCGTTGTTGAGGCGCGTGTGGGTCAGGAAAGAAGACCTTTGTATTCAGACGTTCTGCCGGCTCCCTGTACCGGGCAAACTCCCTTCCACGGTCAGGAGTCACTGTTCTTACTCGGTTAGCTGGTAAGGCACCAAGCAGCTCAATCATGACGTCTCTAAGAACCTGTCTAGTATCTGCTGAATCTGGTAGAATTGTGGAAAACCGACTGAGGAGTTTGTCATGCCAGATTATCCAAGCAATATTTCTCGAGCGCAATTTGCGTTAATACAACCTGATTTAGAAAACTTCCGCAAGCATACAAGACCGCGTCGTTATGATCTTTATGACGTATTCAATGCCATCCTTTACTCGCTTACTACAGGGTGTCAATGGCGTGAATTACCGCACGATTTCCCGGAATGGCACACTGTCTACCGCTATTACGATATGTGGCGAGATAAACCAGACCCGACAGCTGATTCGCTATTAGAAAGGCTTTTAAAAAAACTGTCGCTTCCTATCACTTTGCACAGGGCCGATCGGCCCGAACGTCGTTTGTGATTGTTGATGCTCAAAGTGTTAAAACCACTGATTTAACGAAAAATAGTGGCTACGATGGCGGCAAAAAGATTTCAGGGATTAAGCGTCATATGGCGGTTGATATTAATGGTTTACCACAAGCCATTCTCGTGACACGAGCTAATGTATCAGATCGTTCAGGTGCATTGGCTATGTTTAGTTTAGCTAGCCAAAATTTAGAGCTGGTTCAGCATGTCATGGTTGATGGTGGCTACACTGGCAATGACTTTGCGGATCAGGTGAAGCTCATTTTGAATGCTAAGACGACGGTAGCTAAACGCAACGAGTTGCATATGTTCACGGTGTTACCGCAACGATGGATCGTTGAACGTTCATGGAGTTGGCTAGACAAATGTCGGCGACTTTGGAAAAACTGTGAACGTGCCCTTAACAGCAGTCTTCAAATGGTTGTATTGGCCTTCCTGAAGATAGTTCTTAAAAGATACTAGACAGGTTCT
>NZ_AUEH01000076.1 GCF_000425885.1 Schleiferilactobacillus harbinensis DSM 16991
CCAGACAGCCACCTGCGAGGCATTGATCCCAAAGTGAGCAGCCACCGATGCCACACCTTCACCACTAGTTTGGTAATAGTCTACCACAGACAGTTTCTGTTCCAATGAATAAGCGACTTTGGTACGTTTACGTTGAAGCGACTCCAGTCCATTAGCTTGAGCCTGCTTAACCCACCTCCGGATTGGGGTCATTGACGGGATACTGTATTTAGCGCAAAGGGTTGGATAGGAAACCCGTCCAGAAAGATACTCTTGTACAACCTGTACCTTGAACTCACTTGAATATTTGGTCATAAAAATGCCCCACAATCGTTAGAGTATCTGTCTAACAATTATGGGGCACTTCATGATTGATAACCAACGTGAGCAGGACATACGGTTTCTAGACCCGTCGTCCTCCTCCAGCCGCAATCAGGCGGCCGCACACTAGCCAATATCCAACTTTTTCTTCATGATGATTTTTCCTCCCCAATCCTCATCTGACCACCGTCTACCTCCCCGGACGGTGGTCTTTTTTTGCTATGATAGAGAGCGTTCGAGGAGGTACATGCAATGGCCGAAACAAAGACTGGCGCGATTCTTTTTGCCAATGGCGGCATCAATATGGGCATTGGCTTGATTATGCCGATCACGACGCTGTATATTCATCAAAATCTGCATGAAAGCTTGGTTACCGCCGGAGCGGTATTGATGGGCTTCTCTTTAGCTATGACGGTGGGGAACATACTGGCCGGCTGGTGGTTTGATCATGCCCAGCCCCGGCAGGTGCTGTTTGCTGGTAATATACTGACCGTCTTCGCCCTGCTGGCACTGACTATCTGGCCGGCGTGGCCGTTTTTTTCTTTGCTGGAGATTCTTTACGGGTTAGGTCTCGGCATTTTGAATGCCGCGATGAATGGGTATATTGCGTATCATCAACGGGTCAATGCCAACATTTTTAACCAAGGCTACTGGATCGCCAGTGTTGGCATGGGGATTGCCACGGCCAGCAGCGGCTTTCTATTCCGCCAGGGTATTCGCTGGGTTTTTGGCGGGGCGGCGCTGCTGTTAGCGGTCACCTTTGCGGTGATTATGCGGGCTTTTCAAAATATTGACCGTGCCCCGGCGCCCAGCGAGCGCCAACGGGGGCCCATTGATCGCCGACTGCTGGGCAGTTTAGCGGCCATTGCCGGGATGCTGATCATTATATGGATCGGCTACGAGCAGTGGAACAGTAATGTATCGGTCTTGATGCTGCATCACGGCATCAGTGTGGAGAAATACAGCCTGCTGTTCACGGTGAATACGGTCGAAATTATTCTCTTACAGCCGATTGCCAACCGATTGATCGCGCCGAGCTTTGTCCATGATAAAGTCAAGGTCATCGCCGGCAGCATCCTATTCGGTCTCTCTTACCTGATTATCGTGGGGGCTGCGGACTATTGGCGGTTCGTGCTGGGAATCATCGTGGTCACGCTGGGCGAGATTCTGGCCTTGACGGCAGCGCCGTCTTTGATCAACCGATATGCGACCGACCGCAACCGGGGGATGCTGCAATCCTTAACCAGTCTGTCCGGTTCGCTGGGCCGGGCGATCGGTCCCCTGGCCGGCGGTGCGCTGATCACGGCGGTTAATTATAATTGGACGTTCTTGATCCTTTTTCTGGCCCATCTGGTGGGGGTGGCGGCGATGCTGACGGTGCGGCCGCCCGATCATCAGCAGGGCGCAAAAGAATAACCGATTGACCATAGAAGGATCATTGATTCATCACATTTCGCCGGTATTGTAGACACTGTAAACAAGTAAAGGAGTGATGCGATGACAGTTCAATGTAACGGCGATCAACGACGGCTTCTAGACCCGTCATCCATCGCTGCGTGAGACACCTACCTAACAACACAACCAACTTTTTCTTCACGATTTTCCTCCCCAAGACCAGCCATTCCTCCCCAGTGGCTGGTCTTTTTGTGAGCAAAACCAGGCGGATAGGGCGATTTGCCGTGCTATAGTGAATCATACAAAAGGGGGAGATAACCGATGACCGCACCGTGGCGCATTGTTTTTGATAATTTAGCTGCCCATTACGGCCCGCAGCATTGGTGGCAGGAGGACCAGTTGGGGGATTGGCTGATGATGGTCCTGGTCCAGCAGACCAACGCTCGTAATGTGGCCCTGGCAATGAATAATTTGCAGGATGTTTTGAGCGTCGATCAGCTGCTGGCCCTGACCCCGGAGGAACTGGCCGAGCGGATCCGTCCGGCCCGGTTCTATCTGCAGAAAACGGCGCATCTGCGCGGCTTGCTGACGTGGTTTAAGGAAGCCGGCGGCGATTTTGCCGCGTTCAGCGCCCGGCCAGCTGACCAATTGCGGAACCAGTTATTAGCGTTACCGGGCATCGGTCCGGAAACAGCGGACGTGATGCTGATGTACACCTTCGGCAAAAAGACGTTTGTCGGAGATGAATACGCCCGCCGGTTGAGCCAGCGCATCGGGTTGGGGGTGTATAAGACTTACGCGGCGATGCATGACGCGCTCCAGCCTTTCGCCGAGACGCTCACTTTGAACGAGGCGCGCGAATTGCACGCGCTGATCGATGAGCATGGCAAGCCCCAGATTGGGTATCCCTATGATGACAGTTTTCTCACCACGCCGGCCGTGCCGGCGGACCAATAGCCGGTACAGGCGGTACAGAAAGATGGGCCTCATGGCTACCCGCAGTTGGGTGGGAAAGTACCAGCTAAACGCATATAATCGGAGGCAATAGAGAGGTGAGTTGATGACTAAGCAGATAGCACCCCAATTGATCGTCCTTTCGGATCTGCATCTCAATGGGCATCCAGAGCGGCATCAAATAGTGGTCCGTGCCCTGAAAACGGCGGCAGAACAGGCTCCGGCGGCCCATTTGGTGGTCAACGGTGATTTGACCGACACGGGCACGGCTGAGCAATTTCGAGAATTCAACGACATCATTGCCGCCAGCCCCTTTGCCCGGCGGACCTGGGCGACGTTGGGCAACCACGATGTTCGTGGGCCGCATTGGCCGGACTGGGATAACAGCGAGCAGGCTGATCCGCAGCATTTCCATGCGGTGACGGAATCTTTCTATACGCAATATTTGCAGTCCCTGCCGGAAATTGATCGGCAGGCTCTAAGCTTTGTCGTTCATTTGGCGGCATACCAGCTTATTTTTCTCAATACTGAAAAGGGGTTGAAAGATTCGGCCTATTTCAGTCCAGAGACCTTAACTTGGCTAGCTGATCAATTGGCCCAGGCGGCGGCCATCGGTCAGCCGACGCTGATCTTCTGTCACCAGCCGCTGCGCCAGACCCATTGGCGCAGCAACTTTGGCGGTGGGGTCGGGTTAGAGGACCAGACGCTGAAACAGATCCTGACGGCGTATCCAAATACGTACTTCATCTCTGGCCACATCCATAACGGCTTCGGCGTAACTGGCGTAGTTGAGCGGCCCTTTGGTACGGCAATTGATCTGCCGGCATTAGCCGTGAGTGAAAACGGCCATGTAGGCCATGGTCTGGGCTTCATCACGATACTGGGCGCAGCTGACCAGCGGTGGGCGGCTTGGGATTTTGGCGATCAGACGCGGCTGCCGCAGTATGATTTTTATGTCGCTGTGCCAACCACGGCGGTGCTGATGCAGACGGCACGTCAGCAGATCGCAGCGGGGCACCTGGCGGCACGGTATGATACCGCGCTGGCAGCGTTGGCAGAAAAACTGGATCAGCGCTTTGACCAGCATTTATTTGATGATCCGGAAACCGATGGCGGGATGCAGGCTCCGCCCGCACCGTTGTATACCGCTGGGGAGATCACTGCCATGCAGGCCGGCCACACGCAATTGGTAACCGCTTTGCGCAACATGCCCTTGGTGACCGCCCCCCGTCACCAGCCGGTTTTGCCGGCTCTGCAGGTACCGTTAAGTGATTTGGCGCAACTGGCCTTGGTGGCCAAGACGTTGTGGGAATCGCCCAACTTTTCAGTCCGCAGCCATCTGGCTCTGCAATTTTCCCTAGCCCGGCTGAATTTGATTTTAGCGCACCCCACTGAGTTTACCGACGCGGCCCGGACGACTGCAGCGAAGCAAGTCCGGCAGGCCATCGCGGATCTCGTGGCCGCTCCGGACAAGACCGGCCTCATGACCGGCTGGCGGCAGTTGCTGGAGCGGCCGGCCACGCCGCAAAGCAAAGAGTTAGCAGCCCAAGTCCAGCTGGTGCTCCAAGATCCGGAAGCTACGACGGAAACGATTCAGCAATTGCAGCAGGAATTGGCATCAATTTTAAATCACTAAGTTAAGGAGCGTGCATTCATGGAAAGTGTTTCTCTGGTCATTGTGCTGCTTGCGGCATTAATGATCCCGTTACTGATGGCACGCCTACATATCACCAACGTACCCACCGCGGTGGCTGAGATCATCACTGGCATCCTGCTGGGTCCCAGTCTGCTGAACGTGGTCCCCACGAATGCGGCCTTGAATCAACTGAGCAGTTTGGGCGTGATCGTCTTGATCTTTTTATCCGGGATGGAAATTGATTTTTCTCTGTTTGGCCGGCAAAAAGACGGCAGCCAGCAGCCTGGTCCGGTTAGTATCGCGCTGCTGGCCTATGCCAGTGTGATCGGTATGGCCTTGGTGGCGAGCTTGCTGCTCCAGGCCACTGGCTTGTTCAGCCATCCGGTTTTTGCGACTATTGTCTTTGCCACCGTCGCCCTGGGCGTCGTGATTGCGGCGCTAAAGGAAAAGGAACTGCTATCCAAACCCTTTGGCCAGACGATGCTGTTGATTGCCGCCTTGGGGGAAGTCGTGCCGTTATTGGCGCTGACGATTTATTCCGCCGTGGTCCACCCCACGGACAAGAGCATTTGGCTGCTCTTGCCCATTTTCGTGGCGGCAATCGTTCTCTTGCTCCGATTTCGCCGGCCGTACCAGTGGTTCGCTCAAATCGACAAGAGTACGACGCAATTGGATATTCGCCTGGCGTTCTTCTTGATCGTGACCCTGGTCACTGTGGCCGCACAAGTGGGGGCGGAGTCCATTCTAGGCGCGTTTCTCGCTGGGATCGTGATGAAACTGCTTCATCCTCGGGAAGAAACGCGGGACAAGCTGACCAGCATCGGTTACGGCTTCTTTATTCCCATTTTCTTCATTATGACCGGGGTCAAGATCAATCTGCGGACACTGCTGGCGGACCCGGCCAGCCTGGGCTTGATTCCGTTGCTCCTGCTCGGCTTTTTGCTGGCTAAAGTCCTGCTTTGGCCGATCCTGCGCCGACGCTTCCAGCCGCGCAACGCGATTGCGGGGACCTTTCTCATTTCGACCACGATTACGCTGGTCGTACCGGCGGTCACAGTGGGGCGGAATCTCGGCATTGTGACCAGCCAGCAGGCCGGGGCCTTCACCCTGGCGGCGGTGATCACTTGTCTTGGCGCGCCGATTCTCTTTAATACGTTCTACGTGCAAGAAAAAGAAGATTACCAAAAAACGGTGGTCCACTTCATTGGCACCAATATTCTGACCGTCCCCATCGCCCAGCAGCTGACCAAGGGATTCTACGACATTACGCTCTATACTGATGATGCGACTCGGTATAAGACCTACAATTCGGAGACCAATGTGCGTTTCCTCGACGAATTCACTGCGGCTAAGCTGCAAGCAGCGGATGCTTCCCAGGCTGATATTGTCGTGTTGGGCTATTTTGACCACGACAAGAATTACCAGTTGGCGCAATGGGCGATTACTGCCAAGGTGCGGCGGATCATCGCCCGGTTTGAAAATAAGGATATCCAGAGCAGCGAGTATGATGAGCTGACCGCCCAAGGGGTCGAGATATTCAATACATTAGAGGCCAATATTTCGCTGTTGCGGGCGCTGATCGAATCGCCGGCGACGGTGCGGATTCTGTCCGATACCACGGCCGGAATTTATGAAATCGTGGTTCGTAACCGGCGGTTCACGGGGATGCAGCTTAAGAATCTGCCGTTTATTGATGAGATCACGGTCAGTCAGATTTATCGGGATCACGAGTTTATTGCGCCCCACGGGGATACCCAGATTCAGTTGGGCGATCACATTATCTTTACGGGCGACAAAGAAGCCGTCGGGGATATCCGGCGGCAGGTAGAGTTGTTGAATTGATGGTTACAGCGTCATCGCATAGCCATTTTGCAAGATCTGATGCACCCGGGCATACCCGGTTTGCTGATAATTCAGCGTAATCATCTGGCGGAAACGAAAACTCTGATTAGCCAAGGGTTGGTCCGTTGGCCTGGCGCTGCCGTTTTGGGTGGTCAGGGCGGTGATGTCGCTGAGATGCGGACTTTGGCTGGGCGAGTTGTAAAGGGAATAGAACCAGACGTCCCCGTTATCCACGCAGGCGACAAACATGTTGGCGGTTGTATTGCTGGACGGGGTGTGACTGTTGAAAACGTACAGCGGCTGGCCGTTGTTGGGGATGATGTGGTAGTAATAGTCTGAACCGGCAGTGCCCCGGTCGAATAGGGTGGCCGGGTCTTCACCCTCCATCGCCCAATAGGCCATGAAGATTAACGTGGCCCGATCCGCGTCGGTTAGTTTATCCGCCACACTCAGCGGTGCGTCTTTTGCCGCCTGCAAGGCTCCCAATGGGGTATGGGGGTCTTGTTTTGGGGCCGGATTACTCGTGTCAGTGCTGTTTGCCGAGGACTGCTGACTGGATGCGGACGATGCGGATGACTGGGCCGTCGATTGGCTGGTATCGGCGGTGGTGTCCGCATCTGCCGGGTAGAGGTTGAACTGGCTGGCTAGCGCTACCATCACGGCGCCGATTATGATCAGCACCAGTTGTACTTGGCGCGTGCTATCCATTTTGACCCGCAACTCCCGGGGCGTGGTGTAGACATCCCGCATCTGACCGGTATCTTCGGCATCTTGAATGGTGTGCAGCGCCTTGATCGTGTACCAGCGCAGACCGCTGGCTAACAGGGCACTGCCGGCCAAAATCCAGGCCGCCGTGTTTCGTTCCGCGGTTTCAGTCGTGAAGAGATCAGAAAGAAAATCAGCCGCACCGGCCGGGATGACATCCGCGACGGCCAGCTGCGCCGCGACGGTCCATAATAGGGCCGCCCCAGCGATGACGGTGAGGATGATCGTGACAATACGAATCAACCCCAGCGGGGGATTGCTGCGGTATAAGGTTTTCAAATAGAAACGGCGTGCCCCTTTGATCTTGGCCGCGTTCTGGGTGACGTGGGCTTGCAACTGCCGGTCCACGGCTTGGCTTTCTAAATACCGCAGCCGGCCGGCAAGGATGAGGATGAGGAGCAATAGGATGAGGGTGATGATCAAAGCAGCCATAAAGAACCTCCGTTATCAGTGAATGGGGGCTATTATACCAGAAAATAGAACCCGCGGTGCTGAGCCGGCGACCGACAAAAAACTGCCCCCGTTAGGAGACAGTCAATCATCCGTTTGATTATTTCTGTTTAAACTGATCCAATGCCGTGTTGTGGAATAGGCGCTATAGTGATTTCAGTACTTTATATTCCCGCGAATGCTTGTCGAGTTGCTTTAAACATTGAGTGCGAATGGTATCCATCGTCCGGCCCATTAATTGAATAATGTGGAACCGATCAATAATGAGTTCGGCGTTAGGGAATAGTTCGTGCACGAATGCCTGATAGGAGGCGTTCATGTCCATGATGACGCGTTGAACCGCGGCCCGTTCTGCGGTGCTGTACTGACTAAGAAAGAACT
>NZ_AUEH01000077.1 GCF_000425885.1 Schleiferilactobacillus harbinensis DSM 16991
AAACTGCCTTCTGGCGTCACACCGATCATGCATTCCGATCAAGGCTGGCAATACCAAACCCGTGAATACCAGATCCGGTTACACGCCATGGGAATCGTTCCAAGCATGTCCCGCAAAGGCAACTGTCATGACAATGCCCCAATGGAAAGTTTCTTCAACCTGCTTAAGCGTGAACGTCTCAATCGACAACCGATTAAGGATATTAAGGAGCTGAAACAAATCGTGACGCATTACGCCAGATGGTTTAATCATGATCGAATTTCACTGAACAAAAACGGCCTGACCCCGATTGAATATCGGAATCAAACCGCTGCGTAATTAATTTCCAAACTGTCTAACTTTTTTGTTGCACTTCAATTTTCGTATCAGCCTTTTTGTCAATTTGCGAAGTAATCCCGGGCAATCTGTTCGTAAGTACCAATTGCTTGCTGGTAATCCTGAACATTCACGTGCTCGTCAATCTGATGGGCAATGCTCATGCTGCCGGGCCCATAAATAATCGTTTCAAAAGCATGCTTCGATTTCGTATAAACCGATGCATCCGTGGCCGCATGGATAATGGCCAGCTCTGCTGGGCGCCCAAGCACCGTTGTGATCGCCTTGTTCGCCGCGGTCACTAACCGGCCATCCTTTTTAGAAATAACCGGCAAGAAACTATGGGTCAGACTGAACTCTAAGGTGCCATCGCCCCGGGCATTCAGTTTCGTTACAATATCCTGTAACCGCTGAATCACCGCATCATTCCGGAAACTCGGTGTTGGCCGAATGTTGCCCGCGGCGACTGCCAAATCAGGGATCGTATTCACCTGATCGCCCGCCTGCAAAACAGTGACACTGTGGGCCAGCGGGCCAATCACCGGATCTACCGGCACATCATCGAAGGCGTGCCGTTCGGCGACAATAAAATCGACCAGTTTCTCCACGGCATTCACGCCCCGCTGCGGTTCAGAACTGTGGGCTGATTTGCCGTGACTGATGATTTTATAGTTCAGAGAGCCGGCGTGGCCGAATAAGACTTTCAACGAGGTCGGTTCGCCGACGATCAACCCGCTGATATCGTCGGCGTAGCCGGCTGCCAGCAATTGGTCGGCACCCATGGCCCCGTATTCTTCGCCGACCGTTGCCAGCAGTCGTACGTGCCCAGTGAAGCCGGTCTTTTTCAGCCGAATCAGGGCCAGCACCATGGCGGCTAAACCGCTCTTCATATCCGCGGACCCGCGGCCGTACAGCTCACCGGCATGGATTTCCGCGCCCAGAGCGGGATAGGTCCATTCTTTGGGATTACCGAGGCTGACGGTATCTTGATGCCCTTCAAAAACTAAAATGTCATCACCGCTGCCAATTTCGGCGACCAAATTACTCCGGCCGGGCGCGTACGGAATCAGCTTGCTCGTGATGCCCGCGCTGGCCAGCTTTTCTTGAAGCAAGTGGGCAATTGCTTCTTCGTGGTCATTGGCTGAATCGGTTTGAACCAGTTTGGTTAAAAACGCGACGTCGTCATTCATTAACACAACACATCCTTTTGGCTTCAGCTTAGTCATTTCTGTCGCCGGAGACAAGCAGCTACTCCACCGGTGTGGTTGCCTCTTCATGCTGGCCAATCTTCGCTAATAACGGCATCACGCCGCCCAGACCAAAGAGCACACCTACGGAAATAATATTTAAGAACAACTGATGGAACCAAATGCCGGAGAAGACGGCGCCTTCTTGGGGCAGGACACCTAAACTGGCGCAGACGAAGGCAAAGCTGAAGCCCCAAGCGCCAATCAGAATGGCTAACCAGCGGTGTTTGATGAATACGAAGGGGGAATTGAACTTTTCTTCATGCAGGCGCAGGGCAATGAAACCGGCGAAGACCCAGCAGCTCTTGTAGGGTGTGACGATGCCATTCAGGTTCAGCAGCCAGTTGAAAATCGAATTAATGCTGGGGAGGGTGCCGGACAGGAGCAGCAGGAAGAGACAAATACCGGCGGTCAGGACGTAGGAATGGATCGGCCGGCCGAACTTGTTCTTCCGCAGCAGCCACTTGGGCATGAAGCGGGCGGAGGTGTCGACGGCCAGCACCCGGCTGGAGGCGTCGATCAGTACGGCGAGTTGGGCCAGCATGTATGTCAAAGAAACGGCGGAGTAGACGTACAGCAGGAACTTGCCCAGGCCCCACGCGGCGCTGAGCCGCTCGAAGGCATAGAACGCACCGTTCATCTTCAAGTCATCCGGCAAGTGGTGGGCGTTGAAGAACACGCCCATGGCCAGGGACCCGAAGACGGTGAGAAAGCCGCTCATACAGGCCAGCATAATCATGGATTTTGGAAACTCGTGTTTCGGGTCGCGCATTTTCGTAATATATGCCGCCCCCAGCTCTGCCCCGGAAACGGCGAAGATCAGCAGACCGGTGGTGGCGAAATAGTGCGTGTCGAATTTCGGAATGAAGGCCGACCAATCAAAGGGTTGGGTGGCGATATGGAACCCGCCCGCGGCCACGCCGGCACCAGTCATCAAGACAAACAGGATCGTCATGATAAACATCGCCGCGCCGCCCAGCATGCTCATGAATTCCATGGAGTGCTGGACCAGGTTTTGGGTGAGCAGGAAGATCAGAATGACGGCAAAGGTGAAGATACCAAACATTTTATCTGTCATATATTTATCCAGGGTGTTGTTGCCTAATACCAGCCAGGACAAGGAGACGATGACCGAGTTGGCCACGTCGACCAGATAGGGCAGCAGGGAGGCCCAAAACATCCAGCCGGTCCAGTATCCGGCAGCGTCGCCAATGGCGTGGCGGGACCAAGTCGCCAGCCCGCCGCCGGCTTCGCTGAACGTCGATCCCATTTGGGCTGAAATCAATTCATACGGCAGTACGTAGGCCACCACCATGAAGATCCAAGAAAAGACGACGGCGAGGCCTTGATTCTGAAACGGGTAGACTAAATCTTCGAAGCCAATGACAGTGACGAAAGTCAGTAGAGCCAGCGTGGGCCATTTAATATAATGCGGTGCCAGATCTTTATCCAAACTATTTTCCTCCTCAGGGTTGGCAATCAATTACCGATGATTACGACACACTGCGGAGGATCGTTATCCCAATGGGGCATGGTCATTTTTCTCCCAAGACTTAAGTTAAAATTATTATACTTGTCCGCCAGCGGCCCGCCCAGAACGAAAATCGGTTTCAAAAAAAACATTCTGGCAAAAAATCACCAGAATGTTGATGGAAATCCAAACATTAAACCGGAATCTTGATCAAATCACGCCGCGGCGCCGTAGACAGGACTTCGCTCTGCCCGTCGGTGATCAGCACATCATCCTCGATGCGGATGCCGCCCAGACCAGGGAAGTATAGGCCGGGTTCGATCGTCTCCAGCATATTAGCTTGGAACTTGATGTCGCCTTCGCCCGGCCGGGACGTGATGTAGGGCCCTTCGTGGATGTCCAGACCCACGTTATGGCCGGCGCCGTGGATGAAGTACTGTTCCACACCGTACTTCTTGAAAACACCGCGGATGATGCTATCCAGTTCCCGGCTGGTCATACCGGCGGTCACGGCATCAATACCGGCCTGCTCCGCTTCCAGCACTTGATAATAGGCCTTCTCCAGCTTCGGATCAACGGTGCCGATAGCGATGGTCCGGGTCATGTCAGAAGCGTAGCCGTTAACCAGGGCGCCGAAGTCCATGGTCAGAATATCGCCAGCTTCGATCACTTTATGGCTGGCTTCACCGTGGGCAAAGGTGGAACGGATGCCGGAAGCGACGATGGTATCAAAGGAGGTGCCTTCGCCGCCATGGGTCTTCATGAAGTATTCCATCTTCGCGGCCACGGCCATTTCGGTCATGCCGGGGTGGATCTCGCCCAGAATATACAGGAAGGTGGCATCCACGACCTGAACGGCCTTACGAATATCAGCCAGTTCCTCCGGGTCCTTGGTCCAGCGCATTTCTTCTACCACGCCGCTCATGGGAATGACGTCGGGAGAAATGGCCTCGACAAACTTGCGGCCCTGCTCGTAGGTCAGCTGGTCGGCTTCGAAAACGACGGAATCAAGGCCGCTTTCGTTGATCAGCTTGATGGTGTCGGCCAGCAAGCCCTTTTGCCAGCGATAGATCGTCACGTTTTCCGGCATTTCTCGCTTCGCCTGTTCGACAAAACGGCCGTCAGTGACCAACGTCAGCTTATTCGGGGTTGCCAGCAGCAGGGATTCGTCGCCGGTAAAACCGGTCACGTACGTAATATTCTTAGGGTTGAGCATCACGAACTGCGCAATGTGTTTCTCGTTCAATTTCTGAATGAATCGTTCTACTCGGGCCATACACATCTCTCCTTAATTATATTGGATCACTGCCATCGTAGCGCAGACGGCGCATGGTGTCACGAATCGTTGGTGTACAACCGAATTTCCCGGTGGTATAGTGAAGCCACGAAGGAGTGATCGCGGATGACCAGTGTCTATGATTTTAAAGAAACCGAAATGAACGGCCAGTCTTTACCGTTAGCGAACTATAAGGGGCAGGTCCTGCTCATCGTGAATACCGCCAGTAAATGCGGTTTAGCACCGCAGTTGACGGGGTTAGAAAAGCTGTACAAGCAATTCCATGACCAAGGGTTCACGGTATTGGGGCTGCCCTCGAATCAGTTCCATCAAGAACTCGACACAGACGAAGCGGCCAGCGAGTATTGCCAGATGCATTACGGCGTCACCTTTCCGATGACCAAGCGAGTGGCGGTCAACGGGGACGATGAAGATCCGTTGTTCACGTATTTGAAGGACGCTTCCGGTCATGGTCGGATCAAGTGGAATTATACGAAATTCCTGATCGGCCGGGATGGGAAGCTGCTGCATCGTTACGCGCCGACGACGAAGCCGGAGAAATTTGCGGCGGATGTTGCCGTGGCGTTAGAAGTTAAATAGGCCTAGCTGGCTGAGCCGCTCAATCCGTGCGATGGGGCGGCTTTTTTGGTCCAATCACTACGCAAAATCGCATACATGGCTTCGTCGCAAACACCGGTATTATTGCGTCCTCGTTGGCGGAGCACGCCCTCTTTCCGCATCCCGGCCTTGGCCATGACTTTGCCAGAATCCGGATTGCGCACGTCGTGGGTGGCTTCGATTCGCTGGACATCAGTATTAGTGAAGAGAAAGTCGATCACCACCCGCAGTGTTTCCGGCATATAACCGTGGCCCCACCAGGCTTGGCCGGACACGTAGCCAATGGCCAGTGAGCGGATGTTTTCGTCCGCCCGAACGACAGCAATATTGCCGATCACGGCGGCCGACTGGTCGGCGAGCTGAATGGCCCAGTAGTAGAAATTCGGCTGGGCATACTGATCGGCGACCCAGGCGATGCGTTCTTGGGCTTGGGCGAAGTCAGTATAGGGCGGCCAGGTGAGATACTTGGTCACTTGCGGATCGGTTTGCCAGTTGTGATACGCCGCAGCGGCGTCGGCCGGAGTGAAGCGGCGCAGAATCAAGCGTTTCGTTCGAATTGGTTGGGTACCAGCATGGTGCATGGACATCAGCTCCTGAACAAGAATTACATACCAGTATTGCACGGTAGCGGGTGTTTTCGTAGTCCTAATTCAAAATATGATTGCCGTTGCACTTTAGTGCTGCATTTTGGAGGGCTGATATGATTGTGTTTCAAAGTGAAGGTGTATAGAACGAGCAGGTCACGTTGACGGATCTATATTAGAAAAAGCAGGAATTCCCCGCATATTGGCGAGACGTTCCTGCTTTTTGTGGCTAGTCGAAGCGCCAAACGATTTCGGCGTCATATCGTTTGAGTACGACTTTATTGTCCGGATCAGCGAGTACGTCGATCGTGTAATTCAATGGTGCCAGTTTTTTGATTTTCTTTTTGGGAGCGTTGTTGGCGTAGACTTTTGCTGAAACTCCGTACGCATTGATCACATCAATTGATTCGCCCGGCTGGACTAGTTTGCCGCGATTGGCGATACGCCGGGCATCTTGTTCTGTGCGCGGGCCATCCATTCCGTGATAACCGCTGAATGTGGGAATCGCTTTGATTGCTTTTAATTTAGTTGGCTGCCAGATCTGCATTGTTTGCACCCGGAAGACACGGGAGAACGCTTTGACCGCGTCCTGGGGCTGGTTGGTAGTGTTCTTGTACGTATAATCGATTTTGAAACCAGTCCAAGCGTTGGGGTCTGTTTCACTCTTGCCCCCGCCAGCGAGATAACTTTCCCCCGTGGTGAATTCACCCAAGGCGGTGGTGAACCGATAAGGGGTATACAGATTCTCTTTGGGCAATTCTGCAAACTGATAGGTACCGTCCTTGATTTTTGCCTGAACGGCCTGGACTTTCCGTTTACTGACAGCATCCGCCTTTTGCTTGCTGACCTGAGCCGCGCTGGGCTGGCTTTTTTGCGGTTCGCACCCGCTCAATGCACCAAGCGCACCGAATCCCGTGATTGCCAGCAGTACCGGCGCCAAAATCCTCTTCAAATCGTTCCTCCCGTTCCTTTTTAGGTGCCAAATGGTACTAAATAAGATAATTGCCGGTTCTCCAGACGATGGTCTGTCCGAGATGCTCTCAGCCAACTAGGGTAGCCTGGCAGTCGAGTCTAACACTGATTCCTGGCCTTGAAGTTCCCGTGAACGTCGGGTATGGAGGCTCGCACCTCAATCTTATTCAGTTGCCGTAAGGACCGTATAGTCTGTTGCTTGTTGCAAGTTGATTGCGGCATTCACGTCGCGATCGATGGATAATCCGCAGTGCGGACAATTGAATTGGCGGACGGCCAGATCCGCCATCGTACCGTGGAATTGAGCTCGATTGTAAGTGCCGCAGGTGCTGCATAACTTTGTACTGGGATACCAGGTGCTGACTTCGCGCAACTCAATGCCATGCTTTAGACACTGCCACGTGAGCCAAGTCTTGAAGTAAGAAAGTCCCAACTTTTGGATACTGGGTGCCAACTTGGGATTGGCCTTCATCCCCTTGATATTGAGTTTTTCCACGGTGATATGCGGCGGTTTAAGCTTAACAATTTGCGCAATGGCTTGGCGTACCGTTTCTTTGTTGATCTTTGCCAGTTTAGCTGACCAGCGGGTCAGATAGTATCGAGCCTCTTCGATGCCTCGACTGGTCAGATAACCAGCCTTTTGATGCGGGTGATTCTTGGCGAAACTCTTCTCGGCCGCAATTTTGCGCCGGGCCAAGCGGGCCTGCCAGCGTTTCTTCATCTTTTCCACGTGGTAGTAATAGGACGTTTTGGAAATATTGATAAACTTTTTGCCGGTATTCAAAATGGCCATATCTTTGATGCCCAGATCAATGCCCAGGCCTAACTCGGTCTCCGTGTGTGCGACTGGCTGGGTTGGTGCCGGCTCATCAGTAGCCACCACCACCCAATAGTCATTCGCCCAGCGGCTGACCCAGCAGCCAGTGATGTGATACCCGATTTTTTGAAGCCGGTCATCAGTGGGCAAATAACCAAATTCAGAAAGCCGCAGCCAACCAATCAGTGGTAATCTGATACGGTCGCGCTGAACGCGGATCGCACCGCTGAAATAAGCCACTTGGCGGGCATGATAGCCCTTGAAGCGCGGCTCTTCCGCTAAGCCCTTGAAATAGTTCTGGAA
>NZ_AUEH01000078.1 GCF_000425885.1 Schleiferilactobacillus harbinensis DSM 16991
TATGAACGGAAATCAACGATCATCACGACCAACATTGCCCTCTCCAAGTGGGGCGATACATTCGCCGACAAGACTCTGGCTAATGCCATTCTTGATCGACTGGTGCACCACTCCCGCGTGATTCGGATCAACGGCCGGTCATACCGCATGAAGGGCCATATCACAGAGCCCAAAGCGGACAAAGCACCGAATGATACTGGTTAGGCCTCTGGCCTAACTGAAGCATCACCACTAATTGGAAAGGAGAAACGCAGCTCAACTAAACCGGCAAAAAACAACATTTTCTAATCGGCAAAAAATGTCATTTTATCGTCGGCGTTGACACAGGATAAAGTAATCGCCCTTAAAGCCCGCCATCAGCTGCCAGCTCAAATTGATAGCTGCGACGACGCCGCCTTGACCAGCATCGCGTAGATCCATGTACAGATAAAACGCAGGCATCAAACCAATCTGGAGAATCACTTCCAAAACCAGCCAAACGAGGCGAAAAATACCCCAATAGGTGCTGGCAAACGGCAAGTATGCCGGCCAATTCAGCAAGACGCTGGTGAATAAGAAGAGGACGAGATAACCTGGGAGATAACGGGGTGAAAAACCAATGAACGCCCGGCTGAGCAAAGAGCGATTCTGCTCTGGATGCCGCCACCAAGTCAAAACGCCCATCGCCGCACTGGTCGCCACAAAATCAAATAACAAGATGACCCACCATGGGGCCGCAGGGGCAGCCAGACCGCCAACACTCCCCGGGGCGGGAAGCGGCATCGGCGGCGAAATGATTTGGCTGAACGCCCAGCGAATGCTTGGACTGACTGCCGTGTGCAGCGGTGACGGCAAGACCCATGCGAACGACCAAACCGATGACCCGGTGGTGAAATAGATCAGTAGAAACTGAAGTACCATAATACCCAGAGCCAAAATAATCAGCGGCAGCAGAGTGATACCAAAAAGTGTGCCATAGTGTCCCGCCATGCGTGCCTTAACAGTCTGCTTTAATGAAGCGCGGTCAATACGCATACCAATCCCCTCCCATATGGCTTGAGTATACGCCACATGCCGTTCCAAATCAGCAAAAAAGCGTTGGTTACCCAACGCTTTACACACTGCTTATATTACCTGGACTTAACGAACGTCGACCCATCTGCTGCTGGTGCTTGGGACTTCCCGATAAAGGCCACCAGTACAATAATGGTGATCAAATATGGTGCCAAGGTGAACCAAACGTTGGGCACATTCGCGATGACTGGAATATATTTACCAATAATGGCCAGTGACTGAGCAAAGCCAAAGAAAATGGCCGCGCCCATTGCCCCAATTGGATTCCATTTCCCAAAAATCATCGCTGCCAGCGACATGAAGCCCTGGCCCACAATCGTGGAAACAGAAAAGTTCAAGGTAATACTCTCCGCCATAATGGCGCCGCCGATACCGCCCAATAGACCAGACAGCATGACCCCCATGTATCGGTATTTGTAAACGGAAATACCGACGGAATCTGCCGCTTCAGGGTGTTCGCCGACAGACCGCAAACGCAACCCGAACCGCGTGTATTTCAGGACCCACCAGGAGAAGATAGCAACGAAAATCCCAAAATACGCCACCAATGACGTATTACGAAAGAAAATCGGTCCAATCACTGGAATATTGGACAATCCTGGCATGGTCACATTAGCCAGCGGCTGCTGAATAATATCGGTTTGCCCTTTGCCGGCAAAAATCAGCTTAGTCAGATAAACTCCCAGCGCCGGCGCCATCAAATTCAATACCGTCCCAGAAATGATATGGTCAGTGCGCCAGTTGATCGTCGCGACGGCATGCATCAAGGAAAACAGCACACCGACTAATCCGCCGACTAACAACCCCAGCCAGGGGGTGGCGCCGTGGAAGATATGGGCAGTGAACAGGTTGAAGACGACACTCGAGAATGCGCCCATCACCATGATACCCTCCAGCCCGACGTTGACGATCCCGCTGCGCTCAGAAAACGTGCCGCCGATTGAAGTAAAAATCATCGGGGCGGAATAAACCAGGGTAGTGGAAACCACCGTCAGCAATAACGTCATGATATTCATTTGGCGTCCTCCCCTTCCTCTTCAGCCTGCGCGGCCCGTTCAGCCACCGCGGCCTGCGGTTCACTGCTGCTGGCCACCGGCGGTTGCTTTTTGGGATGCTTGCGCAATTTAACGCTCAGATAGCGAATGACATAGTTAGCACCGACGAAGAAAATGACAGCGGCAATTACGATATCGACGATTTCTGGCGGCGTCGTGGAGGCGATGGAAATGTTCAATCCGCCAATCTTCAAGATTCCGAAGAGCAGCGCGGCGAGGATGATCCCCACCGGCGACCCGGTCGCTAACAGCGATACGGACATTCCGTCGAAGCCAATACTGGGCAAGGCCGTGTTGACAATGATATTTTGAAAATTACCCAGTCCTTCCATGGCCCCGCCGAGACCGGCGAGCGCCCCAGAAATCAGCATAGCAGAAATGATCGTCTTCTTCGTGGACATCCCGGCATAGCGGGACGCGTCTTCGTTCATCCCCACGGCCCGAATCTCAAAACCCAGGGTCGTTTTCTTCATCAGCCACCAAACCACGATGACCGCGACCAGGGCAATCAAGATACCCCAGTGGAAGGTGGAATTTTGCGTGATTTTTTCCAAAAATGGTGTCCGTAACCGCGCCTGCACAGGGATCGTCGGCGAATAGTCGCCGTCCCCCTTAGCCAGCATGCCCTTGACAACGGCATTCGTCGCATACAGGGCAATATAGTTCAGCATGATGGTGGTGATTACTTCGCTGGCGCCGAAATACGCCCGCAGGAAGCCGGCGATCCCGGACCATAGGGCACCGGCGACTGCACCGGCCAGAATTGCCCCGGGCAGCAGCAAGAAGCCGGGCGCATGGGGAAAGGCTAACGCAAATGACACCGACGCCAGCCAGCCGGCCAGGGCCTGACCGGCCAAACCAATGTTGAAGAAACCGGCCGAGTTCGCGACGGCAAAGCCCAGCCCGGTCAGAATCAGCGGTGTGGCTTCCCGCAACACCTCACCGATTGCATTGGGGCTGCCCAGCGCACCAGTGAATAAACTGATATAGTTTTCAATCGGATTAAAGCCGGACAGGATCATGATGATCGCACCGACCACCATCCCCAGGATAACGGAAGTTACCGAGATCCAGAGGTTGCCCAACCGAAGATTTTTAATGCGCATTGAGCATTTCCTCCTTCCCCGGCACCGTTTCGCCGGCCATCAACAAACCAATCTCATTTTCACTCAAAGCACTGGTCTTCGCTTGACCAACGATCGTGCCGCTGTGAATAACCGCAACGCGATCAGCCAGTTGGCGAATCTCATCCAGTTCGTAAGAAATCAACAGAATCGCGTGGCCCGCCGCTCGGGCAGCCAGCAACTGCGAATGAATGAACTCGATCGCGCCGACATCCAGGCCCCGGGTGGGATTGACTGCAATCAATAATTGCGGTTCCCGACTCAATTCCCGGGCGATGATCAACTTCTGCTGATTCCCGCCGGAAAGCGACCCTGCCGGTTCTTCAATCGTGCTGTGCCGGACGTCGTATTGTTCTAGGAGCTGTTCAGTATTCGTGATCATCGCTTTGGGATTCAATACCCCATGGTGAGAATACGGGGCCAGCGTGTAGACTTGCAGCGACATATTGTCCACCAGGCTCATGGGCAGGATCAAGCCATAGCGCTGCCGGTCTTCTGGAATATGGCCAACCCCGGACTGGGTCACTTGCCGCGGCGTGGCCCCGGTGCGGTCTTGGCCGCCAATAATGACATGGCCGCCCGCCGTAGGCATTAAGCCCGTGATTGCCCGGACGAGTTCACTTTGGCCGTTCCCGTCAATCCCCGCCAACCCGACGATTTCGCCGCCGTGGATGGTCAGATCAAAATCGTGGACCCGAGTGACCTTCTGCTTATCGATGACTTGCAAGTCTTCAATCTTTAAAATTTCTGGACCAACTGGCATCGGTACGCGTTCACGTTGGAAAGTGACGTGCCGGCCAACCATCAGCTCAGCCAGTTTTTCTGTAGAAGTGGTCTTCGTATCCACTGTATCGATCACTTTGCCCCGGCGAATAATCGTGGTGATATCCGCCACGGCCTGCAGCTCATTCAATTTGTGAGAAATCAGGATAACGGCTTTGCCCTCTGAGGCCAGCCGACGAAAAATATCCAGCAATTCCTTGATTTCTTGCGGGGTTAAAACGGCCGTGGGTTCATCAAAAATCAAGATATCGGCATTACGGTACAACACTTTCAAAATTTCTGCCCGTTGCTGCATTCCGACCGAAATGTCCGCAACTTTAGCATCCGGATCCACATCCAACCCATACTGCTTGGACAGTGCCATAACCTTGGCCTTGGCATCGTGCCGGTTCAGGATCCCGACACCTTTCGTTTCCTCCACACCCAGCATGATGTTTTCCAACACGGTGAAGTTCTCTACCAGCATGAAGTGCTGGTGGACCATCCCGATCCCGAGTTCCGTGGCGTCCTTCGCCGAGGCCAAATGGACCGGTTTCCCATGAACTAGAATTTCACCGCTGGTCGGCTGCAAGATTCCGGAGAGCATGTTCATCATGGTTGTCTTGCCGGCTCCATTCTCGCCCAGCAAGCCATGGACCTCACCGTTGCGGATCTGGATCGAAATGTGGTCATTAGCCACAAAATCCCCGAAACGTTTGGTCAGGTCCCGCACTTCAATGGCAATTTCAGAAGATGACATGTGCGATTCCTTTCTATTTGCCTGTCGATATAGAAAAATTAGGGCAGAAGCATACGCTGCTGCCCTAACCGTGTCTCAAATGTCAGACAATTACTTCTTCAGTTGTGAGGGCTTCTCAGCGACTTTGATCTTGCCGTCGATGATCTGCTGCTGGTAATCCTGAACGGCTTTCCAAGCAGCCGCGCTCATGTTGCCGCGCGCCAGTTTAACCCCTTTTTCCTTCAAACCATAAACGGTCGTCTTGCCGCCAGGGAACTTGCCGTCTTTGGCATCGTCGGCCAGCTTCTCAACCGCAATATCCACGCCCTTAACGGTGGAAGTCAGCGTCAGGTTGCCGCCGCTGTACTTACCTTCAGGAGTCTGGTCCCGATCGACGCCGATGACCCAAACCTTCTTCTTCTTGATTTGGTTCTTGGCAGCAGAGAAGACACCCATCCCGGTACCGCCGGCAGCTTGGTAAATCACGTCTTCGTCGTTGTTGAACATGGCGTTGGCTAACGCTTGGCCAACATCCGGCTTGCTGAAGTCGTTGGCATACTTCACATCGACACTGATGTTTTTGTCGACAGCCGCGACCCCTTGGCGGAAGCCGGCTTCAAAGCGGTCAATGACTGCCCCGTGCATGCCGCCGATGAAGCCGACCTTCTTAGTCTTGGTCGTCTCGGCTGCGGCGACACCGGCCAGAAATGCCCCTTCGTTATCCTTAAACGTGACACTGGCCACGTTCTTGGCATCGATCACATCGTCAATGATGACGAAGTTAGTCTTCGGGTTCGCCTTTGCAGCGTTCTTGATCGCACTCTCCAACTTATAGCCGATCCCAAAAATCGTCGCATACTTTGCCTGAATCAACTTGTTGATGTTCGGGGTGAAGTCCGCATCGGAGTTGGATTGGGCGTAGTTATAACCGCCGACACCCTTCTTCAAGCCGTTCTTCTTGCCCCATGCTTCCAGACCTTCCCAACCGCTTTGGTTGAATGACTTGTCGTCCACCCCGCCGCCATCGGTAACCAATGCTGCAGAATACTTGACGGTCTTCGTGGCACTGCCGCTGTTGCTCTTGCCGCCGCAAGCGACCAGGGCTAACCCCATAACCGCAATTGACGCAACCAAGCCAATCTTGTGACTGATTTTCAAAACAGTTCCTCCTCGTATAGTTAATTTACAGACAAGTTCGTGGATAGTTTTCTTGTTTGGATGTTGCGTGATACTCTCTAGTAGTTCATTGGATTTGGGTCCAACTGGTATAGGCTTTTTCCTCCTGTAGCTAAACTACATTGTTGAGACTGCCGCCCAGATGAATCGAACAAGTGCAAACCACAAGCTGCGGGGTCTGGTTCCGATGTTGGCGACTCGCGTTTCGCCAAGCAGCTCATTGAAGCCGGACATGACCGCTCATAGTTGCGAGGATGTGTTGTAGGTTCATAACTAGGGAGCATCGCGCAGCACCCAAGCCTATCCATAA
>NZ_AUEH01000079.1 GCF_000425885.1 Schleiferilactobacillus harbinensis DSM 16991
CTTCATAACGTTTGGGTATAACCATCCTGCACACTCCGTTTTGTTTTTAACAAGAAGTATACAGGATTTCGGGATTTTCAGACACTCCCTAAATAATCCGGCAAATAATGGATGACATGCTGCCGAATCTGTTCCCCCAAATTACGCCAGTCCTGCCAGTGGCCCAGTTCTTTCCGGGCCGCTTCCCGTTTGTCCCATTGGGCATCTTGGGCTTTGGCAACGGACTTCTGCATGAATTTATCTTGTTCTGACTCTTTCACCCGGGTCAAAAAGGGCTTGTTGGTTGTTTCTAGTCCCATCAGTCCCGCCCCCTTACACAGTGGCCGGGGTATCGGCGTACCGGACCCGGCTCATATCCACGTTGCTGTTCAGTATTTCGGCGATATGCATGATCTTGATCGGCTCTTTGCGCCGGGAGAACCGGCCGCCGATGTTCATCAGGCAGGCTTGATCCGCCCCAATGAGAATGTCGGCGCCGGTGCTGGTCACATCATCCACCTTTTCATCCACCATCAGTTTCGAAATCTCCGGTTCCTTAACTGAAAATAAGCCGCCAAAGCCGCAGCAGTTTTCAATGTGCGGCAGCGGAATCATCTGCAGGCCCTTGACGTGGTCCAGCAGCACAAACGGCGCGACCCGCTCCCCCAATAGGCGGGTCATGTGGCAAGACCGGTGGAACGTGGCCTTCGCATCCAACTCCGCCCCAGCATCGATGATATGCAGCACGCGATACAGAAATTGGGAAAATTCATAACTCTTATTCGCCAACATCTCCGCCTTGGGCCCGTACTCCGGGTCGTCGGCCAAGTGCATCCGGAATTCATGCAGCATATTCACGCAGGATCCCGACGGTCCCACGATATAATCACAGTCGACACTCAACAACGCATCGACTTCGTTGCGCATCGTCTTCTGGCTATTGATCACATAGCCGCTATTGAACGTCGGCTGACCGCAGCAGATCTGCTTCTTCGGCAATACCGTGTCACAGCCGAACCGTTCCAATACCTCCACCATCGCGGCCCCGACATTGGGGAAGAAAAGATCCACGACGCAGGTTGAAAAGACTACAACTTTCATTTTTCGCACCCCGCTCCCTCTAAACATACCTAGGTCTCTTTTAGTGTACTGCTGGGTATGAATAAAGTACAGCGGTTTCACCCAGGAACGCAAAAAGCGGTGGGCCGATAATCCCATGATTACCAGCCCACCGCTTATTTGTTCACTGAGTGATTAGCAGATCTTGCCGCCTAAAGCTTCCATATCGGCCTTGGTGATCTGACTCGGATCAGCCTTGGTCACTCGCATCGCACCATCCAGCAGCCCACCATCAGAGCCCAAGCCCAGCGCGGCGTTGTTGAATTGCAAGTACAAGCCGTTTTCCAGGTAAGGTGTTTCTTCCTTTGATGTGAACATCTTGTAGCCGGCGTTGTTTTCTAACGGAATGGTGTAGTCAGCATCCGGTTGGTCAGAAAGGACCAGTTGGAACTTGCCGCCCACAGAGCAGGAACCGCCCAGCTTAGAGAACTTGCTGGAACCGTCGTCCAAACCCAGAAAAACGTATTGATCCGGGGAGATTTTCTCTGCCAAATAGTCGCGGGCCGTGTCTTTGATGTTGATTTTCATCAGTCATCGATCCTTTCTTTGTGATCCATTCAATTGTGTACAATCTTTTCAACGAATTCAGTATACCACGATTCCGAGACGCGGGCCAATAAGTTTTGAAAAATATTGTATTTATATTTACATTGCCATTTCATTGTAGTAAGGTGAGATAAATTATTTATGGGGGGCTTTTGGATGAGGATCACAACAGGATTTAAAGCGGCGGGCGCGGCAGTGGCGACATTAATGCTGCTGGCCGGCTGTCAAAACAAAGCGAGCGGGACAAGCGCCAGCAAGTCGACCTGGTCCCGGATGGAGAGCGACATCATTTCCACCATGGATCCGTCGAAATCCACCGATGCCATTTCCGGTACAGCAATCAACGACACCACGGATGGCCTCTACCGGTATTCCGGCACCGAGCTCAAACCGGCGATTGCCACGAAAATCGTCAAGCCCACCAAAAACGGGGCTGTCTATACCTTTAAACTGCGGGATGCCAAGTGGAGCAACGGCGATCCGGTAACGGCTGATGACTTTGTTTTTGCCTGGCGGCGCACCGTTGATCCGGCCACGAAGTCCCAATATGCGTATCTCTATTCCGGCGTGGTCAACGCTGATGCGGTCATGAAAGGCACGAAGAAGCCGGCAACGCTGGGCGTTAAGGCCCTGGATAAGCACACCTTGCAGGTGACTTTAGAGCACCCGATCCCCTATTTCCAAAAGATGATGGTCAATGGGCCTTTCTTCCCGCAAAATGAAAAATACGTCAAAAAGATGGGCAGCAAATACGGGACCCAGGCGAAATACACCCTGGCCAATGGCCCGTACAAGCTGACCGGTTGGAATGGATCGAATAATTCTTGGCAAGAAGTCAAGAATCCGACCTATTGGAACGCTAAGAACGTTCACATTGACCAAATCAATGTCACCGCGGTGAAGGACGCTACCACGGCGATGAGCCTCTTCCAATCCGGTAAACTGGACGATGCCGCACTGACCGGCGATCAAGCGGCCCAGGCAAAGACCCAAAAGGATTACCGCGGCATCAAACAAACCAGTGTCTTCTATTTGGAACTGAATGAGAAGAAGGTCCCTGCCTTCAAGAACACCAAGTTGCGCCAAGCGATGTCCATGGCGATCAACCGGGAAGAATACATCAAGAAAGTGCTCCAAGATGGTTCGATCGATGCGCCCACGGTCACCCCCAGCGGCTTGGCCGAGAATCCAACCACGAAAGAGGATTTCTCTAAAGAAGCGGCTCAGGGTTACACGAAATATACCAGCTATAATCCTAAGGAAGCCAAAGCCCTGTGGACTGCTGGTATGCAGGAAGTGGGCAAGCAGAATCTGACCTTGGAACTGTTGACGGATGACACCGATAATGCTAAACGGTCGGCTGAATACTTCCAGAACACCTTGGAGAAGAATCTCCCGGGTCTTAAGGTGACGATTTCGACGGTACCCTTTAAGACCCGGCTCACCCGCAGTCAGGACGGCCAATTCGACATGGTCCTCTCTGGCTGGAGTGCCGACTTCACCGATCCCATCACCTTCTTGGACCTGTTCACCACCGACGGCAGCTATAACGACGGCAAGTGGTCCAATGCGACGTTCGACAAGCTGATCAATGAAAGCCAGACCACGTATGCAACCAACGAAACCAAGCGCTGGCAAGTCATGGTTCAGGCGCAGCAGCTGCTGACGCAGGAACAGGGCGTCATTCCAATCTATCAACGGGTCCAAGCCCACCTAGTGAACCCGAAGATTCAAGGCTTGAAGACCACCCCCGGCGGCACCTTTGATCTGATTGGGGCAAAGATCAAGAAATAGAAACAAGTCCAAGTAAAAGCACGCCAATAGGCCGGCCATCCGATACGGGATAGCCGGCCTATTCTATTGCCTTAAATGCCATCCGTCAGTGTCCACGTCAATTTTGCTTGATATTGATGATTGGCCTGAATCGTGGTGGTGCCTGATACACCGGGTACAGTAAGCTGCGGCGGATTCAGCATGATCATCGTCGCCCCTGCCTTTGAATTTTCGACTGTGAACAATGTGACATCACTGCCGCCAGTGTACACCTTGAAACTGGGCATGCCTGCCCCGAGTTGTTGGAAGGTCAGAAATGACTGCTGCAAGCCCACACTATGCTGGCTGTCGGTCTGGTCAATGAAGTCGCCGGCCTGCACACTGATGCTGAAAGGCGACCGGAAAACTGTCCGGTTATCCGAGTAAATCAGCTGATTGCCGGCGGCGTTTTGGTTGGTATAAGTAGCCGTCTGATAGGGAATAACCTGCTTGCCAAAATCCAGCGTCGGCGGGGTCAGGCTGATTAAACCGACTTGGCTCGTGTACACACCCGCTGCAATTTGTCCCAAAACAGCGGCGTCGTGGATGCTCAATGCACCAGTAGCAGGGATCGTGTACGCGTTTTGGGTTAAATAATACGCCGTACTGCCATCATTCCCGGTTACTTTTGAATCAAATGCCGAATTGGCCATGATATCGTATCCGCCATTCAACTTGGTGAGCGAATAATGTAACGCCTGTAAATCAGCTTGGGCAATGCCAATTTTGAACGTTCCCGCACTGGGTATTGCTAATTGATAGTCACCGCTGCTGTTAATACTCACTGGCGCAGTACTGAGAAAAGTCGGCGCGCTGCTCGGATCGTAATGGGCGGCCACGGTCCAAGCTCCCGTCACCGTATTTTGTTTGAATAACTGGAACCGGATGGGTTGCTTGGAGCCATCTAATTTATGTTCAAATGCCGTGTAAACACCGTCAACATCACTATCATACCAGGCTAAGCCCCTATCCGTATAACCAACCATAACCACACTTTTGGCCGTGGTGACGTTGCCCTGCGCATCGGTATAACTGATACTGATCGGATATTGACCAGCCGCATTCGTATTCACCTGATCCACCCCAGTGGCTTTGACATCCGTAAGCGATAAGTTCTTACCATCCGGGCCGGTCAGTTGCTGGACACTGTCGCTCAGCTGCCACTTGCTCCCTGGGGTGATCATCACTGGTTTAAGTTGCAAGTTAGTTTTGATTGGGCTGACCTTGATTGTATAGGTATGACCGGGTACGGTCGGGTTAGCTGAACCGGCAAACCAGGTGGTCGGCACAAACGGCACTGCCGTGTCGGTGAGCGTCCCGGAATCGATCGTCAGGCTGGGGGCCCAGTACTGTTTAGAATCAAGACCAAGACTCGCTAGCGTATCGACCAGTCCAACCCGCGAGTATGTTGTCCCCGTCTGGCCGGTTTTCGTTATTGTCTTAATCGGTGCGCCGGTATCGGCGTTCACCACATTGTATGTCTCGATGACAGTGGCATCAGTCAGATTCAGTGTCCGCCGAATACCATTAACAGTAATCGCTGCAATATACGTATCCGGCGCCTCTGAAACACCGATCTGACTGGGTGTAATGGTGGGATAAGCCGTACCACTAACATCATCCATAATGTCGCCAAAGCCAGCAAATAAAACACTATACTGCAACAACTCAGCATTATTATTGGCATTAAATTTCACTGCGTTTTGTTCGCTGGGGCTGAGGTCTTTTTTAGCCTTGATCTGGATTGGCACGTGAAACTTGACCCAAGTCGCCGGTTCGCCAGCCATCTTAGTGGCGCCATCGTTGGGCCGAAAATAGAAGACTTCCCGGCCATCCGTTGTATTGTCCAGTTGATAGACCTTGATGCTTGCGATGGTGTAGAAATGCTGGCCGCCTTGCATATAATTCTGCAAGTCCGTCACAAATGTGTTAGCGGCTGTCTGTATTTCTGCCAATTGGCCCGTTACCTGAATCGGCAATACCAAATAAAAGCCGTACAGCTGGCCATCGCTAGAAGCATTATAGGCATTGATGTCTATTGTCCCCGTACCGCCATAAATTGCATATCCAGATGCCTCAATATAGAAATTGGACAGATTGGGTTTCCCGGAAAGAGTCGGCGCCGTTGGCAGTGTCGCCTTGGCAAACAGCCGGGCACTGCTTGCTCCCACTGCCAGTGGATCAGTTTGCCGCACCACTGTGGTCGGTGTCCGTTCACTTGCCGCCATGACCGTATGCACGAATACCAGCCCAAATAGACTGATGCCGAACATAACAAGTACCAGTTTGATCACTTTGCAAAAGCCATTCCATATTGTATCCCAAATCACCGTTCCCGCCCCCTGCTATGAATGGTGATGGTTATCACAACACCATTATAACATTCACTAGGGTCAATGTGGATTGAGGTGGATAAATACTTCGCCGGATTTAAAATTGAAGTGCAACACCGATTGAGTTAGACCAATCGACCGGGTTGATTTAACAAAATAGGCCATGAAGACCTATCCTTGAAGCGACTAAACTACCAAGAAAGGTGACCTTCATGACCCACAATCAGTCTAACAGTCTCGGCTCGTACACTCAACTCACAGAGGGCGAGCGCGGAATAATTGATGCGCTTTGGCACTCCCATGAATATTCCATTCGCGATATTGCACACATCATCCATCATTCCCCTAGTACGGTAAGCCGTGAGCTTAAGCGCGGCCGAGTCCAGCAACGGGATTCGAATTATCATTACTACAAGGATTACTTCTTT
>NZ_AUEH01000080.1 GCF_000425885.1 Schleiferilactobacillus harbinensis DSM 16991
GGCAGCTTGAACTCTGCTTACTTGATGTGTATGCACATACTCTACCACAGTAATTTTAAAGGTCTGCGAATACGTAGCCTTGTTGTGTTTGACCTTCAAAGACTCGATACCGTGGGTCCTAGCTTGATTGACCCAGGTTCGAATATTAGCGCGCGAAGGAATACCATATCGAACGCTGAGCTCTCTGTAACCAATACCGCCTTTCAAGTATTCAGAAACCACTTTTGCCTTTAATTCGTTACTATATTTGGTCACAAGAAATGCCCCACAATCGTTAGACTTCTTGTCTAACAATTGTAGGGCACTTCAGCTGAGGTTGCATCTGCGGGTCATTGTCATTTTCCGAGGAGGAAAAGGATACTATTTAGCGAAGACTGATTTCAGAATCGCGGCATTATTCTTATTCGTGTCGCGAATTCCTTTATTGACTTCGTCCTGTGCTTCTTGCAGCGACTGCTTAATATCCTTGCCGCCGTAAATCTGCTGCATCGCCGTGCCTAAATATTGATCCATCTGCGAGTTGACCAGGAACGGCCCCGCTGTCGCGGCGTTGACTTTGCCGGCTTGCAGCTGTTCGATCGGCACGTTGATGTCTGGATTTTTCTTGATCGCGGCCTGCAACGCGGCCGTCTTGACCGACGCCTTATTGACGGCAATGTAGCCCGTACCGATCTGCCAAGCTGCCTGCTGTTTGGCTTCCATGGCGTACTTGATAAATTCCCAAGCGCCTTGCTGTTCAGCCTTCGACTTGTCCTTGCTGATCCATAGACTGGCCCCGCCAGCGGCAACGCCGTTAGCCGGTACGCCGTCCGCATGAGCCCGTGAAGGTCTCGCCCCATTTGAACTTAGCGCCCTTGGCAATGGTCCCCGCCGCGGCGGAACTCTGCATGAAGATACCGATCTTGCCCGCCAGGAACCCGGCCATTTGGTTCACCGAAGCCGACGAGCCGGTACCGTAGTTCTGGAAACTGCCGTCCTTGATCATGTTTTGGACCCGAGCAAAAGTTCGCTGCATGGCGGGCGTATTCAGCTCGGCTGACGTCGCAGCCGCCGTGCGGCCATTATCTTTGTTCACGACCACAGCGTTTTGGTTCGCGGCTAATTGTTCCGGCAGCCACGGATAAATCTGCAGCGTCGCGCCTTTCATGGCGCCCTTGGATTTCTCCGTCAGTGCTTTAGCCGCCGCCCGGATCTCACTGTAGCTGGGGGACTTGGATAACGGCTTGACGCCATATTTCTTGAACAGATCTTTGTTGTAATACATCACACTGGATGAGGCGTTGAACGGCATGGATTGCAACTTGCCCTTCAGCTTGAAGCCGGAGAGAATACCAGGATAAAACTGGTTCAGGTCATAATGATCCGCGTCGACGAATTGCTGAATCGGTACGTAATCTCCAACCGCCGTCATGGTCGGGATATCCGACTGCTGCATGATCGTCGGTGTGACGTTCGTATGCAGGGTATTGATGTACTTGGACTCCGCCAAGCCGTAACTGCCCTCATACTGCGAGACGACTTTATACTTCGTCTGACTCTGATTGAAATTATCCACGATCTTATCCAGCAACTGCCCGTTCGGCCTGTTCATGGAGTGCCAGAAACTAATAACGATCCGGCCGGAACTGGCCTGGGCGGCATTGCGGGCCGTGGTCGTGAAGGCAATACCGCTCACCACAGCGAGGACGGCCAGCGTGGCAGCAATCAGCTGCCCCCAGCGGTGCCAAAACGTTTTGCTCATGCTTTCAACCCTCCCGTATTCAAGCCCTTCCGGAAGTAACACTGGCCAATGATCAAGACGATCAGCGTCGGCAGCAGGATCAGGATGGCAGTAGCCATGATGACGCCCCAGTTACTGAACGTATCCTGGGCCTGCAGCTGCTTCAAACCGACTTGTGTGGTGCGGTACTGATCGGTGAAGGTTGTGATCAGCGGCCAAAGATAATCATTCCAATGGGTCAGAAACATGTACAGCACGAAGGTCACGATCGTCGAGCGAGAGTATGGCAGTACGATTCTGAACAGAAATTGCAAGTGGTTCAAGCCGATCAATTGGCTGTATTCATGCAATTCGTTGGGCACTTGAAGAAAGGCCTGGCGCAGCATGAACACCCCGAACGCGGAGGCAAAGAACGGAATGGTCAAGCCGGCATAGGAATCCAGCCAGCCCAAGGTCCGGACGGTCTGGAAGTTCGGAATGATCTGGGCTTCAAAGGGCAGCATCATCGTGATCAGGAACAGTGCAAAGATCTGCTTCTTGAAGCGGAAGTCTAGAAAGGCAAACGCGTATGCCGCCAAAGTGCACAGCACCAGCTGGCCAGCCGTGATCAAGATGGCGATGATGAAGGAGTTCGCCATGTAGCGCAGGACCGGCGTCGTCTGAATGGCCGCGACGTAGTTAGCCAGCGAGATGTTGGTTGAGGTCAAGTGCCCGGCCGCAATATCGGCGGTGGGCAGCAAACTGGCCCAGATCCCGATCAGGATCGGTGCACTCATCAGCAACGCCACCAGAATCAACCAGAAATAATGATTGGCATGTTTGAGTTGGGTCATTTGTAATACACCTTCCGTTCTGTGAAGCGGAATTGAAACCAGGTGGCGAAGGCAATGATCGCGGTCAGCACCAGTGCTTCGCTGGCAGCGATGCCGAAGTTGCGGTTGCCAAAGGCGTCCGTATAGACTTTGTAGGCGATGAAGTTGGTCGCATTGTCCGGACCGCCGCCGGTGATCAGGTCAATTTCGGTAAAGGTCTTGAACTTGCCGATGATTTCGACCACCAGCAGGAAGAACAGCGTGGGCGAAACCATCGGGATGGTGATCTTCCAGGTTTTCTGCCAGCTGGACCAGCCGGCTAGATCCGCCACGGCGTAGTAATCGGCAGGGACGGATTGCAGCGCGCCCAGCAGGTTCAGGAACGAGAAGCCGGTCCCCATCCAGATGCTGACGACGACCAGAATGATCATCGCCCCGGTGGGATCGGCCACCAGATTGTTCTGCTTCACACCGATATCCTTCAACAGGATGCCCAGCACCCCCACCGAGGGGTTGAACAGGAAGAGGAACAGTACCGACGCGACGGCGCCAGAGATGCCCATGGTGGACGCAAAGGCGGTCCGGAAGAAACCGCTGCCCCGCATCTTTTCAGTCACCATGCTGGCCAGGAACAGTGCCAGGGCGATGGTCCCCAAGCCGGCAGTAATGACGAAGATAAAGGTATTCACGAGACTCTTCAGGAATAACGGATCGCTGAAAATCTCGGCATAATTGCTAAACCCAACGAATTGGGCAAGTTCGCCCCGAACATTGGTGGAAAACAGACTTTCGATCGCGGTCATGATCATCGGGTAGAAGGTGAAAACGGCCAGAATGACCAGTGACGGCAACAGGAACCAGAGTGCCGCGTTGGTCTTTTTCAGAAAACGGCCCTTGGTGCCTGATGTGGTCGTACTGGGAGCGGCGACTGGGGTGTTATGCAATTCCATCAAGCACACCTGCCTTTTCGGGGATCCCCTTATTATTCACGACGAGACCGCTCTTCTCATCAAAGAAGTGCAAATCGGCGGCATCGGTGGGCAAGGTCGCGTAAACGATCTGATTCTCCGGTACTGGATATTGTTCCGGTACGCTGGCAATAAATTCGTGGCCGTTGTTGACCAACGTCACTGAAGACTCCCGGCCGAGATTGGCGACCGCCATGACCCGCACGGGGAAGCTGTTTTCTGCTGGCTGGTCATGCAGCTGAATCTTTTCCGGCCGAATGCCCAGCTGGTAGGCGCCGGCCTGTAAATCGAAGGGCAGCGGCAGTCGAACGGAATGCTGATTGGCATCGGTCAATTGCAAGGTGGCCAAATGCTCCAAGGCATCGATGGTGGCGTCAAACATGTTCATCTTCGGACTGCCGATGAAACTGGCGACAAATTCATTGGCCGGGTGATTGTATAGATCCAAGGGTGTGCCGACTTGCTGAACATGGTGGTCATTGAGAACCATGATCCGTTCACCCATCGTCATTGCCTCCACCTGATCGTGGGTCACATAAAGCAAGGTCATGCCAAGTTCTTTATGTAACTGGACCAGTTCCTGACGCATTTCGGTACGCAGCTGAGCGTCCAAGTTGGACAAGGGTTCATCCATCAAGACCAGCGAGGCCTTGGTGGCAATGGCCCGGGCCAGCGCCACCCGCTGCTGCTGGCCGCCGGATAATTCCTTAGGTTTGCGGTCCCGCAGTTCAGTCAATTGAACCATCGCCAGTGCGTCATTGACCCGCTTGGCTTCCTCCGTGGTATCCAGCTGCAAGTTATGCAAGCCGAAACGGATGTTTTCGGCCACACTCATGAACGGCAGCAGTGCATAGTTTTGGAACACCATCGCCAAGTGGCGATCCTTCGGCGGCAGGTCGGTTGCTTTCTGGTTGTCGAAGTACACATCGCCGGACGTGGCCGGAATCAACCCGGCAATGATCCGCAACAGGGTGCTTTTTCCGGAGCCGGATGGACCGACCAGAACGAAGAATTCGCCCTCTTCAATCTGGGCGTTGATTTCGTCTAAGACAGAGGTGGCGCCGTATTGCTTTGTCAGATGATCAAGCTTGATGTACATAGAATCCCTCCTCGTATAGTTAATTTACAGACAAGTTCGTGGATAGTTTTCTTGTTTGGATGTTGCGTGATACTCTCTAGTAGTTCATTGGATTTGGGTCCAACTGGTATAGGCTTTTTCCTCCTGTAGCTAAACTACATTGTTGAGACTGCCGCCCAGATGAATCGAACAAGTGCAAACCACAAGCTGCGGGGTCTGGTTCCGATGTTGGCGACTCGCGTTTCGCCAAGCAGCTCATTGAAGCCGGACATGACCGCTCATAGTTGCGAGGATGTGTTGTAGGTTCATAACTAGGGAGCATCGCGCAGCACCCAAGCCTATCCATAAATCAGAACAGAAAGGAGGTCCGATTCGA
>NZ_AUEH01000081.1 GCF_000425885.1 Schleiferilactobacillus harbinensis DSM 16991
CCGCGTCAACCCACAACCGGAACCGACTGTAGATTGTCTTCCAGGGACCGTAACGCTCGGGCAAATCCCGCCAAGCTGCACCGCTGCGAATAAGCCATAATGTGGCGTTAAAAGCAGTACGATTGTCGACCTTAGGCGGTCGGCCGCGCGTTGACCGCTTTGGAAACAGATCAGCGATCCGTTCCCACTGTTCGTCGGTTACTTCATAACGTTTGGGTATAACCATCCTGCACACTCCGTTTTGTTTTTAACAAGAAGTATACAGGATTTCGGGATTTTCAGACACTCCCTAACCAAATCTGGTACCACCCGGGAAATAATCAATGGTTGAACGTTAACAATTCTGGCAAAATTAGCCACAGCGCTCCACAGACAGTAAAGTACACTGCGGCCACACTGTTTTGGACCGACATGTAAGCCAATGCTGGTTTGAAGAAAGTACCGTATGCCCAGTGCCAGCGCGGAGACTTGATCTTCTACCGCGAGGGTTGATCTGGCACGTCGCCATTTATCTGGGCAACAACCAGGTGATTGAATCCTGGCCGCCGAAGATCATGGTCCAGCCAATTGTTAACTCCCAGCGGTCTTGGATCGCCGGGGTCGGCCGACCGTTTATTTAATTCAATAAAGAACGAAATAAGCCGTTGTACGTTGTCCGTCATTGGGCAACGCCCAGCGGCTTTTCTGCTTCTTTCAACCCTTTTTCAATTCCCACAGTACTTGGTACCGCCGCCAATCCATGATAAAATCTGAACAGACAGGTCGCTGGGCATCAGACCAGTGACCGCCTAAAGGAGAGAATCCCCATGAAGAAGATTCTGATCGGTGTGGCCGCTGCCTTGGCGTTGTTCAGCCTGGCGGGGTGCCAACCCAAGGGTAATGACAGTGCGAGTGCGGCCTCGGCGCAAGCGGCGCAGACCTCGTCCAGCTATACGGCCATCATCCGCGGCGGCCGCGATGCCGTCAGCAGCAAGGCTTACGACCAAGCGCTGGGCTATTTCCAGAGTGCCCTCTTAACGAAGACCGGCGATAAGAAAGCGACGGCGCTGGTCAAGCAGACGAAGGCGCTGATCGAAGCGCAAAACAGCTTGAGCAAAAATAGTTTCAACGCCGCCAAATCCTCAGCCGCGGCCGTCAAGACCGTCACCGGCGGCGACAGCAGCCTGAACAGTGCCGCGGACGAACTGCTGACAACGATCAATAAGGTCCAGACCGCGTACAAGGCCTATCAAGGGCAATTGCAAAAAGCCCAAACGGCTTATGATCAGCAAGATTACGCCGGTGCCATCGCCACGCTGAATCAATTGGTCAACCAAAGCGACATTGCGGACAGTTATTACGCCACAATCTATGCCGGCGCGTTGAAACTGCAAGTTGGTGCCGTCAGCGCCCAGAACGCCAGCGGCGGCACTGCCGGCAACGGCAGCTCAGCCTCCTCGTCCAGCAACGCCGCCAGCGGTTCCGGTGAGTACAGCGTGAACAAGAACGATACGGAGATTAATGGCGAAAAAATCACCGCCGCCCAGATTCAGCAAGCCCGCAAGGATTTGCAGGCGCAAGGGATCGATTTCGCCTCGTGGTCCGACCTGGACATCATGAAAGCCATTAAGGTGGCCCATGCGGACGGCCGGACGAAGATCACGCCCCAGGATGCCGGGTTGAAGTAATCCCGTGTGAATGAATTCGCCCGTTGGCCGCCAGAGGGCCGACGGGTTTTTATGTAGAAATGGAGAAAAAACATGACAGACTATCGCTTGACCGGACCGGCCGCCCGGGAACAGTTCTACCAATTGTACTTATATGCATTCAACCGCCAGGACAGTGCCCGCCGGCGGGATTATTTCTTCCAGCGCTATGATCACGGTTGGATCTATGGGCTGCACGCCGGCGACCAGCTGGTCAGCGGCCTGTACAGCCTGCCCTTCACGGTGAACTTTCATGGCGTCAACTTCCGGATGAACGGCATCGGCGACGTCATGTCGGCCCCGGAATTCTCCGGCCGCGGCGGGGCGGGAACGCTGCTCCGGGCATCGTTGGCCGAAATGGCTGAAAAGCACGTGACGCTGGCGTATTTGGCGCCTTTCTCCTACGAATATTACCGGCGCTTCGGGTATGAGCAGGTCTTCAATAAAATGGTGTATACCATCGCGGGTAAGGACGTGCCGGCGTTTCGCGCTCAGGGGGACGGCACCGTCACCCGGCAGTCGCTGCGGCTGGCGTTACCGGCGCTCAAACCGCTCTATGCCCAGTTGGCGGAGCATTTACGCGGCGGCATGGTCCGGGAAGACTGGTGGTGGGAACATTTAGCCCTGGCCAACGACTGGGACGCCGCGCTGTATCAGGACGATGCCGGGCTGATGCGGGGGTACTTGCTTTATGAGCGCAGCGGCAGTACGCTGACCGTCCAAGAATGGTATGCCGCGGACCAGACAACGTGGACGCATCTGATGGCGTTTCTGTTGAAACACGGCAATACCTTTGCCACCTTGGAGTTTGCCGACCAAGACAGCCGTTACCGCGGGGATTGGTTCCCGAATCCCTATGTGCTGAAAGCGGCGGCGGAGCCGTTTATGATGGCCCGCATCGTGGACCTGCAAGACTTTTTCAACCGCTATCCCTACACCGGCCAGCTGGCGGATCTGGTCACCCTGGCCGTCACCGATGACACCCTGCCGGCCAACCAGGGTGTCTGGCGCTTGAGCGTTGCCGGGGCAGAGAAAATCGGCGATGATCCCGCCGCAGAGGCGGACATTTCACTTTCGATCCAAGTCCTGACCAAGGCTTTGTTCGGTACCCAACCGTTGGCTGCCTTAGTCAAAAGCGGCCGCGCCGATGGCGATCAAGACGCGGTTGTTCGGTTGGATCGGGTACTGCACCACGAACTGCCGATGCTCAACGATTATTTCTGAGCCTCTGCTAACGCTGCCGCCATGGAAAACGGGGCCTGCACGTCAAACGGAATAGGCTGGCCCAGGGTCATGGTACCTGGTGTGACCCGCGTACCGTAAGCCAGGACATGCGCCCCAGCCGCTTGGGCTTGGGCAATGGCCGCCGCCAGCGCCGGCTGCATCTCCCGGGCAATCGTCACCACCCGAATATCCGGAATCTGCACCAGAAACAGCAAATAGCCGTGATACCCCTGCCCCACTGCGGTGATCAGTTCTTCGACATGCTTCAACCCGCGCAGCGTCGGTGCATCGGGAAAAGCGGCCACATCATGGTGCCAAAGCGTTACGCCCTTTACTTCCAGAAAGAAAGGCTGCTGGCCGCTGCTGCCGAAAAAGTCGAAGCGGGCTTGTTGGAAAGTGGTCTCCGGCCGCACTAGTGTGATCTCGGCCAACCCTGGCAGTTTGATTTGATTATCCCGCAGGCCCTGGCCGACCACGGCATTGGGTGCCTGGGAGTCAATGTTGATCCAGCCCTTGGGAGTTTCTACCGCCACAAGATCGAAACGGGTCTTGCGTTTGGGATTCGCCGCCGGGGCCAGCGCCACGGTACGCCCGGCCACCAGAATGTTGGTCCGACCAGTGTTTTTCACGTGGACAGTGGTTTTTTCTCCTTGAATCACCACGTGGGCCACAAACCGGTTGGGCCGATCGATGAAGGTGCCTAAAATAATACCAGGATAGTCCATACGTCCTGACCTCTTTCCATACTTTGGACCGATTTGGCCCGTGCCTCGAACCAGGTATACTGAAGGTGACTTAAAAGATTGACTGTGTGCTTGAAAAATTGAAACCTGTGAGGAGTGAATTCCATGCAACAATTATATACTACGTTTCGTCGTTACAACTGGCTGCAATCCATTGTCAGTTTAGCTTTAGGGGTCTTGCTGCTGCTGGTGCCGAAGATTGTCACCAGTGCCGCCATTGCCCTGATTGCCGCCTACATTGCCATTCAAGGAATCATCGGGCTGGTGGCTGCAATTCGGGCCGGTAAGGATAATCCGATGCAGGATAACAAGATGGCCGAGGGGTTGAGCATCGGACTGATTGTGGTCGCCGTTGTCTTCTACCTGCTGGCCAAGCCATTGCTGGCGTCCTTGCCCTTTATCCTGGGCTTGATCCTGATTTTCATGGGTATCAACCGGCTGGTCAGCGGCTTCAGCCGCAACCGGACCTACGTAAACGTGACCCCCTGGCCCATGGCAATTTACGGCGCATTGTTGATCATCGCTGGAATCGTCTTAGTGATCAATCCTTTTGGCACGTTGATGCTGCTGTTCCGGTTCTTCGGCGGTACCTTGATTGCAATGGTCATTGTCGATTTCTTCACCGGTCGGTATTACAAGAAACAAGCCTAAGCTAAAAACAGAATAAAGCACGTCAGAAAAGCGGCTGTGGCCGCTTTTTTCTATTTTCTGCGAAAATTTCTTTACTTTTGGTAGCCGGATTTAAAATTGAAGTGCAACACCGATTGAGTTAGACCAATCGACCGGGTTGATTTAACAAAATAGGCCATGAAGACCTATCCTTGAAGCGACTAAACTACCAAGAAAGGTGACCTTCATGACCCACAATCAGTCTAACAGTCTCGGCTCGTACACTCAACTCACAGAGGGCGAGCGCGGAATAATTGATGCGCTTTGGCACTCCCATGAATATTCCATTCGCGATATTGCACACATCATCCATCATTCCCCTAGTACGGTAAGCCGTGAGCTTAAGCGCGGCCGAGTCCAGCAACGG
>NZ_AUEH01000082.1 GCF_000425885.1 Schleiferilactobacillus harbinensis DSM 16991
CACACGCTATGATAAGCTCGCGCATGTCTTTCTGGGCGCGGTTTACGTTGCAGCAATATGGGTATGGCTTAAGTAATTTTCAGACACACCCTAGAGTGAAAGAAAGAGAGAATCCATTGACCAATTCAGGTCACTGGATTCTCTCTTTGTTTATCTGTGCCGGCGATCAATGATGTGCAGCGTCGGCGTGGTCACCAGCGGCGTGATGATCACTGCTGTGATCGCCTCAGTGACGAAGTTGGCTCCCAGCATGATGGCAATGAGCCAGAACAAGCCTGTGGTACTGCTGGCCTGGCCAAACGCCTTCAAAAGCGCGGCCGGGTCTCGCACAAAGAAGAGATAGGTGAAAAGCACCACCAGCCCAGTATTCAGGAAGGTGCCGACAAAAGCGACTGCCCCTGCCAAGAGGCTGGTCGTCTTGATTTTCTGACGCAAGTGCTTAAACAGCCAGCCAACGGTCCATCCCACGACCATCCGGGGAATGAATGCGATGACCGGATTCGTAAAGAGCAATACCGAGAGCGGTGATGGCGGCATGGTCAGCGCACGAATGAATGATAACCCGCCCCAGACAGTGCCCAGCAGCAGCCCACCGCCCGGACCTAACAGGATAGCTCCAATCGCCACGATGATATGGCCCACCGTAATCGTCGGCGCTCCAGGAAAGATCGTCATTGGCACATAAGTTTGAATGATTAACAACGCAATCAGCAGACTCATCAACGTGATTTGGAACGTTGAAAATTTACGCATGGCGTTTACCCTCCGGCAACATTTGATGGTTCTACTTTAGCATAATTACCCCGCCAACGGGTGGGAACTTGCTTGGTCCGTAACTTGCGGCGCCGCGGCCAGCGCCAGGCGGCTAAAGCGACAGCGGCAACCGTGAGCAGAAAAGCAAACCAGCCGCCCCACACCAGCCACTGCCACTGGGTAGCATCCGCGGCCGCTTTTTTTAAGGCTGGCGTGAGCGGTACCCGCCTCCCGGTCAGCAACAACCGATGGGAATTCACCATGTACGGGGTACAAGTCATCAGCGTCACCCGCTCTTCTTTCGGTGACAACGCAATGGTATTCTGCTTGTTGGGCAATACGACCTGCCGACCAGTGATCCGATATGCCCGTTTTTGGCCGCCGATAGTCAAAAGAAACGTATCGCCCCGCTTGAGGCGGTCTAAGCCGGTAAACAATTTGCGCTCTGGCAGGCCGCTGTGGGCCGAGATCATACTATGGGTATTTTTTTGTCCGCTAGGCAGGGACGTCCCGGGGACGACACTGGCGCCCCGCTCCAGCAGCCAGCCCGAAGTCCGGTCAAACAGATTGACTGAGACCTTGAGTTTGGGAATCGTTACTGTGCCCAGGAAGTGCTTAGCCAAATACCCCCGGGTCTTTTCATCCGTGGCTTCGCCGCGAAACGGATCTACGCCGGTCCGCAGGCCCTCTTTGGCAATTTTAGCGTTGTGCTGGCGCATCGCAGCCTCCTGCTGCTTCTGGTTAGCCTGAGCCTCTCGCACATACTGTTCCTGCTGGTAGTGATCCAAGAAGCCGTTCAAGGCATTGACGTAAAACGGATACGTGAAAATCAGCAGACCAATCACTAGGAATAGAATGGCGATACCGCGTCGAGATTTTTTCGGCTGTTTCTTCATGCCCATACCGTCCTTCGCTTGTGGTACCAAGTCAATCCGACAGCGAATCCGGCAAACAGAAGCAGACCGCTGATGCCGAGCAAGGCCATTTTCCAAATCTGCTGCTCCTGCCGGCGCTGAATCTGGGTGATGGTCGCGCTCATGGTACTGGTGGCAGACTTCACCCGCCGACCGGTGACCAGCAGGCGATGGCTATTGACCATGTATGGCGTGCAGGTGACCAGCGTCGCCAGTGACTGGCCGGCTACCGGTTTAACACTATCCACTGCCGCCGGCCGAACCGTTTTCTTTTGCGTCACCGTATACGTGTATTGGGTGCTATTGTGAAACACAACGAAACGGTCGCCCTTTTTCAACGTGTCCAGTCGATCAAAACCTGGATGGTTGGTGATGCCACTGTGGGCAGTGATTACTGGCCGCTGGTCAAATTGGCCCTGCCATAAGGTTGCACCCTTGGCCAGGGTCTGCTCCGTGGTAGCGTCAAATAACGGTAAGGTCAATTTCAGTTTGGGAATGATGACCTGATTTTTCTGGGCTGGACGAGCGATATCTGGAGTGCCAGCGCCAAGGACTTGCCGCAAGTGAGGAAGATACAGAACCGATGCCATCAGCAACACTAATCCCAGAATCAGCATACTCACGGTATAGCCGTGACATTTCTTCTTTTGCCGCCGCATGGCGTCTCTCTCCCTTCACTCCGAAATACAACGATCAGGGGCGATCCGCAGATCGTCCCTGTCCAGTGTCATTTACAATTTGATTATGCAGGCACGCGTTTGCCGAACTTGTACCAGACCGCGCCGCCGCTCATTACCAGGAACCCAGCCAGCAGGAATAAGATGATCCCGGGGCCGCCCGTGGACGGGAGACCGCCTTCGGGGATGTTCTTGATGGTGGTAAGCTGATCAGTTGCGGTCCAAGTGTTCAGAGCTACCTTGAATGGCACGCCCTTGGTCGGCAAGATGAAGCCATCAGGTGCCTTGGTTTCCACCAGTTCGTAGTCGCCGTATTCAAGTCCGCGGACTTCGATGTTGCCTTTATCGTTGGAAACGAATTTGGTGGCAGTGTCTTTGTCAGTTATCCATTTAATGTACTTGGCAGTAGTAGGATCATACGTGCTTTGAACCTCTGTTGATTCTGTGCCCGTCATGAATTGCGCATACCGCAAGTCTGCTCCTGTTCCTTTCGTGATGACGAACTCGGCTCCTTGTAACGCTTCGTCGTTAGCGCCGTCGACTTTCAGGAACTTCTTACCACCAGTGATTAACTCAGGGGCATCATCTTTCTTGGATGTTTCTGTCCCCTTGCGATTCCAGGTCCAGACCGCCTCGTTCTTCATAGCAATATCCGGTGTTGCGTACTGGTTCACTTGCAGAGTGTAGTAGATGCGAACCTTCTTATTGGCATACGGGTTTAACGCAGTTGCAACTGCTTGACTCTTGGAATCGTTGACGGTGTTGCTGAAGTTGAAATTGAGATCGAATCCGGCCAGGCCATCGGTCGTTTCCTTGCCCAATTCGTTGTGGGGAGTAAATGTATAGTGGTCTGCCAGGCTGTCCTTCAGGTCTTTGTCATCAACAACAATTTTATCCAGACTGACGAACGATAAACCAGGCTTGTTCACCTTATCGGCAAACCGGAAAGCTTCATACGTCGTCCGCTTACCGGCATCGATATCATAAACCCCGCCGATATCGTACGGCATCGTGAATTCCAAGTAGTACTGAACCTGTTTACCGACCTCAACATCTTGCCCATTAGTAATCGGGTTGCCTTCATTGTCAATCATTTCTTTGTCGAACTCAGAATCACCAATTTCGTTCTTGGGATACAGATGGATCTGAGAGAGCGGCGTTTCGCCTTTCATGATTGGCAGCACGACAACCATTGGTGCTGCTTTCTCGTTAACGTTGGCAGGACTCTGTGTTTCATAGAAAACATATACCTGGTGCTTGCCGTTTTGATAGGCCGGTAATCCATCGAATTTCGCCAAACCACCATTCGCAGTGGTTTGTGTGCCAACTGGGTTCGTCAGCTGGCTATTATCCGGGTTGGACTTAACAAACTCGGCCATTTGCCGTTGGATGAACGCCTTCATCGTTTCGCCTTCATTAGGCCCGCCCACCAGCAATTCACGGAATTTGTCTGTAACTGAAACTTGAAAGCTGGAAATCACGTTAAACATGCGTGGTTCCTGGCTTTTTTGGCAAAAAAATAAGCGCAGACTCTCCTGCGTTGTATA
>NZ_AUEH01000083.1 GCF_000425885.1 Schleiferilactobacillus harbinensis DSM 16991
GCCACGAATAAATAATTCGAGTACAGCAGTGGCGCAATCCTTATGTTAGAGGGTTGCGCCACTTTTTCATATACGCCCGTTTAACGACCTCTTACTTATGTCTTGGCGGGGCTGATGGTTGGTTGCGAATAGTCTGCCGGAGTGGGACAGACGGAAAATACGAGACTGTTGGCGGGGGGGCCAACGATTTGCTTGACTTGACGATCTTGGGGGAGGGCCAAGGGATGGGAGATATCCAGAAAAATTACTTCGTAATGTGCTTGAAGGCTTCCGTCTGAGCCTTAATACTAGTCTCCGCGGCGAGCCGTTCAATGCTGGAGGCCCCGAAGAATCCGTCAATGCCGTTTACCCGCTGGATGACGTACTGGGCATCCTTGGGTTCAGCGATTGGTCCGCCGTGACAGATTACCATCACATCAGGGTTCACAGCCCGCCCGGCATCAAGAATATCTTGGACCTTCTTGACGCAGTCATCCAGCGTCAAGGCCGTTTTCGCCCCAATGGCGCCCTTGGTAGTCAGTCCCATGTGGGCGACCAGGATATCGGCACCGGCCTTAGCCATGGCGGTGGCTTGTTCTGGATCAAAGACGTAAGGTGTAGTCAGCATATCCAAGTCGTGGGCTTTACGAATCATGTCGACTTCCAAGTCATAACCCATGCCGGTCTCTTCCAGATTTTTACGGAAGGTACCATCAATCAAGCCAACGGTCGGGAAGTTCTGGACACCATTAAAGCCTTGATTCTTCAATCCTTTGAGGTATACGTCCATGATCCGGAAGGGGTCAGTCCCGTTGACACCGGCCAGGACTGGGGTATGCTTGACGACCGGGATAACTTCGCGACCCATTTCTTCCACAATCGCATTGGCATCGCCATAAGCCAGCAGACCAGCGAGGGAGCCGCGGCCAGCCATCCGATATCGGCCCGAATTGTAGATAACGAAAACATCGGCGCCGCCGGCTTCGCTGCTTTTTGCTGTAATCCCGGTACCGGCACCGACGCCGATCAGGAATTCTCCATGGCTTCTTTTTTCCTTGAAATCAGCAATGATTTGTTTTCGAGTACGCTTATCCATTATGCAGTAACTTCTTTCTTTGTTTTATCTTGTTTGGCCTTGATCAGGGCCAATAATTCATCGTCAGCCACCTGCGTAAACTCTGGATCATTAATGTTCATATCCAGTTCAATAACCTTAACGCAGTCGTTAGCCAGCGTGTCCTTAAACGCCTTGAACAAGGCTGCGTCTTCTTCCGGTCCAAAGAATGGCTGACCCGCCGCATCAATCTTCGAAACCCCTTTCAATGGGATCATCACGGTCACCGGCGCCGTGGCTTTGTTCACTTTACGAGCAATTTCCTGCCCGAGCTGAACATTTTCGGCCACAGTGGTCCGCATCAAAGTCGTTGTCGGATTATGTTTAAAGAAATTTCGATCCTTAAATTGCGCCGGCACTGAATCATACGGACCAAAGTTGACCATGTCCAGTGCCCCAAACGAAATTACCTGAGGAATCTGCGCGGCGATGCCAGCTTCTAAGCGATGCGGCCCAGCAGAAAGGATACCACCCACCAAGTTGTCGGCCATCTCGGTTGTTGTCAAATCTAAGATACCGGTAAAGTAACCACCCTTGATCAAATGCTCCATAGTCCGCCCACCAGTACCAGTAGCGTGGAAGACCAGTGTTTCATAACCTTTTTGATCCAACAGTTCCCGGGCATGATCAACGGCGGGGGTAGTCACGCCGAACATGGTTGCGCCGACCAAAGGCCGAACATCGACATCTTGGACAAAGTGAGCATTCACCATACCGGAAATGGCAGCGGCTGCGTTGTCATAAATCACTTTGGATAATTTGTTCAAACCGGAAACATCGACAATTGATGGCATCATCATGATGTCGCTGGTCCCAACATAAAAACTAGTATCACCGGAAGCCACGGTGGACACCATAATCTTAGGCACTCCGATTGGCAACTCACGCATTCCTGGAGTAACCAGAGATGTGCCGCCAGAACCGCCAAAGGAAAGGATCCCATCGAAGCGATGCGCCTGATACAATTTTGGCAGTATCTTGGCAAATCCCTGACTCAAAGTGGCGGTGGCCTCACCCCGATCCGCATCACGGATGGACTGGATAGAAACACCCATTGCATCCGCCAAGACGGACGAATCAACATCGGGTACAAAGAACGGCTGATACACACCGGTGTGAATGGTGAAAACTTGATTACCTAACGATTCCAGAATTTGTTTGACATATGCAAACTCTCGACCTTTAGTATCGAACGTGCCGGCTAGTGCGACTGTTCCCACGATTGCTTACCTCCTTCTGAAGCTTACAAATTCAGTCTACGAGGTAAGCCCTTACTTGAAAAGGTTTACATGTTCGTATCAGTAGTGTCTATGTTAGAAGATTGAATTTGATATTTTTTAGGGGAAATGCCGAAATATACCCGGAAGACTTTATTGAACTGGGCATAATCCGAATAACCGACCAGTTGGGCGATTTCCTTCAGTGGCAAAGATGTCGATTTAATGAGCTCTACTGCCTTATTGAGTCGAAACCGAATGAGGTAAGTCGTGAAGGATACTCCGGCTTTCTTTTTAAATAGGGTACTCAGGTATGAAGCAGACATATGCAGCATATCAGCTAATTCTCCGATATAAACCGGCGCAGCATAATTTTCATCAATATAGTGCTTGATAAAGTCAGTAGGGGTGTAATAGTTTTGCGCGCCCTCCAGAATTTGAACAGTGAGGGTATCACTGGCCGTTGTTTCTGCCGATTTGAAAGCACGCATTTGTTCGCTGATCGTTTGCTCCGGGATTAATCGTTCAAAGGTCGACCCGCCAATATAACCTTGAATTGCTGGAACACGATTGTACAAATAGCGCACTTCGGTGAGATCGTTGATAATACCGCCGTAAATCATCAGGAAGCTGTGACTGTCGGCCGCTTTCAGAGCCTGGCAGATTTCATTGACCCGTTTGATCATACTGGTAAAACTGCGCACTCGCCTAGCACCTAGCAAACCGCCTTCTGTGAGACCGAGGTGAATACAAATAATATCTGTTGGAATTTGAGCAGCGAGGATGGTTTCATCAGGCGTTGTGACAAATGCCGCCGTACACAGCTTACGTTCATGGGCCGCTTTGATTAAAACCATTTCCTGCGCAAAGGTTGCACCTTCCTCAGTCAAAGCCTCTCGAAATTGGCCGTCAATCAAGGTAACAGTTGGGTAGTTCACCACACCGACAATGGGCAGCTGCTGGAGCAGCGTCAGCAACTGCTCGGGTGATTGCGTCGGGTCGGTGGCGTTGAGGCCGACAAAAGTCGGGAAGCCATTAACGATTGGCAGAATTTCTTGGCGGGCAATGGTCATGATCTGCTGATTGCTGTTGGTGAAGGCAAGGTAACCACCGAGGGAACTGCGGCCCATCTGACGAAATTTACCGGAATTCAGGACCATCACAAAATCAGCGCCAGAATTTTTTGCGTGTAAGGCGTTCATCCCCGTGGCGGTACTCACGCCAAGCAGATGATTTCCTTGGCGGATCTGTTGATGCAGGGCGTTCAAAAATTTGCTTTGAATCGTCAAGTTGGTGTCTTCCTTTCACTGCTCCTGTTCGTATTATCCCACAGAAGAAATGGGAAATGGGAACTAGAAACCAGCAGTCACCTGAGAATTGTGTAAGCGGTCGTTAAACGGGTATATGGTTCGCGCCGTAGCCTCCTTGTATGCTTGAGTCATCAAGTACACAAGGAGGCTTTTTATGGTTCAAAT
>NZ_AUEH01000084.1 GCF_000425885.1 Schleiferilactobacillus harbinensis DSM 16991
ATTAGTAATTGCACCATTAATTTTAATTGTCACCTTCATCACCTCCCTTCACTTGTGTAGTAAGTGGTTCGAACTCAGGCAAATTGTCTGGCAAAAATCCAGATCGGGTTAGTATAAATTGTGCCTGCTCAGCGCCTAGCACCCCGGACTTGGCAAGATTTGATACCTGATTGATAAGCGTCGAGTCGTCAACATCCAACATGTCTTTAATATCTAGCTCAAGGTCCGGTGCGTTCATCTTCAAGCGCAATTCATCCACGATCGGATTTACATAGGAGTTTAAGTTCGCCAGATATGTTGCCTTGATCTGGTCAATGTTGGAATGCTGGCTTTCAGTTGATGTTCCGCCGCCCAAAATATCGCTAGGCACACCAAAGGCCTTTGAGATTTGATCAGCAGAGTATGCTGAATTGTCAGCCAAGGCCTTAAACACATCAGTCTTTATTTCAAGCTGAGTGTAATCGAACCCATCGGGTAAAACCATCAAGCGTCCGGAGTTATCACCGGTATTTGCCTTTTCAAACTCTTCGCGAGCCGCTTCTAAGTCCTTGCCATCGCTTAAATAGTTGCTTATTTTTAGCTGACCAGCAGGATTGATCTGGTTTTCCATGGCACTTATGTTGCTTTTAGAGGCCTTATCGTCCAAATTTAAGGCATTTTGCAGGCTTTCTAAAGGCGATCGACCAATCAAATACCGATATTGTGGGTCTGGCATTAGCCTAAAATGCAGCATTTGATCCTGTCTAAGCACCATTTGAGGACGATCATTGCTCTCTAAAACCGTGTAAATGATGCCTGTATTGCCTGGCAAGTAGTTAATTTGGACGTCAGAGTTAGGAATATGCTCCAAATTCTGCCCAACTAACGGGATATAGTCGTTTCCTGACAAACAAAGTTGCATCAATGCACCTTGCCAAAAAGAAAACCGGCCTATCAAGCTGCTAGGGCTCTCAAGTCGGTTCAATGTTGCGGTATTTTCAGTTTTGAAGTGTGCTGAGGCAACGTCACTAGCAATACGGTTGATCACGCTATAAACATTAGTGTTTTGCAAAGCGGATAGCGCCGAAACGTAAGACAATTGCATGCCGCCAACCGTGGTCGTGAAAAAATCAGGATTGCTTGGATAAACCATGTTTTTGGCCTTGCGTTTGTTGAAATTTTTAGGGGTTAGAAGTCCCATTTAGCTTCACCCCCTTTCTTTGTCCAAAATATAAGCAGCTAAGCACGTCTCAAGGCCCGCAACTAGATAGCCAATTATAATGTTGAAGGTGAATGAGGCTACAGCAATCAGTGTCAAGCCGACGATGAACAAGATAACAGTCCCCCAATTACTGAGCAGATCGCCAATAATTTTTGCCATTATTTACCACCTCCAAACATCGCCTTGAAATAGTCACGTTGTCCTTGCGTGTCTAAATCATTCAGCGGGTTATAATTCTCATCATGATAGTTTTCGAAATAGAACTTTGCCTGAGCATGGGCATTAATAAGCGCATCAGTCGTATCAATATGATCACTCGTGCGATTTTGACGGTCAATCTTGACCGAACCGCCGCGATCTTCTACCAACACAGCATTGTTCAGACCATCGATTAGCAATGGATCGTTCAGCATCGAAATGTTGCCATTAATAAACAGATTCTGAAAGTCCTTAGTAGGCTCATTCAGCTTGAACGAGGTGGGAGGCAAGGGAAACCATTGCCACTGCGGTTGATAGTTCTCTAGTTTCTTTTCTAGCCATTCACCATGGTTTGGATCAGCAATGATGAACTTCACCTTAAGCTGGTGCTTCTTAACAAAGCCGACCAACCACTGATAGACCTGGTCATTGTTGATCACGCCTGATGCAAGATTCGTAATATCCACAAAGCCTTCATCTTGCAATTTAAGGTAATCTAATCCGTCCTGCTTTGACTTGGCTTCGATCGTTTTTGCCTGTGCAAATGGAATGAAGCTGTGCTGCTGAACGTGAAACATGTGTTTGTCATGATCAGTGTACGGATAAATGAAACCAAAAGACGTATTATCATTGGTCTGTGATCCGTCAAATCCAATGAATACATCACGTCCATCCACATCAAAATGGTCGATAATGCTGCGCTGAATGTTATCTAGAGACAGATAACTGTTCTGGAAGCGGCGGCTCCACAGATTTAATGACTTATTAACGAATGTTTCCAACGTTCCCTCACGCTCATTGTCGTTGCGGTCCTGGTTGAGCGCCTCTAGAAGGTTATCGCGTTTGCTTTTAGGCAGCTCAATCAAATTAGGATTTGATTTTGCCCATGTTTCAGGCTCGAATACCTCATCTTCAGAATCCTGGGCATAAATCACTTGAAACACGTTGTCAGCGTCTCGAACGGCGTCATGCTCAATGGCAGCCCTGGTTACGTCTTCATCATTCTTAAACTTAACCTTGATATCAGGGTAAGCTGTTGAAATCTTGACAAACATTCGGTTCTTAATGCCATTTTGGCCGGATGTAATCTGCTTTAATGTCTCATTCAGTGCTGGCCTTAAGTTGCCAATTTCATCATAAACAGCGATTGCATTATGGAAACTATCGAATCCGCCGCCTTGTGATGTGCCTTTTCGGATCGTATTCTTAGTGTTTTTTGCGATAACTTGCGTGGTTTGAGCTTCCACGCCACGTTCTCTTGCATCATCTGTAAAGTCCGGCAGAGATAAAATTGTCTTTGCCTGCAAAGACACGTCATTGAACAGCTTGGTCGCGTGTTCACTATCGTAGCTGGCCACTAGCAAGTCCTGTGATGTTGCATACCAACAGACGACAAAGTAGTAGAAATTGATCAGGATAGAAGCAAGCCAAGTCTTGCCCTGTTGGCGAGCAATAGATATGTTGGAAGTTGTGAATCGGGTGCCATTGTCTATGGTTCGCCATCCAATCAAGCTATCGAGGATAAACGATTGCCATTTGAATGGTTGAATTGTTTTGGAAGTATCGTCTGGATTAGGCAACAGTCGTGAAAAGTATTCAATGGCATTAACCATGTCGCAATTATACTGGTACGGAAAATCATCATCACCGATCCGCAGCAAATCGTTCAAGTGCCGAATGCACGCCAACTGAACGTCTCGCCCGGTAATATACTTATCCGTAAACATCACGTCATAAGCGTACCTTGTTCCTGGATCACGGTACTTATCAAACAGACCTTGGTAATCTGATCGATACGGCTTTACGTAACCGCGAATATCTTGCACACCAGTAAAATCAAACGTCCGCACCAAACTTAACCTCCTTTAATGGGCTATCTTGTTTAGGCTTTTCTGGCTCTTCTACAGTGATCTGACGTAGTCCAGAATCAAATGTCAGACCTAAATCATGTCCTAGTAACTTCATGTTTTTTACACAAGAGTCCATCTGTATCGCTCCAGGAGAACGTTTAACAGCAACATCATCGTTGTCATAAATCCACAGCCCCTGTTTTTCGATTAGCTGCTCAGACTTAATGTAAATAGAGTAATAACGGCAATACAATTCAAGCGCTGGCTGATCTATCTTTTTAAGATAGCCAATTTTCTTTATTTCAGGAACAACCGCCTTCCAAAGACGCGATGCTTCATCATCGAGATGAGCTGGCGGTGTGTTCTGAATCTCCTTAAGATCATCGTCATCAGCTGTTGCGGTATTTGGACTTTTTGAGTGCAATACTGTCAATTTTGGTTGCTTTTCAGGCAAAAAACACACCTCCTTTCAGCATCAGAACCGCTATTCATTGGGATTCAAGTCTAAAAAAGTCGAAATTTTT
>NZ_AUEH01000085.1 GCF_000425885.1 Schleiferilactobacillus harbinensis DSM 16991
CAAGATCATTCCCGCCGCCATCTCACAATTACCAAGGCATCAGTGCACTTTCGGGCTTTCAAGTTTCAGTCTGTAATGTTATAAGCGGTGAATTCAACACCATCCAGTGGCGTCGCCTGTTCAAATTCGGGCATCTTTTCCCCAGTATTTTCGATGAGTTCAGGCATTTTGTCGAATGCCTTCTTGTGCAAAATGAAGTCTACTTTCGTATCTTCCGCCGCCCCATGAGCAACCTTGCTGAGACCGCCGACTGCTGCGCCCAGCAAGGGCAAAACAAGCGCAATCATCATCACCAAGCGTAACCATCGTCGTTGTATCATTGTTGACGCCTCCTTGTATTTTTTCTTCATTTACTCTACATATTGAGTGTAGCGGGTTGCTTCAGGGACCAGCAACTTATGAAAGTCCCACCAATTATTTTCAATGACGATTCTGTGTAGCCTCACAATGCCTGTTACAACAGGAATTTCATGGACCGGGTCATTGATTTGAATTGTTCAATCGGCCAATTTATCAGTATTCCGGTGGGAAGACCTGATTATTGATACAAATTACTTGGCCGGTGTTTTGCGCGTTCGCCAACCGATAATCACCACGACCGCAATCAGCAAGAACCCGAATATGCCCATCAAGGTTTTGACCGTCCCGGTTTGCGGCAGCCAGCCGCCCTGCTTAGGGGGCGTGGTGCTCACTGGCGTGGGCTTTTCTGGTGTCGTTGGCGGTGTTGTAGTCTGATTGTTGTACACTCGAGGAGTTGCTTGTTGCATTGCAGCCTCCGGTACTTTACCAGAAATCAATTCCATAAGTGGCTGACCGTTGACCATAACTGGCAAGAAATTGCCTTGCTCATCCCGCCATTCTTCGGGCACCTCCACTTTGATGCCCTTAGCAGACGCATCAAGTTCATACCCGTCGATAGTCGCTACTTCTTCAAAGTAATACGTTCCCGCCGACAGGAAGCGCTGACCCATATTAACGAGTCCGTCCTTGTCTGACGTGAATTTATCTACCCGGTCATCCCGCAACGGGTCAGAACTAGTCAGCCATTTGTTGCCTAAATCGTTCTCTTCCCCCAATTGCAGATAACGTTTCTGATTATTGATTAGCTGGTACATGACGAATTTTGCGCCCGCCAGTCGTACTTCCCCGCCAGTCGTCTGTTTGCCGAACTTGAAGAAATACGGATCCCGGACGTAAGCCGTATTTTTTGGATAGAGGTGAATCGGATTCAGCTTGGTTTCATCCACGGGATGCATCATCGGCAGAATAACCACAATGGGTGATGTCTTTTTGGTCATATCGATGTTTAGACCCATCGTCGGATCAAGTTTGTCTTCCAGAATCAGATATACTGCTTTATTTCCTTCTGGCGTACGCCGGGGTACTGTGAACCGAGCGATGCCGTCTTCATTCAGGGCATCATCAGTCCGGGTTTTAATGGTGGCGACCCGTTTCAAGTTCTGTTCAGCCCAAGTCAATGCTTCTCGGCGCGGCTTGTCTCGATACAAGTCGATGAAGACTTGATCAGTGAACGTCTGCCCCCCGTGGGCAGAAGGTGTCCACTCTTTCTTCATTCGCTGGTATTCCGCAGAGAGATCATAGACGTAGAAATTCGCGCCGTTCAGTCCGGAAGTCTTGCTCAGTAATTTATGGTTCGGATCTTCAATCAGTACCCCGTCGTTGGGATACCACACGTCCTCCGGTGACCGGACATCTCGGTAAACCCGTTTATGCAGCACGATCTCCGTATCCAAGCTTTCTGCCTGAACCATTCCGCCGGCAATCAGCAGCATGATGAGCGAAAGCAGGCCAAGCAGCCCAGCACGAAGCCAACGTTGCTTACTCATTTTTCTCGCCCCCTTCGTTGTTTGCCGTAGTAACCGACACCCACATTGATGGCGGCAAAGCCGATGGTCCCGGCAGTGAGGTACCACGGCAGCATGCCCCAGCCGCCGGTAGCCGGTAATACGCCGACCGGTTTGTTCTGCACTTTGTCGCCGAACACTAAGCCGTTGCGATCGAGCAGCTTGCCATCAGCGATAATCGTCTTCATATCGTCTGAAACGACGATTTTGATGGGCTTCTCCAACTTGTCATACCCTTCAGGTGCTTCGACCTCGGTTAATGTGTATTTCCCCGGTCCCAGCCCGGTGAACAGGAATATACCAATTTCTTGCTCATCCTCCGGCCGGGTTTGATCGTACCCATTAGGCCCTTGCAACCTCAATTTAGCGCCGCGTAAGATCTGACCATTCTCACCCACCTTGGTGAGCCTTAACGATAGCCGCTTCTGGTTCACAATAGTGTCAATTTTGTCGCCATCCTTGAACCGCAACTCGGCCTTGCCGTCTACAATCACGATGGTCACATCCCATTCGGTGGGGCCGATGGCATTCTTCGTTTCCTCCTTGAGTTTGTATTCTCCTGGAGTGACGCCGTTGAATTCAACGTAGCCGGTTTTATTGCTCACCGCTTCAAATGTTTTGCCATCGGCAGCCGTCAAGGTAAACTTGATGTCCGGCAATATCGAACCAAATTGATTGGTCTTGTGGAAGCCCACTTCCTGCTCCAGAACCGGTACGTTGGGAACTTCACTAATGTTGCCGATCGTCTGGCCTTGATTGGGTGACACTTCATGGGCGTTATCCGCGGGTGGCGGTTGAAAGCCTGGCGGCGCCTTTGTTTCGTGGAAATAGTACCGATATTGGGTTTCTTTTTGTTCTTTAAGCTGCACCTGAATCTGTCCATCGCTGTTCGTCGTCAACTTAATCGCTTGATCTCGTTCAGTGGACCATGTTTCCGGACTGGCCTTGGTCAAATACTCGGTCTTGCCGGCAGCAGTCCGGTACAAAATGAACTCCGCATTCGCCACTGGAATATGATCATCGGCGTTATGCTTGTTAACACCAATCATGAAGTCTACTAATTCTTCCAGCGGCGGTGTGTAGAAATTATGTGCCTCTGCCCCACCGCTTTGTTGGAAGTCTTTCGCCCAAAGATACCCGTTGATGTGGGCACCAGACCAAACCACTTTGGCAACCAGAGCAATCAGTGAACCTGACAACGCAGTGGAAAAACAATGCATCTTGTTGAAATAAGCCTGCGTAAAGCGATTCTCTGGACCGTCATTCACTTCTGGAACAACCGGTGCGCTCCAGTCCGGGTTGCCGTAATTGGTCACTTGTTCTGCTTTAGGCAGCCAATAAATTGTTTTTTCAGGAACCTGCCGACTTTTATCACCAGAATTTGCAATCACCTTTGGCTGACTCGTAGTAAAAATAATCCGTTTAATACTAGGGAGTGTCTGAAAATCCCGAAATCCTGTATACTTCTTGTTAAAAACAAAACGGAGTGTGCAGGATGGTTATACCCAAACGTTATGAAGT
>NZ_AUEH01000086.1 GCF_000425885.1 Schleiferilactobacillus harbinensis DSM 16991
GTCATAAAAATGCCCCACAATCGTTAGAGTATCTGTCTAACAATTATGGGGCACTTCACAAGTCGGGGCCAGCAGTTTCACTCTTTTATATAGCGCCGTGCGCCTAGCCTGGTTCAGATTGGTCGCGTCGATGATGATTTTCTCTTGATTGGCGCGCAGTGCGGCTTCCAACCGCGCATGCAAGACGGCAAAAACTTGGGCGTTGGTACGCTTAACCACCGCAGGGGGCTGGTCGTACAAAGGATAGATGCCCGCCTGTTTGCACAGCTCATCCCGAATCGCGTCGGAAGACAAATCCACCACGTGCTTCTGCTCTTTCGCCCACGTGGTTTTGCCCGCGCCGGAAACGCCGATCAGTTCAAAAATATTACTGGCCACAATGCCCGGTACCCCCTATTCGGAGACTAGCATACCACTATGGCCGGACATCGTTGAGCTGGCCATCCGCGGTCCGTTCGACTTTCATCTCCTTGATGGAAATATAGCCCATTTTGCTGATCAAACTCTTTTGGACAGTATCAGACTGCAGATAGTTAATGTATTGAACCTCCGCCACAGTCGGCTTGCCCTTGACGTACAGATGCTCATAAGCCCATAACGGCCAGGTGCCAGTCACGATATTCGCCTTGGACGGCTTGATACCGTCGATGTAGACCGGGGTGACGCTGCTATCCAAATAGGAAAGCGCCAAGTAAGAAATGGCCCCAGGGGTCGCGGCGACCATCGCCCGAGCCTTCGCCGACGACTCCTGTTCCAAGCCAGTCTTTGGTTCGCCACCGTGCAGTACTTGGCGGTCGAAGCTAATTCGGGTCCCGCTGCCCGCGGTCCGGTTAATAATGGTAATGGGCAGATCCGGTCCGCCCAGTTGCCGCCAATTTGTATAGTTACCGGCAAAGATTAAACGCAGGGCCGTGGTCGAAATGGTGCGTACGCCCAACCGATTGTTCACGATGGGGACAATGCCGACTACCGCAATTTTGTGATCCACCAGCGTGTTTGGCACCACGCCGTCTTTTTCTTCCGCAAAAATATCACTCATCCCGAAACTGACCTGGCCGTTGGCAACCTTGGTCAAACCGGCAGCGGAGCCGCCTTTTTGGATTGTGACATGGACGTTTGGATGATCTGCTGTATAATTCTTCGTTGCTTCCTCAACTAACGGAGCCATTGCAGTGGAACTGGCGAGGGTCAGCCGTTCCGGCGTGTGTGCGCCCAGCCGGCCGCCCTGGGCCACGGCAATACCGCCCACCAGGGCGACAACAACCAGCAACACTGCAGTACCCCAAATCAGTACTCGGCGTCGTTTGGTCATGATGATAACCTCCTCTTTCTTCACCCCCTAGTATAGGGAAGAAACGTAACGATCCCGGCTGGTTTTGTGTCACGAAAACGTAACGGCGGCGCAAGTCCAGACTTCCGACGGATAGACAGGGTGCAGAATATGGCATAATGTACCTATATCACGCAAAACGAAAATACCATCCGAGCGGTGGCCTTGGCCCTGCTCTAAAAAGGAGTTACGCATGCTTGAACTGAAGCACATCAAGAAGTATTACCACGTCGGCGATACGATCACGAAAGCGCTGGACGATGTCTCGGTGTCGTTCCGCCAACAAGAATTCGTCGCTATCCTTGGCCCTTCTAGTTCGGGGAAGACCACGCTGCTGAACATGATTGGCGGATTGGATCGGTATGATTCCGGCGATTTGATCATTGAAGGCAAATCGACTAAGACCTTCAAAGACGCGGATTGGGATGCCTACCGGAACAACTCCATCGGCTTCATTTTCCAGAGCTATAACCTGATCGGCCATTTAAGCATCATGGATAATGTCGAAATGGGCATGACCTTGTCCGGCGTATCCCGGGCGGAAAAGGAAAAACGGGCCGTGGATGCCCTGACCCGAGTCGGTTTGGCTGAGCATATGCACAAGCGGCCGAATCAATTATCCGGCGGGCAGATGCAGCGGGTGGCGATCGCCCGGGCAATCGCCAATGATCCCGAGATCCTGCTGGCTGATGAACCCACCGGCGCGCTGGATTCCGAGACCAGTGAAGAAATCATGCAGCTGATCAAGGAGCTGTCCAAAGAACGGCTGGTGATCATGGTCACCCACAACCCGCAACTGGCCAAGCAGTATGCGGACCGGATCATCAACTTTGCGGACGGCAAGATTCTAAACGATTCCGCGCCGTACAGCGAGCACGAGGCGGACGATCATTTCACGCTTAAACGGACGAAGATGAGTTTCTGGACGGCGTTGAAATTATCGTTTACGAACATTAAGACGAAAAAGGGTCGGACGTTCCTGACGATGTTTGCTTCCAGTATCGGGATCATCAGCGTCGCCATCGTTTTGGCCCTGTCTACGGGGTTCCAGACCCAGATCGACAAGACCGAGGCGGAAACGCTGGCCCAGTATCCGATTACGATCGCCCAGCAGGGGCAGGATACGTCCCAGCGGCCGTCTCAGGAGAAGGGCTTTTCGAAAAGTGATCAAGTTACCGCGCAGACTAGTGCGGCCGATAAGGCCCAGCACGTCAATAAGATCAGCCAGAAGTACCTGGATTATCTGAATGGATTAAACAAGAAATTGGCCAAAAACATCAGTTATACATACGCCACCGGCTTCAACCTGGTCCGCGACGTGAATGGCCAGTATAAACCGGTGAAGTTCTCCAACAGCAATCCCGAACGCAGCGGGGTGGACGCCAGTGCCATGATGTCCACGCTGGGCGTCGGCGGGTCGGTCTACCCGGTGGACCGGTACGGCAAACAGTCGTACCTGGAGTCCAATTACAAGGTGCTGGCTGGCAGCTATCCCAAGGCGGCGACCGACATCGTCTTAGTGGTCAACCGGGACAACACGGTAAATATCAACAGCTTGAAGAACTTAGGTTTTACCGTGAAAGAAAACCAGAAGTATAACTATAACGATCTGGTGGGCCAAACGGTAAAGGTTGTGGCCAATGATGACTACTACTGAAACTTGAAAGCCCGAAAGTGCACTGATGCCTTGGTAATTGTGAGATGGCGGCGGGAATGATCTTG
>NZ_AUEH01000087.1 GCF_000425885.1 Schleiferilactobacillus harbinensis DSM 16991
ATCGCCACTTGTGAAACAGCCTGTATTTACCCGAAATACTGTTTTCGTTTTTTGCATATGAATAAAGGCCATCAAGCTTTGTCCCCGTGTCTCCCCAAAATAGTGCTCGCGTCAGTTGCAATTTGTCTTTCTCATTTTTTGGCCCCCACAAATAACTTCTTAGGTCGTTGCTAAAGCTCCAAACAGTCATCACAAGAGTCCGTTCAAGCGAATCAGGCATGTTGTCTCGCCAATTGAAAAACGTTTCGCGATCCATATATACGTACTTCGTCAAATCAAAATGAGGGTTGTCTTCGATCAATGCTTTGAGCAGATTAACAACCGTTTTTCGCCGGTCATTGTAAACTACTTCATCCCATTTACCAGATGATGATGCTGTCAGGCTGATTGATCCACCGCCACCGAATACATCAATGAGGCGGTGGCCGGCAGGCAAGATGTCGATGATCTTTTCTGCTTTCTGGCCCTTATTGCCAACATAGGGTAATCCGCGTTTCCATTTTTCAGTTATTTTCATACTATCTCCAGTGTATTTTTGCAGTGCATAAAAATAGGCGCTCATGGCAGCGCCTATGTTGTTACAATTCCTAGTAACCTAGTAATTTAATTTTTTTAGCCCACGACCGAGTTCAGGCGGTCTTCGCTTCCTTTCGAAAGTTTGGTGGGCTTATGCAACCGGTGGGGTTCGAACCCACGATCGATTAGGCTTATGCCACTGCTCTACCAGCTGAGCTACGGTTGCTATGCGGTATTGGGTAATGTCAACCGCTTTGCCTTCTAGAAAGTCTCTAACCTTACATATCACTGGTCAGGATTTGCACCTGACATGAATGATTTGTACGGACGTGTCCTCGTGATTAAACACGTATCATTCTTTCTGTTCCTGGTTTGCGTCTACCTGTTCCGCCACAGTGATACGTCACGCTCGCCTTACGGGTCATCGCATGACTTTTTTTGCCCCCGGTATAGCTTGTCGATTGCAAGAAGGAGTGAGCCATACCACATCCTTTATATGAATTTGAGGGCAATGCGGCGACCGGGAATCGAACCCGGCTTTCAACCACTCGCCGCGCCAATCAAGGAAAGGAGGTTGCATAGAAGAAAGCTTTCGCAGGCTGTCCTTCAAATTGGCACAATACAATAATAAGCCCAAATCACTCCGGTTTGTGTCCGGTCTTTGTCCGGTGTTTGTCCGGTAAATGTCCGGTCTAGAATTTGCTGACGACGAGGCTTCCTGGATAATTCGGCCACCATTCGGCAAACGCGCAGAGAGCGTCTTTGACGGCTTCATAATACTGGCTGGACTGATAGCCCACACGTTCCATTATCACGTCGTCAGTCAGCGGTTTGAGCGCCACATAGCGCATCTTGAGGATGATCGGCCATTTATCGTTGACTGCTGTTTGGGGCAAAAGCGTGTTGATGATCTTTTCACACCTATCGCAGAATTGCTTATCGTCATTTTCGATATAATTGATGATCTTATCGTCCGCGTGGTTTTCGACCGACGGGCTTCGCGGCATGCCGTCCATAGCTGGCGATGCTAGCGTGTTTTCACGGCTCATTGCCATTACCTTGCGATTCGGGTACTGGATCAAGATACGCTCTGCATTGGCCGCCGTCTTATCTCTGTCTACTCTTGAAAATCGTTGTGTTACCCGCATCATGGCCACGCTCCTGTGCTATAATTTATTTGCATGAGTTAAACACACACGGTCGCGGAAGCGGCCTTTTTTGTTACCTAGAATTTATTTTTCCTTCAATCGACGGCCACACATCGGGCAGTATCGGCAGTTTTTTTGCTTGTCGGCTAAACGGGTCGATTTCGACCCCTTTTCAGCGGCGAGTGCAGCCGCAAATCGTTCCGGCGCATCACATATATCGCCTGCCATCCCTGGAGGACCAATAAGACTATTGCTGTCACTGCTATAAGCAAGCCCCAAGTAATGTTTCCACACGTCATTAAACACGTCCTGCACTGTTTCAGTCATGCTGCGCCTCCAGTAAATCCGGGTCCTCGTAGATATTCCCGACGACCTCCAGGACTCGACCAGCCCCGATGCTCCCAAAGTAATAGTCCCCTAACGTGAATGATCCGTCATGGAATTCAACAACCCGTAGCACACCATTCTCATTCTTGACAAGATCGCCTTCGTAGATTTCCCGTCCGTTCTTGTCGTGCAGACCGGTGTACTGCATAATCTCGAACTGATCTGGATAACCATCATTGCCCGATCCTGGTCCTGCTTCTCGGCTTGCATCAATCCAGCCAATTTCGCCATCATAAAACTCGAAATTATCAGGGATCATCATTGTATCCGTGTTATGGTCCCAAACTCTGAACTTAATCTCTCGTTTCATTTCTCCGCCTCATATGTTTTGATTTGCACATCATCTACCCAAACATCAGCATTGAATTTGGAGACTCGCTCTTTAACAAAGTTGATAACTTCTTGCTTAACTTTTGGCTTCCAAGTGCTTAGATTCGGGCAAGGATATAGGTTCGCATCATACATCAGGAACTGTAGCTTATGCTCGCCCATGACACGATCATCATGTAGAATTTCCTCAGTACAAATTCCTGATCCACGTGTGAAACCGCCTTTGAACTGCTCATGTATGTTCATTTTTTTCCTCCAATTTCACCGGTTTCCTCAACGCGCCAGATGCCTAGCAGCCAGGCACGGGCGAAAGTATCTTCGCTGACGCGCGTTTCACCATCAAGCGCATCTTTCAACGAATGGTGCTTCCTTTTGCACCATGTCAACCATTCACTAACGTCTTCCGGAATCACTGGCAGATCATCTGGCAACGCATCATCATAACGGTCGTCGTAATCCAATAGTTCCTGTGTCGGATGCAAGTTACCATCGGAAGATT
>NZ_AUEH01000088.1 GCF_000425885.1 Schleiferilactobacillus harbinensis DSM 16991
CCTCCCCCCTGGGCCTGGAGGAATCCCTGCCCACTACCTAAACCAATTCACATGGATGAGTCTTCACTGTTGCACTTAATTTGACAATTCGGGTTTACTTTTGGTAAAGGAATTTTACTTTTTATGTAGCCGGGCCCCCTCCTGCCTGTGCTACAATCAAAAGTGAATAGTTATCGGGGGCAAAAGATAACGAATTGGAGGGGTTCGTCTTGACAGGAAAACGCACACATACGGGTATGGTAACGCTGGCGTCAGCCGCTGTCCTACTCGGCGGCGGCGTCATTGCCGCGAATACCACGACGAAAAAAGTAAAGGCTGCAACTACGGACTATGTAAAGGTTCTTTATGCGGCTAATTTACGTCAAGGGCCGGGCTTGAAATACGCCACACTGCGCACATTGAACCAAGGTGAAGCGTATAAGACGTACACGACCCAGCAAGCCGATGGGTATACGTGGTATAACTTGGGCGGCAGCCAATGGGTGGCCGGTGCGGCCGTTGAACCGGGGACTGGTACGCCGGCCGCTGGGAGCGCGACTGGGCCCACCACCACCCAAACCGGCTGGGTCACCGTCAATACGGCGGCCAATCTCCGCTCGGGGGCGGGATTGACCTATGGTGTTCTGCGCGGTTTAAGTCAGGGCGAAGCCTATAAGTACTTCGCCACCAAGCAAGCCGATGGTTATACATGGTACAACCTGGGCGGTGAGCAATGGGTCGCGGGGGCGGCCGTCACCGCGGGGACCGGGCTGTATCCAGGCAATGGCACCAGCTCCGGCAGCAATGCCGGGAACAATGCCGGCGGCGGTGATCCCATCGTCACGCCGACACCCAACCAAACTGGATCGGTGCGGGTGAATTATGCCGCCAACATTCGGCAAGGAGCCGGCACCAGTTACGCCATTTCCAGAACTTTAGCAGGAGGCGGTACATATTCTTATACAGCCGCCCAACAAGCCGACGGGTACGTCTGGTACCGCATCGGCAATAATGAGTGGATAGCCAGTGCGGCGGTCACGGTGGTCGCCGACGCGGCCAATGGCGGCAATGGTCTGACTCCCCCGAGCAACAGTGTGACCCCGCCGGCCAACCAAACCAAGGTTGCCGCGGTCATCGCCCTCGCCCAGCAGCAATTGGGCAAGCCCTATGTTTGGGGCGGTAAAGGCCCCAACGTCTTCGACTGTTCCGGGTTGATGTATTACATCTTTCTGAATGCCGCCGGCGTGAATATCGGCGGTTGGACGGTGCCGCAGGAATCTTCCGGCAAGTCCGTTTCGCTTAATGCGCTGCAACCCGGAGACATTATCTTCTGGGGCCCGCGGGGCAACACCTATCACGATGCCCTGTACATCGGCAATAATCAATACATTGCCGCGCCGGAACCCGGCGATGTGGTGCGGATCCAGACCATCAGCCCCGGTTTTGCACCCAGCATGGCGGTCCGGGTACTGTAACCAATCACTTCATTTTAGCCAATCAAAAACGTCGACCATTGCTGGCCGGCGTTTTTGGTTTGTCAACGATTTAACTGATTAATGCTGGCGCGCCGCCGCATTCAGCTGGCGGTAATACTCCGGACTGCCCGGTGTTGTGGGCTGGCTTGGCGACGCCGAGGGACTGGGCGCGGACCCGGCGGCTTCCGTGTCATCGGTCGCCACGTTGGCCTTGATATTGGCCGTAGTGTCGCCGAAGTTCGGGTTGAAATCACCATTGCCGCTGGCTTCCTGGGCTTCCAAACTCTTCGGGGCCTGGATCTTTTGATCCAGTTCGTTCACGATGGACGTGGCTCCGGTGGTATCGGAATTGTCTGTTTTGAAGATCTTGGTGGCTGTGGCGGCTTTCACTGCCCCATCCATCTTATCCGACGGCATTACGACAGTATTGGCCCGACTGCTGGCCAAGCGGGCAAAGGCAGCAATTTGCTGCAATTGGACGTATTGTTCAGTGGTCAAATTAGCTGCCGAGTAAGCGTCCAAGATTTGGGTATTGGCCGCGGCTTGGGCTTCGGCTGCCCGCGCCGTTGCATAAGCTTGGGCATCGGCAGACATCTTCGTGGAATAGGCATTGGCTTCGGCTTCTGTCTTGATGGCGAAGGCTTGCCCGCTGGCCCGGTTCTCAGCAGCGGTTCGTTCACCTTCAGATTTACTGATTTCAGCCTGTTTTTCCCGATCGGCCGTCAGCAGCTTGTTCATCGCTTGCTGAATCTGGGGATCCGGTTGCAGCCCGAAGATGGCGACGTTATCGACTTTCAACCCATAAGCGGAAGTCGTTTCAGCCAAGGCTTCAGACAGGCGCTGGTTGATTGTCTCGGTGCCGCCCAAAACGGCGTTCAAATCCATTTGCCCGATGATGGAACGCAATGCAGATTGGGCATCCTGAATCATGGATTCAACAGAATCCGAGTTGCCGAATTGGAACTTGTAGGAATCAGTAACGTGGTACTTAATTTTTTCCGCCGCTTGCACAGTGGCGTTATCCTTAGTGATCAACGGCTGCTTCTCGACATCGAGGGGTTGCAGCTGCATGGAAACAACATACGCCCGGTTCACAATGGGAATCAAGAAATGCAGTCCTGGCTGCAAAGTCTTCGTATATTCCCCGAACCTGGTCACCAGTGCTTCGGTCCCGGATTCCACCGAGATGAAGGTGTGGAAGAAGAAGTACAACAATAACAGAACGATGATCGCCACAACGGCGAGTGTGATATAACCACCCATGATGATACCCTCTTTCTAAAAGTTAAAACTCCCGAATTGTCAAATTAAGTGCAACAGTGAAGACTCATCCATGTGAATTGGTTTAGGTAGTGGGCAGGGATTCCTCCAGGCCCAGGGGGGAGGC
>NZ_AUEH01000089.1 GCF_000425885.1 Schleiferilactobacillus harbinensis DSM 16991
ACTAGGGAGGCTTAGATGCCTTTTTTTGTTATCAAAAAGGGCCTAGTACTTTTGGAATGGAAATACTTTCCAACACCAAAAATTCTAGACCCGACTATGTGCGCAATGCTGTGGACAGTACAGCCACCACTGATCAAATGGAGCCATACAGCCAATTTGACATCGCCGTGGCCATGTTGACGGAGTTTTGGCACCAAAATCGTGGTGAAGTCGATACAGCCAGCCAAGAACTTCCCTTTTCGGTGATCAGCATGATTCAGCAGTTGCGTGGGCTGTTCACATCTAATAGTATCAATAACCAATAGATTATGGTATAATTAAGCTGGTCCTAGGCAATAAGCGGGTAGATTCGTTTTAACCGACGCACAGCACAGCTAACTGGTGGCGCATTTTATAGACCAGAGGGTCATCGTCACGAAGTGCTTGCACTCCGTACCCATAAAAAATAGTCAACTTCAACAGCAGATCGTTCTGTTTTGAAAATTGACTACGCAGAGTGTCGTTTTCTGATAGCGGGCAGTGATGCCCGCTTTTTGTTGTGACTGCTAAACTAAAGTGAACCATTTTTGCTCAATAAGATAAGGCCAATAATGCTCAATAAGATTGAGCCACCCCCATCCAGAGCCGATCATTTCCATTAGAATGAAGAGAAATCATTCGAATGGAGCTAGGACTAGGTGGATAAGTTGACATTGTATTCAGAGATCAAAGGGCTGTACGACCAAGGCTTTTCGTTACGGCGAATTGCCAAAAAATTAGACGTTTCACGCAACACCGTGACGAGCTACTTGAATCGACAACCCGATGAAATGGGCGAATGGCTTGCTTCGACTAAGGTCAGGCGAAAGTCGTTGGATACTCACCAACCAATGATTCTTCAATGGCTTAAGGAACATCCTGATCTGAGTGCCGCGCAAGTGTGTGACTGGCTGGAAGAGAAAAAGTTTGGCAAGTATGCCGAAAGCACTGTGCGGCGATACGTAAAGGAGTTGCGCAGTAAATATAAGATCGTAAAAACAACTAAGCGGCGCCAGTATGAAGCCGTCCCGCAGCTTCCACCAGGACTGCAAGGCCAAATTGATTTTGGCCAGACCGTGCAGAAGACACCAACTGGGAAAAACGTGAAGCTGTACTTCTACGCCCATGTTCTTTCACATTCACGCTATAAGTATGTGGAATGGCAAAAGCGTCCCTTTCGCACTGAGGATCTGATTCGTTGTTTGGAGAACACGTTTCTATACTTTGGCGGTAAACCGAAAGAGATTGTGTTTGATCAAGATCGAATCATTGTGGTCAGTGAGAACGCCGGCAACATTATCTACACCCAAGAATTCCAGGCCTTCAAACAGGCTGAGCATCTGGAGACGACCCCCTGTCGGGGCTTTGATCCGGAGTCCAAGGGCAAGATTGAAAATGTCGTCAAGTTTGTTAAGAGCAGCTTTGCCAAAGAACGGGTTTTCAGCGATATTGATTCGTGGAATGAAGAGTGCCGCGCCTGGCTGGTTCGTCGGGGTAATGGCCGACAGCACAACCTCACCAAGCAGATCCCTGCCGAGGTTTTCAAAGAAGAACAAAAACACCTCCAACCAGTTAACACTTATCAACGTGAGGTTAAAAACGGCCAAGAACGGAAGGTGCGAAAGGACAACACGATCATGTACCAAGGCAATCGGTACAGCGTGCCATTAGGGACTTACAATGCCCAGGGAACCTTGGTTAACGTCTTTGTGGATGACCAGCAACTGGTGATTCGAAACATCAACACTGGCATGGAGATTGCCAAACATCGCATTTCGTCTGGACATGGTGGTTTAATTCAGAACAGCAACCATCGCCGCGATCGGTCATTAGGTATTTCAGAACTGATTGAAGTCACTGCCAAGAAGTTTGATAAAACAGTGGCTGCTTATGACTACCTAACGGTGTTGCGAACCAAGTACCCGCGCTACATTCGCGATCAGATTCAGGTAATCAGAGGACTATTTGATGCTTATCCACCGGCCTTACTCTCTACCACGCTGGACATGTGTATCCAGCAAAAGATCTACAATGCCTCAGGGTTTAAAGAGATGGTCATTTTTCTGGAGGAAGTCAATCACGAGAGTGATCAAGAAGTTCTCAATATGCCAGATCTGCCAATTGATGCGGTCATGAAAGAGCGTATCTCAACGATCCATCCCGAAGTCCGCAGTCTTGATGTATACTCCAAACTCGTGCAAGGAGGCCGCCATGGAACAAACTAAGGAACTCACAGAAATTATGCGCGCTCTGCGTCTGACCGAGACCGCTAGGGCTGCCCCGGCGCTTATCGCCGAGGCCAATGAGCAGCAGTATTCATACGCCGATTTCTTACTGCAAGTCTTCCGGTACGAGCAAGAACAGCGAGCCATTAAGGCTCGTATCAAGCGATTGAAGAACGCCAACTTGCCTTACGAACGCGCCCTAGATGAATTTGATTTGACCGTTCAACCTGGCATTAGTCAGCGTCAACTGAATGAACTAAAGAGCCTTACCTGGGTAGATCAGAGTTACAATCTGGTACTCCTTGGCCCGACGGGTGTTGGCAAGACATTTCTCTCTGTTGGCCTGTGCCTCCAGGCTATTGAAAAGGGTTATCGGGCCATCTTTATCACGATGGGGGAATTGGTCAAAGCCTTGAAGA
>NZ_AUEH01000090.1 GCF_000425885.1 Schleiferilactobacillus harbinensis DSM 16991
AAAAAATAGCATTGCACTCGCAGATGCCACCCCCGAGCAATTACGGACTATCGTCCAAAATTTACTCCACGAAAACCAACAGATGCAGGAGCAGCGTAAGCGTCGAATAAAATAGCGTATTGAAGAGGCTCGTGCCGATCCCGTATGATTACAGGGTCAGCACGAGCCTCGCTCTTCACTATTCGAGCTCTGTTGATTGCTTGGTACACCGTTCTTTCATCTGCGGTGCCCAAGGCAAATACTTCTGCAGGTCATTCGGATCATCTGGTACCGGCAGATTGGGGAGCTCCTCAAATAGGAGCTTCAAATAAGCGCGCGTGTCCAGTCCGTTAGCTTCGGCTGTGCGCATGACGCTAAGGATGATGCCGCTCGCTTGGGCACCTTTGAAACTGGTGGAGAAAAGCCAGTTCTTCCGGCCCATGACGAGTTCCTTGATGGCCCGCTCGGCGCGGTTGTTGGAGATCTCCAAACGGCCATCGGTTAGAACAACTGCTAGGGCGTCCCGCTGATTGAAGGCATAGTCGACGGCTTTGCCCAGCTTGGTCTTGGGCAGCTGGCCCAAGTTTCCTAACCAGGTGTAGAACGCGTCCATCACTTTGGCCAGAATGGCCTGCCGTTTTTCTTTGCGGTCTTCCGGGGCAAGGTCGTGCCAGCGTTTCTCCAGAAGAAACATGACGTCGCAATACTCGACACCAATCCAGGCAGCACTCTTTTTGGCGTGCTCGATTTTGATCAGGTCTTCTTCGCTGGCCCGTTCTCTCGTGCGGGTGGCTTTCTTTGTCCGCTTCTGTTCACTCTCCGTCAAAGCATCAAAGAATTTCCGGCGGATGTGGGCCAGACAGGCAACGCGCACAACGTGCGGCAGCTTTTGATAGACTGCATACCCGTCGGTTTGGAGAAATCCGCTGTAGTCACCGAGCATCTCTTCGATCCAGTTGTATGATCGGCCGTCTTTGTGCTCGTACAGGATCACTTGATTCTCAGCGTACCGGCCGGAAGCGAGCAGCCAATAATAGGTCTTGCTCTTCTCACTTTCGATGACCTTATACGGCGTCTCATCGGCGTGGATGATATCTTGAGTGAGCAGTTCCTTTTTCATCAGGTCATGCAGGGCGCCCAGTCCATAATCAGCGGCCAAGATGTGCCAATTGATGATGTCTTGGCGCGTGATCGGCACACCCAACCTGGCCCATTGTTTCTCCTGTCGAAAAGCCGGCACTTTCTTCTCGTACTTCTCAATCAGTGTCTCCGCCAGGATCGACGGTGACGCCAAGCTGCTTCCGATGAATGCTTTAGGCACAGGGGCTTTGATGACATCACTGTGGATGCCATGGTCTTTGCAATACTGGCAAGCGTAGGCGTGGGCGATGTATTCAACCACTTGGAAAAATGCCGGGATCATATCCAGGACTTGGCGCATCATTGTACCGCCGATGTCCGCCATGACCCGCTGACAATTTGGGCAGATCCGCTCGCTCTCAGGTAATTCGAACTGTTTTTGGACGTGGGAGAACTGGGCGAGTTCAGCGGCCCGTTTCCCTTTCTTTTTGGTCCGCGTGTAGGTGATCGTTTCTTTGGTTTCTCCGGTTATTTCTGGAATATCCAGCTCCGGGACAACTTCTGTAAACAGATTGGTTTGTTCGGCATGATCCAGGGTCTCTTTCTTGAGGCCATACTGTTTCCTGGTTAAATACGCAATGCCTTCTTTAAGCAGTTGCAGTTCCTGCTTCAAATAGAAGACTTCTTGTTCCAACTGCCGTTCACGTTCAGTCCCGACCGCCTTAGCCATCAGCTCACCGCCTTTCCCACTTGGAATGATAAGTAGGATTATATCAAGCGGGGAGTACAAAAGGAAGCCCTTTCCCTGGCTTCTGGAAAGAGCTTCTAGTGGATGATGCCTGGACGGGCGGACCTGATGGTTCGCCGTTCTTCGATGGCCAGTCCGGTGAGCAGCCGCTTCAGCTGGCCATAGCGCAGCTGCTTGACCTCAGCTTGGCTGTGCGGCCATTGCATATGCCCATTCTCAAACCGTTTGTACAGCAGGAGAAAGCCGTCACCGTCCCAGTAAAGGGCCTTGAAGCGGTCACTGCGCGTGCCGCAGAAGAGGAAGAGCGACTGGTCGAAAACGTCTAAGTCGTATTCCTCTTGGACCAGCGTGGCTAGACCGTCGATCCCTTTGCGCAGATCCGTCCGGCCGCAGACGATGAAGATCTTAACGCTGGTCAGGTCGGGAAGCATTGCCGGTCAACTCCTGTAAGATGATGTGCGCCAGGTAGCCGTCAACGCCGTTATAGAGCAGCACCTCTGACTCGCCAAGCTTCACTTTGGCACCCAGCTTGGTTTTGACTGCCGGCACAGTACCGGCCCGGTTGATCAGCTCAACGGGAACTATATCTTTGATCTGAGTCATAAAACAGCCTCCAATCTACTTGATGTCCCAAGTATAATTGGAGGCTCGACCGGCTGGAAGCCGCTAGATTATTGGACGCTTA
>NZ_AUEH01000091.1 GCF_000425885.1 Schleiferilactobacillus harbinensis DSM 16991
ATCGCCACTTGTGAAACAGCCTGTATTTACCCGAAATACTGTTTTCGTTTTTTGCATATGAATAAAGGCCATCAAGCTTTGTCCCCGTGTCTCCCAAAAATAGTGCTCGCGTCAGTTGCAATTTATCTTTCTCATTTTTTGGCCCCCACAAATAACTTCTTAGGTCGTTGCTGAAGCTCCAAATGGTCAACACAAGAGTACGTTCAATCGAATCGGGCATTTTGTCTCGCCAGCTGTAAAACGTTTCGCGATCCATATATACATAATTCATCAAATCAAAATGAGGCTTGTCTTTGATCAACGCTTTGAGCAAATTAACAACTGTTTTTCGCCGGTCATTGTAAACTACTTCGTTCCACTTATCAGATGAGGCTGCTGTCAAGCTGATCGATCCACCGCCACCGAATACGTCAACTAGACGGCTGCCAGCAGGCAATATGTCGATGATCTTTTCTGCTTTCTGGCCTTTATTGCCAACATAGGGTAATCCGCGTTTCCATTTCTCTGACTGTTTCAAATTGGGTTCCTCCGAAAATATGTATAAAAATAGCACCTCACCGTTTGGTGGAGTGCTGATCATTCAAAATTAGTTTACGTTAGGTGTGTCTAATCTCATACGTCCATTGTTAAGCATTTCCGTAACTAATACCAACTTATGCATCAGTGGCTTATCGTATTGAGCCTGCGTCCACAAAGCTGGCGCAATGCCGTAATGCCGAATACTAAGACCGCCTTTGTGAAGCAAAACGTTAACAGATACACACATGATTTCGTCGTCATTTACCTTTGATTGATACATTTCGGATTGCTCTTTTGTGGCACAAATTAGCAATTCTTTTTGCATACGTACGCCTCCAATAAAAAAGGCGCCCATGGCAGCGCCTATATTGTTACAATTCCTCGTAACCTAGTAATTTCTTTTTTCAGCCCACGGCCGAGTTCAGGCGGTCTTCGCTTCCTTTCGAAAGTTTGGTGGGCTATGCAATCGGCGGGAATCGAACCCGCGTACTAAGACTCATCCAACTTGAGTTACGATTGCTCCCAACACGCTCGCCGCATATCCGACGCTGCGGCACGCCTGGTAGTGGAATGTGCGGGTCATGGCATGAAGGCCCCCGACCTAGTAAGTGTCAGGCTGGATGTTAGACAGCCTGATTCCATTTTTTATTTTAACCGCATCCATGATGTGGCTCCAAACGAGGGGCAATGCGGCGACCGGGAATCGAACCCGGATTTAAACCACTCGCCGCGCCAATCAAGGAAAGGAGGTTGCATAGAAGAAAGCTTTCGCAGGCTGTCCTTCAAATTGGCACAATACCATAATAAAGCATACGCACTTACGGTTGACTTACGACTTAGTTACGACATTCTTACGCTCGTTTTTCTATTCGATAGACTAACAACTCACTAGGTGACGGTGGCCATACCTCGGCAAAAGCGATGAGCGCATCCTGTTTGGCGTGATAATAGGCTGTCGTCTCCATACCCAAACGGTCCATAATAGTCTGCACCTTGACTGGATAATCAGTTGTATACAGCAATTTAATAATTTCCCGGCTCTCGTCATTCTCCACTGCTTCAATTGCACGATCACACTGCGCCACAAAATCCCAATCGTTCAAATACTTCAGAAGCTTATTTTCCTGTGAGTTTTCCGTACTTGGCGAGCGTGGCATGCCATCAATTGCCGGAGATTGCAAGGTGATCTCATTCCTTTTAGATTTCTGTTTACGATGCCGATAGTCCATCAACACGAATTCGGCATTCGCTGCAGTTGCTTCATGGTCTAATCTTCTCCAATATGTCTGTACTACCCGCACCATGGCCACGCTCCTGTGTTATACTGTATTTATCACTTGTTAGTGCACGTAGCTGTGCATGGAAGACCGCTCATGCGGCCTTTTTTTTACTTTTTTAGTCCCTCCATCTTTTTGTGCTCAAACAGCCATTCCGCATCGCTGTATATTGGAAAAAGCATAATAACGATACCTGCTGCACGGATCCATAATGGGAAACCTGATAGTAACAAGATGGCGCCTACATAGATAATCAAAAGGTCAAAAAACACTACTTTTGCAACTAATTCCATTTTTCAATCTCCTATCTTAATGCCTTGATCAGTGAGTAAACCGGAGATACGGCTTCAGAAATGATATAGGCAAAGGCGTGCTTGACCTTTTTCTTCATTTCTCCGCCTCCAATTTCACGATTTCGCCAGTTTCCGCAACGCACCAGCCACCTAGCACCCATGCACGGGCGAATGTATCTTCGCTGACGCGCGTTTCACCATCAAGCGCATCTTTCAACGAATGGGCCCGTCCTTTGCACCATTCAAGCCATTCGCCTACCGCTTTCGGAATCACTGGCAGATCATCTGGCAACGCATCATCATAACGGTCGTCGTAATCCAATAGTTCCTGTGTCGGATGCAAGTTACCATCGGAAGATT
>NZ_AUEH01000092.1 GCF_000425885.1 Schleiferilactobacillus harbinensis DSM 16991
GAATATTTGGTCATAAAAATGCCCCACAATCGTTAGAGTATCTGTCTAACAATTATGGGGCACTTCAAATTACGCATCAGCCTTTTTGTTACACGATCAACTGCAAAATTGATGATTAACAGTCCTATTTCCAATACTGCTTATTTTTCCCAGTCAAAAATCGATAAGCGGCATAACCATTAAACAATAGTACAAAACCGCCGCCAAGGACGACTTCTGTCATAACAAACTCTTCAATCGCACGTTCCGATGACGTGCCCATCAGCATTGGACCAAAGCTATAATAGGCCGCCCAGATAGCGATCAGAGCCAGCACGGCAAGATTGATCAGAATCAATTCGCCAATACCGATAACAATCTTTTTGATCAGTTGGACCACCCTCTGGCGATATGGAGCACGCCGTGTTTTGTTTTCGCTTACAAGACTATCAAGCCTGCACAGTAGGCGTCAATAACTTTCAAAGATAGCGCCCTAACAATCTTGTAAGAGCGGTAATCAACAGCAGGCAAAAGTGTCTGCCAACGCCATCTGTATCAAAAACATTGGTTATATGGGGCGTAGTCGGGGTTGCGTCCAACACCATATCAAAATGCAGGAAAAACTGATTCTGCTATTCTTAGGAATCAAACCACTTTCGAATTTGACTCAATAATGATTTCGAGATTTGCGAATGATGGGCATTTGCTCCCCCCGTATTAATCGGTTGGGTAAACAGCACGTCCGGCATAACCGGCGTGTTACTAAAGTTGTGGGTCTGCCGAGCATTAACAACGTTGATACAGCGAACTGTATGATCGGTTCGTGTTACCATCCACGGAATGATTTGCCAACTATTGTCACAAATCGGCGAATGGTAAGTAACATTGCTATTTTCCGTCGTATAGCCCGCTGAAGGTAGTCCAAAAATCCTCGCAAGAGGATTTTTTTTGACTGCCATAATTGTGAATTCGGCGGCGCTTGCTGAGTTGTTGTCCATGATGATAGCAACCTTTTTGTTCAAGCGCTTCTTCACTTTCTCAAGCACCATTTTTACTACGGTGCTTCGATAATTGGCTGCGCCGCCTTGCAAGCCGTCCTTGACCAAAGAAACTTGCTGCTCTTTTCCTGTGTTGGTCACACTGGTCCACAGCTGCCCATTGGGAATGAGTGCGTAAAGGCCAAAAATCATGGCCGTTGGTATGCCGCCTTGATTGCCGGAAAAATTCAAGACCAGGTCGCCTCGGGTGTGCGCAATCAACTGATTTAGCTTGACTATATAGCGTAGATACACACTCTGCCTCATAGTGTAAAAAGTGGGGATATCAACGACTGTCAGTCGGCCGGCACAGTATGCCCCGGGTAACTGTTCATGGCGTATTGCTGCATCCCTTTTTGCGGCACTCGAATGCTTATTACCCACCCGCATAACGGCATTCAGATCCGCGATGGTCGTAATAGTCTGTCCAGCATCCGTTTTATCCACGACTTCCTGCCACGCCGTTTTGTCTTCGATAATGCCATGTTGAGACATATAAGCGACAGTCTCAACCGCATCGTCCTGAATAGATGTGATGGCCGCATTGGCTGACGGAAAAATGCTGAATAGAAGGACAAGAGCGGCAAAGCACAGTGTTATTTTCACTTGGTTTTTCATTGTCCCACCACATTGTGCAAATTAATGGGTTGTTTTGATAATGGTTGAAAATCCGTTTTGCAAAGCACTGTTCTGCGTGACACTAAAATGCAGCAAGCCATCCTCGGCCCCTTGATTCTGCATGGTGATCAACACCTTGGGCGCGCCGTTGGGATCAATAGTGAATAAATATAAATGCACGCCAGCATATCGCGCAGTGGCGACATCAGAATACATGGCGACGATTTTATACTGGGCCGTTCCTGTCCCGTCGTTTGACCATGCGGCCGAAACGTGCTGGTCATTCACGGCCACCTTATTCGTTGCGATCTGCTCCTTGTACACTCCGCCGCCATAATAATTCACGTCATGCGTGGGACTATAGGCTTCATATTTCTGGCCCATCGACTGGCCCCACTGCACCATAAAATCGGCCAACTGGTTGGCCTTGGCGGTGTTCCATAGCGCGACCGCCGCACTTGACGATGAACTTGCACTCGCGCTGGATGACGTTGACGAACTGCGTGTCGACTCATCACTCTCCGCGTCACTGCTGCTTTGCTGATCACGACTGCTTGAGGATTCCTTAGTCGTCTCCGAGTAAGAAATCTTGTGGGCGTCAGCATCCTCTGTTTTCTTTTGACATCCGCTCACCAGCAATCCGACCATGATTAATCCCAACAGCAGCCAGCCTGGCCTTTTACTCACGTTAATTCCTCCTCGTATAGTTAATTTACAGACAAGTTCGTGGATAGTTTTCTTGTTTGGATGTTGCGTGATACTCTCTAGTAGTTCATTGGATTTGGGT
>NZ_AUEH01000093.1 GCF_000425885.1 Schleiferilactobacillus harbinensis DSM 16991
CGCTCGAGAAATATTGCTTGGATAATCTGGCATGACAAACTCCTCAGTCGGTTTTCCACAATTCTACCAGATTCAGCAGATACTAGACAGGTTCTAAGAACCCCAAAAGTGAGTTATTGGATTCTTTTATTCGTATCTCGTTTTACTTTTTATGTTTTTTGTAATACCAAACACCTAACCCTGCAACCACTATAATTGCAGCAATTGTTTCAACGATAGCCATATTGGATTTAGTATGACTGTTCTTAACTGGCGTCTTCTTATTGATTTCACGACTTTGCTTGTCAGTAATCATAAATTTCCGTTGAAGCTTCCAAATATTTTGCCCATTGTTAGCCTTAACATCCAAATACATCATATAAGTACCTGACTTTAATCTCTTATCCTTGTTAGCACCGATAACTGTATTAACATTAATAGGATAAGTAAAGTAACTGTTTGGGGCAATTGACATATTTGATTTCTCTGATTGTAAAATAACATTCTTACTATCATTTTCTGAAGTTATCTTTGCTTTGATATCAACTTTTTCTTCCAATCTTGGCACATCATTATCTAATAGTGCATTGACTGAAATTTGTCCATTTTGAGTATCTTCATATGCTTTGATCAGTTTTAAATTTGGCTCAACTGTGTCAGTATTTTGTCTCAATTGTAGGCCTAGAACATAATTATACTTATTTTTTAACGTTACACCCTTAGCATTACTCTTGCTAACTTGATTATCTTGTTCGATAAAGATACCACCTAACAATACGCCATCAAAATTTCCTTTCGGAGCATTAATGTTCACAACTACTTCTGTAGAAGATTTTGCATCAACAGTAACACTCTTAGGATATGTAACTAATTTTTCAATATCATATTTCAAAGATGAATCAGCTTTAACATTATGTTCGTTATAGACTATTACCCCATTGGTATCAGTCGATGCCCGGTTCACCATTACAGTATAAGTATGCGTTTTAGTATCGTTATTATTAATCTTAAATTTAGCTTGCAACTTCTCATTTGGCGTCAATTTCAAATCAAAATAACCGACTTTTTTATCGATCTGATTATTTGAAAGTTCTGGCACAATATTATAAGTCACTGCTGGTTGAGCTTCTGAGGTGGCGGCCGAAACATCTTGGGTTCCTAAACAACCAAAAGTTATAACACTAATTAAAAACAAGATGAAAATCCAAATACGCTTCTTCAAAATATCATCTCCCGAAGAAAAAAAGAGAGCATGCAACAATTAAGTTACAAGCCCTCAATTTTTATATTTAAGCAGGTGCGTTAGCTAACGTCCATGTTAAGGTTGAACTGTAGGATCCGCCAATATTACCAGCTGGAACCTTAAGTGAGGCATCAGTAGAACCATATGTTCCAGTATAGGCACCTACACCACTACCAGCTGCAGCACTAACAACAGTTACTGGTGAACTTGATAGTGAAAGCTTTGCGACAAGTGTTGGAGGTGTTGATACATTATCAGCATCATCTGCTTTAATAGGATCTGTTTCTTTATTATCTAATGATAGTTGTGCATTCTTTAAGGCTGCGCCGCCTGTTGCCGTGAATGGTGATGCTGCAACAGTTACAGTGTATCCAGTACCAGTACCAGCATCAGCGATATCCAAGGTTCCTGATGTGGAAGTTGATGTATATGAAATATCGTTTGCTGAAGCTGCTACTGTACCAAATTGAAAACTAGGGGCCGAACTTAAAGTGATCTTTCCAGGCGTAATATCGGCCGTGGCTGTGCTGCTTGTGCTTGGAACTGGTGATGCAGGTGTTGTTGCTGCTTGAGCGACTGTACCTAACGAACCAATTCCTAAAACAGCTGCCCCTACTAACATGCTATTTCTTACGAGTTTTTTCATAATATTTCCCTCCTCATAAACGACTGTTGGTCGCTATGAAATAGAGTCCTAATGTGATGGATCAATCGGACTCTGCTTGATTGGAGAAATACCCATCACATAGATATCTCTTTCAATCTCTGCGTACATTATATATTTTTTTGGATAAATAAACAAGGTAGATTGCAAATTTAATCCGAATTTTTGGACAAATTTGTCAGCACCCGAATTGTCAAATTAAGTGCAACAGTGAAGACTCATCCATGTGAATTGGTTTAGGTAGTGGGCAGGGATTCCTCCAGGCCCAGGGGGGAGG
>NZ_AUEH01000094.1 GCF_000425885.1 Schleiferilactobacillus harbinensis DSM 16991
TTTTCTTCCTGGCATTGGCGATTGTGAGTGTGTATGATGCGATCAAGCTGCGCTAATCAAATGAAGCAAACCGAATACGGCTATGTCAGCCCACAAGAGTATCAGATTGACCGTGATTTGGACGCGTGGATGAAAGGACGGAAGAAATTGAAAGCAATTGTGTACACGAAACCAGGATGTATGAAGTGCCGGCAGACAGTGCGGCAGTTATCCAAGGCGATGCACACCAAGGCTGTGACGGCAACTGCGGACGATATTAAGGCGCTCAAAGCTGGCGGTGTCCAATCCATGCCAGCAGTTTACATATTTGAGGGAAGCAAGCCAATTGACTATTGGTCAGACTTGCGGGTTGATAAGATCAAGCAATACACGGAGGGATAGGCATGTTCTCAAATAATATTAAAGGCCCAAGAAAACTGGTGTCTAATCGGCAGTTGCCTCCACCCGCACCAGTGCCATCAAAAACGGAAGGATACCTGCCAACTCGTGCCACTGCAACTAAGAAATACAAAGACAAATTGATCGGGAAAATAAACGCTGCAATTGAAAAGAACATCGGTACTGCGGACCCAATTTATGTGAGTGTTATCAATTACAATGTAGCAGTCGTCAACGAAGTGATTGAATCATTGAGGAATGCCGGATGGGATGTTGGATGCATTTATGGCAGCGAGCAAGACCGTGCGGCAGCAATTACATTATCTTAGGAGTGATAAAAATGTTTAAAGCAGTGAAACGACCAATGGAATACATTGCAATCAAGGTGCCAGAGGACTGTGAAGATATTGGAAAATTTGTGGGCGAGAAGGCAGTGAAAGCCGGAATCCGGTTAGACATTATTGGGTGTTATGCGGATGGCGGGATATGGACTATTGAAGTTGGCGTTAAAAACAATGAGGCAAAAACTGTCAAACGTGGGTCGGTTATCGTATGTGAAATTAGCCAAGACGGTAGCAAATATCCTGAATCGGTCGATGTTCTGAGTCAGGAAGACTTCGACAAGAAATTCAAGCCGGTTGATGCTAAGCCGCTCTTGGCTAAGCTGAATGAGATCGAGGATGGCATGTTTACTAAGGCTGAAGGCATGTCGTTACCTGATTGCGCAAACGTTCCGCATGTGCGCATCGAATTCGACGACGTTAACGATGCGCCGCATATCTGGATTGACGGTAAGCAAGTAGACAAGCTGCCAGGCAATGGGCTTGTCAGTGTAGACCTGAACTGGCACACGCGAGACCAAACGCTGGTGAGCGGGGAAAACAACCACTACAAGATTGAGTACCTTGATCTTGATGGCGACAAGCGTGTTGGCATTGCTCAGGGTAATCTGCCCAGCAACGATCTATTCAAACAGTAGAGCGAAGGAGGAGCAGCACAATGCGCGTGAAGGCGTGTCGCAAGGCTGGATGTAACAATGTAATCCCTTATAGCCAAGAGAATCCATACTGCGCTAAGCACGCATCCCTGTATAAGCCTAACCATGCTGATGTCGCAAAGCACGTTAAACGTGACACATCATACTATGACAAGTACAAGCGCGACAAAGAGTCTGCTGCATTCTACAAGTCTAAGATATGGGAACACACTGCACGTGATGCTAAAGCTCATGCCTACTTCACATGCGCCATCTGTGGCAGAACGTATGACAAGCCTGGCTATCTAGTCACTGATCACATCGTTCCCTTGAGGATTGACAGGAGCAAGTGCTTAGATCATGACAACCTATGGGTATTATGCAAGGGCTGTCACTATTGGAAAACACAGCTAGAGGAAAAGATATATAAATCACAATCACAAATAGAGAATCTTGATACTGCGACAAAATGGACACGAGAAAAAATATCAGCATGGGTACTTGCTCATAAAAAATAACGGGGGGGCCTATGCAGGTCGCAGGGGACCTCACACACCAGTGTCCATTTGCCG
>NZ_AUEH01000095.1 GCF_000425885.1 Schleiferilactobacillus harbinensis DSM 16991
GCCGTGTCCCATTTTAGCCGATTCTGGAGGGATCCAATGGCTATTGCTCTGCTGATTTTGAGAATGATTAACGTTGGCGATGAGTGCGGGCAAGGAGCAGCGAGATGACTGCTTGTGCCGCACAGAAAAAGTGGCAGCCGGATCAGCGCGCACGGAAATTTTCGAGGGTCGAAATTTTGCGGCGAGATTTTCGAAATGAAAACGACAAAATTTATTTTCAGAAAGAGTAAATTAATTGCAAGAAACTGATATGCCAGATTTCTGTGACGGTTGCTGCTACTTGCGATGTATCTGATCCAATGACGCCCATGGCACACCATAATTTGCAACGTTGATATTTTCTTGCAAAATTCGGTTTGCTTCCGCGTTGCTTTTCTGCTTTTCTGGTGTATTGTTTTCATAATACAAACATTGCGTAACAAACAACAAAAAAACAACCGTGGCTGTAATCGCAATACCTGCCAGCATATAATCATTCATCCAAATCACTCTTTTCCTAGACGCACGGGCACGCCCTGTATTATTTCAATACTGTATTTCATTTTTCGGCCGCAGCGGTACTTTTTATGGGGGCGCCAGCACATGCCGGGCCAGATATCTGGCGGTTACCGGCGTCGTAAAAATGACGCGTTCAGGGTGGCCGTTGTACAGGATTCTTACCGTTGCCAGATAAATTATCATAGAAGCTGCCGCCAATGCCGAAATAAATATCATAGTTGAGCACAGCCAGCGCCTTGCTTTCGCGAATACCAGCAATAGCGTTTTGATACCTGTCTATAATAAATACGTCGTTATTTTCAAAAATCGTTTAAGTCGCCGTCGCTATAAACATGCAGCACATCTGTATTGCGATCGCAACCTGTGTCTTTTCCCAAATCGCTAACCATCTTTTCAAACGGTTCAACTTCATCGCTGCTATCAGGTTCACTGGCTACGCTTGCTAGGATAGTGGGTGTAACATAATACTCGCTGCCGCGATATTTTTCATGCCAGTCTCGCCAGTACCGTTCTCCCTGCTGCAATTGATCACTTGCCATTGGTCTCATTCTAGCCGATTCTGGAAAGATCCAAATAGCTTCTCTGGTATTGTGCTTAATTCTTTCCTTGTCCCAGTGACCTATCCAACATCTTTAAAACTGATCCACGACGCTGGTTTGAGGCCCGATTCTAACCAACTCTGCACGATCTAATAGCGCTCAAAGCATTTCAGTCAGATGATTTAGTATCCTATATCTATTATCTACAAAGACGTCAACAATGGAATTAATTTCTGAACTGAATTCGCATACGCTGACCATCAGATCAATTCGTCCCCAAAATTCCCAACTCCCCCCGCTACAATTTCAAAAGGCATTTGCTCTCCCCACCCTGTCAATTCATCAGTAATTACCAAATAACAAATCTCGCCACTTTCAAAATCCCAGTCAGCTATCGTCATAGCCAAGGTTGAAACGGATTCTTCCACAACTGATTGCCAATCAAAACGAATTCTTTGCTTGTCTGAAATCACATTATCGTTCCCGAATTGTCAAATTAAGTGCAACAGTGAAGACTCATCCATGTGAATTGGTTTAGGTAGTGGGCAGGGATTCCTCCAGGCCCAGGGGGGAGGCCTGGAGCGCCGCGATTGCGCTGCGGTATCCAAGGCACTTCCTTAACCGGTGGTTTAAGACATCTTGGATCTTACGAATCTTCTCCTTAGAGACTTCCCATAGTGATTGACCCTTTGGAATGAATTCTCGAATCAAGCCGTTGGCATTCTCGTTACTGCCA
>NZ_AUEH01000096.1 GCF_000425885.1 Schleiferilactobacillus harbinensis DSM 16991
ACAGTAGGTTTGGGATCGCCGACGTAGGCGGTGAAATCACTCCCGGCAAACGACTGTTGATTGGCTAAGACTGTGAGCTTAACGGTCTTGGTCTGACCATCTGCGGCAGTCAGGACAACGTCATAAGTGCCTGGGGTCGATAAATCAGCTTTGGAGAGATCCACGGAAACCTTGATTGCGTTGCCGTCCTTATCCGTTGCGGAAGCCTTAAAATCGTCAACAGTGGGTGTTGGATCCCCGACACGCATAGTGAAATCATCGGCAGAAATGGATTGCTGGTTGGGCAGAGTTGTGGTGCCAATGAAGCGATATGTGAAATCGGAATTTTGAACAGACCAAGAGTTATCGACAACAGGCACTTTTTTTCCTTCATAATCGATCGGTTGGGAGCCGATAGCTACCGTTTGGTTTATAGCCGACAGATTATTTGGTTTCACAATGCTCCCTTGAAATGATTTGGATAGAGGAGATAAATCACTAATGTGATTGGAGTCTAATTTAACTGTAGTCAAGCTGCTGATGTTCTGCAGCGCAGCCACATCGGTCAGATTGTCATTCTCCAGTTCTAGATAGGATAGCTGTACCGCATTTTTGATTCCGGTGATGTTAGTGAGTGCCGGAAGGTACGCTGCACGCAACGATTGCAGATTCGTGAGCGAGGCAAGCAAATTCAAATTTGACAAGGCGGCGTTACCAGAAATAGTGAGCTTGCTGAAAAGATGCAATCCGCTAAGCGGAGTGAGATCGGTAATGCTGTTATAACCCACTTCAAGATCCGTCAGATTGTGAAGACCGCTCAGAACAGAAATATCACTGATTTTATTAGAGCTGAGATGCAGCTCATGTAAATCAGTTAATTTGGCCAAGGGACTTATGTCTGTAATATTATTGTGATTCAGATCCAGCTGTTGCAACTGAGTCAAATTTGCCAGGGGAGATAGGTCCGAAATGCCATTATTAGTACCAAAGCTGGCAACGCTTAAGATTGACAGATTTGATGCATACTGAAGCCCAGACAAATTGCTGGGCTGATTGTAGTTGATCGACAGTTTGGTCATCTTAGCCAAATCAGCTTGGGTAAAAGCTGAACCAGTAATGATTTTCTCGCTTCGCAACTCAGAGCTGACTGCTTTTTGCAGGTTTTTTATCGGGCATCCACGAATCGACGGACATTGCAGCCGCGGCTGGATTTGTTGCAGCGGCTGACACTGTGACATTAGTCAGCAGGGCAGTACCAAAGGTGATTCCTGTAATTGCGACTGTTAACCATAATTTGCCTGATTTTAGCAGCTTGAAGTGCACTTTCTGATCGTGTGGCACCCTGTGTAAATGCATGGAAACAAACATCTCCTTGTTCTTTTAAGTGACAAACGTGTCTAAAATACAAAGAAAAGTTGGCGCACCCTACTGCACAATTGTTTGGCAACTTGTGTACAACTCAATCTCTCAATTCCTTAGGAGGAAAGGGATAATTTGCGAGGCAATCCAATGTAGCAGAGTCCAAACAAGAATGCCTGAATAATAGGCACGCCAACTCGCTTTTTGCCTAACATGGATATGCCACTGTTAGGCACTTGCAGTATACCATATTCTCCTTACCGGGGGAGAAATTTATTTTCGCCGGGACGAGTTTAATTCCTTCCCGAATTGTCAAATTAAGTGCAACAGTGAAGACTCATCCATGTGAATTGGTTTAGGTAGTGGGCAGGGATTCCTCCAGGCCCAGGGGGGAGG
>NZ_AUEH01000097.1 GCF_000425885.1 Schleiferilactobacillus harbinensis DSM 16991
GCCACGAATAAATAATTCGAGTACAGCAGTGGCGCAATCCTTATGTTAGAGGGTTGCGCCACTTTTTCATATACGCCCGTTTAACGACCTCTTACCCTTGAACTCACTTGAATATTTGGTCATAAAAATGCCCCACAATCGTTAGAGTATCTGTCTAACAATTATGGGGCACTTCAACGTCGTCCCACCGCTCTTTTCGTATCCATTAACTACCGACGAGTGAAGTATCCATTGATTGCTGCGACCCATTGGTCCCCGCCAAGATTAAAGTACAGATTCTCGTCACCAAGATAAGCTGCCCCATTAACCTGCCAACGGCTAGCAGCGGGCAGTATGCGCACGGGTTTCAACTGCCCATTCCACAGGGCAATTCCCCACTTCGGGTTAGCCGCGTAGTGCACGGCGAAGGTACCCTTCACGGAACTGACGGGTTTCGTAGTGGCCACATCACCGGTGCTGACGAATTGCTGACCGCCAAGATTGTAGCCGACGACTTTGCCATTGGGATCATACACGACGGCGTAGTACTGCCAGGCGGAGTTGAACGGTAATTTCTTGCCGTGGCCGGCCTTGAAGTTCACGTCACTGTAAAGATCGGCGCCGGTCGCCATATTCACGTAAACGACCCCGGTGCCCGGCTTGGTTGTGTTGTTCCGACCGGGGTTCACATTACCAGAATCGCCGCCGTGGTACCCTTGTGTGGGCTGTTTGGTCTCAGTGTCGCCGAGGGCCGTGGCCTTGCCGCCATAGATGGCTTGCGTCGCACGGATATAGGTGGTGTCCTTGGTGACGTCCATGAGCAGGTCGCCCTCTTTATTCAGACCGGCTTCGGGATTCATGATCGAATAACCATAGGTGTCTGTTGATGTGTGGTCCAAGCCGATACCGTGGCCAATCTCATGCTCTGTCGCCAGCAACAGCGTATTTTTGTTCCATTTATCAAAGTACTCTTGGTACTGGTTGAAAATGGTCTGATAATTGGGATCTGTCTTCGCCGGCAATTGCGGCGACCACTGTTTGCCGATGTATTGAGAGGTGGCATAGGACTTGTAGCTGTCGTCCAGAAAGATGCGGGTGCCGTTGGGATGCTGGGCAATGTGGTTAATCACCTGGTTGTAGTTAATGAAGGTAGCGCCGCCAACCTGTTCGCCATTATCGGAGGTATCGCTGTAATCCTTGCCGGCGATGACGATGTCGGCCTGACTCTTGGTGTTCGTCAGGGTGAAGGCGAAGATACCGGCGAGCATGCCTTGCACGTTGGTAATGCCCTGCTTGACGGTAGCCAATTGATCGGCGGTGAAGCCGGTCGGATCCAAATAAATCACGGCCTTGTTGTTGCCGTAGTTGAAGTCTTCCTGCGGATAATAGGTGTGTTCTGTCGTAGCCGCGGCCACGGGCTGGATGGTTTGTGCGGGTGCTGCCAACGCTACCGCCCCCACGGCCAGGCTGCTGGCCAGCAGAGCCGCCGCCAGTGTGTGGCCGAGGCGTTCCCAATACCTTGTTTTCATCTGTATATCCCCCATTCGAATTGCGTGCCTTCGTATACTGCCATGATACCGCATTAGGGGCGTTTTAAGGAAATTTTCTGACCAAATTAAAAATAGACACCTGGAGCCGGATTTAAAATTGAAGTGCAACACCGATTGAGTTAGACCAATCGACCGGGTTGATTTAACAAAATAGGCCATGAAGACCTATCCTTGAAG
>NZ_AUEH01000098.1 GCF_000425885.1 Schleiferilactobacillus harbinensis DSM 16991
TTGGCGCCATGGATAATTTCATGGACACTTTTCTTCCTGGCATTGGCGATTGTGAGTGTGTATGATGCGATCAAGCTGCGCTAATCAAATGAAGCGCACCGAATATGGCTATGTCAGTCCACAAGAGTATCAGATTGACCGTGATTTGGACGTGTGGATGAAAGGACGTAATAAATTGCAAGCAATTGTGTACACGAAACCGGGATGTATGAAGTGCCGGCAGACAGTGCGGCAGTTATCCAAGGCGATGCACACCAAGTCTGTGACGGCAACTGCGGACGATATTAAGGCACTCAAAGCTGGCGGCGTCCAATCCATGCCAGCGGTTTACATATTTGAGGGCAGCAAGCCAATTGACTATTGGTCAGACTTGCGGGTTGACAAGATCAAGCAATACACGGAGGAATAAACATGTTTAAAGTAGTGAAACGACCAATGGAATACATTGCAATCAAGGTGCCAGAAGACTGTGAAGATATTGAAAAATTTGTAGCCAAGAAGGCATTGAAAGCCGGCATCCTGTTAGACATTACTGGGTATTATGCGGATGGTGGGATATGGACTATTGAAGTTGGCGTTAAAAACAATGAGACAAAAGTTGTCAAGCGTGGGTCGGTTATCGTATGTGAAATTAGCCAAGACGGTAGCAAATATCCTGAAGCGGTTGATGTCATGGGTCAGGAAGAGTTCGACAATAGATTCAAGCCGGTTGATGATTCGGTCAAAGGTTTTAGCACTACGATTAGCATTGATGCTAAGCCGCTCTTGGCTAAGCTGAATGAGATCGAGGATGGCATGTTTACTAAGGCTGAAGGCGTTGAGACACCTGATCATGTCGGGTTCAGCGAATCGCTTATTGTAGAGCTGCGCAAAGCACTGAACGACTATCAGCAAAAGCAAACGCAAAATCGTGGGAGAATTTAGCATGTGCAATTTTTTATTACTGCTCACACTGATATTCGTGCTGGCTAAGCTATTCGGCTTGATCACATGGAGTTGGTTGCTAGTATTCATGCCGCTAATAGTGCTGATTGCTATGCTGGTGTTGATTATCGGACTGGCAACCTTCATCGAATTGCATGAGGAGTGACACATGCGCGTAAAGGTGTGCCGCAAGGCTGGATGCAACAATATAATCCCATATGATCAAGCCAACCCATACTGTGCAAAACATGCGAGCTTATACAATCCTCACGATTTCAAGCCAGCACCACGTTCTAAGCAGCAAACATCATACTATGACAAGTACAAGCGCGACAAAGAGTCTGCTGCATTCTACAAGTCTAAGATATGGGAACACACCGCACACGATGCTAAAGTTCATGCCTACTTTACATGCGCAATCTGTGGCAGAACGTATGACAAGCCTGGCTATCTAGTCACTGATCACATCGTGCCCTTGAGGATTGACAGAAGCAAGTGCTTAGATCATAACAACCTATGGGTGCTGTGCAAAGGCTGTCACTATTGGAAAACACAGCTAGAGGAAAAGATATATAAGTCACAATCGCGAGTAGAGAATCTTGACACTGCGACAAAATGGACACGAGAAAAAATATCGGCATGGGTACTTGCTCATAAAAAATAACGGGGGCCCCTATGCAGGTCGCAGGGGACCTCACACACCAGTGTCCATTTGCCG
>NZ_AUEH01000100.1 GCF_000425885.1 Schleiferilactobacillus harbinensis DSM 16991
TGAAGTGCCCCATAATTGTTAGACAGATACTCTAACGATTGTGGGGCATTTTTATGACCAAATATTCTAGTGAATTAAAGTTACAAGTTGTGCAGGAGTATCTTTCAGGGCGTGTATCATATAGTGCACTTTGCACGAAATACAGTATCCCGGCAACGAGAGTAATCCGGGAATGGGTTGAACAGGCTCGAGCCCATGGACTAGAATCTCTTAAGCGGAAACATACGAAGACTGTTTACTCTCTGGAACAGAAGTTGGCTGTGGTAGACTATTACCAAACCAGTGGTGAGGGTGTGGTATCCGTGGCTGCCCATTTCGGGATTAGTTCCTCTCAGGTGGTTGCTTGGGTGAAGATCTTTAGGACTGAAGGAGTGGCCGGGTTGCGTCCCAAACCGCGAGGAAGGCGGTCTACAGTGAAACACAAGAAAACCAAACAAGTTAAGAAGCTGGAACTCAGTGAGAAGGAAGCCTACCAGCAAGAGATCCTGAAATTACGCGGTGAGTTATACCATACCAGAATGGAGCGTGACTTCTTAAAAAAATTAGGGGCCGTATCGAAGAACAATCTGCCGCCCAAAAAGCGGCAGTAGTTGACACGTTACGGCATGACTATCCGCTTAAAGAATTATTAGTGTTAGCGCAGTTGCCGCGTGCCACTTTCTATGATCGCTTGAAGCGGAAGGATAAACCAGATAAATATACGGCCCTGAAGGCATTCATCAAGAAGACATTTCATGATTCGTATGAGACTTACGGATATCGTCGAATTCATGTCATGGCCCGTAGAGCCGGATTCAAGTGTTCTCCCAATACGGTGCTTCGGTTGATGGGCCAGCTCGATCTCAGCGTGACACTGTATTCACGCCACACCAGCGGCTATCACTCTTATAAGGGGAAGGTAGGCACTGTGAATGATAATCTGCTGCACCAACAATTCAATGCCCAGAAACCATTCGCTGTTCTGCATACGGATGTGACGCAGGTCAGATTGGTAGATCGCAGCTGGGGATATATTTCAGCGATCATTGACGAAGCTAGCCGAGAAGTCATCACAATCATTGTGACTAATTCTGCGAATAAAGAACAGCTACGTCTAACGCTTGATGACCTGGCTAAGAAACTGCCTTCTGGCGTCACACCGATCATGCATTCCGATCAAGGCTGGCAATACCAAACCCGTGAATACCAGATCCGGTTACACGCCATGGGAATCGTTCCAAGCATGTCCCGCAAAGGCAACTGTCATGACAATGCCCCAATGGAAAGTTTCTTCAACCTGCTTAAGCGTGAACGTCTCAATCGACAACCGATTAAGGATATTAAGGAGCTGAAACAAATCGTGACGCATTACGCCAGAT
>NZ_AUEH01000101.1 GCF_000425885.1 Schleiferilactobacillus harbinensis DSM 16991
CCGTGGCTATTGGATCCTTCCAGAATCGGCTAAAATGGGACAGGTCAGAGAAAAGAGGGCGCAACCTCGCGGTTTGCGTCCTCTTTTCGTGTCTATAAACTGGTCAGTGAATTGCCGGTGACATCTGATTCTTGTGGACTGACGTCTCCAACTAGCACCTTCATATGTGCAAATTGTTTTTCCGTCAAAACTAGAGAGCGGACTTGCCCCTTTTCTGGCAGGTAACCCTCAAGTCGTTTTTCATACTTGGCTGCCATGTCTAAGCCATTGACGATCCGGTAGTAGACTGAACACTGCATCATGACGAATCCCTCGCTAATTAGGTCATGACGGAACCGATTTGCTGCCTTTCGATCCTCGTTCGCGACAACCGGTAGGTCAAACATTACAATTACTCGCATGAACCTAGGAGAATCCATGGGGGGCTAATGGAATCACTTGAGGGAGAGTGACGCCAGAAATTTTTTCCTGGGTAAAGGCTGCACCAATACTTTCAATCGTTAAATGAATCGCATTGCGTACGGTCTGAAAGGAATCGTCAACTTTGACATCTGCACTTTGCAAATTGAGCAGTTGTTTCTTGATATCCGGAGTGAGCATGGGTTGGCCATCTAGATTCATTTGCAAAACTTGCAAATCAACGATTGGCCGAAATGATTCAATTAAATCGTCGGCCAAGTTGAATGGGTTCAATTGATTCTTGTGAAAAATACCCAGGGATGGCTCAAACCCGAAAGCACTTAATTCTCGAGCGACGCAACTCCGGATAATTGCGTAGCCGTAGTTTAATGCCGCGTTGACGGTGTCATCGTTACGTCGGACAAAGTGTTTGCCAAAAGCAATCCTAAAGTAGAATGCCGCCGCGTATCCTTCTTGATGGGTCCGATCGCCTTCGAGTACGTTTGCTGCATACTGTTTCATTTCGGGCATCCCAGGGAGATTTTGCCAATCCAGAACAGCGGCTTGATTTAAAATTTTTTGTTTAATGTTTTTCTGCCAAAGCCGGTTTTTGAATCGCTTTGTTACGCTGAGCTGTTGCTTAAGGGTGGCAAGCTTGTGGTAGTATCCTTGGAGTGGTAATAGTACCGAGCCGGGTAAATGTTGCGCATCAGAAACAATGACGGCAATATTATACTTCCCCAACTGAGAGAGCACAGTCATTGAGACCGTTGAACGAGAGTCATCAATTCCCGAATTGTCAAATTAAGTGCAACAGTGAAGACTCATCCATGTGAATTGGTTTAGGTAGTGGGCAGGGATTCCTCCAGGCCCAGGGGGGA
>NZ_AUEH01000102.1 GCF_000425885.1 Schleiferilactobacillus harbinensis DSM 16991
CACTAATTGGAAAGGAGAAACGCAGCTCAACTAAACCGGCAAAAAACAACATTTTCTAATCGGCAAAAAATGTCATTTTATCGTCGGCGTTGACAGGCCAAGCAATGAGTGTTAGCGGCGACCCGCGGCAATTGCCTTATCTGGACATGTTGAGTGAGTATGACTACAGCTTGGTCATCATTGATGAGGCACATCGGATGAGCGACGTACCGCAACACATTTATACCCTCGTCGGCCCTAACACGCGGCCGAAGATTCTTGTATTTCTAGTGGATGACCACCAGTGTGTGCACGTTAAAGAATGCGGTACAGAGTTTGTCTTGAAGTGTGCCCTGCTTACCGCTGGGATAACACCGGTTTGCAAACGACTCACCGTGCAGAAGCGGTGCGGCTTCGAAAATCGCTTCACCGCAGTGTTGCGCCACCTCTTTTTCGATGAACAAACACCGTCGCAGGAACCGGCTGCTAGTCAATTTCAAGTCACCATCACAGATTCACTCAGCGCCATCGACAAAAGGCTCAAGGCACACCAGGAACACGGTTTCTCTGCCAGATGGTTTGCTCCCATGGATTGGTTGCGCCGCCGTTCTCGTGAGTTTGGCGCTGATGACATCTTCATTCGGGATCATGACGGTCAAGAGTTCTCCAAAGAATGGCACCCCTACCCGCATCATCTTCTTTATGAGTGGTATAAAAGTCAATCGGCAAAGGCTGTAGACCAAGTGGGCTCAATTTACTGCGCCCAAGGGTTGGATTACGATTACACAGGATTTATCTGGAACGATAGCCTCCGCTGGGATACTCGCGCAAAGCGCTGGGTATACTGCGAAAAAGAACATCAGGACCTCTCATTCAAGCTAGGCATCACTGATGCCTTAAAGGTGAGAAACTTCAATTTTCCCAGCGGAGCGGTGACGACTCTGGTCATGAATCAATATTACATTCTATTGTCCCGCGCTCGCCGCGGGACTTATATCTGGTTCAAGGATGCCGCTACCAAACGGCATGTATACGACGTGCTGCATGCTGCGCATATCCTCTAATTAAAAGTAAGCGGTCGTTGAAATAGGTGTGAAGACAAAAATGGTGCAATCCTCTATCATGAAGATTGCACCATTGCTTTACCCGCTGTTATTCGTG
>NZ_AUEH01000103.1 GCF_000425885.1 Schleiferilactobacillus harbinensis DSM 16991
CCTTAGGAACAAGCATTTGACTCGCTCCCAGACTCAGTGCTTGGACACGCTTTTCCAGCTGCGTGCTCACCTTAGCCTCCTGCGTCCTTCCTTCGCTCAAACATAACAGATCGGTACAGGAATCTCCACCTGTTGGCCATCGATTACGCCTTTCGGCCTCATCTTAGGTCCCGACTAACCCTGGGCGGACGAACCTTCCCCAGGAAACCTTAGTCTTGCGGCGGGCAGGATTCTCACCTGCCTTTTCGTTACTCATGCCGGCATTCTCACTTCTAAGCGCTCCAGCAGTCTTCACAGTCTGCCTTCACCGCCCTTAGAACGCTCTCCTATCGCACGACCTTGCGGTCGCACCCACAGTTTCGGTACCATGCTTAGCCCCGGTACATTTTCGGCGCAGAGTCACTCGACTAGTGAGCTATTACGCACTCTTTAAATGGTGGCTGCTTCTGAGCCAACATCCTAGTTGTCTGTGCAACTTCACATCCTTTTCCACTTAGCATGGATTTAGGGACCTTAACTGGTGATCTGGGCTGTTCCCCTTTCGACTACGGATCTTATCACTCGCAGTCTGACTCCCGGAAACAAATATCTGGCATTCGGAGTTTATCTGCATTCAGTATCCCGAGACGGGACCATCATCCAAACAGTGCTCTACCTCCAGTATCCGCTTTTCCGAGGCTAGCCCTAAAGCTATTTCGGAGAGAACCAGCTATCTCCAAGTTCGATTGGAATTTCACCGCTACCCACAACTCATCCCCTCATTTTTCAACATAAGTGGGTTCGGTCCTCCAGTGCGTTTTACCGCACCTTCAACCTGGTCATGGGTAGGTCACTTGGTTTCGGGTCTACATCAGCTAACTCACTCGCCCTATTCAGACTCGCTTTCGCTCCGGCTCCGGCTTTTCTGCCTTAACCTCGCTAGCTAACGTAACTCGCCGGTTCATTCTACAAAAGGCACGCCATTACCCATTAACGGGCTTTGACTACTTGTAGGCACACGGTTTCAGGTACTGTTTCACTCCCCTTCCGGGGTGCTTTTCACCTTTCCCTCACGGTACTGGTTCGCTATCGGTCACTAGGGAGTATTTAGCCTTGGGAGATGGTCCTCCCAGATTCCGACGGAATTTCACGTGTT